>PLXC01000063.1 GCA_003151275.1 Candidatus Melainabacteria bacterium
CCTTTAGGGCGGAGAGGACGTCAACGAATCAAATTGGGAATCTGTTTGGGAAGGAAACTGGAAAAAACATTACGCATGTAGTGCCACTGCCCCTAGTGCAACCCTTTGGAGTGTCTCTAAAGTAAAGTTTCCAGCTGAGCAAACAGTGCCTTGCCTCCCGCAACGACACGGTTGCCTTTAAGCAGCGCGTCGCCGGCTAGGAAGTCGTTTACTTGCCCGCCAGCCGCTTCGATAATTGCCATAGCGCCCAGGCAGTCCCACGAGTGCATGTGTGGCTCTACATGACCAAGGAGGCGTCCACACGCGACATAAACAAGAGACAAGGCGCCGGAGCCGTTGCGGTAAAACATGCCTTTCTGCTCAAGAAGTTTTGACAATGATGAGAACAGAAACTCGTGCGGAGATCTTGGCGAAAAACCGATGCTTACGAGACCTGCAGAAAAATCTTGTCCAGGATTGGGAGCGATTGGTCACCATTTACGGTGGCAGGGAAATCCCTTCCACCGACAAACAGTTCATCAAGCGGCGGATTGTAAACCAGGCCAAATTCGAGTTTACCATCCAACACAAAAGCGATGGATATGCACCAGTTCGGAAGACCCGTCAGAAAAGGTTGCGTGCCGTCGATTGGGTCGACAACCCACACCCCACGCGCAGAATCCAGCGCCTGTGGACCGGTCTCTTCACCGAAAAATGCATCCTCTGGAAAGTGTTTGGCAAAACTATCGCGGATCAGGATTTCTGTATTTAGATCCGCCTCGCTAACAAGGTCGTGCGGTCCCTTGTATTTAACACTCAGTGAACTGAGCTTCTTGAAATAACCATTTGCCAGCGCACCTGCTTCTCTGATGACGGTTTGAGCGACATCAAAGCGAGCTTGCAGCGAGTGGATTTGGGTCTTATTTGAATGAGCCGGCACTGAAGTCAAGAGCGAGAACTCCGTTACTGGGGTGTTGGGGCAGAATATCATCATCTGAAGATTTAGACATCTGCTACGTATAAATGACTACCCAATATTTTCGAACCGATATCGTTGCGCATTATTTTCGAACCGATATCGCTCCGCATTATTTTCGACCGATATCGCTCCGCCTTATTTTCGACAACATCGAAACCCGATTTAGCGGAGTTCGTTTTGAATTTCTAACCAATTGCAAAAAAGCATCAAATTGAACTTTTTACTCGATACCTACGTTTTATACAAAAGAAGGGAAAGTACAGGAGTTGAATTTTATGCAAGAGATCTATACTTCGAACGAAGAACTGCTGCTTATGTCTTTGCAAAATTTTCTTGTCCAATTTCCAGACGAACGGGCTTGTCTCAGCGCATTCCCTGCACGATGCAATTACTGTGGTTGCCTTTCCGAGCCCCCCGGTGAGAAAGAGCGTTCATTCATATGCTCGAACTGTAGAAGAAAGTCTTGGCGCACAGCCGGAACGTTTTTTCATGGACTGGAAACGCTCATGCCAACGTTTGCCGTCATCTGGCTCCATGAAGACCGAGTTGTTTGCAGTAGGAACGAGTTTGCAGAGATTTTCGGCATTTCTTACTCTAATTCATGGGCAACCCACGCACGTGTGCAATCCGTTATTGACGGCGAGATGAATACAAAGGATCTTTTTGAAGTGGTATCAACGCACTTTGATCCGATTATCTGCAAACGAAGTATCAAAACCACAGCAGATGAACATCCTACTTTCGAACTTATTGAAGACGAGCAACCTGACTCAGAACCCGAATTTCAATGCGACCAGCAGAAAAAACTGTATGACCTACTGTCAGCCCAAGCGGCTTCTTTTGACTACTTGGAAGGAAAAACCGGGCTATCGACTCCTCAGTTCAGCGCTGCTCTAGGAATGCTTGAGATTAATGGTCTGGCAGTGAAATTGCCTGGAAACATGTACATTCGCAATAAGAGCAGCGCAGCATCAAGCGCAAACGTGCCAGCCAACGCAGATGATCTCGTAAATAAGTTCTTTACTTACGTCCGAAATTTCCACGGCATAAGCAGAAAATATTTGCAACGTTATATCGCTTCCTTTTGGTCTGTTGAAGGCTATAACCGCTGGCACAAGGTGACGTTATTGAAGACTTGTATGGAGTATGGGCGCATAAGGAGGGCAGATATTTTAGCCTATACCTCACCTCATATGGTGCAAATGGTTCATCCATAAGTACGCCAAATTCAACCGCGTTGCTCTTAGTGCTCGGCTGAGTTTTATTGATGCTAAGGAAAGAAGATCCGGCTCTGCCAGATATATTTAAGACACGACCCTAGTCAGGAGCACGCCCTCGACTTGCATTTTCCGCAACCGCAAGTCTAAGCCGGGGTGTCATCACTATCAGAGCTGTATCCGCGATACTGACGCATAAAAGCAAACGGATCCGAGGCCATTGTCTTTGATTTACTTTTTGCCTCAGCTTCTAAATATTTCTCTTTGTTGCTTCGTATCGTTTCGATTGCTTGTTGAAAATAGCCAAGAATATTCTCCGTTTCCCGATTTCGCGACTTGTCGTAGGCGTAGAGAATTTTTCCATCCTCAATCAGCCGCCTCAAGTCAGCACCAGTTAAACCGTCGGTTTGAGCTGCGAGTTGACCAACATCCAGTCCACGCAACTGCGCAGGCAGGTTACTCGAGTGATCGCTCAGAATCTCAAGACGTGCTTTTTCATCCGGCAAACAAGTTTCCAGCCAGAGCTCAATGCGCCCTGAGCGCACAAGAGCAGGCGGCACACTGCTCACGTCCATCGTCGTCATCATGATGCAAACTCTCTTGTTGCTCTCGCTTTCGAGACCATCAAGTGCAGTTAAGAGGTATCGGTAAAGTCCGAAATCATCCTTATTCTCAAAAATTACGTCGCTATCGTCAATAAATATGATGGACGGCGCGTTATTTTTGGCCGCTTCAAATACTTGCTCGACCTTTTGATAGAAGTCCCGGCTGCCTGAGATGAAAGTGCCATCAATCAAGAAGAATTTGCTTCTCAGGCGATGGGCGAGTGCACGTCCAACAGTAGTTTTTCCCGTACCAGGCGGACCTGCCAGGAGCACGCCGCGCTTCGGTTGAATGTTGAATTCGTTCGCCAGATCGTCTCGTTCCAACGGTACTATTATGTTCGCTTCCAAGCTCTCAATTAGAGCGTCGAGACCTTTTAGGGAGTGCAAATCGACGGCTTCTACTTCCGCGAGATCGACATTGCTCGACATTTTTCGTTTGCGCAAGTATTCAATGAATTTCTCAGTGTCCAATGTCTCTGAGTGGCGCAACCAAACGCTGGCACTCTTCAATTGGTGAGCGTGCAGTTTAGGAGCGAATCGAAATATTTTCTTGAAGTCCAGTTTTTTTGCTTTCTCATCGAGATATGCGTGACAAATAAATTCGTAATCCGGGGCCTCAAATCTTTGAAATCCCGCATAATAACACCTGTTGGACACCGGGGCTGAAGCACTTCCCTGATTGCCAAAGACGATCTTTTTGTCGTGCGCAACAACGTAATCGACAATTTTTGTAAGAATGGCTTGGACGTATTTGGATCTTGGATAAGGCGAGTCATAACCGCAACCACAAATCACGTTATAGACGAGATCAAGATCGTCGAGAATAACCAAGTCGTTGCGTAGAAGAGAACGCATAATTATTTGATCGAGTGCTTCATCCATAGCGAGTGGATTTTGCAAACGCAGTTCGTCAATGTAATCTTTCATCTTCAGGAATTCGCCGCCTTTGATGCGATGCAACTCCTCCAGAATGGTTGTGCGGCCCATGCCGACGCCCGACCAGACGACAAAGACATTTCCAATGGGCAATGCTTCCATTAAGTTATCAAACGCTTCTTGCTGCGCAGGACATAAAATGCCGGTCTTGGTTTGAATTGAACTTAAGATGGCCATGGAAGCCTCCTTCTTTGCCCGTTGCTATAACTCGGTTCTACTATTACCTACAAGTAATTGCTTCAAAGAATGTGATTCCTTAACGGAGTTGTTCCACCATGACGGAGAAAAGTGTCGCTGTTTTTCGATGTTCTCATCTGCCGAAGAAGTCGGAAAGACACGAATAGTCCGAAAGTCCCTTGCGCACGCCTCCGGCGACTTGCTTAAGTTTTCCACATCTTGCCGCTGGCGAGAGGATTTCGCGATCAAAGTTGATCGAAAAAGGACGCGGCGCGAACGCTCTACATTGTCCCTGATTCATACTAATGCGGCACTGTATATGGTGGCAATGAATCACAGCGACGGACGATCTAAAGAAAAGAGCTAGCATCTACATGGTTCACGCCGGGGATTGTTGCACCTGCCGGGCTGGTGGGCTCTCCCTTAGATTTCATAAAACTCTTGTTGACATCAGGTGAGACCGCTGTTATATTCCTTGTTGCCTACATATATAAGTTTTTACCAAGCTCAGGTCGCACCCCGGTTCTCGGACACTTCATGCGATCAGTTTTAGAAGGTAGAGGATGTCTCGACAGCCCGCTGCTGCAATGGAAAATTTTAACGCGCCTCCCATGGATCTTCCTGCGTTGGCGCTATCAAGTCATGTATATAACGATCTGATTCCCAGGAATTTTGCTCCCGCCGGAGCCAAGGGCGAATTGCCCTCTGCGCTTGACTTTAGCCCCAATATTTATCCTTCTGGCGCGATAGACAAGCTACCGGCCGCGACACCCGATCAACTAAAGCCAGTTTTCGATAAGGCTAGCGGAGTATCTTTTACTACCCCAGCTGAAAACCAAAAAAGTGGACAACAACCAGATTATTTCCTAGGCGAAGACGGCAAGCTCAGAGCCAATCCTGATAAGAAGACGCCCAACAAGGACGGTTCGGTAAATGTTGAAGTGCAATCCAAGAATAAGTCTGAGGTAGATTCCAAAAAGGTTGCTGACCAACTTCAGAAAGCCACGATCAAAGATTTGATCAGCTATTTTGCTAAAAATAATCCTGGTGCCAAGATTCCGCAAGACTGGCTAGACCAGCTGCAGAAACAACCAGACCTACCAGCCGCTCCTGTACCTTTACTAGATCAACCAACTGCTCCAACTACTCCAGACGTACCACCGGCTCAACCACAACAGCCACAACAACCTCAAGATAATCCTCAACCTCAGCAGCAGCAACAACAACAGCCCTCCGATAGCGGCAGCGGTTCATCTAGCGGTAGCGGCTCATCTGGCGGCGGCGGAGATAGTGGCGGCAGCAGCAGTGGTGGCAGCAGCAGTGGTGGTGGTGGTGGTGGTGGCGGCGGCAGTGGTGATTCAGGAGCCGGAGCACCTCCAATCCCCAACCTTCCTAACGTAATCAACGGGAATCCTGACGCTGTCATCGGCAATTCCCTCTTAACCACAGGACAACAACAGTTTGCTGCTGAGTTCGCCAAGAAGACAGGACTGGATGCAAACGTAGTTGGGGCCTGGGTCTTAAATGAGGAATCAGGCAGTGCTGCACAAGGTAGGGAGAGTGCCGGCAATATGGATTGGCTGAACATCGGATGGACGGACTCCGGTCAAAAAGGTACCTCAAATCACGACCTATGGTTTAACGGCCCTGTCGCAGCTGCAGATGCATCCGCTGCATGGATGAAAGGACAGCTAGATGTGCCGAACTTTGGGCACGCCGCTCAAGGTATAACAGACATTCTGCAGTCAGTGGGACAGTCACCGGCCGACCAAATTCATGCTCTACAAAGCTCACCATGGGCTTCAGGACACTACCCTGACATGCCGAATATTTATCAACAAATAGTGGCGGCTGATAATCCAAGTGCAAGTGCTGCATTTGCATCTAACGACACTTCGGTCACTGGTAAAAACATCGTCCAAAATGCATCAGCCGACGTAAATCAGCAGCTTTGGAACGATAAGCCTGGCATGGTTGGAATAACTCAAGACGGAAATTTGGGATGCGCCGAATCAGTCTGCCACGTTCTAAAACAATCCGGCGTAACTGGTGTTGATTCACCTTCTGTGGCAACTATGAAAGATCAACTTCTGGCCAATGGTGGTCAGGAAGTAGCTCTGAATGCCGCTAAACCGGGAGACGTTGTGATCTTCGGAAACAACGATCACACAGGCATCGTGGGCGAGAACGGTCAATTCTATGCCAACAGTTCAGGGTCTAAGCAGTGGACCCACTACAACAGTGTGGCGGAGGTCGGGCAAACTGTGACTCACGTAATTAGGCCGGGCGAGACGCAAGTGGCAAGCAACCAAACAAATACGACGAAAACAAACGGCTAACTTACTAAACTTACTCTCCAACCAAACTTTAACCACCAAACTTACTACTCATTGAAACTTACATACACCGGAAGAATGCGTTATGGGCAGCTTTGATCAACCCTTCAAACAGGCTCCGCCAGATCGCGTCCAAGACGCGCCGGCAGTACTTAGCGCTCAGGTCGGAAACATGTGGCGGCAAGGTCAATCTTCTGGAACGGCAAACGACGCCGTATTCTCTGCTAATCGCCAAACGGGGCCGTTAAATGAAAATCTGCCGACGCTAGACCTAATGCCCCCGCCAAAGGAATCGCCTGCTCCTCCGGCTCCTGCCGCCCCAGGATTTGGACCAGGGGAAGCAGCTATCAAGGCGAACAATGGTTTGCTCCACAATTTCGACCATAGCAATGACGACCAGAGCATCCTCTCAAGGGCTCGACAATTTTTCTTCGGGTCAGAATTCTATAAAAACTTAGATGGGTCAAGCCCGACCGCTTGGGACATGGGAGAGGTATATGACGCAACCCTATCAATGCATGATCCGTCAATAAAGCATGAATTAAAGCAAGTCCATACAGATCTGGATAAGTTCTGGGATCCCGGTAGTCGGGGCGGCAAAGGGGCCGGGCACCCTGGATATGACAGCACACACGGATTGTTTAGTGGTGACAAATTTTATGATGACAATGCGTGGATCGGAATTGCTTCACTCGATGAATACAAACAAACCCATAATCAGTCCAATCTAGATAGAGCCAAGCAAATATTCAGCCTAGAATGTTATGGTGCGCAAGGCACAGAAAAGATGGCTAAGCCTGGTGGTGTGCTCTGGACACAGAATCCGGATGATACATACCGTTCTACAGTCAGCACCGCCGGTGCCGCCCAACTCGCCTTGGAGTTGTACCAACAGACAGGCGATCCAACTTATAAGGCCTTTGCTATTAAGCAGTTTGATTGGGTCAACGACAACTTGCGCGCTCCAAATCGTGCAGACGGTTCAGGCGGTCTCTATTACGATGGCATGGACAAAGATGGCATCATTAAAGAAGATGGTAAAGATAGGGATGGTAAAGATAGGGTTGGTAAAGATAAGGATGGTAAAGATAAGGTAAATCACACGGCAGAGTGGACTTACAATCAAGGCTTGATGCTGGGAGACGCCACGCTTCTTTATCAAGCGACAGGTGATCATAAATATTTGAACGATGCTCAAGACATAGCTAAACGAAGTTTGCAGCAGTTGCACAAACAGTTTAATATCGCCGACAGCTCCTCGGTTTCGGCGAAGAGGACATTTTTCAACGCTGTCTTCTTCAAAAACCTAATGTTGTTAGATTCCGTTCAACCAGATCCGACTTACCGGGAGGCACTCGCTAAGTATTCAGCGGATTTGGCGCAAAAGCTTGACCCTCACACCGCTCTGGTCAAATTTTCTGACAAGGGCCAACTTCTGGGTCAAGCATCGGCAGTGCAAATTTTTGCCTTGGCGCGCGATAATCCACCGCCTTCGAGTAATCAATGATCTGATGCCACCATCCACAGTGCTCTCTCAACTGAGTAGAAAATCGACTAACTAAACTGCAATAGCTTCTAACTTCCGGTCGAGAATTGAGTATACTCCTTCATTCTTTTTGAAGTCTCTGATTGCTTGGTCAAGGGACCGTTCTTCTGTAGTAAGTTTTTTTGGTTTGTTTAGGTTTTTGATCATTTCATCGATTTGCTTCTCGAATTCTTTAGGGTCAGTAATTGGCTTCAGGTTCTTGCCAAATACACGGTCGATTTCCGGGAAGTCAGAATCGATGTGTTCAATGATCACGAGATCTGGAAGCGTAGAATCGGCTGAAGGGGCAGCCGCTACGACTTTAGCAGTTGCGTCACCAATCTGCTGGGCCGTAGAGTGAGCATTGCCCGCTTGATCGCCCACTTCTGCCGCTTTTTTCACAGTTTCGTGTCCCTTATCGAACGCTTCCTTGATTTGTTTCGCAGCACCTTGTACGCCTTCTTCACCTTCTTTGACGGCGTGCTCCATAGTCTTTAGCACCGTTTTTCCAACTTGCATAAGACCAGACTGAGCAGCTCCTCCAACTAAATTGACTGCCACTTCTGTCGCACCGGTCACAGCTATTCCCGCTTCAGTCGCGCCAGTCAAGCCAATTCCCATTTCTGCAGCACCAGTGAGAGCAATTCCCGCCTCTGACACTCCGGTCACGGCGATGCCCGCTCCAAGCGCCGCTTCGCCTACGCCCATCGCGCCCATTGCCGCACCCATTGCGGCAGTGCCGACTCCTTCTGTAACCAGACCGATAGCGACACCAGGCAAAACATAGTGTCCGAGGAATTTGCCCTGTTCTTCCGGTGTTGCTGAAATTAAATAGTCTGCGCCTTTAACCGCAGAGTCCACTCCACTTTCGATGGACTTACCTAATTGCTGAGCATCCTCAGTCAGACCTTTGATGTCGCCGTTGCCAATCTGCTCTCCAACGTGTTCGGCAGTTGCCAGAGTGCCAGCAACCTTTTCACCGATCTTTTCGGCTATTTGTCCGGCTTTAGCGATCGTTTCTCCAGGGTGCGTAACGCCATAGCCAATCGCGGCACCAGCTTCATTCGCCAGATCGCCGAGTCCTTTCACAAGCCCGATCCCGAATTGCATACCGTGAGCGAGCTGCTCCGCTGGATTCATCGCTTCTTCAACATGCTGTCCGATAGAATTGGCGATGGAATTGCCCAGGTGTCCCAATCTTTCTTGACTCGTTGGAGAAGCTGACTCAGATGGGTTCGACTGGTGTGCTGGTTGTTGCTCACCGCTTGTGGTTGCTGACTGCGGTGCCACCACATGTTGAACCTCAGTGGCAACAGCTTTAGCACCATTCTCGATACCATGAACGATGCCACCAAAGAGATTCCCGACTGTCGCGAAACCCTGATCGAGTGCATGTTGCATGTCGGAAAGCTTTTGCACTGGGGATGCGGTGTGCTCGTGACTTGAGCGCGGAGCCCAGGCTTCTTGAGCAATTGAGACAGCGCTATGCGTCGAGCTAGTGGAAATTCTTTCAACTTGGTTCTGTTGTTCGAATGACATTTTGGTAAGTGCTCCCCGTCGGTTATGCACTTACAATAGATTCCAGTTTTGGCAAAATGTTGGCGCGGCCAGAAATTTCTCGCCAAGCAGATGAAATCTAACCCAGTTGGCGTTTCAGGTTACTGGGCTATCCTAAAACGCTGGGACGTGGTCTATTCTCATTCGAAAGTAAAACCAGTCCTAGTCATAAACTTTTGGCTTCAACTCTTACTCTCCAACAGAGCATTGAATTCCTTCAGTGTGCATTCACCGCCAGTAGTACCGGGTAGTGTGACTGGTTTTCCGTTGAAGTTGATCTTTACCTTGTACTCTGTGCCTTCCTTGAACAAAGCGAAGTTCAAATCAGAGGCGTACGGCGGACGTGCAGTGTCCGGTACTCGCAGAGCACTCATAAGACCGGCGATTGTTGTATCGTGACCGGAGAACAGAACAAATTTCAACTTGGTCTTCTGTTGGCTGGCTTCCTCAAAATAGTCCACGATAGTTTTGAGAAGCTCATGGCTTGTCACATCGCCCACTTGATGTGGTTTAAAAGATTCGGCGAAGGCCCATTCTCCTTCCTTTATGATTTCAGCAGCATCAGCATTCGACAATCCCTTCGGCAAAGGCACGTGGTGCTGTTGATAGATGAACAAAGTATCTCCCAATCCACCAACATCACGAAGACCAGAAAGATTAATGCCCGTGAGCTCGTTCCAGCGCTTTAATTGTGGTTGCAGATTTGTTGTTTTCTCTTTCCAGCTAGCCGTGTCATGCACAAACTCGCTTACAGTGGGAGCGAGTTTTGGATTGAAATCGATAACCAACAAATTATCTTCGTTTCTGGGTATCGTGTGGATTGGAATAGGTTGGTAGGCGGCAGGAAGAGCAGCTTTCGCGTCGAGTGATGGACCCGTACCGGGAGGATACAACCCCAAAAGAACGCACTCAGCGCTCATCAGCGTGCGATCGATGTCGCTTGATCGCACAAACATAGTTTCAGGAGAGTAATGGTCTGGCAACAAGCCGTGGTGGTTCACGTATTGCTCGCGAAGCTTAGTGCCCAATTCGAATTCTTGGTGCATCCCGAGCGGAGTCAGCTGCCCCAGTGCTGTATGTCCAGTGTAAGGAGCTGTGGGAATGGCGCCGATCGGTGCTCGATCACCATGACGAATAACATCCACAGCAAAAACCATTTTCTCGTTCTCAGCTAGTGCACCGTTGCAAGTAAATATACAGAGGAGCGCATACAGTAAGGACATGATGTTGAAACGCATTTTGCTTCCTTTCGCGGGAGATGGGCAGAACAAAATACCATTTAAAGACTCTGTGTTTTTCCGCTTGACGTCTGCAGCGACTTCATCAAACAGCATCGCTTGAAAACATTCAAACCACAAACCCGACCTTTTACAGGGCGCTCATCGATGCACATGATAGTAAAACCCTCAACTAGAGCCTGATCCAGCGATCCACAAAACCACCACGAATTGCTAACACAGGCTTAACAGAAAACATTGAACCTTTTGGCTGTTATTGCCGTTACTTGAATATGACCCCTGAGATCACGATGTATTTTTCAAGCGGTTTTCAGAATCGCATTTTTAGAGGTAAATGTTATGGATAACCTATTCCAGTCGCCACGACGACTCTCATTAATGACTATGCTCTTAGCCCTCACGGCTGTATTTAGCACAACAGCATCATTTGCTGGCGGCTGGGGACAACAACACCCACGTCGCGCTGAAGTGCTGGGAAGAGATAACCACATCAACAATCGCCTGAACAACGACCGCGGTCAGTTGGGTGGCAACTACGGTCGACTTAAAAGTGAAGATCGAGCAATCAGACAACAGGCACAGGCTGATGCTCGCTTCAACGGCGGTTATATAACGAAGGGTGAGCAAGGTCAGTTAAATCACGAAGAGAATCATTTAAATAGTCAAATCCGTCGAGATTACACTGGTGGCGGCGTGCCCGGTGGTGGTGGAAACCCAGGGGGTGGCGGCATTGGATATGGCGGCAATGGGAACGGAAGTTTCGCCAATAACCATCCACGCCGGTATGAAGTCTTGAATCGAGACGGCAACCTCAACACTCAAATCCAAGCCGACAAAGGAAATTTGGATGGACACTACGGTCAATTGAATCGCGAAGATCAATCTATTCGTCGACAAGAGCAAGCTGACGCTCGTGCCAACGGAGGTTACATAACCTCTGCTCAACAACAACAGTTGAATCATGAAGAGAATCGTGTCCAAAGACAGATCAATCGCGACGGTCTTTAATTTTAAAGTTGCGATGAGTTCATCTCTTCGATTCTAGAAGGCACGATAGTTTAGGATAGCTCAACGAAGCGCAGTCGAGAGTCTGCGCTTTCGTTTGCTAAAACACAAAGCTAGTGCGGACACCAAATCAACGTTCAATGCAGAATACAGTGTTCCCGCTGACTACGGACTGCATTTGACCGATCCGCTCGCGAACTTCAACTCTCTCAAGCCAATGCTCTCAGCTCATGCCACTGAGCCAAATTTTTTCCAGCCGCAATCCTTTTTGTGCATAAAGCTACGGATTTGGATGGTTCAGCATTTTGATAGAGACGTCGGGCCTCGGCCATATCTTTGTCCGCCACTGGTACCGCATATGATGCCAACGCGCAACACCAAGAGGCAAGTGAGCACAGAACATATTGTGGCGGCAATTTATGTTTCAATCTTCACCAATCCATGGCGAAGGGGCTATAAGTCGTATCGCTGGGGCTATCAATTTTGTCAACGCCCTCAACTTTCTTGAGCCAGCTGCAAAGATGCATTGTCATCGGAAGTGCGAGAATTTCATAAATCACCTTAGCTATATACACCGTTACCATGGTGATTAGAAGATCGCTTGTAGCCATCGTTCCCCAAAATCCAACTCCTAAAAAAATAACAGTATCAATCGCCTCACCCACGATCGTTGACATTAGAAAACGACCTGCCAAAGGCAATCCCACTGCGCCTTTTTGTCTGTACTTTAGCTTGGATAGGACAACACTGTTTAAGAACTCACCACAAAAGTAGGCGCTTAAACTGGCAACAGTAACCCGTGGTGCGAGTCCTAATATCGTCTCAAAGGCAGTCTGATTGTGCCAGAAAGACGCGGACGGCCAAACCGTGATCAGCCAGTACATGCAGGCAGCAAGCACCTGACAGCACAAACCCGTCCAAATTATTTGTCGCGAACGCGCATAGCCATAAACTTCGGTTAGTAAATCATTGAACACATAGGTGAGCGGAAAAAAGAGAGTCGCACCCGATAGATTGAACGGACCAACCGCAATAAACTTTGACGCCACAGACGGAACTAGGACGAGAATAGTGACGAAAACTCCAGTAATGATATTGAGATATCTAAATTGAGGTTGCGTCAAGACTTTGGCCACTTGCAATATCAGATCTAAGACTTTCGACACGTTCGAAGGCGATGAATCAGTGAACTATACAATATTGCAAGCATCGAAGCGTTAGTTAAATGTTCCGGTGATCCCTCATAGGATGCTCTGCTAGTTCTGTCTTCTATTCACGCTTTACCGCACACAAGACAGTATAGGATTTCCTAAACCTAATTTTGTTAACTGGTACTATAGGTGGTTGCATCAAACGTTGTCTGGCAATATAATCGTAAGTACATGAAGCGAGCCTTCTCAATCGATTGTCGGTATTGCGTCAGAGACTGGTCTGATCTTGGGCAAGCTTCATGCGATAGACTTAGAGCATGTCAATTGAATTGACCGAAGCAGAGGAAAAGCTTGTCCTTGCTGCGCTCCAGCGCATGCTTGTTCGGGGACGATATAGCCGAGTGCCCGGTGCAAAGCTCGTTGACTTCCAAAGACTGGTTGCGAAGTTTAGTAATAAGAGATTGGTTCGCGTGGGACGCAAAAATGTGCTGCTAGAGTACGAGGACGAAGTGAAGAAGCGTCCTGTGGAAGAGTGGTGAAAGTTCCAGTAGCGGGCAAGTTGCCTCTAACGTCTCTGGTTCCAAACTTTTCGCCATGCATCGAACTCAGAAGGACGGACCTTATATATCACGAGGTTCTTTACTACAGTCAAGACGACCCCGCGACTTTTAAATTCAACCAAGAAGTGCTTGATTGGGCGTTGAGAACGCAGTGCGCAAATCCTTCCAGCTTTAAAGATAGATTGCAGGCTGGTGACTTAGCATTGTTCGACCATGATTACCATGGTGCGATTGTTGAATATCTGCGGTGCTTAGGACTCAAAAACGACCAGAGCGTGCGCGACAAACTTATTAAGTGCCAACAATTAGCCAGGAAAGCTGATTTCGGGTCCTCTGAACCATGGTCAGAATACAAGATCGTCTTAGAAAAAGCGCTAAAAATAAAACAACAAGCATTTGGCAAAAATCACCACCAAGTTCAAATCGCTTTGTTTGAGCTAGGCATCGCCAACCGAATCACTAACAATTTGACTGAAGCAGAGCATCTACTCAAATCTATCAAGCTAGGCAAGAATGATACTTATCCAGATCCCGCGGACGTAGCCTACGCGCTTGGCGATGTTTACTCAAAGGAAGGAAAGTGCGACGAGGCTGTAGAGCAATATCGCGCCGGTCTAGCTCTCGAAACAAGAGAGGAGATAATATCCCCAAGCATCTATGTTCAGGACCGAATTGCCAATGCCTACATCTGCGCGGGCAGATTTAAAGATGCTATACGACCAGTACAGCGCGCATCCATACATCGAGCTCCTGAACTGACTGGTAGCACTTCTGGAACAATTGAAGAAACAGGACCATTAATTGAATAATCTTTTTGACTTTGCGAAAGACACGGCTGCGTTTCGCGAAAGTATAGCGCTAGTTCCCGCCGATCTTGAAAACCAAGATGACTAGATTGCAGTTTCCTGCGCCGATAACGCCATCCAGTTGCCATTCTGCTTAACGAACACGTCGGTGAAACGCTGGCGCGTCAGCACTTTGCCAGACTCAGTGATCGTGTTCAGTCCGTGAACGACGGCCGCATCGCCCGCAAAGTCAACCGTCTCCTCTGTAGCGCTCATAATAAACGGCTCTTTCTTCATGCTCGCTAGCTCCTGAGCACGATCGAGAAGCTTCCCTTTATCGGTGGTGTGCTTGAAGTTTGTACTCAAAATAGATGCGATCGTTGTGCGATCGCCTTTAACGATAGCCGTCAGCCATCGTGCCTCCTGTTGGAGAACAGCGGCTGAGGCCGACGGCGGCGAGTCAGCCAACGTACCAGGCGGAGATATCAGCAATGCGGCGAAAGCAACCGCGGGAACCCACGAAGCGAATCGAACGTGTTTCATGATTTTCTCCTGAATCCACAAATAACCGGTAAGTTTCACTCGCAGTGAAGTTTAAACCATTGAACACTTAAGAAACATCACTTGCTGCGGGCCGCTTGAGTTGTAAATTCCCAACCCAAAGCCAACCCACTTTACATAGAGGGAACGAGGAAAGCCAAAACAGGCTGTAAAAATTGGCTCCGACAGGGTTCGAACCTGTAGCCTGGCGATTATGAGTCGCTTGCTCCACCATTGAGCTACGGAGCCACAAAATTGGGCGAGAAGTCTATTCTATAACAAGTCTGGGCTAAAACTTTTCTGCGTTGCTCAACGTGACGTTGTCATAGTAAACCAAGTAAAAAACCGCTTAACCGGGAATATTGCACAGGTTAGAACATTTTTGGAAGAGACCGCGGTGGAACAGGACACCCCTAATCAGAAACCATTGCAATCATCCCGAGAAGCTGAACCGGCGCAGCTGAGCGACAGACGCATTTGCCCAACTTGCAGTTTAAAATTGTCCACAGAAATAACCGTCTGCCCAAACGACGGCACGGTTTTGATTAGCAATACCGACCTGGAAGGGAAGCTGTCAAACCAATACGAGTTTTTGGCTGAAATCGGTTCAGGTGGAATGGGAGTGATTTACAAAGCACGCCATTTAGCACTGAACCAGACAGTCGCGATTAAAATGCTTCACACCAATCGACTAGATGAAGTTAGTGTGCGCCGTTTTCAACAGGAAGCAAAGGCGGTCACCGCCCTCGATCATCCATCAATCGTGCGGGTCCGTGACTTTGGTGTCACAGAATCAGGGCAACCGCATATGGTGCTCGATTACATTGAAGGCAATACGCTGGCAAAAGAAATAGAAAAGAACGCTGGGCTGTCGGTAGCAGAAAGTCTGGAAATCTTCATTCAAGCCTGTGATGCCCTTGAACACGCGCACATTCGAGGCGTGCTACACAGAGATCTTAAACCGAGCAACATTATGTTGGTGCACCGAGTCGCTTTACCTCCGCTCGTAAAAATTGTCGATTTCGGCATCGCCAAAATTGCTGATCCGGGATACGACACTGCGGGTATGAATTTGACGCAAACGGGCGAAGTCTTCGGCAGTCCGCTCTACATGAGTCCCGAACAAGCCTCAGGAACGAAGCTAGATAGAAGATCCGACATCTATTCATTCGGCTGCGTTATGTATGAAACGTTAACCGGTGCCCCCCCTTTTGTTGGTGGCAGTTCTATTGAGACCATATTTAGACAGCTCAACGACCCAGCATCAAGTTTGAGAGAAGGCTCTCTAGGCAAAGAGTTTCCGGAGAACATCGAAGAGATAGTGGCGAAAGCGCTTGAAAAAGATCCCGAAAAACGATTTCAATCAATGGGAGAACTTAAGCATGCCTTGCTCAATTCCAAATCAGGAAAAAAACAGTTAAGCGAGCCAGTGCCAGTTGATTTTGCTGTCATAAACAAAAAGAGATACGAATTTAAAGCCTTGCTGCTTGCACTCACCACTCTTCTAATTCTGGCCTCGACTTCGGGATATTTTGTTTACTCATCGATCAAGAAACCGCCGCCTGCTCTAGAGAAAGTCGACGAAGGCGTGACCGCGCAAAAGATCATCATGAGCAGCGCAAACTCCGAGGAAGTGAACTTGCGCAACGTCAAGATCACTGACAAAATGCTCGAATATTTCGGTGAACCAACAAAACCGAGTTCAGTAATTCTAGATGGAGCGGCCGTGATCGGTCCAGGTCTAGCGAACCTCATCCACCTGCCTCTTAAACGCCTGTCCATGCAGGGTTCGGCTATGACGGATCGTGGACTTGAAGAAATCAAACACATGGAAAATTTGGAATATCTGAACCTAGCCAATACAGGAATAACTGACAGAGGCCTTGTTCAAATCATTGGATTGAACAAGCTTCGTGAGCTAGATTTGAGCGGCGATCAGGTCGGTGCGCTGACTGCTTACATCACCTCAAAGTGGCCGAATCTTCAAGTTTTAGCTTTGAATAAAACGTTAGTGACTGATCCCGTCGTTATCTATCTGGGGCAGAATAAGTCGCTCAAATCGCTCAGCATCGTCGACTGTAAAATTGGAGACCTTGCAATTAACGGTCTTTTGAAAAGCCCGATTAGAGAATTGAATTTGGATGGCACTTTAATCACCGACCAAGCCCTGTCGACGATGGCTCAGATGCCGGGTCTCAAAAGCGTAAGTTTGAATCACTGCGCGCTTACTCAAAAAGCAATCGACGATCTTAAATTGGCGAGACCAGACCTGGAAGTAAAAGCTGATCTAGCCAACAAAGTGTCTACACCGACGACTGAACCTGGTAAATAGCCTTATGAATTACGCCTGAGATGGAAGCAGACGCTCGATTTAAAACCACCCAGAGCCCGAATCTGGCCGTGGGCAGAATTTGCCCCGTGTGTCAGTTGTGCGTATCATCCAATGTCACCATCTGTCCCAACGACGGCACATCACTGCTTGGGGCAGAAGAGGTGGGCAACAAGTTAGCAGACCAATACGAATTTGTTTCTGTCATTGCCACAGGTGGCATGGGCATCATTTATGAGGCAAGGCACCTGGCCTTGAATCAGAAAGTCGCCATAAAAATGATGCAAACGGGTCGTCTAGACGATGCGCACGTAAAACGCTTTCGGAGAGAAGCCGAGTCACTGACAGCACTAGATCACGCCAACATCATTCACGTGCGTGACTACGGACTAACTGAAAATGGGCAACCATATATGGTGCTTGATTTTATCGAAGGACTTTCGCTGTCAGAATTAGTTCACCAACTGGGTCCCATTCCGGTAAAAACCGCCCTCAGCATTTTCGTCCAAACTGCTGACGCACTCGCTCATGCACATGAACGCGGAGTCCTTCATCGTGACTTAAAACCCGGCAACATCATGGTCGCAGAATTGCAAAATGATCAGCCACTTGTAAAACTGATCGACTTCGGTATCGCAAAAGTCTTGACCGATGAACCAGACAATGGTCTAACTTCAACAGGCGAAGTGCTGGGAAGCCCTGCCTACATGAGCCCGGAACAAACTACTGGGATGAAACTCGATCAACGAACCGACGTGTATTCGTTTGGATGCGTTATGTTCGAAGCTCTAACTGGTACGCCGCCCTTTCAGGGAGCCACCGCCCTTGATGTGATCTTTCAGCAGATTCATTCGAAGGCACCATCACTGACGGACAGCTCCACAAGCGAGTTCCCAACGAGTCTGCAACAAATAGTTTCCCAAGCACTGCAGAAAGATCCTGACAAGCGCTTCCGCTCAATGGCGGAACTGCGCGATCAGCTCGCAGGAGTGGAAATCCTTAAGGAAAGCCCTGAATCGTCTCAAGAAGAAAGAGATCCTAAGCTTGAAACTGCCACTCGAATTCGCATCAGTATTTTAGGATGCTGTGTCGCATTATTTGTGGTTACAATTTTTATGAGTGGCTACTTGTTATGGCAACAACATCAACAAAGAACTGCAATAGAAGAAGCGAAGCTCTTAGAAGAAAAACAGGCTAAGGAAGATACTGAACAGAAATTACAGAACGCCCGAAATTGGAGTGCCAATACTATGGCACGCGAAGCAATACAACGTGCTCGAATACATCCAGATCCCAATGCGCCAAGGCACGTGAAAATAAGGGAACAAACTTGCACCGATGAAGCTTTGGACGAATTTAGCACAGGCTCGGCTGGCTTTGATTCGATCGAAATCGAAGAGACATGCGTAAAAGGACCGGGATTAGCATATTTGATCAGATACCCGGTCGTGGTTTTGAGTCTCAATGAATCAAGCATTACCGACCGCGCATTTCTTGAACTGACTCACATGCATTATCTCGCGCAATTGCAGATCGATGAATCCGAAATTACAAATGCAGGCTTGAAGCAATTGGTTGGATTAAAGTTGAATAGATTATCCGTAAGGGCTGACAGAATCACGGACGAAGGCATGATCAACATAGCTGAGATACGCACGTTAGAGAACGTTCAATGTGGGCGGAATCCGCTCATTACCGACTTGGGTTATGCTCAGTTGAAAAAATTGCCTATGCTGAGATCGCTCGACGTTCAATCAAACACAATTACCGCGAAATCTGCCTCTGTGATTGCTCAACTTAAGGGACTCGAAGACTTAAATTTGGAAAAGACGACCATAACTGATGCTGGTCTTAAGGAAGTCAGCGCATTGTCAAACCTCATATCGATCGGGCTGCCGAAATGCGAAAACATTACCTCAGCGGGTTGGAAATATCTGTACAAACTATCGAAACTGCAAAGAGTGGAGCTAGACAATGAATCATCATTTCAGGATAAGGACTTGGATTTTGTCCACCATTGCCCAGCTCTGACGACTTTAACTCTGGATGGAACAGCTGTTACAGATGTGGGCATGGAGGTAATTGGCAAAACCGGAATAACGAACTTGCATATTGAGGAAACCAAGGTAACTGATCATGGCTTGATGACATTAGCGAAAGACAAAAACTTAAAGACGTTAAAAGTGACTGAGGATTTGATCACCGAAGCTGGTATTAACGAATTTCGCAAACTTAGACCAAACGTGCTCTCGCCGGAGAAAAAGCATCTCAAAGTGCAATTCTAGGTCCTTACAGTAGTTCCTCCAAAATAATACTGATCCGTTCTCTGAATGGGCTAACAAAAAACTCTGACATATCTGACAAGGTGACCGAGTAACTGTCGCGAAAATGAGAGAAAATTTTGACAACTTCTGACGAATCAAATTCTCTATTCAAACAACCATCATCTCCGCCTGAGCTGGAATCTCTTTTTCACGTCTGTTCTGCTTGCGGGCTGAAATTACCAATCGGTATTTCAAACTGTCCAAATGACGGAACGTTTTTAGCAAATTCCACAGCTGACAAACTTGGAGAGCAATATGAATTTCTCGAAGAGATAGGCTCCGGCGGCATTGGGATAGTCTACAAAGCACGTCATCTATTGTTGAATCAACTCGTTGCCGTCAAAGTTTTGCGCGCTACCAGCATGGGTCAAGGTGGCCAAAAACGTTTTGAACAAGAGGCAAAACTAATTAGCTCGCTCGATCATCGCGGTATTGTGCACCTGAGGGATTTTGGCACAACAGAATCCGGGCAATTACACATGGTGCTGGATTATGTAGCAGGTCAAAGTCTGGCCGATGCGGTTAACTGGCAAGGAGCCTTATCAGTTGCGGACAGCTTGGAGATTGTCATTCAAGTTTGTGATGCAATGGAATACGCTC
Source organism: Candidatus Melainabacteria bacterium (assembly GCA_003151275.1). The sequence continues at coordinate 19,844 of PLXC01000063.1, forward strand.
ACAGAAAGTCCATTCTCCATAGGGACATCAAGCCGAGCAACATAATGTTCGAACGAACAGAAAATGGTTTGGACGTGAAGGTCTTAGACTTTGGCATAGCGAAAGTTCTCGACCTATCATCAGAGCAAGCAGCCATGACAAAGACCGGCGAGATTTTCGGTAGTCCGCTCTACATGAGCCCGGAACAGGCATCAGGCAAAAAACTTGACGCGCGTTCAGATATTTATTCGTTGGGCATCGTCATGTACGAAATACTCAGTGGCACTCCTCCCTTTGCCGGTCTCAATATGATCGACACTATAACCAAGCAAATCAATCAAGAAGTTCCGGCTCTTTCTACGGTCAACAAATCCATTCCCCCCGAAGTTGATGCCGTTGTGGCCAAGGCTCTTGCCAAAGACCCGGAAGATAGATTCCAATCCATGGCTGACCTTAAGCGAGCTCTTCTTGATGTCAAAAGTGGCAAGAAAAAATTGTCATTAAGTAAAACAGATGAAATACAAAATCTAAAGCTAAATACGAAAAAGTTTGAACGAAAAGTTATAGTCGCTTCAACTTGCATCATTCTGCTGTCAATTAGCTTGCTAACGATGCGTCTAACAAGGAAAGAAGAAACTCCAGTCATACAGCAACCGGTGCGAAGTGAATCTAACATTCCCGAACCTGACGTAATATTTCAAACAAAAACTCCTGAGGAAACTGCGAAAGCAGATGCAACGGCAAAAGAGCGCATACAACAACACATAGGTGACAAGGAAGTCAGTCTCAGTGGGCTCCCGGTAACAGACGCAGGACTGAGACCTTTCGAGGAATGTAAACTAACCGAACAGATTAACCTGCGTGACAGCAGAGTGACCGGTCCCGGTCTTGCATATTTGATTCATCTTCCTCTTCGTGAACTTAACTTGTATGGATCGCCCATTACAGATCGAAGTTTATTTGAAATCAAGAATATGAAACACTTAGAACAACTGAATTTAAGTCACACAGACATTAGTGACGCTGGACTTGCTCAACTTGTAGGCTTAAAGCATCTGAAGCGCCTATCGCTGAAACAAGTGCCTGTTTCGGACGGAGGAATAGATGACCTCGCGAAAATCAAAACGCTCGAGTGTCTCAATCTTAAGTACATCGCTGCAATAACAGCGAAGGGCATGAAAAAATTAGCGAGTATGCCAAAGTTGCGCGAGCTAAGAATTCGAAAGAGTCAAATTGGTGATCTTCAGCTGGAAGGCTTGAAGTCATCGAAATATTTACTAATCCTTGACCTTAAAGAAGATCCAAACAGCCCAAGTCCAGATCCAAAGGTAACCGATCAAACTATTTCCTATTTACTGAAAACAAATATCGAACAGCTCAATATCTCAGATACGCAGGTAACCGCCGACGGGCTGCTTATGCTAAAAAATATGCACAGCCTGAAATTTCTAGCGGCAGAGGGCAACAATATCAGCAGAGCAGACCTAAAGGCACTGCACAAACTACGACCAGATATCAAATTCATAGACAAAATGAGCGAAGATCTTGACCAGTTTTGATGAATCAAATCGTCTTGCTGAACAAAATTCCTCTTCTCCCAAGGAGGAAAACTTATTTCACGTTTGTCCGAGGTGCGGTCTGAAATTACCGATCAGCATTTCAAACTGTCCTGACGATGGCACCTATTTAACAAGCGCGCTCGGAGAGCGGCTTTCAGAACACTACGAGTTCTTGGAAGAAATCGGATCTGGTGGCAACGGCATAGTCTACAAGGCCCGGCACAGACTGCTTAATTACATAGTGGCGATAAAAATGCTTCGTGCAAACAAGCTTGAGCAGAACATCCTGCGTCGCTTTAACCAGGAAGCTAAAGTGATTAGCACACTCGACCATCCGGCCATTGTCAAATTGAGAGATTATGGCGTGACGGAATCGGGGCAACCGCATATGGTGCTCGAGTATCTTCAAGGTCAAACACTGGCCCAACTAATTGATAAGCAAGGTCCGCTCTCAGTAAAGAAGTTTATAAATATCTTCCTTCAGTGTTGCGACGGGTTGGAGCATGCACACAAGCAGAATATCTTGCATAGAGATGTAAAACCGACCAACATAATGTTTAGTGGCGATACTAACCAAGTAAAGATATTAGATTTTGGCATCGCCAAGATCGTTGATATGGCGGACCAATCAGCTGGCTTGACAAAAACTGGTGAAGTATTCGGCAGCCCAAGATACATGAGTCCCGAGCAAGCGACGGGAAAAAGAGTCGACGTCAGATCTGACATCTACTCCCTGGGCATCGTTATGTATGAGGCACTAACTGGTTCTACGCCGTTCGCCGGCAATACGACATACGACCTTCTGTCGAGCCAGATAAGCACAATAGCTCCCTCGGTTCGCTCTATAGAAAAAAGCTTGCCAGTGGACATCGAGGCGATTGTGAGCAAATGTCTGGCAAAAGAACCCTACGAGAGATTCCAATCAATGGGCGAAGTAAAAAAAGCGTTGATGAGTGTTAACCTTGGAAAGAGAATTAGAAAGCCCTCCACTAAGTCGGATCGCTGGAAGCACCCTGAGACATGGCTTTTGCTTTCAGGAGCGGTGTTGCTCATTGCCGTATGCGCCTTGATCGGTGCGTTCGCCATGTACTTCATGAAACGAGCAGATGCACCACATCCGGTGCAGGAGCTTGAGGGGATGGAAACACTCTCGACCAACGGAGAAACGGCTAGAGCGTATATTCGGAAGAACATACATAACAAGGTCATAAATTTCGACAAAAGTATCTCAGCCAGCGTTGACGTAAACGATGTAACGTTGGAGGAATTTGACAACACTAACGTCACTGAAGAACTTAGTATGCGTGGTTCCAGAATTCAGGGACCAGGACTTGCTCACTTAATCCATCTGCCTCTTCGAAAATTAGCTCTCAGCACCGGCATTTTTACAAATCGAGCGATGAAAGAAATCAGCCACATGGAAAATTTAGAGGTTCTCGATTTGTCCGGCACAAATGTCAATGATGAGGGTCTTAGCGAGCTAGCCAAATTGAGAAATTTGAACACTCTTTACTTAAAAGAAGAGGAGAAGATTACCAATGCTGGATTAGCCAACTTAGCACCATTGTCGAAACTTGAAACGCTCAATCTCTCGAAAAATTCCTGGCTGACAGAAGCAGGACTGAAAGCCATCTCAGCACTTCCATCTTTAAGAATTCTGCGCTTGGATAAAAGCGGCATCTCAGATGCTGATCTCTCGGCAATCAAACACTTGAAAAATTTGAGCATGTTGACTTTGAGATACTCCCAGATCGGAGATAAAGGTGTCGAGCATCTCGTGGACACGCAAATTGCCCAAATCGATCTGCAACACTCAAACATCACTGACAAAGCTCTAGAAAGTCTGGCAAAAATGAAGGCCCTAAAAGAGGTAGGTTTGCACAGTTGCAAAGTCAGTGAAGCTGCTATGGACCAACTCAAAAAGCTGCGTCCAGACGTGAAGGTTTACTTCAAAGACGTCGTTCCGTTCAATTCCAATCACGACAATCAATAACTAAGTAACTAATATCAATACTCCACATTCCATTTGAGTCGATAACCGAAATGGAGCGCGGGTCAAAAGACCCGCCTGATGCGTGATTGTGGGCGACTGTGGACAGTCGCGCTCCATTTCGAGAATCGTCGCTCTCCATCAATACTAGTCGGAGTTAGAAACTTCTTCGTACCAGCGCTGATTGCTGTCTCTCCAACGTGCATAGACATCTGATCTGCGATTTTGCAAAGTCGGCGAATACTCGCGTACTTCATCGACTCTTTGCCCACGCAACTCGCTGACCATGATGCATTCATTATTGGCTACACTAGCCTGGATCACACCCATTGGATCAACAACCATGCTATTGCCGCAACAGTTCACACCAACCTGCGCTGCCACCACCATATACAAATTATTCTCTATTGCACGCGCTCGCGTAAGAATTTCAAGATGCGATTCTTTCATTGGTCCTGCTTGCCATGCGACCGGCAAAAGAATCACTTGGGCACCCTGGAATGCGAGATAGCGAGCCAATTCTGGAAAGCGCAGGTCATAACATGTCATCACACCGAAGGTCAATGTGCCAGCTTGGAACACGAGAGTTGCACCATCTCCGGCCATGACGCGATCCGACTCTTTCGTGCCGAATGAATCATACAAATGAATTTTGCGATAGGAATCTTTCAACACACCGTCTTCATCAATAACGACGACTGTGTTGTAAACACGACTTGCATCCACACTGCTTTCAAAAACGCCGGCAACGATGCAGATGCTGTAAAGGTTCGCGAATCTCTTTAAAGTGGTGACGAATGGCCCGTCAATTGCTTCAGCCACTCCGGATAAGGATTCAACAGGTTCGGCAGACGCGAACATGCAAGACTCGGGAAAGACAATTAGTTTCGCACCGGCTTCGAAGGCTTGTGAAGTCAGCTCTTCAATGGTGGTCAGATTGATGTCTTTGTCGGGAGAGACTGACATCTGTCCCACAGCAATTTTCAATGTCAGTGGTGCTCCGCAATCATAATTTCCGGCTCTATTTACGGCCGTTTGGCGAACTAGTGTCAGCGGAAGGCGACATATATTTCTCAATGAAATCCGTGTGCACGTCCCCGCGCTGAAAAGCTTCGTGCAACAGAACTTTCTGATGGAACGGAATAGTCGTCTTAATTCCGGTAATTGCGTATTCATCAAGAGCGCGAAGCATTCTTTGTATAGCTTCCGGTCTGTCTCTTCCCCAAACAATGAGCTTGCTTACAAGCGAATCGTAAAATGGCGGTATCGAATAACCTGGATAACAGTGACTGTCGACCCGCACTCCCGGACCACCTGGTGCGATATAAGCATCAATCTTTCCAGGCGACGGCAAAAAGTTCTTGTCTGGATCTTCAGCGTTGATGCGGCACTCAATCGAATGTCCCCGGAACTCGATTTCCTCTTGCTTAAGGCTCAGAGGCAGGCCCGAAGCAACCCGGATTTGTTCTTTGACCAAATCCACTCCGGTAATAAATTCAGTCACTGGATGTTCAACTTGAATACGAGTATTCATTTCCATGAAGTAGAAATCGTCACCGGTGAAAATGAATTCGAAGGTGCCTGCGCCTTCATAGTTAATGGATCGAGCAGCCTGAACGGCGGCGTCGCCCATTCTCTTACGCATCGCCGGTGAGATTGCCGGACTCGGAGATTCTTCAATCAATTTTTGATGCCGACGTTGCACTGAACAGTCACGTTCACCAAGGTGAATTACATTACCGTGCTGATCAGCCATGATTTGAATTTCGATATGTCGAATCGGTTTTAGATATTTCTCAATGTAGACGCCGCCATCACCGAAAGATGCCGTCGCTTCACTGCGTGCAGATGTGATTGCAGTGCCTAATTGCACTGAATCCGCTGCCACACGCATCCCACGTCCGCCACCACCGGCAGTAGCCTTGACGATTACTGGGAAGCCAATTTCTTCAGCAATTTTAAAAGCATCCGCTTCGTTGGTCACAAGTCCATGAGTACCTGGCACCACCGGCACATTGGCTTTACGCATCGTTTCGCGAGCAGAGGCCTTATCGCCCATCATATTGATCGCTTCAACACTTGGTCCGATAAATTTAATTCGGTGATCGGCGCATATTTGCGCGAAGTTAGCATTCTCGGAAAGAAAACCGTACCCCGGATGAATCGCATCAGCACCGGTGAGAACTGCCGTGCTAATCAGGGCTGGTATGTGCAGATAGCTACGTTGCGAAGACGGAGGTCCGATGCAGAATGCCTCGTCCGCCATCTCGACGTGCAAAGAGTCAGCATCAGCTTGCGAATATACTGCCACCGTTCTCACACCAAGCTCGTGACAAGCTCGAATCACCCTCAGGGCGATTTCGCCGCGATTAGCAATCAGGACTTTTTGAATCATCAAAACTACCGTGGGTGCGTGTTTCTAACTAGCCTTTAGGATCAACTAAAAAGAGCTGTTGACCGTATTCAACGGTGGTGCCGTTGTCGACGCATACCTTAACGATTTTGCCGCTAACTTCGGAAGGCATATCATTCATTAACTTCATTGCTTCAATTATGCAAACAGTCTGTCCGACAGCGATGTGGTCGCCTACGTTGACAAAGGGAGTGGCGGTTGGCGAGCCAGCTCTGTAAAACGTTCCAACCATCGGAGAAGTGACAGGCACTAAACCATTTGCGCTTGGTGCAACTTCTTGCACTAGTTCCTTGTCCGGCTGTACATCTTGCTTAGGCTCAAAAGACAGTGGTTGAACCGTCTTCACAGCCGCTGCCTGAGTTGCCACCGCCGGCACTTCGGCACTGATGGTTTGAACACCAGCACCCTTTTTAATTGTGATTCGATGCTCGCCAAATTCGATAGTCAGTTCGGTTATATCTGTGCTGCTAACAACCGCCAGTAAACTGCGAATTTGTTCTAGATCTATGTTCACCCGCGCTGCCCCTACTGTTGTTACGACTTACACTCTGGTCAAATACTTGCGATTTCTCGTGTCGACTTTGATCTTATCGCCACGCTTGATGTGAAAAGGAACAGTGATGGTGGCACCGGTTTCCAAAGTAGCTGGTTTACCGCCACCAGAGCTGGTGTCGCCGCGCTCATCTGGTGCGCATTCGGCAACTTCCAATTCAACAGTGTTTGGCAGTTCAACACCGATGATGCGGTCTTGAAACTTGAGAATTGTGATCCCTTCCAAGCTCTCTTTCAAAAACTCTGCACCTGAACCAATCGTTTTCTCTGCCACTTCAATTTGTTCGAAGTTGGTGACATCCATCATGACGAAGTTGTCGCCTTCCTTGTACAAGAACTGCATATCTGACTTTTCAACTACAGCGCTCGGCACCTTTTCACCGGCACGGAACGTATTTTCGAGAACGGCGCCCGTCTCAACGTTTTTCATTTTTGTGCGGACAAAAGCTGAGCCCTTACCCGGTTTGACGTGCATGGCTTCTACGATTTGCCAGACGCCGTGGTTGTATTCAATTGTCACACCTGGTCGAAAATCATTGCTGGAGATCATGACAGTTCCGTAAAACGCCTGAGGCACAGCGAGTAGTCAAGGTCAACGTGTGGCCGCCTCCAGCCAAGGCTGATTCTAACATCCCTGGCGATGCAGACAGCACCTTCGAATTGTGTCAATAATTGACCCTTTTGCGTCGACTTCGGGTTGCCGAGAGACCCGTAACCCGGCTATAATCGCGAATTCATACCTCAGCCCATGACGACAGAGAGCCGCCAGAACTTAATCATGTCTACACCATCCGCTACAAAATCAACTGAGACTTCAAAAATGGCTTATAACCCCGCAGAAGTCGAATCAAAGTGGACTCAACACTGGTTCGATAACGGCGTGTTCGACCTTGACATCAACCCGGATAAGCCAAAGTTCTCGATTGCCCTGCCGCCACCCAATATTACGGGCAATTTACACATGGGGCACGCGCTCAACGGCACTCTTCAAGATGTCTTGATTCGGCTTAAGAGAATGCAGGGCTATAACGTCCTCTGGCAGCCTGGAACGGACCATGCCGGCATCTCTACGCAGATCGTGGTCGAAAGACAGCTTAAAAAAGAAGGCAAGAATCGGCGAGATCTTGGTCGCGAAAAGTTCGTTGAGAAGGTTTGGGAGTGGCGTAACGAGTACGGCAACAATATCCTCAATCAATACAAACGCCTTGGCGTCAGCTTCAATTGGGACCGTTTGGCGTTCACCATGGATGCCAACTATGTAAAAGCAATTTATCGGGCCTTCGTCACTCTCTACAAAGAAGGCTTGATTTATCGCGGCAATCGCATCACCAACTGGTGTCCGCGCTGCTTGACCAGCTTATCTGACTTGGAAGTCGAACATGAAGACACTGCCGGTCATCTTTATTTGATTAAGTATCCACTAGTAGATGGATCCGGCAGCCTCACCGTGGCCACCACTCGTCCAGAAACGATGTTTGGCGACGTCGCTGTAGCCGTTCATCCTGAAGACGACCGCTATAAGTCTTTCGTTGGCAAGAACGTTCGCTTGCCTCTAACGGACAGAGAGATACCGGTGATCGCAGACTCCTATGTCGAGAAGGATTTCGGCACAGGCGCTTTGAAGATCACTCCCGCCCATGACGCTAACGACTGGGAAGTTGGTCAACGCCACAAACTAGCCCAGCCAGCAGTTATCGATGCAGAAGGTAAACTGTGCGCCAATGAGTTCGTGCCTGCTGATTTGCAAGGTAAGGATCGTTTCAAAGTTCGTGAATTAGCAGTTGAGCAATTGGGCGCGCAAGAACTACTTGCCGAAGTGCAAGATTACACTCATGGCGTTGGGCACTGCGAGCGGTGTCACACAGTGATAGAGCCGTATCTGTCGGATCAGTGGTTCGTTTCCATGAAGGAACTTGTTGAACCGGCTATCAAAGCGGTTGAAGACGATCGTATCGTCTTTATTCCGGAAAGATACGCGACCACTTATCTTGATTGGATGCGCAATATCCGCGATTGGAATATTAGCCGCCAGCTTTGGTGGGGACATCGCATTCCAATTTGGACTTGTGAAAACGGGCATGAAGACGCCTTTGAGGAACCACCGACTGAGTGCACCAAATGCGGTTCCAAGAAATTGGAGCAAGATCCAGACGTTCTGGACACCTGGTTTAGTTCTGGACTGTGGCCTTTCGCAACATTGGGCTGGCCCGATGAGACACCGATTCTGAAAGAGTTCTATCCGACAACTGTTCTCTCTACAGCCCGGGAAATCATCAATCTTTGGGTTTCACGGATGATTTTCCTGAGCTTTAAGTTCATGAAAACAATTCCGTTCAAGCATGTTCTCATCCATCCGGTTATTCAAACGCCAGATGGAAAGCGCATGTCCAAATCCAAACAAAACACCATTGATCCGCTCGACATGATCGATAAATATGGCGCGGATGCAAACAGATTCCTATTCACATCGATAGGCGTCAAAGGTGACCAGGATGTTCGCTTCCGCGAAGATCGTTTAGATGAATACAAAAAATTCAGCAACAAACTGTGGAACACCGGCAGATTCGTATTGGCCAAGCTGGAAGGCTACAGGCCATCCGGCATCGACATTGCGAAATTGACGCTAGCGGATAGTTGGATTCTTCATCGCTACAACACGATGTTGACTGCCGTCAATGAAGCTCACAACAACTACGATTTCCACATCGTGGCCAACGAACTATACGCTTTCATTTGGGACTACTTCTGCGATTGGTATCTTGAAATTGCCAAAATTCAATTAGCTCAAGAGGCTGAAGGCAAAGCACCCGACGGCCAAACAAAGAAAGTTCTGCACACAATTTTCGAAGGATTGATGCGTGCTCTTCACCCGATCATGCCTTTCATTACGGAAGAATTGTGGAGTCTGATTCCGAAGAACGTAATGTTCGATCAACTAATTTCGGTCATGTTTGCACCATATCCACGAGAAGACGATCGTTATCTCAATCCAGCTTCGGAAGAAAAGATGAGTTTCCTGATTCGCGTCATCCGCTCAATCAGAAACATGCGCCAGACTTACAACGTGCCCGCATCGGCTGAAGCTGAAGTAATTATTTCTGTCAGCGATCCTAAGGAATTAGAGTGGCTTGAGAGTGGACGTGATTATATCCAACGACTAGGCACCAAGGTTAATCCGCTCACAATGGGAGCTTCGCAAAAGGCGCCGTCAAAAGCTGCGCATGAAAAAATCTCGTCAGCGACGATCTATATTCCTTTAGCGAATTTGATCGATGTAGACAAATCAAGAGAGAAGTTGAACCAGCGCAAACAATCCGTCTTGAAAGAAATCGCTAAAGTTAAAGAGACACTGGAGCGCCCTGGTTTTATTGAACGCGCGCCAGAGGATAAGGTCGAGGGAATGAAGCAACAGCTGCGCGACTTGCAACTTCAACTGGAAAGCATCGAAGCGCAACTTTCAATTCTGGACGAGTCCTAAGCCAAAGGCGGCGTCTCGCCGGCTTCTAAAACTGCCTCAAGGATGCACTCCCAGTCGCTTATGCGTTCACAGGCTCTCCAACTAATCCTTCAGACATGGACGAAGTCATGCGCATCATCAGTTGCGTTCTTCGTATTAGCACCGATCTTAGTGACTCTGTCACAGCCTGCATTGTTGGCTCAGGGATCTGGTGAATCGGAATCTAAGCTACTGTCCGCTTTGGAGCAGGCGCAGTCCAGCGGTGCGAACAATCCGAACGTGACAGCAGCATTGGTTGCACTTGCTGATTTTTATCGGACATCAGGAAAACTCGACGAGGCGGAACAGTACAATAGGCGAGCGATTGCAAACAATGGCGATCAGTTTGGTGCCATGGCGCCAGGCACTTTGTCAGCATTGATATCTCTTGGCGCTACTTTGCGAGATGAAAGTAAATACGCAGAAGCTGAATTGACTTTGCGCAACGCGTTGGTAGTCGCATCGCGCCAGCCGACGTCCTCAAATCGTGGCGGACAGTTTCGCGATATCAACATTTTCTGCAACAACGTCATCGCCAATCCACGAATGTTGCAGGGCACATCAGAAATCGCAAGAGCATATGATGCGCTTGCTGAGTTGTTCATTAAAGTAGGACGAATTCAAGATGCTGAAAGATTGTATGAACGAGTTCTGGAAATTTATGGATTACAGCAGCCGACAACGATATTGATCGCAAACAATCCAATGTACGAGCAAGCAAATATCTTGAAACATACCTTGCTCAAACTTGCTGAAGTCTATGAGCTGGAAGGTAAGCAAGAAAAAGCTGCCGAGAGGAAGCAGCAAGCAGAAAAATTCTAGCGCGGGTGAGCTTAGAAGGTTTTATAATCGGCAAGGAACATTCACTAAGAGTCGACTGTCTATTTTTTCAGCAGAGGAGATCGCCGATGAGTATGCCGGCTCGATCCACTTCTGCGCCAAATCACCTAACAGACATCAGCGGCTTCTACAAAATTGAGGACCCAAGATGGACCGGAAGAATCAAAAACGAAACGAACGCCCAAATGATGTGGAAGAAGAGCACGTGGACAAAGGCGGCTTGAAGAGCGAGACGAAAACGCAAGGTCTTAAGCCGGACACATCGACACTTCCAGAAACTGAACCTGACGACGAAGCAACCGAGGACTCTGACGAAGTTTGATAGTACTTGTACACTGAATTAGACAACGCACAGGTTGGAATCCCGCACATGAGAAATCCCCGCATGTTGGAATCCCGCACATGTTGAGGATCCAGGCACATGTTGGAGGATCCCCAGAGCAGTTCAATTCCCCTGATTCTAGGACGAATTTGCTATCGCCAGCGTGCATTCTTTACTGTTATTTTTTACAGAATTCACGATTGGAGAGACCGCAAAAGTTTCGATTTCTCCTTTATAAGGCTCAAGATATTGAGCCAAAATTTTCGTATCCTTTTGCTCAGGATCAAGCCATATACTTTCGCCTTCCGGTGTCAAAATGGCGGGCATACGTCCATGAATTTCTGACATTGCTTCATTGCCAGGAACAGTGATGATGGCGCATGTACGGAGGTTTACCGAGCCGTCAGCTGATTGCCAATCATCGTAAAGTCCAGCAAATCCGAACAGCTGGTCGCCAGGCAATCGAATCCGAATTGGTTGTTTTTTTCCCTCAACAGTCTTCCATTCATAAAATCCATCAGCGGGAATTATGCATCGCTTTTTTGCCAGAGAGCTTTTGAAGGATGGTTTTTCAATTACTGTTTCAACGCGAGCATTTATGAATGGTTTATGGCTTCGGGTATCCCTTACCCAGAACGGCACTAGCCCCCATTTCACAATTTGCAGAACACGAATGGTTTGGTTTGACTCATTTGTCTGGTTCAAAACTACTGGCACCATATGCGATGGCGCAACGTTGTAATTCGGGGTCAGCTCAAATATTTCCTTGAGCACATTGAACCGTTCAAGGATCTCTTCTGTTGAATGAGAAATGGTATAGCGTCCGCACATGCCGCCAATCCTATCGAAAAAACAAAATTGCTGCGCATAAAACTCTGCTTAACCTTGCACATTGTTCAACACTTAGATGCTTGCTGCTTCGACGAACTTTGTTCCATCCTTGACGCTGCCGGTCTTTTCTGAAATAATCTAGATAATCTAGCCATAACTTCGGAGTAAGTACGCTATGGTCATGGAATGGAATCTTGCGGATGCAAAAAATCGATTTAGTGAATTGGTAACGCTCGCCCTCTCCAAGGGACCTCAATTAGTGCGGCGGCGACAAGATTCTGTCGTCGTAATATCGTCGCAGGAATACGACAGGCTGACCGGTGACAAGCCAACGTTCAAAGACTACCTCGCCAACGGTGAATCTTTTGAAGGGCTAGATTTAGAACGTGACAGCAGTAATGACAGAGCCGTCGAACTGTGAGAGTTCTTCTCGACACTTGTGTTTTAGCCGAAATACGTCGACCGCAAGGCAGTCCGGGTGTGAAGCGCGCCCTATCCGAGTTGCCCGATGACGCATTGTTCCTGAGTGTGCTCTCGCTCGGAGAGATCAGCAAAGGAATCTCGCTGCTACAGGACGGGAAAAAGAAACAAGCTTTGACGAGTTGGCTGAGTGGGCTCCAAAAAGAATTCACTGCCAGGATCTTGCCCGTCAATCCTGATATAGCAATGATTTGGGGCGAACTTACCGCCCGCGCTCAGAACTCAGGTGTCTCTATTCCGGCTGTGGATGGCTTGCTGGCTGCGACTGCGTTGCATAATGGGCTGCACATTATGACCAGAAACACACGGCATTTTTCCAGCAGTGGTGCGCTGGTCATTGATCCATGGTAGGAAGCCGATCAGCGCACCACATCCGGTGCGCTAGTCGATGCGTGTGCCAGATATTCTGTAATTTTGGCGAACACGAGATTTCCGTAATGCAATGACCGTCTTGTCTACTGTGGTGTCCATATGGCCTATATTAACCCCAAAATGACTGAGAATCGTTAAAAGTGCCCACAGATGACAGATGGGAGAAATCCCATGGTCGCCCGTTGTTCAACAAAAAATTGATGGTTCACAAAATGCACACATGCGAGGCGTAAATTGTCCACACAGTAAGAAAGCAGCCGTTTTTTGACGCTGCATGGGGAGGTAACAATGAAGTCGAATCGAATCTACTGGGCCGTGAGCGCCCTATTACTCGCAACGTCCACATTTGCCGCTCCACCATCACACGCTGACTCTCAAAATGAGGTCAAGCCAGTTGCAGAGCCATACGAGCCTGGTAGCTCAGCAGTTCTGAATGAATGGCACTTCAGCCCGGGTGAGCCGACAACAATTGCTTCGAACTTTCGCTCTCACCAACACAATTCCGGTCGCTGCCGGAACAGCCATCACCACCATTCCCCGACGTAACTCCTCCTCCTATGCAAGTTGATAAACAGGACTGTTCCCCGGTCCTGTTTATTAATTTGGAGAGTCCTTCCCACCATTACAGAACATCACCCTCGTCGCCATGTTGGTAAAGAGGCAATCGCGCTGTATGCGAAGTTCGCAGAGCCCGTCTAAATTAGTATTTCCAAAAGCTGCCGTCTTCATCCGGATCTGGAGGAGCAGTTTTTGTAGCGGTAGGAGAGGGAAGAGCGAAAGTCTGAAGATGCTGGCCAGCCTCATTGCGTGAAGTGCTACTCTTACGATTCATCAAGGCTTGAGAAGCTGGACCTCCGCGCACCACATCCGGTGCGCTAGTCGATGCTGTTGGGGCGGACACAGGCGCGGGCGGCATTAACGTCATGATCGTGATTGCGCCCACAACTAGCACTATTGCCCCGACAGCAAGCATAATCAAGTCCTTCTTTCTCTTCAGCTGAACGGGGCAATCAGAGGTCATAAACTTGCCATCAGCTCTATTATAAAGAGTAAATTTTTTGCGATTCTCTCGGTTGAAGATTAGCGCCTCGGCTTCAGGGCGCTCCATTCCGGCAAGGTTGTATACAGGCGTCTGACAAGTTGCACAATAACGATACTTATCTTTTGACTCTGTCTCTTCCCAGGTCCAAGCGCACGGCGTCGCCGGCCTATCTCCTTTGATCGGCACCACGGGTGGTTTAGGTGGCTCGTTCGATTTTTCCTTTAGACGCTGTGCAACTTCCAGTTCCTTTTTGGCAGTTGACCTGGAAACCGCTTCTAAAAGCAGACTATGATCCAACATGGTCTTTGCCACAAACTGCTGACGTACCTGGGGTCTGGCAGACGCAGTCTCTGTGTTTTCAGATCGAGCCTCTGACTCTGGTAAGGCAGCTGCCGTCCCCGTATTCTCTGATCGAGCCTCTGTGCCTGGCAAAGCGACCTCGCTCGACTCAGTCGGCATTAGACTTTCGAGATTTTCGACCGAAATCTCAAGCATGGTCTTAGAAATTTTCTTTTTCAGTATCTTTAATTTTTGCACAGACTTCGGTGGAGACGTTTCAGGGGTGTCGGATTTGAACATGCCGATTCCATCAAGCATTTCCAAATCAAGCATCGTTTTAGCAACAGGCTTGCTCGGTTTTTGACCAGAAGTCTCCTCTAATCCTGCAGTTTTAGCAGCTGCCTCAGCTAGATCTTTAATTGCATCAAGGCTCGTTATTGAATCCTCAAGCAAAGTCTTGGAGACTTTTCTTGGTTGTGGTTGCTTTTTCTCTTGCTCTTTCAGAGGCGGTTTTGTCCCTGCGTCTGAGTCTCCAGCTAGTCCCTCTGTAAGTGGGTTGATCAGGTCTGCAAGATTAATGTCCATCATTGTTCTCGCCACTCTCAGTTTAGCTGGAATGGCATCATCAGCTGATTTTTGATCATCTTGGCTGGGTAGCGGTGCTTCCCCACCTGAATCTTGAGTCATGAAAATCTCCAGTGCCGATGGTTCGGTTTAAAAGCACATCATATATGAGTAGCAGCACCCTGGCAAAAACTCGATTACCAGTGCATAGGGTCATGTACTATAGGAGGCGAATGGCTTTTGAACTAAAGAAAAAATCCCCCTAAAAAATTTCCGCTACCCGTTGATCAGACATAGAACAGACCAAGACCAAGAGAACACCAGCAATGAAAAGAAAACGACGCACATCATTACGTGACTCCTATGGTGCGTCGGGTATGGCTGAGTTTGGGCCAGCTCTTGGAGTGCTTTTGATTGCCATCTTCTTTCCGCTAGTCGATTTACTAAGCGTTTGCATTTCTTACGGACTCTGCATGGTTTTAAATACCAATCAGGTGAACGAAGCAGCTTTGCTACCTTACCTTGATGCAAGAAATAGCTCAGGCTCAGTTGTGAAGGGAATACCTGATACCTGGGCTAATGGCATGGGGCACTTTGTAAAGATGCAAGGACAACCAACAACTGAAGTTAATTATCGCTCTGGGCAAAATAGCGCCGATTCTCTTAACAACGCCGTTGTAGACAAAGTTGTAAGAGTAACAACGACTATTGTTTGCACTCCGTTTCTACCGATTCCCTTGCCTGTAGTCAATGTGCCTGGACTTAACGGTCCAATGACTTTCACAATTTCGGCGGAGCGCCCTATGGAAAACCCTGATTTTGCTGACCCCAAATCCTAACATGCTCGAGATCCATTGAAAGACATGCTGACGAAATATCTGAAAAAGAATTCCAGAGCTCGTAAAGGATCCAACCTCGCCGAATCGGCAGTAGCAGCCATTATACTTATTCCGATCGCGCTTGCGATCCTTGATTTGATCGTGCTCGTATCCGCAAATTCGATGAATGACACCGCCGCAAAGAATGCCGCTCGCGCAGCTGCCAACCAAGCAGATCAGCCAACGGCCGGTGAGGCTGCCGCAAATGCGCTGAGCACATTTCACAAATCCTCGATCATTACGAACATTGACGTCGTCTTGCAATGGACCCCCGATCAAGTCACATGCGTAACGACGATGAAAGTACACTTGCCTGTGCCTTTCCCGGGTTTTAGCGATCTTGTTTTTACGGCAAAAGATGTAGAGCCGGTGATTGCCCAGAAGTGATAGAAAATTTCCGCTTTAGTATTACATCTTGTCCACGTTATTCAGAGGTAAAAAAGAATGATCAGATTACGCCGCAAAAGAGCGTCTGCAATAGCCTTTAGTGCTGTGCTTGCCCTCGTTCTTGTCGTCTTGGGCGTTGGATTTTTCTATTTCTCCATGTACATGGGCGCTCAGAACGAAACTAAAAACGCAACTGACGCCGGAGCGCTTAACGTTGGTAAGCAAGTCTTAAGTGCAGATGGGGTCACGTATATTATTGCTGGCGATGACAAAGAAGAGTTCTTCAGAGATGTAACTGGCGGTCCAACAGCCGCTGTAGGCATCGGCGACGGCAAAGTCAATTTGAGCAATATCAATAGAGTTTGGGGCAAGGCTTTATTCGTTGCGATCAATGCAGATGCGGCTGGTTCAGCGGCAGGAGATACAACTGGAAACGTACAGTCAGCT
This sequence comes from Candidatus Melainabacteria bacterium, assembly GCA_003151275.1. The sequence goes on from PLXC01000063.1 coordinate 36,275, forward strand.
CAAGAAGGTGCACAATCAATCAGTGACCAGCTCGCCACCAAACTGACTGATGAAGCTAATTTACACGGTTATTTTGATGAGTATTCGAAACAGAATTCAACTCGCATGATCGGCACTGACTCAAACGTCACTAACTTGAGTGGTCCAGATAGCTGGCAAACCTCGCTTATGGATCGCGGTAAGGAAAGCAATATAGAGGTCCCTGACAATTTGCCCATAGGCTACAATCTGCCTGGTTCTGACACAACGCCCACGACCAGAAATAATCCGGTGCCTTCAGGAGCACAAGGAAAAAAGTATTTAAAAGGCTATGCCCCGCTTACAGTAGCTCAGCAAACTTTTTGGCAAGTGCCATATCAATTCGACCAAAAGCCGCACCTTGTTTCAAAAACACTTTTCGATATCGACAAACAGCCGCCCCACATGCTTGATTCAACTTGGGATAAAGCTGTTCCGAATGCATTTTCGGTAGGCGGTAAAGTTAACACCAAACCAGGTGTTGCAGGTGAAAGAGCGATGGCTTGGGTGCAAACAAACCCTCGCGCCACCTCACCAATACAATTTCCAAACGGCTTCGTCAAAGTCGTTTTAAAGAAAAACGATCTACAATGGTACCTTGACTTTATCCCGATGGATTCAACCACTTATGAGTCATCCTTCGACACAACGAAGGAGAGTGGAGATGGAGTTCCTTACCCCCTTATTCCTATCTGCGCGACTGTAAGCGCCACTGCCACCGTAGGCAATGAGTACCTTCCGCCCACTCTCTACTTCGCTGTTGTTGGAAACTCACCACCTGACACGTTCAGTAAATCTATGAAATACATTTTGCAACGCTGCAAAGAAATGGTGCCAGGTTACACCATGGATAAATTAATTGCCGCTATGTCCATTTGCCCAGTTTCCTCTAGTGACGAGGAGCAGACGTTTTACATCTATCCTGCAGCTGGTCTAATCGTCGCCACCCCAGATAGTGCTACGGTCCTTCCTTTAGGATGTGACAAAAACGCTCCCCCAGAAGGCTCAGAAGAGTGGAGCGATACGACTGGTCCATTGCCAGCGCCAAATTACGCCTTTGAAACCCATACTTGTAATGGCGTTACCGTGCCTGATATACCAATGGTCGTAACGCTCAGCATCGAACATTCATGGAAGCCGGGTACAGGCTATGCAAAAGGATGTTTGGGTGAAGTGACAGTACACCATCAATCAAATGCCTATCTCTTTGCGGTTTGTGTCTGCCCCGTCCCCTAGGCGCGACTATTTGTGCTTCATCCAGGTAATACTGATCACAGTATTCGGATGTTTGGCTGTTGAAGTGCACATCACTGTGCCTTGTTGCTCACCCTTTAGCGCATTCAAAATGAACAACTGTCCCGATTTTTCCTTTGCACTCATAGCCGACTCTTTGGGCGTCCTGACTTGCCAACCGGATGAAGCGCATTGAGTTTTATACCAATCAAAAACGGTTTTAGCTGGATCCTTAGTCATTATGATTGCCTGCGCTACTGGTGTGCCTTTTACTGAATTCGCAAAATTAGTATCGAAGACATTGCTCGAATAAACAGGCAGCGGAAAATTGCTGGGAAGTTTTACCGTGTGGTGAACGCCCGCTATTTTGAAACTGTCCCGTTTTGCAGTTAAGGCATCAACGATCTTCTGTTTTTCTGCTGCAGTCGGCTCTGTATGCCCTTGTGCCAGTCCACGATGAGAGCAAATTGCTGTCACGAAAAAGGCGAGAAAGACCGACAATGTCGACTTGATACTCAAATTCAATTTTGTAATCGTCTGCAATTTTTCACTCCAATAGTAGTGCGGAAATTATATCAACGATGGGTTCTAGGAATTCCCATCGGATTGAAAGTCTATGGAACCGGACGATGAGTTCTAGGAATTCCCATTGGACTGAAAGTCCATGGAACCGGCCGATGGGTTCTAGGAATTGCCATCGGATTGAAAGTCCATGGAACCGGACGATGAGTTCTAGGAATTCCCATCAGACTGGAAGTGTATGGAACCGGCCGGACAATGGGTGCCAGGGATTGCTATCGAATTTTGAGTGGATGGAACCGGACGCGGAGTTCGGTATGATTAGGGACGTGTGTTTGACACCACTGACAATTTTCGTTTACACAGTAATTGGGAGTTTGAGGACATGGCAGTAGAATCGGGCCCAGGCGCCGATGATGACCCAAACAGCAAGCAAAAGCAACCGGCAGACAATGTCGGTCCCGAGCTCGAGAGTGAGAAGCCGGCTCGTAAAGTTGCGAAAACAATCCTTGAAGGCGCATTGCCGCACATTTCGAATGAAATGGAAGGCAAAAAAGTAGCCAAAACAATGTTGGAAGTTCCACGCCCAGCTACCGATAACGTTGAACCTTCTGCAGTTGTATCAGTAAATCCTGAATTGCCGGACTCCCCCGAGTCCATCACGTCAGTGGCTAAGACCAACCTGGAAATCCCTCGCCCAGATCTTTCGCAACTGGAAACTACAAGTGTTGCCGAACAAGGGCTCTTCGAACCTCCTAAGCGAAAAATCCCAAAGACGATGATCGATGTATCGCGTCCGGAGTTGTCGGGTTCGGAGTTCGGTTCGCCGTTGTCCGGTCCGGAGTTGTCGGATTCGGAATCGGCTCAATCACCAGCAAACGTTGAGTCGCCCGCGCCTGGAAGAACTGTGCCCAAAACAATGCTTGAGGTCAGTCGGCCCGATCTATCCTCTGTTGATTCCAACAGTGTTTCTACCGAAGTAGAACCAATCATTGCACCTGCGGCGCCACCAAGAAAAGCAGCGCGAACAATGCTGGAACTCTCACTGCCAGCTGAATCAGCCACTGCAAAACAAGTCAGAAAAATTTCAAAAACAATGCTGGATGCTGATAGCTTGGATGCTATTGGCATGGCAAAGGCACTAAACCTGCCTCTAAAAATCGCCAAATCACTGTCACAGCCTATTATTCGAAGGGCAGCAGCAGTCTCGAATCTTTCGGATGTAGACAAAACTGTGAAGACCGAAGACTATTCTGGGCTAGATAGAACGGTCAAGACTCAAGACTCTTCCGAGCTAGACAGAACAGTCCAGACTCAAGACTCTTCCGGCCTAATCAGAACAGTCAGGACTCAAGGCTCTTTTGAGCTAGACTCCACCAACTTAGATAGAACTGTCAAGGCTGAAGACTATTCTGAGATAGATAGAACTGTGAAAACTGATATCGAACCTTATCGAAGCGAGCGTTTTGTAGCAAGAACAATGCTTGATCACACGGTGCTTTCAGAGGCACTGGTGCGATCCGCTGAAAAAGACAAAGTTAGAGCTGGCGAATTGGCGAAAGAAAGGGCCAAAGAACCGGTCAAAGAGTTTCATCAAGTTGACAGCAAGAAGATGGCTACACCATGCGCTTGGACCTGGTCGGAAAGTGGTGGCAAGGACCGCGTTCGCTCATGTTCGAAATGCCAAACGCAAGTCTACGACTTCACCGGCATGGAGCGTCCTGAAGCGGAAGCTTTAATTTTCAAACAAGAGAGTCGCAAGAAAGCTTCGCTATACAAGAGAGCAGACGGCAAATTCATGACGAAGGATTGCCCTGTGCAAGTGCAGCGCAAACGAAATCTGTTCCTGCTGTGCTTCTTCGGTGTCGTGATCATGATCAGCGCGATCGCGTCTATGGTGCTTATGCCACCACAGCCGAAGCCACCCGCACCAACTGCTGCGAAAAAGTCTAACTCGGTAGATGCGGAAAAGCATGGAACTAGCAAGGCTCCAACTAAAGGTGCTGACGGTGCCATTCACTTCGAAGCCGGTCAAACAGTTAAGCCATTTTCTTCGGCAGTCGATTCAGTACTTCCTGTGGTGAATGGAAAGTCTGGCACCACAGCGACAACGACTACCACCACTACGAACACTTCAAGTGAAGATGAGAAGTACTGGGATAGCCCAGCGAAGTAACATTTGTTGTGTTACTCAATCCTGAATGTTGTGCGTCCGACTTTAATTACATTGCCCGGAGCTAGTTGCCAGGGACCAGTGATGAGCTGATCATTGACTGTCGTGCCATTACTACTCATCAAATCCTCGAGCCACCAGCGACCCTGGTCCCAAAAGATTCGCGCATGGTTGGCTGAGGCGTAACCATCTTCTGGCAGAATCACCGAATTCTCAGGAGCACGACCCAAATTCACGGACGGTCCACTTAGTGTGTACCGCTCATTGGTAGTCAAGTTGACAAGAACAGGAAGAGTGCCGCGAGTAGGAGGATTACCGGTCATATATGAGCCCTTATAAATGCAAGCCAAATGTATTGTAGACGCAAGCCAAAAAAATCACCACGTGCAAACACAATTATTCGAGTAACCTCCGTCAGCGAATCGCTAACCAATAATTGTTTAAGGCGGTGGACCGTTTTTAAAGAGGAAGTCCAATCCATCAAGAGTTGCACTAGCCTTTTGCGTACTCTCCGGAGTTCGATCTGCCAATAGCATTCGGGTAACGGCAATGGAGGCAATCAATTGCCCAACATCTCGACCCTCCTTACGCCAGCGCTCAAGTTTAGTGTTCCACTCCTGGCAACGCAGTTCCAGCCGTGCGGAATCGCCGCTATAACTTGGATTTGAACTTGGATTTGAACTTGGATTCGAACTTGGATTTGAGCCTGGATTTGAACCTGCCCCAGGTCCGCCTCCGACCGCGCTACTGCTACGTACCGGACGGCTTGCAACTTGCTTTACAAGTTTTTCCTGCTCAGACAATTTTTCGCCTAAGTAGGCGACATTTTTGGATATTTGTGCTGGACTGGCAGACGGCACTTCGCCTTCAATTCGATCAAAGATATCCCTAAAGGGCTTCACCGAAGTACCCTTGCTGCGTAACCCTTCAATTCGACTAAGTAGCATCAACCTTTTATCCGCTAATGCTCCCGGAACAATTGTGAGAGTAGTTTGACTGGCAGCTGCGCCGGAGCCCGAATCGACATTTGTCAGCTCGAGTGACGACAGAAGAGCGTTTACATCCATGGCTCCCACCGCATAAGCTTTGACATCACCCGCGGTGACCTCAATTTGACTGGCAAGATTCGTTCCCGGTATTGAGAAGAGAATTTTGATTCTGCTGATCTGCTCAGGGAAAGCGGAAAACAATTCCTTGGAGATCAAAACAGCATCAATTTTACAGTCTTTATCCGTTGCCTTGGCGCCTCTAGCAGTCAACACAATTGCCTGTTTTTGGACAATAGTGGCATTTAGCGGCAAGTCTGGCTTGATCGCTTTAGTATTGCGCAGAACGTATACTATTTTCGCTGAATCGATGGTCTCAGCGGCTACCCCAGCACTACCAAAGAGGATAAGTGCGAGTCCAATTAAGGCTTTATTCACATTCATTTTTAAAGTTGCCCAGAGTCCCCCAAGTGAAATCTACCACTATTAATCTGCCATGAATCGCTACACGAAGTTTCGCAGGCCCCAAATCACGGCATATTCATATCAGGCTACGGATTTCAGAAATGGTCGACAGTCAACCAAAGCAATCCTCAGAAACCCTAAAAGAGATTAAGTTACCGGGTCCCGATCCCCTCATAGGAGTTCGGCTAGACGGTCGCTTCTTGATCGAATCCGCCCTTGGTTCGGGCGGCATGAGCGTTGTCTATAAAGGTAAACACGAGTCGGTCGATCGAACAGTAGCAATAAAAACTCTCAAACTGGACCTGTGCTCAGAGCCAGTCCTCGTTAGTCGCTTCGAGCGCGAGATCAAAAGTTTAAGTCGTCTAAACCACCCCAATATCGTTACCGTCTTTGATTGCGTAATTAGTCCCCAAGGGCAGCCGTACATAATCATGGACTACGTCAACGGGGAGAGTCTTGAAGATTCTCTCTCTCGTGGTCCCATGAGCGCTGCAAGAGCGGTGAAGTTAGTTATTCAGGTTTGTAATGCTCTAGAGCATGCGCATCGGCATGGAGTCATACACCGAGATCTAAAGCCTGCCAACATCATGTTGCAGAAAGGCGAACCGCTCAACGAAGTAAAAGTCGTTGATTTTGGACTGGCAAAACTAGCAGAGGATACTCAGAAACTAACCAAATCGGATGAGCTGTGGGGCAGCCTTCCATACATGAGTCCAGAGCAATGTAGCTCGAACGAGAACATCGAAATTGACACTCGTTCGGATATTTATTCGCTAGGCGCCGTGCTGTTTCAGATGCTTACTGGCAAAGATCCATTCTACGGTTTGGATCTAATGGAAACGATTCGTCATCACCAAAGCGAAGATCCACCCTTCTTTAAGGAAGTTGCACCCCAATTAAAATTTCCTCCTGCTTTAGAGGGAGTCGTACGCAAAGCACTGAATAAGGACAAAGAAGATAGATTTCAATCGATGCGTGAGTTCAAAGAGGCAATCGAGTTTGCAGCTGCACCACTACTGAAGGAAGAAGAACAAAATCGTTCGCTGGCAAGCACCTCTGCCAGACCACCGGTTAGTTCTAAACCAAGAAGCACACGAGACTTTACCGCGCCGGCTAAGCGAAAAAAGAAATCAAACATCGTTAAGATAGTCGGCATCACATCCGGTATCTCAATTTTATGCACAATCGCGCTCAGCTATTGCATGATCGTACTATTTAAGGGCTCCTTCGTCGGCATGGGAAACTCGTTAAAAACAACTGCTGCAAGCGCCGGAACCACTCAAACTTCTAATCCAGTTGCTCCAGTTACACCGCCGAAGGTTCCAGCCCCGAAGGTTCCATCGCCAGAAGTTCTATCGCCGACGGCGGTCAAAATTCCCCTGCACCACGCACCCTTGGTGGTTCGAAGTGTTGGAATCGGTGGCAGCAGCGAAAGTGGATCAACGAATTCAAGCTCAAAGATCCACGCTTTTAGAACTTTAGAATCACACAAAATCCCTAAAGTTGTTAAGCACGAATCTTCCGTCAAGAGTCCCGCTCAAGTCAAACCCCACAACTTGGAATCCCGGTGGTCGGCTCTTGAGTTACAGCGGTCCAAATAGCTCTGCAGGTAAGCAGTTGCGGCTTCGGGCGAATTAATATTGGTCCTGCCATTGCCCAATGTGAGGCAACCGGTATGATTATATGGAGGGCCATGGGAGCCCCTCAGCTGTCCATGACAGCTGAGCAGTTAAGGCAGCACGTAGATGCCGTGCGGATACGGCGTGAGGATGGATGCTCAAGTTCAACAAATCGGCGAGAATGGCAAACCTGACTAGTTTGCCCGAGCAACCGGTACTCGTTCAATTAACCAAAGAAGCTGACAAGTCGCCTAACCGAGCGGTTGATGTCTCGTGGCCGATTGAAGGTAGCACGACTGAGGTCTACACACTGTCGTGCGCAATCATAGTAGCAAAGGGACTGATCGCAAACCCTCAGCAATCAACAGGACCGCGGACTCCAGAGTGGACCTTAAGCCGCGAATCTATTGCCGAACCTAAGCTAGGCGCCCTTCCAATCCCGCCCGTGATTATTTGGAGACACACAACCGGCGACCTGGAACTTCTCGTCAACTTAATCGCTTCTGAAGCCCGAGGGAATACTGGGGCAATCAAACAATCGTTTTCAGGCGAACGTGTCTTTAAAAATTCCAACAGCGAACACGTCTTTAGCAATACCTTTCCAAATACACATACCCTGGGAACGATGCCCAGTGAACCCATTAGAGCTTTGACCACTGGCGATCACCAAATCTTTGGTCAGGTCACATTGGCAGGCGATTTATCGAACGTTGATCTGCCGAGTATCTTCCAATCGATAAATCTATGCAAAATGACCGGCAAACTGAATCTTTATCACAAGACTGTGCAAGCTGAGGTCTACTTCACTGACGGTACTCTCGTTCATGCCACCGCTATACATGCCGTTTCCGGTAGTCACCTTAATCTAAAACCGGATCAAATTTTACTTGAACTGCTGACTTGGGAAACAGGCACTTTCAGATTTCAACCCGGTTGGCCGGCGACGACTATAACAATAAAACGCAGATTGGAATCGTTTTTGCTGGAAGGCGCCACTCTCACAGACTACATTAAGGCGCTCGAGAAGCACGGACTTACTGAGCACAGCGCATTGAGCAAAATACGCGAGACAGAATCAACCGTAGACGAAGCACTAAAGAAGGGACTTCCCGTTGAACTCGATCTACAAAAGGAAATTTATTCGAGAATTTCTGCAAACACTCCTGTTGCTAACTTGATCGAAGATTTACCGAAATCAGTCTGGGCACCAATTATTTTCAATCTGCTAAATTGCAAGCTGGTCACCATATCTGGTGCCCACGATAATACGCAAAATATCGAGCAGGTAGAATTAGATTTGAGCCTGGCCGAGACCGCATTTGGCACTTTGACCCGCCCCGAGACAGGCATCATCACTTTTCCGATGTTTCTCTACTTTCTGCAGCAAGAAGCTGCGCGATACAGAAAAACAAAAATGCCTTTCTCCCTGGCCGTATTCGATGTTGTAAGCAGCGATCCGCGCGCAATCAGTGAGCTTCTCAGCACCATTGCCGATGCTTTTCAGGATCTCAAACAGCCTTATGACATACTCACACATTTTGAGACCCTCTCTAGCACGGAGTTTGCGCTATTATTGCCGTATAAAACACCAGCCGCCAGTTACCTATTTTTGGACACATTGGTTATGACCTTGCGATCGCATGGTTTCTTTTCGCGCGCCGGAATAACTTTTGGAGCTGCCTCTTTTCCACACGATGCCAAAACTGTCCACCAATTAGTGGGGGCAGCATCGGAGGCGAAGAAGCAGGCGCACAGTAAGAATAAACCGCTGGCAACATTCAGCGGCATTGAACACGAGGCGTGGGAAGAATTGCACCAGCGAGGCGATATAGCCATTGCTTCGGAGAATCTAGAAGGAGCATCCGAAATCTGGCTGACTGCATTGACAGAGGCAGAAAATTTCGAACAGACAGATCCGCGGCTGATCATGACGTTGGACCGATTGAGCAGCATTTATCAAATCCAGCGAAAATTTGACATGGCTGAGCCTTTGCAAAAATTGTCTCTCGACTTAAAAGAATTATCCGGCCTAGAGTCCGAGATGATCACGACCCTGGATCAAATCGGCCGCTGTTATTACGAACAACAAAAATATGCGGAATCTGAAGCCGCAATGCTTCGTTCGGCGGAGCTTTGCAGAGCCTTGTATGGTGCTGAACATGAATCGCTCGGCAACGTCTTTCATAATCTGGCAACGGTTTACCACGTTCAAAACAGATTTGATGAGGCGCTGCAGGCGTATCAAAAAGCTGTGCACGTAAAGAAGAATGTGTTGGGACGCGAGCATCCAGAGGTGATTCAGCTCACCGAAAATTACGCGAAGTTACTGCGCCGTCAGAATCAAGGTCCCTCGACACCGGCAGAAGATATGTTTATAACCGGCCGATGGAAGCAGTTGCGTTTCGATCCAACCGCCGTAGTTCAAACTTCAGCTCGCCACCTGCAAAGTTAGCGCGCGAAAAAAGTTATCGTCGGATAGTCTATGCAAAGCTGCTGGACTATCCTTGCCGCTACATGTTCGCGGCCTGATTAGTTCCCATTGGACTAGCTATCGATGACCGTCCTAAATTCTTTGCCTTTTCGAGAAGAATATTGGTGGCCGCAATCCAACCCTGCACGCTGAAATTGTGCGAAGGTAACGGCACAATGCCCGCACTACAAGTTGCGTAAAAGCCGACACCGTTATCCAATTTGTGTTCTATGCTGGAGAACTTATCGAGAAGCATTTTAGTTAACTTGACTGCGTCTCCTTCCGAAAGATCCTCAATTACAACTGCAAGCGAGTCTGGACCATGCCTGCCTATCACGGCGTTACGAAGTCTGCTTTTCAGCAAAGCAGCCAACGAAACCAAAAGCATGTCGCCGGCAACGAAACCGAGACCTTCATTGACGCGACTAAAGTCATCGATGTCTAACACCATCATGACCAACTTGCGATCGACGCCGCGTTCATCCTTGACAGGCAGCATCAACAACTGTTGCACCCAATGAGAGTAATTGGAAACTTCGGTGATGCCGTCACGTTTCTTCTCGGCCTTTTTTCGTCGAGCACGTTCGGCTTTGGTTGCCACCGCAGCTGCAAGGCGCTCTCTCGTTACAGGCTTGGCTAAGAACTCTTCGGCACCCAATTTATGAGCATGAATTTTCGATTCGATGTGAGTTTGTGTTGAAAGAAAAATGATCGGCACTGATGAAAATGTTTTGTTTTGACGCACATACAGAGCCAAATCAAAGCCAGTCAATTCTCCCAACATGATGTCCAACAACAATAAATCTGGATTGAATGCTGCCAATTTCGGAGCAAACTGTGTCGGATCCAAAATAGACTCTACAGTGCATCCAATAGATTCCAAAACGGCCCGAATATAGCTGGACTGATCTGGATCGTCTTCGACCGATAATACTTTGTAAGGCTGTGGGCGCTGTGAATCAATCACCCGCCTAAAGTGATTGATTGTCTCTGGCCATGGTGCAGAAGTATCGATGATCTTGTCGATGCCGGCAAATGCAGCCCGCGTTCTGTCGGCCAGTCCCTTTAGTTTCTCGACCAGAACGACAACAGTGTCCGAACCTTCAGGGAGACTGCGAAGTCGCTCAACCGTCTCAAAAACGGTATTGTCGATTACTTTTAAACTGATGATCAGTCCCTTCGGAATGCGCTCTCGAATAGCTCTCTGCGCGGCGAAAATCGACCTGTGATCGCGAACCAGAAGACCTTCCAGCTCCAACAGGTTAGTCAAAATGCGAGAACTGTTCTCATCATCCTCAACGAGGATAACGTCTAACTCAATGGGTGTCATAACCGCGTCAGCTAAAGGGGCCGCTCCCTCTTTTTCGACACCTTGTCCCTGTAAGACTTTGCGCGCCGTTTCCACCAGCATTCTTATATGCTTACGATCGATGTCTTGAAAAATTGCTTTGCTGTTAATGATGTCATCGCAATACTTTTCACCGTGCCCGCCTACATCGGTAATGGTCGGCATGTCATAAATGCCGCCCGAACCGGCCAGCCAATGAAAATGCCGCATGACTTGCCTCATCACATCTAAATCAGAGGGGAGTTGGTCTAAAGCTGCAATCAATGTGTCAATCTGCTCAAGCCGTTGGATGGACTTGACGATGTATTGACTTTTCATGTGAGCAAAGGTTTGCTTCCAGGCTTCCATATCCCAAATTTCCTAACCGGATGAATTGACCTATAGTTTACCAACTTGGGCGCCAATTGCAGGATAACAGGCTAGGTTCCTAATCCGCAGTGCTTTGAAAGGGGTATACAGACTCAATATATGCTCGGAAGCTTTTTCATTAGGTAGATTGCCCGCTCAGATTCTGTGAGCTGCGCCCGCTCTTCGATCGAAAAATATTGCCGAAACTCAAGCTCAAAATTCTCTTGTGTATAGCCGCTGAAGCGACTATCACGGCTAGCCATAAGCCTTTGAGTTTGTGAATCGGTTCTAGGCACGAACTCAATAATAAGCGACTGACAAATGTTGGCCATAAACTTAGCGATGTGACTGAAAGGCACATTATTGGCGACAGATAGATGGTGAATGAGGGCGAGCGCAAGTACTGTGTCCGCCGGTCCTCTCGACGTCAGCGACATCCGCTCTTCATTGGCCCAGCCAATGTAAGGACTGGGAACGGTCAGGTCAATCACAAGCGGAAATAATTTCTGAGAATGATCTTTCAAAGCGTGCTTGTAGTTGTATTCTGCACAGACAGGATCAGAGTCCATAGCAATCGTGCGTATTCCCATGGCACTAACTAGTCGGCTAAAGACGCCTGTGTTACAGCCCAAATCCCAAACGACACTGGGCGACACAGACTTGAGAAAGTCCGTCACCACTTGTTGTTTCTGTAAGATCGCGTCGGCTGTGTAGTTGTTGTCTTCGTAGTAGTTGGACCAGGTCGAAGATTGAACGGGAAATTTAAGCGATTCAACCGTGGAGATCAGGTGCTCGATCAAACCAAGGGTCGAAGTCTTAGTGACGGCAGACCGCTGCTTCTGAGTTTTTGAGTCTGAGTAATGCTGAAGCGCCATGCTGTGGAAATGCAAATGCGTGACAAGACCAAAATTTGTCCACGTGCGTTTGGGCAAAAGAGAACAGGCAAGGTCGAGCGGAATTCCGTCGATGTACGTTTGCAACATTCGATTCAATCTCAAGTCGCGATAAGACATCAGAGCAAGCGGAGCCAAAAAATGCTGACAAAACTGCCTGTAGGCAGGCCATGGCGTGCCCTCGTTGTATTTGACAAACGAGAGTGTGTCTATCAGTAGTGGCAAGCCTTTTTGAAACTGAATGTTATAAGCGCTGCTGTCTTTCAGTGTCATGCCATACTTGAGCGCCAGTTTTTGAACCTGCAGAGTTGCCAATGCAGCCGCTTTCAGTTGACTGAAGCACCATTCATAGGGATAAGAAATAAATTCTATCTTTTGCGGTGACAGCACTTTGTAGGCGCTTTCACAGTCCAGCGTTACTTCTTCGTGAGGCACAAGAAGCTCTGCCTGGGTCAGTTCTTTATACAGACCAGATGAAAGCAGAAGATCATAATTCTCTTTGTATGACGGCTGCACGTGACGCATGATCACGTCATCTTGGAAGACCATAAACCCGCTGGAATCCCTAAATGAAGACGGGATTCTTTGATAAGAATCCATCTGCTAAGAGCCCGTCGATGTAAGCTCGGCATCAATCTTTGAATAATCAATCCTTGTGCGAGATTTGACTCGACTGAGCAAAGCCTTGATCCAGAATAACGCGGTGAAGAATGCTCCAAACAGCATTTGCATGACATAACTGCCTGTAGTTGCATCGATATATGCGGATGCAGTTAGAGGCATCAAGAATAGAAATCCTGCTATGGCAATAGTAAAGTAAACTCTATGGGCCCAAACGCTCATCGGCGTCCCTCCAGATCGCAGCCAAGTACGACGCCACGCTGCAACGCATAAAACGGCGTCTATGATCCCTAACCTAATTATATGAGGCAGGCAACTGTGCAAAGTAATGCCAAATCGATAAATGTATGCAGGGTGGCTTATGTTAACTGTCGATTATTGCGGCCATGAGATCCAAAGGCTCAGATCTCAGAGAAACAGGTTTGTCGATTTTAGCGGCACTTTATCCGATGCTCTTTTCGACTTGGCCGGTGCTTTGCATTTATGCTGCTGGTTTGGGCAATTATTTGTCGGAAGAATTAGTTACGGCGGTGACGGCGAGCGCGCTTGCAATTCTTTTGCTGTTAGGTGTGACTTATTTACTAGTCAGAGATTTGCACAAAGCAGCTGCTCTTAGCACCTTTATGGTCTTGTTTGTTTGGTCCTTCAACATGTTTCGCACGTGCATAATTGCTATAGCCCAGTGGTTGGGAATTGTCTTTGTATCAGACGATGCTGTATTGGTGCTTTACGTAATTTTGTGCGCCCTGACAATTTTTCTTTTCGCCAAATCTAAGTTGCAATTCAGTCAGGTCACAATACCAATGACGATTCTGGGTTGCGTTCTTGTTGCGTTCAACGTTTTTCCGATCGTTCGTGCTGAACTTGAATTTGATGCCCAAGCCCAGAAAATAGTTAGGGCAAATTTCCGCGAAGACGATTCCTTGCAAATGGTTAAGCCTGCGCGCCTGCCGGATATTTACTACATCATTGTCGATGCATTCGCCAATGCCAACACGCTTAAGTCCGTGTATGGTTTTGACAATCAACCCTTCATTCAGTTTTTGAGAAACAAAGGTTTCTATGTTGCCGATCGAAGCACGAGCAACTACGATCGCACTGCGCTGTCAATTCCTTCCTCACTAAACATGCAATATCTCGATCAAGCCTCTCAAGTGCTCGGTCGTGATTCTACTTCAGTGGCTGTTGAATTCAGGCTGATGCAAAACAACAGAATCGCTCATCTACTCAAGAAAATGGGCTACAAATTCGTTAACGTAAGCTCCGGTTTTAGCCCCACTAACCATATTAATTTCGCCGACGTCAATATCGATGGTGGCATCGGCAATACCTTCTACACCACGGTGTTATTAAGCAGTGTCTTTGCACCGATTGAAAAACATACAAATTTTCTTGCCGGAAAGTTTGCCGCCAACCGACTCTTGGCTGTTAACACTATAAACCAGATCGAGATTATCGACAGCCCGAAGTTTGTTCTGATGCACATGATGATCACGCATCCACCCTTTATTTTCGATCAAAATGGCGGCGTTCATCCACTACCTGCCAATCTGCTCAACGAAGGTTACGAAAATAGAAAAGGATATATTGACCAACTAAAGTTTTCCCAGAATCAAGTTCAACTAATAGTGGATCAATTGCTAGCGCGTCCCAATTATCGACCAATTATTGTGCTCCAATCCGACCACGGGCCGGCCTCAAATCCGCGCAGCAAACCCAAGGACTTTATCAACGAAAGAATGAAAATATTGAACGCCTATTACCTTCCAGGCGATCCGACGAGCGACGCGGTTTACCAGACGATCACTCCGGTTAATAGCTTTCGCATCATTTTTAATCGCTACTTTAAAACGAAATTTGTTTTGCTGAAAGACGAGAACTATATTGGCGATCCTAATTATCACTTCCACCTGACTCCAGTCACTAAAGACATTTCATTTCAATAGGGCAATTCACTATCTAGCTTTTTATGGAAGTTTTTAGAAGGCAAGCCTGTATATTGAGTACAGACTTGAAAGGAGAATAGGCGCGAATTGAAGTAATTGCTGCGCTGGAGTCCAAACTAAGCATCGGACAACGCAAACCTTATGCAAGGAAATGATCTGTGAGCATCAAGTCTGCCTTGTCAATTCTTCTGTTACTGCTAGCTTTGTCCACTGGACCCTTCAATAGTTGCCTTGCCGATCCTCCTGCAGACCTGAAGGCATCGATCAGTCGAGTTAACGAGCTTGTCGGCGCACGCGATTATGAGGCGGCGTTACCGGTAAGTGAACGAGCTGTGGCAAAATTTCCACAAAACTATGAAGCGCGCGTCCAGCGCGGTCTTGTCTATATGGGCTTGGAGGAAGACGAGAAGGCGGTTGTAGACTTTCAATGGGCACTACATATGAAGCCCAAAGATCATCTAGTTGCCAGCGACCTGGCATCCGCTTATAGTTCCATGAACGATCAAAAGTCCGCTCTAAAATATGTGGACATTTCCATCGCTAATTGTCCCCAGCAAGCTGGCTATTTGGCGGCCTGTTACGATTTGAAAAAAGAAATTTTAAGACGAATGGAGCGTTACGATGAGGCGGAAAAAGCACTAAGCAAGGCTTTGCGACTTGACTCCGGTGATCCACACTGGTTTTTAGAAAGACTGAAATTGCGCTTGAAAATATCGCAATGGCAAGGCGCAATAGATGATGCCTCACACTGTCTTCCAGTAATGCCTAACTTCAAAGAGCAAATTTTACAGATGCGCGCCAAGGCTTACGTTGGTATGAAACGCTATAGCGAGGCGGAACGTGACCTCAATGAGGCTCTTAAACTCGATCCTGATGAGCTGTCATTACACAAGGATCGATACTTGGTCTACCAACTCACGGGAAAGAAAGACCTGGCAGAAAAAGAACACAAACTGATCGAAAACCTCGAGAAACATGATATCTAATTTCTCTGTGGTGGTGATGGACTCATCTTGACTGTTCGTCCCTTAAAGCGGTGTCTATTTAATAAGGCGCCTGGAACTTTCGCGAGTATTTTGGGCAGTATCCGGTACCATTGTGTCAATTGGAATTTCAAGCGGAGAAATGGATGCCTCACGATACAGACGATCTAAGAATTCAGGAGATAAAGGAGCTTTCTCCTCCTTCGCATCTTTCACGCGAATTTCCTTTAACAGAAAAAGCAGCAGCCACAACTTTTGGTGCGCGACGAGCAATCCAAGAAATCTTGCGTGGACACGACGATCGTTTGCTATTGATTATCGGTCCATGTTCAATACACGATCCGGCGGCAGCCAAAGAATACGCCGCTCGTCTGAACGATCTACGTGACCGGCTTACTTCGGATCTCGAGATCGTCATGCGTGTCTATTTTGAAAAGCCACGCACGACTGTAGGTTGGAAAGGATTGATCAATGATCCGGATCTTGATGGCAGTTTTCAGATCACCAAAGGTTTGAGGATTGCTCGCGAATTGCTTCTGACGATCAACGAAATGGGCTTGCCAGCCGCTTGCGAATATCTCGACATGATCAGTCCTCAGTACATCTCAGACTTAGTCACCTGGGGAGCAATCGGAGCGAGAACGACTGAATCACAAACGCACCGAGAATTAGCGTCTGGAATATCTTGCCCTGTTGGGTTCAAGAATGGCACAGATGGAAATATAAAAATAGCGATTGACGCCGTGAAAGCAGCCTCTCATCCACATCACTTCCTTGGTGTCACCAAGGGTGGCCATTCGGCGATCGTTTCCACGAATGGCAATGATGATTGTCATATTATTCTACGAGGCGGAGTTAAACCAAATTTTGATCGAGAAAGCGTCGCTGCGGCGTGTGCTGAAATGAAAGAAGCGGGACTCTCTGATCTACTGATGATCGACACCAGTCATGCCAATAGCAGCAAGAAGGCAGAAAATCAAATCATCGTTTCCGCTGACATTGCCTCCCAGATTGCAGCGGGAGACAAGCGTATTATGGGAGTCATGGTCGAGAGCAATTTAGTCGCTGGCAGGCAAGATCTGCTCCCCGGGCAACCATTAACTTACGGTCAAAGCATCACGGATGGATGTATCGGTTGGGCTGACACGATTCACGTCGCCGAAAATCTAGCTACAGCTGTTCGGGCTCGTCGTAAAAACTAGTGGTGCTCGTCTTAGAAAATGGTCACTTGTGATCAGATTTCTTGATCGCATGGTCAGCCTTGCCTACTTGCTTGCTGGCCTCTTTTCCCATGTTCTTGACACCGTTCTCAATCGCAGTCCCGGTCTTCTCCGCGTTCTTACCGAAATCTTTCATCGATTGATCGAACGAAGTGTTTTTCTGATCTTTTTTCTGATCTTTGACGGCACCAACATTCTTTGTGGCACCAGGTTTGCTACCTGAATCCTTGCCCATGCCCTTAACTGTTGTGACAATCGCGTGTTCAGCTTTGTCCGCCTCTTTCTCTACAGTCTTCAGTGCATTTGCCGCATTGTTTTCTAACTGATTTCCTGACTTGGATTTGTTATCGTTTGTCTTTTTTCCTTTACCGGCATCGTCTACACTGGCCTTGATCGCGGCACCAGCTTTATTAGCATTGTTTCCTAAGTCTTTCATCGCGTCTGATGCGCGCTTGCCCAGATCCTCTTTCGGCTTCACGGGTTCAGCTGCCGCGCAAGCAGAGCAAGTTAGCAGAGCGATGACTAATGAACTGAATAACGTTCTTCGCATGTAATTCCTACCTTTTGAAACAGAAAGCGCCGCGATGGGATTGAGACAGATGAGTCTCTATGACGAGATCAGACTACCTTAAGTGCCGTCTTTTGATCCGTTTCCTCAGGTCCATTGTCCGAAGATGATGGTCTAGGCTGCGAGCTGCTCTGCTGATCAAATTCGAAACGCACTTTGAATTCATCATTGATGACCAAGTGAGCATCGTATGTTCCAGTGCCAGACTTCTTCTTGAACCCTTTAATCAGATCAGTTTTGCCATTCACAACCAACTGCTTCATCTGGTCGTCTGAAAGTTCTACTCCACTCACTTCGCGCCAAACCGAGAAAGTGCAACCTTCTCTCCATCTACTGCAGCCGGCGCCTTTAGGTGTCTGACGCACCACACCTTGTTTGCATTGAGGACAAGGTCCAAGCCCTTCAGCGCCTCCCGCATTGGGACTAGAACCTTCCAGGCGCACCTTGAACTCTCCGTTTAAAACAAGTTTGGCATCATATTTGGTGGTACCGTCTTTTTTCTTGAAACCTTTGATTAGCTTTGTTTGTCGCTTTTCGATCAAGTCTTTGATATCAGTGTCAGTTAGCTTTTTGCCGTTAAATTCGCGCCAAATTGTGAAGGTACAGCCTTCTTTCCAGCGATGGCAACCAGCGCCCTTCGGCGTTGCCATAACTACTCCCTGCCCGCATTGCGGACAAGTTCCGAAGTTCTCTCCCTTTGGTGGTAATGACGTTGCACCCTTACTACTAACATCGGGCAAGACGCGGCGCACGAACTCCGCGATATCTCCTTCAAATTTAGGAAGAGGCAACTTACCGTCTTGCATATCTGCAAGTTGTTGTTCCCATTGCGCTGTCAACGCCACATCTTTGAGATCCGCATGAACCTGATTGAGCAGTGCTTTACCCTTGCTTGTCGGAATCAGAGTTTTCTTGTTACGCTCAATGTAGCCAGTTTGTAAGAGTCTTTCAATAATCGCGGCGCGGGTCGCCGGCGTTCCTAATCCACGTTGCTTCATGTAACTAGCGAGATCTTCGTCATCTAGATCGCGCCCGGCGTTTTTCATGGCAGTCAGCAATGTGCCATCGTCGTACGGCTTAGGCGGATTCGTCTTGCTTTCCTTCAGCTCAGCTTTTTGTTTAGGAACTTGCTGATCTTTTGCAAGTGGTGGCAGCTGCTGGGCATCCTCATCAACATCTTTCTTTTTTCGATCTTCGGCGGATTTCGGCTCAAGAACAGTCCAGCCTGCCTCTTTTATAACGAAACCCTTAGCACGAAAAGAGTGTTCAGCCAGGGCGATAATAGCGATCGTTTCGTCACGCACTTCTGGTGGCAAGAAGATGCACATAAACCTAAGTGCCACCAGCTCATAAACATTTCGTTGACGTTCAGGCAAACTCGCAGTTGGCGAATTATAAGTCGGAATAATAGCGTGGTGATCAGTTAATTTTGCGTCGTCTACATAGCTCTTAGACAGCTTTGGGCGCAGCAGTACGGTGGTAATTTTGCCCGGCACAATTAGCTCGGCAGCAAAAGCATCACGGGCTTTTTGTGACGTCGTCGATGCTTTCAAGACTGTTGACAAAATGCGCGGAAGTTCTTGCACCATATCATTTGAAAGATGTCTTGATTCTGTTCGAGGATAGGACAGCAATTTGTGCTCTTCGTACAAGCTCTGCGCAATCGTAAGCGTTTCTTGGGCTGTATATCCGTATCGCTTGTTCGCGTCTTTCTGCAACGTAAGCAGATCGTAAAGCGCTGGTGCCTTCGTCTTTTTCTCCGTAGTAATAACAGAAAGAACGGTGCCATTCGGCTCAGGCAAGACAGTCTTGAGAATGCTCTGGGCAATGGCTTTATCCTGCAGTCTCGTTTGCGGCTCTTCGCCCGGCGTGATGTAGCGCGCCACAAAGCCCGGTGCAAACGTGACGATGATTTCGTAAAATGCCGCTGATTTAAAATTGTCGATCGCACTTTGTCTGTCCACAATCAAAGCGAGCGTAGGGGTTTGCACACGTCCGATCGTGCACAACTGATTGTTGATCGCTGTATATGCTCTCGTAAAATTCAAGCCGACAATCCAATCGGCATGTGCTCTCGCTGTTGCGGCATCGGCCAAGTTGTCAAATTCGCTGGATGATTTTAATTTACTTAATCCTTCTTTGATTGCTTCAGCCGTGAGGGAACTAATCCAAAGTCGCTCAACGGGCACTTTGGTACCCGTAAGCATATAGATCAGTCTAAAGATGTGTTCGCCTTCGCGTCCCGCGTCTGTTGCGCAAATGATGCCGTCACAGGCAGGATCAGCGAAAAGTTTTTTGATGATATTGAATTGGGTGCCGGCTTTTTCGGCGACACGATATTTCCAATCAAGGGGAATCATAGGCAGCTGAGACAACTTCCAAGGGCTGCCCCAGGCTGCATTCATTTCTTCCGGTTCGGCCAGAGTGACTAAGTGGCCAAACGCATAGGTGACCTTGTAGTCATTGCCCTCGTAAAAGCCATCCCTTTTCTGATTCGCGCCGACCACCGCTGCGATATCGCGCGCCACGGATGGTTTCTCAGCCAATACGACTTTCATTAATCTCGCCTACATGCCGGAACCTGCCTGGTGTCAAGCAAGCTGCTAAGACTCGAGAGTCCGCAAACTAGCCCAACGCGAGGTTAAGTATGACAAGAACAATGACAGTTCCGCCAGCGAAGATATTATTATCCGAAAGCCATTCGATTTGGACTAAGCGTCCGCGTAGATCTCGGCGATCTTGTTGAAGCTTGCTGTCCATCCGACGGCGTGTCCTTCGGCAGATTTTTCAATCGCGAAATTAGTATGCTCAAGAATTATTTCAGTGGCATTTCCGCGTTCGATAAATTCAACAGTAACCAAAGTGTCGGCAGCTGGATACTCTGCTGAATCGCTATTCCAGGTGTATACAAGTTTTTTGTTGGGAATTATTTGTTGGAAAATACCATCGATGGTAATCACGACACCATCAGGATTAGTTGTCATTTCAACTCGATATTGCCCACCAACACTCAGGTCTTGTGAAATCTGAATGTTTGACACCATGTCGCATCTAAACCATTTGCTCATTTGCGCCGGCTCTGTCCACGCCTTATTAACCTTATCGATCGTCGTATTAACCGTCTTTTGAATTTTGAATTTTAAATTTTAAGGGAATGCAATTTATTCGTGCTTATCGATGTCAATATTTTCTACTCCTGATGCACTATCCATTAAATAACGTTCGAAAGAATCCAATTGTCAGATCCAGAATTTACTATAACTTTCAAGCCACTCATTGGCTTCCGACATCGGCTCGGCACGCAACTTCAAGTAATGAACCCGCCCTTTAACTTCTCGTGTGATTAGATTTGCATTTTCAAGCAATTTAAGATGCTTGGAAATTGCGGGAAGTGACATTTGAAAGGGTTCGGCCAGTTCTAACACCGAGCACGTTCCTTTTGCTGCCAAGTTTCCAATGATTGCCCGGCGAGTAGGATCGGAAATCGCAAAAAATGTTCTGTCTAGTTGCTCAGAATAGTGTTTAACCATATGGTTATATGTCTCATACTTGCCTCCAAATGTCAATTTAAATTGCTTAAGACTGCGATGTAGCTTTCCATTCAACCGTATGGTTTAATAAAGATGTTCGCTGGCGGTGGGTCCGCTGGAAATCGAAGCGAATTTCAACGAAATGGCAAAAAAGATGGCGGCGTGTAAGTAGCCGAACTAGGCCATCGTGGATTTCTGCAACAGCTGAAAAGTGCCATGGAGAAGGGCTTCATCTAGCGAATCTGCATCGCAGTAATATTGTCGTCGTCCTATTGCTCAGTCCGGACTAACCACGGATGGTGCCGAGAATGACAATTTCGGACTGGGCTAGCCCATCAGCAAGGGTCCGGTCTAATACGAGCATTCCACTCGTCTTGACCACGGGTCGAAAAGGATGTCTTAGCTTGTGGGTACAATGCCTAGACAAGCTCGAAATCGTCACCTCAGATCAAAACATATGCTCAATCAAGCAGTCAACACCAGCCTAACGGAAACGCCCACCGAGATCCATCTTCACGAGTTGATGACCGCTGCGGGGGAAGACAAGGGAGTTTCCTTCAGCTGTTCGTTCTCAAAAGGGAATGAAACCTATTCCTTGTCTCTCGTTTATCTCGAACAGCTGGGCGGCACTTTCGAGTGGCGTATGTTTGCGGGGAAGACGCAGCTATGGTTTCATCTAACCAGCGATTTGATGCTGGTGCTTAACATGATCAAAGATGTGCTGGGTGAATCGTCTTCCGAGCAAAATACCGTTGAGGAGCAGGGAAAGACTTTCGCCAGGCTTCCAATTCTGCCAAAACTGAAAAAAGTTCAGGAAACATCGCCCGAGAATGACTTTAGACGGCACCCGTATGCAATTTTGGGACCAGAAGAAATTCCCTTAACCGCTACCTTCGATACTGTGCCAATCTACATTGCAGAGCGGCATACCCAACGGCAAGAACATCTCACTGGCAGCCTTGATCTCGTTCACATCACCAATCTGCTGCAATCAGTTTCGCTTGGACAGATGACTGGTCGGCTAAGAATTCAGCGGCCTGTAGCCTCTGTCGATATCTACTTCGAAGATGGTCGACCTGTGCACGCAGCGGGCACACACAGCACAGGAGATGAGTGTGTACTTCAAGTTATATGCTGGAAAGATGGACAATTCCACTTCGAGCCAAGAATAACCACCAAGGAAAAGACTATTACTCAAGGCATCAATTCGCTGATTCTGCAGGGTGTTCAGCTCTCCGACAACACTGAATTTTTAAAAAGGGCGGGAGTTAGCATGCAAGCCGTCTTAACACGCGTGCATCAGAAGCTCAGTGAAGCCGAGTTCGAACTAATGATGCTCAAAGGTGAGCCGGTCGACATGGGTCTGCTTAAAGCATTCTATCTAAAAGTGCACCCTGGGCGACCTTTGCAAGAAGTGGTCTCTCAGCTGAATTTACAGCGTAGCCAGTGGGTGCAGATCGCAGCAAACTTGATTCGATGCGATGCAATCCGCCTTGAGCGGGTGTCGAAACGGGAACAGCTCACTATTAAACCCAAAATACTTAACAGTAGTTATCTTTCCAACGTCTACAGTATGTTACGTGACCATGAAACTGGACTTTTAACTTACAGTGCGCTTTTGTTCCTTCTAGATCAACAATTTGAAGGAGCCCAGAAGAGCACTTTTTCATTGCTGTTATTCGACGTTGAGCCAATCCGCACTGGCAAAGCAGCTGTACCAAGATCGACGCAGTTTATAAAGGAGCTTGCTTGCCGGATTAGGGAAGGCTCGCCTGGCTATTTGACGCACTACGAAAGACACGAGCTTGCTTTGCTAGTGCCGGGAGTGGAGGAGAGCGCGGCTGCTAAAAGTGCAGATGAGATCAAAGTTTCTCTGCTCTCGGCGACTGGTTTATCCGGCATCGAAGCAAGCAATCTCTCTATAGGCATTGGCGTGGCTAACTATCCGCAGGACGTCAACAATATGGAGTCACTTCTTGCAGCTGTAGAAATGGCAAGGAGTGAGGCGAAAAGGCAGGGTTGCGCAGTTATTTTGGCCAGACATTTAAGCCTCTAGCCTGGGAGCGCCGGCATCCTTGCCGACATCTGCTTGAGCTTCTATGCGTGTACAAGGCGTGTACAAGGATTGCTGAACTTCCAGCGTCTGGTGGTTTCGTATTTTCCCTACTGACAGACCGATAGATCTCACGCATAGTAGCAATGATCGCCCAAACTATAGGTCCGCACCGCCACAAGATGGCTGGTATCCGTTGGTCCATCGAGGGACTGCCTGGTGACAGATTCAACTTTGTTCGCCCTTCATTCCAATGCGTCTCATCGAGACGTTCATGCCACTACTTTGGCGGCGGTCAATGATGGCTCCCAGCGTCTAAGTCAGCAAGCATTTGCGCCAACCGAACCGAATGCTCTCCGCCAATCGACAGACACCAACTCGAAAAATACCAGCGACCAATCGCAGAACACAATAGAAAAAATCGTCGGCGTTTTAGAAACACTGCCGGGTTCTTTCGAACTGTCAAAAGCACAATTTTCCTTAGCTCTTGCCCAGGCAGGAGTGGATAAAGACCCACAAGTGGCGGCAATTTTGGATGGCGTCACCAAGGTGATCAAAAATGGAGATCATGTCGAGCTGCAACGGGACGCCGTCAGGCACATTCCTCTTAATCAAGATGTGGTCAAGAATCTAGTCTCAATCAAATCTGTGGATTTGGGTACGCTGAAATTCGACTTGGCATTAAACGGTGAACCCAAGCGAATCAGCAACATCTCTGGTCTCGATTTGACCTTCTCTGCCTTCGGGAATGACCGCTCGGTTCAAGTTCAGGAAGCAGAGCTAAGTCATGATCAAGCCGGTAATTCTGTGATTACTGGAATGGTCGAAAATCCAATCACACCCACTGTCCGAAACGTTCTCGATATCGGCGACAAAATTCCAGTGACGATTAAACTAACCAAGAATGGCGACTTCATCGCTCCATTGGCCAGCACCGTACTTAGATCAGCAGCGGACACAACCGGACAAAGTCTTCCCGGCTTGGTGTTGCACGATGAACTCAGTGACGCTGCAGATGTCGCCAAATTTGCCGAAAAATATCCAAAGTGGATGAGTGACACTGTCACGCCTGTTCTAACTGGCTTAGAAAAAGTAGTCGAAGAAAATCAAAACAAGAAACCCAAGCCAACCAAGAATGGTGCATCTCTGCCCTCGATACCGAACGATGCCACTGTGCCTGCGGGGTCAGGAAAGAACTTCACCGAACTAAATCGTGCATCGGCTGATCACGTTGAACATGGTGGCGAGTATGACAAAACGATTAAAGTAGATGGCGTTGATCGCCACTATATACTGCACGTGCCGCCCAATTATGACGGCAAAAAACCGATGCCCATGATTGTTGCGCTGCACGGAATGGGCGGCAACAGTGCCGATTTCGAGCATAGAAGTAATTTAAACGCCACGGCCGATAAGGAAGGTTTCATTGTCGCTTATCCTGACTCAACGCAATGGTTCGGACAAAAGGATTGGAAGACTTGGGACACCGATAATGGTATCATTCCGCCCGGCCAACATTCAGACGATATCAAGTTTCTGCGCGCCGTTATCGATGACACGCAAAGCCAAGCCAATGTCGATGATAAGCGCATATTTATGGCCGGTATCTCAAACGGCGGAATGATGACTTTCCATGCCGCAGCAGCACTTTCAGACAAAATTGCTGCGATCGCGGTTGTTAGTGGTGCCATGAGCGGAAAGGAGCAGTCTCCGACGCAACCTATATCGGTGCTCAACATCCATGGTACCAACGACACTGTCATTCCTATCGGTGGGATCGAAGGCGTTCCTGACAGTTTAACTCAACTAGGCATCCCAACCTTTAAGTCTAACTCTTATGTAGCCCAGTATTGGAACACCAAAGACGGTATCACCGGTGAGCCTACACGTGAAACTGATGGCAAGGAAACTAAGGATCATTACATTAATCCGAAGAACGGCGCCGAAGTAGAGCAAATTGTGGTGGCTGGCGGTGAACACACTCCCGATAACGTTCAAAAGACTATGGACACGGTGGTGCAGTTCTTCGAAAAGCATCCTAAAATTGCTTCGACGAGCGACAACATTCCTCCAGCCAACGACCCTCCGCGCGATCTTCACAAGCCAGTCGACCCAGTCGACAGGCTGATAGCAGACGTGAAAAAACGAGGAGTGAGCGGCATCGAGTCTGACGTGGATCGTTCACTAGCGGCGGTGCCATCTATTGATGACGGCTCAATCAGTCCCGCTGAACTGTATAAGAAAATCGACGCCACTATCCATTTAAACTTCAACGATCCAATCACCGGATTCATAAGAGGAACGGATAGCATGTCCAAGCATGGTGAGCACATCGAATTGAAGCGGTCTAACGCTGCTACCGTGCCGATCAATTTCGAGGTGCCTGGAACCAGCGGACTTGTAAATCTAAAGGATATAGAAATTGGCAACGCGTCATTCGATTTGCGCAATCGCAATGGTTTGTTCTCGCTAGATAATCTACAAGGCTTGCGCATTAAAACAAGTGTGTGGGGACATGATCTGACCAGCGACGTGAAAGAAGTTAAGGAAAGCAAATTACCTGATGGCAATCACCTCTATAGCATTAAAATTAGCCACCCGCTGCCATCCTTCGCAAGATTTGTTCTGATGCAACCAGACAACATTTCAGTCAACGTCGAACTAGATGCCCAAGGAAATCCCAAGGTAACTAATCAAAAGCAAATCATGGATGATGCACTAGGCAGAAATCCCGTAGTAAGAGGAACTATAGATGAGATTACCGATCTTGGCAAAGCCTTTAGCCATCCATCATTAGGCTCGGTAGGAAATGCATTGAAAGACGTAGCCATTACAGGCGGTGCTACAGCACTTGCCGGACCACTGGGCTTCCTTGGTGCGCAGGCGATTGTGCATGAATTCGATTCATGACGATGAACAAATGATCCCTTGATCTGTAGTGATGAGCCGGGAAAAGATTCTGTGATCTTTTCAATTTAGTTCATTGACGCACTTACATCGAATCCATCATAGGAGGATACGCTGACATAGGCGGATATGCCGAACATGCGAGAAAGCGTCGAGCTAAGAGGAGGACTGACTCGATATCTTTAGCTGGTAAGACCGATCTAAAACACTTTTGACAAATTCAAGACTCGCTTTCAATTGTTCGAGATCTGCATTCGTGCGTATCATTAAGGCGACGGCATTCTTGCTTCCATTGATGGCAAGGTAACTTTCATTGGCAATTTTGAGATAAGACTCCCTGGCCTTCCAATCTTCAAAAATCGCTTTGCTAAGCTTTGCATCGGAGGAGCGGACCTTGCAAATGTGGTCGAGTTCGATTACTCCAGTTCGCGATTCAGGCAATGTCATCCACAGGTCACGGTGCTTGATGTCTTCAGCCGAAGGAGTTGGCACATGGAAATCAGGCATAGCTGTTTTCAAAAACTCGCGCAGCGCTTTATCTGTGGGTATGGCAGCCGAGGTGATTAACTTAGACAAGTCGTGTTGCTGTTTATTTGCCACAGCCAATTTAATTGACGGTTTCATTGGATAGGATACTGATAGCATTACCATGGGCCCAATCGGCGGTGGTGCCAACCATCCGGCATAAGTGATTACCCACTGCTTGTATCGCACCTCAATCATCGGTAGGGTTACAAATGAGCTGATCGCGTCAGTCAATTCATGAAACCGAGGATCAATTTTGGATTGATCAATTTTTCCTTGCGGAAGACTAAACGTGCCTCCGACTTCCTTGGAAAAAGTCCTCAGCTTATTTTGAAAGGCAGTTGAATTTCCTTTCAATTTATCGAGCGTATTATTTAAGGTGTTAGATACTATGTTTTGGAAGTGCTCTTTCATTATTAACACCAGACGAAGTTCCTTCACCATAGCACCAGCCGGTGACGCCCAGGTAAACACTAACAATCTCAAAACAATTCCATAAATGGGGGAAACGTGAACTCAAACATTTGGACACTTAAAGACAAAATCGCTCTAGTTACTGGCGCATCCAAAGGCATCGGTCTTGCCGTTGCTGAGGAGTTTCTCAATCTGGGAGCGGAAGTGATTGCCGTCGCCCGAACAATGGACACCTTAGAACAAGCGTACTCGAGTCTCCGAAGCGACACCAATCGAGTCCATCTGGTAGCGGCGGATGTTACCGATCCCGCCGGGCGAAATGCGGTCTTCGCGGAGGCGCAGAAGCTGGGACGCTTGGATATTGTCGTCAATAATGTCGGCACAAATATCCGCAAGAAGATAATGGATTACACAACGGATGAGCTAAACTCCATCCTGAACACAAACCTGATGTCCGCGCTAGAAATTTGCCGTGGAGCCAATCCATTGTTGTTGAAAGGAAAAGAAGCAACCGTCATCTTCCTTTCCTCTATGGCTGCATTCGGTTCTGTTGGCTCCGGTGTCATATACGGTGCCACTAAGGCCGCTCTCAACCAGGCAACTCGTTCATTGGCTCACGAATGGTCCATCCACAACATCCGGGTCAATGCGGTGGCACCAGGATATATTGAAACACCACTGGTCGAAGGTTTATTGAGTCGTCCTCGAATTCGCGAGGCGCTTGAGCAGCGTGCGATGCTTAAGCGCATTGGTCAGCCTGAGGAAGTAGCGGCGGTCGTGGCTTTTCTAGCAATGCCCGCTTCCTCTTACATCACGGGACAAATCATTATCGTTGATGGCGGCACAACTGCTCATTACTTGGACATGCAAGAACTAATCGCACAAAATCCCTGACACTTTGCAAGACTAGAACCCGAAAAAAAACCACTAACGAAACAAGTTTTCGAATCCCTAGCACGCTTCCGGCCGGCACCGAAAATTCTTCAATAGGAATATGAATTTGAATTTGAATTTGATGCCGCCAAGGATGGCGGCGCTCCCAGGTTTAGACCAGCACTCGAAATCCCAAGAATCGGGAAGGATCACCGAGTCGTTACAACATTGTTTAGATTTGTCGATCAGACCACAATTATTGTACGATAGTAATTGAACAATAGAATCAAGCTCGATCATACGAGCAACCAAGTATGACCAAGGAAAATTACAATGCCAAAGTTGTCAGAAATCCCTTTATCAGTCCTCGATTTAGCCCCGGTCGCGACAGGCAAAACGGCTGCCGACGCCTTTCATAATACTCTCGAGTTGGCTCAAAACGCTGAACGCTGGGGCTATAACAGATATTGGCTGGCAGAACATCATAATTTGCCCGGTATCGCCAGCACAGCCACATCCGTTTTAATCGGATATGTGGCGGGCGGCACCTCAAAAATCCGAGTCGGTTCAGGTGGTGTAATGCTTCCCAACCACGCTCCTTTGATCATCGCCGAACAATTCGGTACTTTAGAGTCGCTCTATCCTGGCAGAATCGACTTGGGGCTGGGACGCGCCCCTGGCACTGACTCAATCACCTCCTATGCACTAAGGCGTAGTTTGATGGCGGACGGACACGAATTTCCGGAGTTGTTAGCTGAATTGCAGAGATATCTGGGCGCTCCAACAAGCGATCAAAAAGTGCGAGCATATCCAGGATCCGGCTTGACTATCCCAATTTGGTTGCTGGGCTCCAGCACATTCAGCGCCAGACTAGCGGCAGATTTGGGACTACCTTTTGCGTTTGCTAGTCATTTTGCGCCGGATGAACTGGACGATGCGATCAAAATCTATCGCAGCAAATTCCAACCTTCCTCAGATTTGAAGAAGCCTTACGTCATGGTTGGCGTTCCCTTAATCGCCGCAGAGTCAGACAAGTTGGCAAACAAACTTGCCACCACAACGTTCCAAAAATTTCTTGGCTTGGTTCGAAGGCAATCGGTTCAGTCTAAGCCACCAGTTGAAAATATGGACGAAATTTGGAATGCCTATGAGAAAGCTGCTGTCTTAAGTCGTTTGGACATCGCAGTGATCGGTGGACCAGAGACCGTAAAGAAGGGACTGGACGATCTTCTTGAAAGAACCAACGCGGATGAACTGATAGTGGTATCAGATTTTTACGACTTTCAGGACCGACTCAAATCATACGAAATTTTGGCGGATGTATGGAAAGGAGCAAGTACTGCCAGCTCACGGGTGCATTCCGATACGCTTGTTTAAAGCAGCAGGACGATCCCAATTTGCACCAACGCTCCGCTCCACCGGCTTCAAATCAAAATCCGGTAAAGTCAATCTAGGTACTTCTGATTCCAATGGCCCTAGCGGCGCTGCCTTGCGCTGGCTGTGCGGACACCGGCGGCGTTTAAGATACTTGAAAGCAGCCCGGGAAATCTGGTATCAAGCTCTTTGCGTCGAAGCGTAGTTAGATGTTCTCTTCCTTCCACTTGCGTGTGGATAATACCAGCGTCACGTAGCACTTTAAAGTGGTGCGTCATCGTCGATTTACCCTTCTGTCCAACGCAATTGAATTCGCCGCAAGTCATCTCGCCATGCTCTTCCAGCTGTTGAACAACTGAAAGGCGAACAGGATCGCTAAGCGCATACAGGATATTTTCCAACCGAACTTCTTTGATTGTGGGATGGAAGACAGTTTTCATTAGCAGCCTCAACATGCAAGAGTTCTACAACTATAGAACAATCATACTATCTTGTCGTCGTTCCTTTACCCTCTTTGGTGAGGTGACGAGCAGCATTAGCAAATTATTCTGCTGTTTGCACCTGACAGACTAATAATCCAATTGCACGTTGAACTGATGAGCCCGCATTGTAAGATACGCTAAAGTTTCCCAGTTCGAGAAATAGGTTAAAGATGAGAACTTCTCTGTCTGTGAATATAACTAGGCTCCTGGTTGCGTTTGCTTGCCTAATCGCAAACACCAGTAGCGCTCTAGCGATCGAATGTACGATGCCATCCGACAAATATCCCGATAAAGTCAACCCGGAGTTGGCTGCTAAGTACGTATACACAGAAGATGGGGAGTTCAGTAAGCAGATAGGTCTGCCCACGTATGAATGGATGCCAGTGGGTGACCCGCCCAAAGCTGTGATCATTGGCGTGCATGGCTTGACTTTACACGGCCGTAGATATCACGTGCTAGCCCGTGCTTTAGCCATTAACGACATCGGATTCGTATCATTTGACATGCGCGGATTCGGCAGATGCGGTACTGAGAAGACGTGGAGCAAACCCAAAGACGACAAATCGAAAGTTCATCTCGAAAAGAGCTATGAAGAACTCGAGAAATTGGCACAGTTAGTGAAGGCTAAGTATCCGGATGCAAAACTAGTAATTTTAGGAGAAAGTCTCGGTTGCACCTTCTGTGTTCGATTGGCTGGAGAGCACAAGGACCTGGTCTATGGAATAATTCTTTCAGCCCCAGCGGTTAAAGTTAATCCAGAGATGGTGATCGGCGGCGGCAACCTTAAGCGCGGATTACAAGCTGTTGTGTCACCACATCACGAAGTTGATTTGCACGCATTCATCAGGAACTTAGTTTCCGGCAGAAAACAAGTAATTGACGAGATGCTGGACGACCCCTTAATCACTAAGCGTCTTACATTAGGGGCACTGTTGGCCACAGATTCATTCGTTGACAAAACTGCAAAATGGGGCAAACAAACGTCTGACAAGTTGCCAGTTCTAATCCTTCAGGGAAGTAGAGATAGTTGCGTTTCGCCAAAGCATGTAACCGACCTGATGAGCAATATGCCTTCAATCGATCAGACTCTGGCTTGGAAGGGACAATTCGGGCATCTGCAGCTGGAAACGCAGTTTATGCGAGCGGAAATAGTTGATGCACTGGTCGATTGGATGTATAACCACGGCGCCGAGAACAAAGTCAATTTAGAAACGTTCGAGAAAAACATCAGCGAACTAGGTGGTGTAATCGTCAAGTACTCCGCACCGGATACGGTGGCAGATGACAAGTAGACCGATCAAACAAGTCCAGGGGATCAACTAATTGGGCATAACTCCGTAGGAGGTGTGCCGTGCCCGATGAATTGAGATTTAAAAAATCGGACAAAACTGAACTTGTATCAGATGAACAGCCTTCAGACAATCCAGAGTTCTTGAACAGTCCAGAGCTGTCCAACAGTCCAGAGTCGCTGAACAGCCCGCTGCCTGTAGAAGCACATGATCCCGTCCATGGGAGCTCGCACCAACCTGCAGGACTTGACCATGCCGAAGTGCAACGAGTCGCTAGTCCTTTGCCTTCGTCACCAATGCCTTCGCCAGCGAAAGAAGCCCACGTTCTAAAAGGATTAGCGCGGCCGGAAACGACCATCGCCATTATGGTTTTGCTCCTTTTGGGGGGATTCAAAATCCTCGAATATTCCATGGCATCTTCGGATCATATATTGATGTCACTGGCCGTTAATTTGGTTGCTCAAACACTTCTATTGTTTGGATGGAACGCCACCAAACCCTTACTAGTCCAAGAAGGAAACAATGAAGCACCATACAAGAATCCGATAGTTATGTTGATAATGTCCTTGGCCACTTTAGGCTGCATAGTCTGTTTCTTTTTAGTGTTAAAGACAATGGTTGAGGGAAATGCCGCTGCAATTGATTTGATCCAACTAGCAGCTGTATTGGGATGGATCATGGTTTTCATCAAATTCTACTTCAGGTCGCGTAAAGACGATTGGCATACGTTTACTGCAATGAATCCTGCCCTCTTATGGCTGTATAAAATACTGGATAAGTTATTCGGAAGCTGACTAGCCACCATATACGATACTGAATATAGTGCCGCTACTAATTTTGATTACTGAAGGAGCGACGAACTATCCCAGGCTCATTGCTCAGACAGACTCCTTTCATTGATTGAGAGAGAGAGAGAGAGATGCGGAGGTGACTAAACGGGATGCAGAGTCGGACTGTCGTGGTGATTATCTCCATGTCCAGCCTTAAGTCTCCCCGCATAGCACAAAATTAAAAAGAAAAATAGAGACATAATCAGGCATAATTGTACGAATATCACTAAAGAGCGGAGCCATGTTTAGAAACACCGGAATCTCAGGTCAGTTCCAAAATAAACCTGAATTACCAGCGTTGCACCAACTGTTGTCTCAAGCGTTGGAGAATCGCGGCAAACAGATGCAAATCATCTGGCGAACACAAGGCGGGGCAATATTTACCCTTATCGTTTTGTGCAATCTCCGGGGAGACCCGCGATGGTGCCTGTATTGCGAACAAAAGGGCAAACGCGATCAGCTGTTTGATTACAGCAGCTGTGACGTTTTATTAGTCAACAATTTGATCGCTTCATCGTGTACAGAAGCGCAGAAAACCGGCAAGTCGCCCTTTGCAACCAATCAAAGCAAGACTACTAAACAACCTTCAGAAGCAGCACCGCTCGATGTTGTCGAAAATTTCAATCCTGAGCTGCAATCTGACACCATCGAAGAGACGAATCCATCAACTAAGCCGCCCCTGCCGACCAGCTTCGAACCAGCAGCTTCGACGCTTGAACAGCCGTTCGCTTCCTCAGCCCGGTACACCCCACCAGTTCCAATGCCTCCTACCCAGTCTGCTCAGTCGTTGATTCTGAATCCGCGAAGCATTGACGCTGAAGCAATCCAACATGTCATGACTAGCTTGCGCAATCAAGACACGGGAATGTTCATGACCTCGGCGTTTCTATACTTTCTGGAACAGGAGTATTTTCGCAGTTTAAGATCGCGCTCAAGTCTATCCGTGATCCTTTTTGATGTAAAAGAGGAAGGTCCAGAAGACGGCAACATGGTGCGCAAGAAGCTTCCTCCAGCGGCGTTGGTTGACGCCGTAGTGCGCATAACAGCACTCAAACGACACGTTGATATACTTGCACACTACGACGAAGATTCTTATGCGCTGCTTCTGCCGCACACTAAGTCCACAGGTGCGCGCACATTCGCAAACCGCCTGATCAGATGCTTGACCGAAAAACCACTTGGACGAATTGATGGCAGCAGAATTGCACTCGCCGTCGGCTGCGCGTCAATTCCAGAAGACTTTGTTGATTTAAGCAAACTCTTGGGTGCCGCCGACTTAACTCTCAGCCAGTCCCGCAAAACGCGAACGCCGCTTGTGATGTATTCAGACATCAAAAATTCCGTCACGGTTTCTCCGTAAGTCAACGTACTAAGGGCACTAGATATGATGCAATGTCAAACTGTCAGATCCGAGGAATGCATTTGCGACAACAATCCGCGCAGCGAAATTGCAACCAAACGCGCATCGTTATTTATTGCTCGGCTTATCTCGTTATTAAAAACATGTAGCAAAAAAGAGCGACCATGGCAATGACTGTTATCAGCAGGATAAATTGAGCTGTCTGATTTGCGAGTCGATTTTTCGGCTTGACCAACATGCTCTCTAAAGCACTCTTTAACTCAAGAACATTCTGATAACGTCGCTCGGGATCCTTAGCCAATGATTTCAAGACTACGTTTTCCAGGTCCGAATGAATTTGGGCGCCAGGGTTGGCACTTTGCAAAGTGGCAGGCAGCTTATTTAAGTGCTCATCCATGACTTCAAAAGCAGTCCTGCCGTCAAAAACCTGCCTGCCTGTCAAAGTCTGAAACATGACACAGCCGAGCGAATAGATGTCGCTTCTGGCATCTACGGGTTCGGTCAATATTTGCTCGGGACTCATATACTGCACGGTACCGAGTGTAATACCTGTCTGCGTTAGGGTCGGGACGCTGTGACTGAGCAGTTTTGCCAGCCCAAAATCCAACAGTTTGGCGCCCGCATCCTTACCAATGCTTTGAATGAATATGTTGGCCGGCTTAATATCTCGATGAATAATTCCCTTTTCGTGGGCGGCAATCAGGGCATTGCAGCACGAAATGAAAATTGGCAGCGCCTGTTCGATATTCAGGCATTCGGAGCGTCTCAAAAGACTGGCGAGACTCTCGCCTTCAAGGTATTGCATGGCAATAAATGGGTGTCCATTGGCCAGGCGACCATATTCATAAACCGTGCAGATGCTGGGGTGATTCAATCGTGCCCCCGACTCCGCTTCGCGCTGAAATCGAGCAATTGTCTCGGCATTGGTCAGCAAATGGGGATGCAACACCTTGAGAGCGACAACCCGGTTGGGCTCGACCTGGCGGGCCTTGTAAACCTTTGAGCAGGCCCCAGTGCCGATTAACGCCAATACTTCGAACCTTTCGTCAGAAGCCAGTGAATCGGCGACGACGCCAGGAGTCTGTGACGTTCGACCGAGCACGTCCCTCCAGCTGATCGGGGTGGACCTGCCAACTTCTTCATCGAAATCAGACCTATCGTCGCTGCGCACCATGTTCTGGCTCCTCACGAACTTAGGCACAATATCCCCAGTCCAGCCACAACTCTATCTATAAAAGGGTTCGATTTCTTACGACCGCAATCCAGATACTCGTTTTCGGGAATTCACAATCCTCACCTGACCTACTAAACTAAGAGACATGGCATAATTTGCTAATCAAAGAGGACTATCTATGACCAAGCTCAGCTGGCGAGTCGCTACCGTAAGTGATCGCGGACTTTGCAGAAAGGAAAACCAAGATAATTTCTACGTTAGCCCCGATGAGCGCGTTTTTGTTGTCGCCGATGGCATGGGTGGTGTTAAGGGTGGTGCTGAGGCCAGCCGCATCGCAATCGAAACCATTCAAAAGTTGTGGAAGGAGAGCGCTCCGCATCCAAGTGACAAAGAAGAGATCCAAAAATGGCTGGTAGACGCCGTCGCGCTAGCCAACGAAAATATTTGTGATGCAGCAGACAAAATTGCCACAACCTCTCGCATGGGCACCACAATTGTGATCGCCGTGCAAACGACTGGAAAAGAGTTGCATATTGCACACGTTGGTGACTCACGCGCATATGTGATGAAGGATGGCACCGCTTCAACGTTGACCAGCGATCACTCAGTGGTTAACGAGATGCTGAAAAGCAATCGCATCACGATCGAACAATGCCGAACCAGTCCGTTTAAGCATTTGCTTACGCGTTGTTTGGGACATCACCGCGATGTAGAGGTTGAAAAAACTGAAGTCGAGATGAGTTCCAAACAATGGATTATCTTATGCAGTGACGGCTTGTCGTCTGTGCTGTCAGATGAACAGATTGGCGCCTCGATCCAAACTTGCGAGTCTGCCGATCAAGTCTGCCAAAACTTGCTGTCCAAAACTTTAGAAGCGGGCGCTCCAGACAACGTCACTATTGTGGCAATTCAATACGAGCCGGCCGGGGAAACTAACCCGATCAGCCAATGATCCCCTAAAATCGGGTACATATTACGCGGGGAACCTCCTCGCCCTTTTGAAGCGCGCATAATATCAGCCATGGTAATTCGTCTACTTATAGTTGAAGATCATGAGGCGACTCTGAAAGGTTTGAAATCCGAACTTTCAGCAGAAGCTGATATTGAAGTTGTGGCCATTGCCTCTGGTTTCGAAGCAGGTCTAAAGTTTGCTCAGGAACTTAAACCAGATGTTGTTTTGCTGGATCTGCATCTGCCTGATTCCCAAGGTCCAAAAAGTTTGGTTGAAACTTTCTGCAATATTCCAAATTGCCGGATTATCGTCTTTTCTGGCGACAGCCGTATGGCAATTCTGCAAATTGTCCTGGAAACGGATGTTGCGGCCTATCTCCTTAAATCCGAACCGATTAGCAAAGTTACTGAAGTAATTAGAGAGGTGATGAAAGGCAAAGGTCCCTTCATCTCTGACGAATTACTGAGCAGCGGTAAAATCCGCATTACCGGCGCCGAACAACAGCTGCTCAAAATGTTGGCACGCGGCATGAAATACCAGGAGATAGCCAACCAACGCATCACTTCACCCGAGACCGTACGCAAACAAGTGGATGTATTGTTAGCCAAACTGAAATTAAACAACAGAGAGGAATTAATTGCCTGGGCTGTGGAAAGTGGATACGGCAAGTTAGAGATTGAGGCATGACAGATTCGATGAACAATAGGATCAAACAAGCCGCTAATAACATAGTCCGAATGGTGCAAGTTGGCTTCGGACAACGCTCTGCGCGAACTAGTGAATTAGCTGAAACAATGATCTCCTCGCTAGAGGTATTGTTTGAAACTCTCGGCAAGGAATACAACAACAGCATTGCGCAAGAACCACTGATGGTGGCTGTACGCAGACCAAACACGGCCGATGAAGACATTCAGCGGCTAATTGTTTCGACATCATATTGGGCAATGTCCGTACGTGGTTCCAACGACGTAGTGGAATTTTTTACTTTGCCGGCGACCGAACTTCCGTCACTTCGCAGTGCGGAACTCCCCTCTCGTTGTAAGTTGCGCTTGACGATCGTGGATCATGGTGACTCCGAAGCATCCTGCATGATGGATGGGCTGCCGCTTACTGCTGAAGAACTGACGATCTTGTTGCGCAGCGTCTTCAAAGATTTGAACAACAAATCAAAAGCTGATTTTGATCAATTGCCGGAATCAGTTCGTTTGCTGGCTGGTGCTCAGAGTTTGACTCGATCCGTGAGATCATTGCTAGGCGAAAAACATGCTTTAGTCCAAAAAATTGTTGACCAACAAGAGGCAATTCAAGGACAAATCGCCCGCGATCTTCATGACGCAGTATTGGGCAATGTGATGTTGCTGAAGCGTTCGTTATCTGGTGCCAAACGCATGCCCGATAGCGAGATGATCGAAATTCTCACGGAAATCGCTACCCGCCTGAGAGAATTGTGTCAGGATCTAAGTCCACGAGACCTCAAGGATTGCGGACTGCAGCCTATGTTGGAAGAACTATGCAACAACATGGGCAAGCGCACCGATTTAACATGCGAATTCGATTGCCCACTGGCCATTCCATCACTGCCAGACGAAGTGGCTCTGCATATCTACCGAATTGCTCAAGAGTGTTTCACAAACATTGCTAAGCACGCCTCAGCGCAACGAGTAAACTTATCCATTCGCGTACAGAAAGGCTTGTTCACAATGGTAATTAAAGACGACGGCAAAGGTTTTGACACCGACATCGCACCAGAGCGAACCAATAAAGGTGGCAGTGGCACGAGCATCATTCGCGAACGCGCAGACTTGATTGAGTGCATTTATCCGACCAGAATATGGATAGATTCAAATCAAGGTAAGGGAGCGCAGATTACACTAGAGATTATGTACGCGGCTGAATAGCCACCACATGCAGTGCGCTTGCCAGGAGTTACTTCTAGGAGTCAATGGAATAGGAGTCATGAATTAAATGGATTACGTCAAACTTGGTAACACCGGACTGGAAGTCTCCCGCATTTGCATAGGCTGCATGAGCTTCGGCGTGCCGAAACGCGGCACCCATACATGGACACTCCCGGAGGAGGAAAGCCGGGCCATAATCAAGCAAGCATTGGAGGCGGGGATCAATTTTTTTGACACTGCCAATGTTTATTCTGATGGTACCAGTGAAGAATTTACGGGTCGTGCTTTAGCAGACTTCGCAAGGAGAGGCGAGGTAGTGATAGCGACCAAGGTGCATGGACGAATGCACCCGGGACCAAACGGTCAAGGTCTCTCACGAAAGGCAATCATGACCGAAATCGACGCCAGCCTAAAAAGACTTGGCACCGATTACGTCGACCTTTATCAAATACATCGTTGGGACTATGAAACTCCAATTACCGAGACTTTGGAAGCCCTGCACGACCTTGTCAAAGCCGGTAAGGTCAGATACATCGGGGCGTCTAGCATGTTCGCCTGGCAGTTTGTAAAATCACTTTATATTTCTGAACAGAATGGCTGGACAAAATTCGCCACCATGCAGAATTACGTGAACCTCCTTTATCGCGAAGAAGAACGGGAGATGCTGCCGTTATGTCGAGACCAGGGCGTTGGAGTAATCCCCTGGAGCCCGCTGGCACGCGGTCGTTTGACGCGCGACTGGGATGAAACTACCACTCGTTCCGAAACAGATGAATTTGGCAAAAAACTCTGTGTTGACGCAGATCGCCAGGTGGTCGAAACTTTAGCGGAGTTTGCCACAAGTCGCGGCTTGCCTCGGGCGCAGGTGGCTCTCGCTTGGCTGCTCCAGAAATCAGCAGTTGTGGCTCCGATCGTAGGGGCAACCAAACCGCAGCATATTAAAGATGCCATCGCCGCGCTCGCGGTTAAATTGAGTGACGATGATGTCAAAACATTGGAAGCGCCATATGAACCACACAAGGTTCAAGGTTTCAGCTAATAGAAGGCTTGAGCGTAATCCACGTTATCCAGATCGATCGATTCGTGATTAAAGGCGACTGGGATAGTCGCGCTCACACGGAGCGCGGGACTCCAGTCGACTCCAGTCCCGCCTCGATTCGTGACTATCCAGGAGAGTTGTCGGGGCCGATTCGTAGGACGATTACTTTGGCAATATTCCGGCGGACGCGGACTGGAATTCAAAAATTCCTCAAATAGAACAACTATCTTTCTATAAAACGGAATGATTTGCCTTGAAGAATTTCAAAATTTGTCACGAAAACGAAACAATTTGGTCACTTTTGAAATGCATAATCTGGATGGTCAAAAAGCATTGCTTTCGGACCCACTTAGTACTCAATTGAACAATCCTGTAGAGGAGACGGCGCATGAAACTTTTCAGCAGCAGAATTCATCTCTTGCTGGTTTTCCCAATGCTGTGTGCAACGGCAAATTTAAAATGTCTTGCCAACCCAGGCGACATAATTACTCACCATACAGTTACTCACTCGACTGTTAGCACCTATCGTGTCACTGGTTGGCAGAATCAGCTAACAGGTGCAACTCCCAATTTGCACAACTATTACTGGGAGCCGATGACAAAGCGCATCATCAACACTACAAAAACAACGTCAAAAGGAGCAATTGCTGCACCAACGATAGTTCCAAATAGAAGCTCACAATACGTCAAGCCAATTCATTCACGAATGCCCGTTGTGAACCGACCTCAGCCTCAGATTGCTGTTGCTGAAGCACTGCCACCACGTACTTCGACCAGCGCCACATATAGCGCCGCGCCAGTTCTTTCTTATTCCGATACAAGCTTAAGCTGGACGAGCAGGCGACGACCGGAGACCACGGCAACTTCGGCGTCTGCAACAAGGGAGTCAGTCTATGGAGTTCTTAAAACGCCAATCGGATCGATGAGGGCTAGAGCGCAATCACTATAAATAATCTCAATGAGTTCGATGAGTGACGTGATGGTCCACCTTGCAATGGGCAAGATTTTGACGCAAATCACGCACCGCAGATTCGCTCACGTTTGGACAGGAATTCAAGCTGAGATGGTCCAAACTAGCGCTCTTTTTTAAGAGCAGAACGCCTTCATCCGTGACATTCGTATTACTCAGATAAAGTTGTCTCAAGGGCAACTGACTAAGTATTGCCATGCTCTTGTCTGTTACGTCGGTCGAGCTGAGGTCCAAAGTGTGCAAATTGCGCAAGCGTCCAAAATCTTTGATTCCTTTGTCTCCAACGTGTATTCCTGCCAGACGCAGAACGCTCAGAGAGGTAAGTTTAGATAAGGTACCAATCCCCTTATCGGTGAGTGTTGGGTTCTTGCTGAGCGACAAGTTCTCCAACTTAGGAAATTTGACAATAGATTCAAAGGCAGAGTCAACCAAATTGTCATCTTGCAAACGGATTTCCTGCAAATTAGGCAGTTTGATTAAAGCCTTCAACCCAGCGCTTGTAACCAGAGTGTTGTTTAGTTCTAAATGCTCCAACGTGTCCATCTTTCCGATGATCGGCAGCGCTGAGTCTGATACCCCTGTTTGATTGAGAGTTAAAGATTTCAATGGCAGGTGGCTTAGGTACTTGATTCCTCCACTGGAAGTCCCCGTACCATTCAAATTTAATCGAACAACGTCATTGCGTTTTTGAAACCATTTCAATGCTTGATCGGTTAGATCGAGTTGCTCGAGAGAGATTTCGGTTCCACTATTTAGGATGACAGGCTTAGCCAATTCATTTGGATCTTCGAGTTTTTGGTCTCTCAAATCTTCAGAAGCCGTTATCTCAGGCTTCTCGTGAACCTCGGGTTGGGATGAAGGCCAAAAAGAAATCAGAGCTACCACACTCATGAGCACAACGGCACCAAATGCGGTGCCATACCAAGCATTAAACTTAAATTTGCTCTGCGGATCAAACTCGACATGTTGAAGCAGAGATTGAAATGGCGAATTGATCACTTTGCGAAGGCTGTTTAACTCGCCTTCGAGCTCAGTCATTGACTGCCAACGCGCCGACTGTTCTTTCGCCAACATTTTTGCCACAAGTCTTTCGACTGGAACGGGAAACTGTTGTTTCAAAGAATTCTTTTTAAGAGTTGGGACTGGCTCATGCATGTGCATGTACAGCGTCTCAAATGCCGACGCTCCGCGGAATGGCAAAACGCCAGTAAGCATTTCATAAAACAAACAGCCGAGTGAATAA
Source organism: Candidatus Melainabacteria bacterium (assembly GCA_003151275.1). Next base: position 76,598 of record PLXC01000063.1, read on the forward strand.
ATATCTGAGCGTTCATCAATGCCGCGACCGACGGCCTGTTCGGGACTCATGTAGTACGGACTGCCAAACACATCGCCGGTCTGCGTGAGGTTGGAGACTTCGTCAGCAACTAAGATTTTAGCGATGCCAAAGTCAATTATTTTGACGAGCCTGCTGCCATCAGGCTGAAGAACCAACATAATGTTGCCGGGCTTGAGATCTCGGTGCATCACTCCTTGAGCGTGAGCATAGGCCATGCCTTTAGCGATCTGAGCACAAAGATCTAGAGTAAGTGAGAGCGGCAGTTTACCTTGCTCTTTAATTAACCCCGCTAGCGACGTTCCTTCAATAAAATCCATGACCATATAAGGACGTCCGTCACCTGTCACACCGAAATCATGCGAGGTGATCAAATTTACGTGATCTAATTTACTGATTGCCCGAGCTTCTCGTTCAAATCGAAGAATCGTCTCAGTGGCATGCACCGAGTGAAGCATCTTGATCGCATACAGTTTCTGCAAAGCGGGTTGTCGCGCCTTGTAAACGACTCCCACGCCACCCTTGCCAATCTCTTCAAGAATTTCATAACGCCCTGCCAGCTGGATGGGAATCTGCTGTTTTGCGCCAACTAAAAAGGACCGCTTCTCAGCGTCCTCATCAGCAGGGTCCTTAACTTTTTCGAGCGAATGGGAAGCCAAATGAACACCGACTGGGGATACCTGCTTGCATTTCATATTCCCTATCGGACGCTGGAATCTGCAACTCAATTCTGAAATTCAACGTTAACTCTTCGCGAAAAGATTGGGCGGATGCCAAGAAGGATTCATAAGTGCACACTTATAAGTTTTTTAGGAACAACGCTTTGATCAAGCGCGTCTGCTTCAAAGGCATTTTGAGATCCAGGGAGGATAAGTATGAATACGATCAAAAACACGTTAATGGCAGGGATTTTGGTTGTCTCGACAATTGGAGTCGTGCCAGCACTAGCTGACCACCATCATCAAAACGACAATCACGGTGGCAATTGGGATCGTCGAGACATTAATGTGCGTGTCAACGACAATCGATATGACGATCACCGCGATGATCGCAACAACAACAATAACAACAATCGCTATCACAACAGTCATTACCGTCAAAACGTGTATGTGAACAACGATTGGAACGGTCAACGCACGTTGTACAGAAATAATTGGAATCGAATTTCACGTGAACGTCAGCAAGAACTAGACGCACAAATGCGCGCACAGTGGCTGGCATATCATCACAACAACTATGAGGGTAATTATTCTTGGAATAACTATAATAATCCGCAGTTTCTGGATTATCTCCACACATCGAATCCTGGTTTGTTAAACACTCTTAGAAACTCCATTGGATTCTAAATAGATCCGATATTAATGGGTATGGGGAAGGGGCGTAACCGCCCCTTTTTCTTTTCAGCAACATATCCGAGGATAGTCAGGCCGACACGGCATTTTCACAATTGATCATCCATGGTATGCCGAACCGATCCGTAAGCATACCGAATCGCAACGCCCAGAATGTTTTCTCAAGCGGCATTTGTATTGTCCCTCCTTCAGCTAGCGCTTTGAAGATCCGTTCAGCCTGTGCGGAATCCGTCAATTGAATCGACACGGAGAAGCCTTGCGATTTTTGATATTGATCAGGCGGTTGATCAGCACCCATCAGTTCTTGATCTCCCATAACTAGACGAGCATGCATCACCTTGCTTCGCCATTCTGCGGGCACGTGGTCCGCAATGGGCGAGTCTTCCCAGGGAAATATGGCTTCGATTTTGGCACCCAAAATTTGCTCATAAAGTTTGAATGCGGCCTCACACTGTCCGTTGAAACTTAGATAGGGACTTAATTGCACAATAAACTCCTTACATGATTGATTTCACTTCGCTGAAATTATGCGAAATTATGCGTCTAGTCTTTTGACGTCAAGTTTTCAGGCAGATCGTTTTTATTTTTCCTATCGGGGTCGATTGAATGATAAATGCTCTTGGAACCCTTCGATGCCGAAGTAGCTCTTCGATGCCCCGTAGCTATTGGCTCGTGCTGAAGTGCGTGCTGAGGTGCATGTTCCAACCCGCGTTCGGGTGCTTGGGTCGGGGTTCGCTCTGGTGCTTGTGCTCGCGTCCGATCTGGGGCTGGAGCAGGCGTTCTCTCTGGGGCTTTAGCAGGCATTCGATCAGGTGCCGGCTCAGGAGGTGTCACTGTTGCCGGCGTACCTGAAACTCGATCTGGTGTTTGACCTGACGCTGGATTCTGACTTGAATTCTGCCCAGAACTCTGATCTGGCGCTGGCTCAGTGACTCGACCCGCGGCTGCCTCGGGGACCGACAAATTCTGATGAAGCTTTTTAGGCTTGTGCAACCTTGTCTTGTGGTGCTTGCCGAACTGTTTTGTTGTTTCCGCATCGGATTTTACAAGGGCTGGTGTTAGTTGCGTAGATTCACTACCAACTTTTGGTGCTATCGGTTTTTGCGCATGGTGGGAAGAAAAGGAATTGTTTAAGGTCAGAGCTGCTATTGAAACCGCGATCACGGCACTTGCCACCATTATCCGGTTTCGGGTAACTGTGGAACCTTGCTTTGTTGATTTCGCAAAAGTTTGCTTTGACGGCAACGTCTTATCCGATGTCGCACCGCTAGCAGTGGCAACAAATGGAGGCGAACCAGGTGGATTAGGCGTGAGCGCTTGTACAGCTGGTGCTGCTAAACCTGGTGTTGATTCTGTTTTTGGTGCTGGAGTTGTTACTGATCCTATTGCCGATCCTGTTCTAGATCCTGATGCTGCTGTTGATCCTGGTGCTGTCGCTAATACTGCTGCTGGTCCTGGTGAAGTGGAGGCAACTGCTCCCGGCAATTCGGCAACAGGTTGTCCCGAAACCTTATTTTGCGAAGGCAAGGGGGGCAGCTGCGCAGTATTGCGCGGCTCTGCTTGGCCTGTAATCTTATTATCTACGGTCGATTTTTCGCTTACAGAATCAATCCTGTTCGTCTTTTTAACAATGGACGAATCTAGTGAGGAATCACCTACTGACAAAATTGTCACGGTTACATCATCATCACGCATCAAGACACTTCCATCAGCACCCACGGCAGTTCGAGCTTCATTAACCAAAGCGGTGAACGCTTCAAGAGTTTGAACACTGGAAAGCGCCGGAATTACGACATGTTCGTTTCCCGTTTCAATCTGGGACAAAAACCAGCATGCCACCGTATCTGACATCAAGAAAAATTGGTCTCCCGATTGCCAGGTGCCATTAGGGATCGTGTGTTTGTTGCTAAATACGTCTGAGTTGCGTTCTGCAACGCTGCACAATAAGAGTGGAAAGTTAGAAAACTTTGCCGAAGTCGTAATCGGAAACGCCAATACACATGTGCCATTGCGTATTTGAAAAACACAACAATCACCGAGCGCTAGGGCGGTCCATTTCTTTGGCTCGCTCATAATTGTCAGACCAGCTAACGCGGCGCAGGCGCCTAATTCGGCTTTCTCCTCGGCGTACCATGGCAATTGTTGTTGACGTAAGAATTCATGCCAGTCATTTTGCTCGTCAGTGATCGTTTGAGCAGAAATGTCCGAGGCCCACTTACCAGCACCGTAACCTTGAGCTAAAAGCTGCGCCCATAGTTTCGAGAAAATCGAGTCAGTCGCGCCATCACAGACTGCCGCGCGAAATATTTCAACGTCATCTTGAGCGGCTTCGTAGACTTCTAGATTGTTTGGATCGGAGGGGAAATACGCATCTTCGCAGTCAGCAAAACTCCTTCCTGCTTTCGGCATCGAGAAACTCTGAAACGAGATACGCACTAATTGTGCCCCTTTAGAACATGATCGGCATTGGCTCGCATTATCCGAAGCAGTATGTACAGCAAGCTGTTCGACCTATCTGAACTGATCCATTCCCAACTGTCAGGAAAATCATATACATTCTTCAACAGGATAAGACCATTCTCGCACTAAAAAATGCCTCTCGCCTGCGCGAGTCTGGCAAAATAGCGTAACTGCTGAGAGAAATGGGCAGATAAAACAAGGCAGGAGTTATTAATGAGTTCTTCACAAGAAACAACTCGCATTTGTTTGGCTTGCGGACTCGAAACGCAGGACTTGATCTCCAATTGTCCTGTAGATGGCTCGCTCCTGACCAGCGGCGTTAGTGATCCGCTCCTAGGCACGACGTTTATGGAGAAATATCAAATTACGGGTGTTCTTGGTAGAGGCGGTATGGCCTCGGTTTACAAGGCAAAACATCTGATGATGAACAGGTTCGTGGCGATCAAATTCCTTCGTTCCGAGCTGGTTCATGACAACGTCATGTTGCAAAGATTTCAACTCGAATCAAAGGCAGTAAGCCTTTTGAAGCATCCAAACATCATCACAGTGCACGATTTTGGACTGTCCGCCGCTGGCGTTCCGTACCTGATTATGGACTATCTTGAAGGGAAGTCATTATCAGATGTAATTGAAGATAGTGAGCATATTGAGCCAACCCGGTGCGTAGCTCTGTTCACTCAGATCTGCAACGCCCTTGCCCATACACACAGTAAAGGTGTAATCCACCGCGATATCAAGCCCAGTAATGTGATGATTTCGATCGGAGATGATGGACAAGAAATCTCACTGGTTGTCGACTTCGGCATTGCAAAGCTTCTGGAGCAAGAAAGCGGAGATTTTTCAAAGTTAACTGCTAGTGGCGAGGTTTTCGGCAGCCCTGCTTATATGAGCCCGGAACAATGCAACGGATCTGCAATCGATGCCAGAACTGATATTTACGCATTGGGGTGTGTGCTCTACAACAGCCTGGTTGGGCGCCCTCCGTTGCTCGGCAAGAATGCTATGGAAACTGTTTTGATGCATATTCGCGACATGCCGCGCTCATTTGGAGAAGTGCGTCCAGATCTGAGCATTTCTCCAGTGCTGGAAAGAGCTGTCTTTAAGGCGCTAGCAAAAGATCCCGATGAAAGATTTAAATCAATGTCGGAGTTTGGTGCCGAGTTGAGTAAATCCTTGCTTTCCAACAATACTACATGGGTAATACCTGCACAAAAGCCAATTCCAAATCAGTCAGTTGCTGATGTTTATGGACACACAACTGTTGTGCCGGTGAAATCGGCATCAGATGCGGTATCACCCGAACATCCAATTTCTGCCAATTCGAGATCATCTGATACTGGCGAGCCACGAAATTCCGGCAGGATGAATCCGAATTCGATGATCATGCCCGGCAGCGATCTATTCGGCTACGATTCCTTAAGCCCGGCTCTTCCAGATCAGCCAACCAAGGCAGAACCATTCCAGATGGCAGCGCCAGCGAAAGCAGCGGAGCCATTCGCAGCGCCAGCCAAAGCAGCAGAGCCATTTCATTCAGCTGCGCCATCGAAATCAGTGGAGCCGATCCCGTTGGCCGCACCGGCTAAACTACAACCACCAGCAACGATTCCATCAACGAATCAGAATGCCGCAGCAGTAAACGACCGAGGCCAAGTTCATGAGGTAGTTGTTGAAAAAGCTGCACAAGTCAACAAAGTTGCGCCGACAACTCCAACCAAGACTCAAGGCGCGGCAAACAACAAAGTGCTGATCATGGTAATTGCTGGCGCTTCGGCGCTTGTCCTTGCGCTGGGAATTATCGCATGGTGGCAATGGCCTAACTTTGTAGAACCAACATACAGTGCTTCTCAAGTTTTTAAAAATTCCAGTCGCTCTATAGTCAAGCTCAAGTTGGTTTCAAAGGCTCTGGCAGTGGAATTCAAGAAATACAAGCTCACTGACAAGCATGGTAATGCCATCTATGTTTTAGTTGATGAAGAGATGCATCCAAGCTTGTACAGCAAAGGCAAACGTGTAGATTCACTTGAAGGAGAAATGCACATCGGCGATGCGGAGGTACCAATTACGGTCAAGCTTAATGGACTTTCGGCACCGTCAATGATCATTCGTGACGACAAAGGTAAGTCGGTCGCAGTGACAAAAGGCATGTCCTTGGAACCTTACAATATTCGCACTGACGGCAGCGGTTTTTTTGTTAGACCGGATGTACTGGTCACCAATTACCATCTTTTAGCGCCGGCTAATATCGGTATGCAAGGATTCCAAGGAGGTGTGGCCCTGTTGGCTGGAAACCGCGGAAACCTTGATGTGGCCAAACAACAAGCAATCGGAGTAGACGAGGATCATGACGTTGCACTAATTTATGTGCCAGGTTCAAATGCCACGCCTCTGCCGTTAAGCGGCGACCTGAACAAACTCGAGGTGGGCGAGAAAATATATGCAATAGGCAGTCCGAGGGGAGTAGATAGCTCAATGACGAACGGCGTTATTTCGTCAGATAGGCTGCGCGGGCTGAACCCCAAAGATCCAGACTCGCCAAAACTTTATATACAGCACTCCGCCAAAATAGATGAAGGAAATGATGGCGGACCGCTTCTCAACTCGAAAGGCAAAGTCGTGGGCGTGAATTGCACTTATGTAGGCAACGGTGCAGTCAATCTAGCAGTTGCTGCAAAATTCGTGGAAGAGTTGCTGGCAAAGCCTGATGTGATCGAGAAAATGAAAGCCCTCTCCAAAAAGGCTGGTACTGACTTGCATGGTTAATTCTTCCAAGAACAGGTAGCTAAATGAAGTTCTATCCTGAAGATGCATGGACCAAAATTCGACAAGCTTTATAATATTAAGAGGTTAAAATCGGAGTTCTATGTCGAAGAACAGATTGTGCCAGGCATTAGTTGCGTCGAGCATCGTCATCGGCGCCTTCATAATGCCCCTCCATGCTACTGCTAGTCGATGGCAGCAGTATTTACAGCAGGGCGCAAGCATGGTTCGTCGAGGCGTCCAGTATCGCAATGAGGCGGGCGGAAATCCGTCTGAAGGAAGCTATCATCAGGCGACGCCTCAGCCCCCACCTGCCCCTAGCCAAAGTCCAGGGTCAAATTTCTACAACATAGACCGGGCAACTATGCAGGTTCCACACAAACACGCCGACCCGGAACCGGCACAAGAACAGCCTGCCTACTCACCGCCACCATCATCATCTCATTCATATTTACAGAGATCCGCTTATCACACGGGATCTGATGATTCGTCAGGCGCGCCTCAGCAGCCGAACACGAGAATGCCGGGCTACGTACCAGCCTCTAAAGTGCACTTGCACGCACACACCTCTAAGCATGTGGAAAGAATCGAAAGAACCGCGCTTGTAGTGCCGCATAAAGACTCAACCAAATCAGTTGTTGAAAAGCCGGAAGTGCTTACGCCAGTCACCGCATTTGATACCAGTTGGATTACACCAACATTGGATCGCATAGAATTGAAGCTTCGAAAAGGCTTGAACTAAGTAGTGCTGACGGTATTTTGACCGCGAGTGCCAATTTCGAGCAAACTTGTCAGACAAGTCAGATCGGCGTTGAACGCGAAGCCTTTGGCACCATCGGCAATATCAAAACGCAGTTCTTTGCTTGTCTGGCACATCTTCGCCGGCAACGGGCTGGACATGCGAAATAACATTCGAGCATACGGGTCAGAAAGTTGTCCTTCACCATTAGGGAAGATGATACTTGGGGCATTCGTCGAAGACACGTGAACGTTAAAGACCAAAGTATTGCCATTGGTGGTTTGTATGGTCTTCAATAATTCGGCATCCTCACTGGGATTCCCATCAGTTGAATCGCCGTCGGTGATATTAAGTACCATTGGTGGATAGCAATTTGGATACTGAGCGACAAACTTTTCAACGATTCTTTGCGCACTCTTGAAAGCAGAGCACATGGGAGTTCGACCGTTAGCAATTGGATCAAACCAAACCTTGGTTCGAATTGTCTCAAGGCCTTCAGGACGCTGAATTTTTTTCACGTCTATGCGCGCTGCCTCAGCCAATTCTGATATACAAACTGATTCGGCGCCCTGGAATTTACCGACAAAAGCAGGTCCCACCTGTGCGCCATAACCGATAACACTGATGTAGTAGTATGGAAACACCTCTCCCATTCCAATCGTGCATCGAATCACAAGGCTGTGCAGGAATCGGTTCAGCACCTCGGCAACACCATCGCATTTGCGTTTACTGGAGTCACCTTTGATACCATCTTCCATTGATTCAGACTGGTCTACCATGCAGATGATGGCTGCTGGATTAGTGCGGCTAATTTGAGCATCGTAAGGCACTTGATAAACTCCTGACGTGAGCGCTGGACATTTCTGCCGATCTTCGAGAAGTGAACATTATATCCCCCAAGTCTTGGCAGTTTTAGCTGCACGACAATTTGCTAGGGTATAAAATCAATCTCTGGAAGCCCTGGTCAAAAGAAAAATCGAGGAGCGGAACTGGAAGAGTGACTTCGGGATGGCCAGTAGCAGCAGATTACGATGAGGCGATTCAAAATCCTCATCTAAACTTTGACGACCGGGAGCTGAAAGAAGGCGAGCCCGAGTACGACAAATACGGATCTCCCGCAGTTCGCAGCGGCAACTTTGCAAGTGTCTACATGCTTCAAGGTCCGAAGCGTAAAGTGGCGGTGCGTTGTTTCCTGCGCGAAATTCCCGACCAGCAAGAACGCTATCAGGCGATTAGTCGGGACCTGCTCGGATTGGGCCTTCCTTACACTGTCAATTTTGAATTTTTGTCTAAGGGCATAAAAGTTCACGGCGATTGGTTTCCCGTACTTAAAATGGATTGGTGTGATGGCGAACAACTCGATCGCTACATCGAACGCAATCTGGACAATCAGCCAAAGCTCAGACGTCTAGCAGACAAATGGTTTGAAATGTCAGTGGCTCTGAGAAAAGTTGGAATTGCCCATGGTGACTTGAGTCACGGCAACATTATGGTGCTGGATGACGAGTTTAAACTTATAGACTACGACGGCATGTTTGTGCCGCGGCTGGCGGGACGAAAGAGCAATGAGCGCGGTCTGGAACATTACCAGCACCCCGGTCGCACTGACGCCCATTTTGGCCGGTATCTCGACAACTTCTCACACTGGGTGATGTACACAACGCTCGTCGGATTGGGTGAAGACAAAGAATTATGGCGTCTAGTTAACATTGCCGACAAGCATCTGATTTTCAACAAAAATGATTTTGAACAACCGACAAGATCGAAGACGTTTGACATTTTAAAAAGTCACGAAGATAAGACGCTGCGAACTTACGCTACTACGGTTGAGAACTTACTCCTATACGATATTGAGCAAATTCCGGATTTTCATCCGGACAAACCGATTCTCTTCCCGCCCGAGCAGTCACAATCCAAAAAGAGTGCTCCAGCGCGTCTTGGTGATCGGGGCGGATTGTTCACGCCTGTAGCGGATAAGACAACTGGTGGGGATCGCAGCAAATTGTTTGACAACCCGACTAAAGAAAGAGATCGGGGCAACCTCTTTGTCGAACCGGTTGAACCGGTAAAAGTTGCTGAAGCTCCCAAGCAGCAGGGAGTTTCGCGGTATGGGCGAAGCATGAGCCCAATGGTGATTGGTGGAATTGTTACAGCAGTGGTTGGCATAGCCAGTGGAGTCCTCCTATTGTATGGACTGAATAAGAGCGGCCCCAACAATTCTGATGCGGCGCTGAACCCACTCTTTACGGGCATAAACTCCGCCAAGACCGACTCTGTGTTTGACGCGCGAAAAAAATATCAGTCCGTAATCGACGACCCTAATACGAACAAAAGAGTCAAATCAGAGGCGCTCACGTTGATGGGATTATCCTACTTAGAGCCTGCGGTATCATCGGGTGATAAAGCAAAGTTGCAGGAAGCCTCGGACTATTTCACGAAAGCAATTGCGCTCGATAAAAATAATGATGATGCATTTTATAGTCGCGGCAAAACTTATGAAGTGCTGAAAAAACTCGAGGCGGCTAAAAATGACTATAGAAGCTCACAGACGATAGACAACAACCTTCAAGAGTATAAGGACGCTCTAAAAAAACTTGAGTAACTAAATAGAAATCGTGGATGTGATTCCACTAGCAAAAGGACGGTTATATGTCGCAAGACCGCGGAGATGGACCTGGAGAAAATAAAAGATTGCCGGATCGAGGGCAACCTCCTGAAGATGATCTTTCACGCACCCCGAAGCCATCTCAGATTGCGGCGAGTTACGATCTCTTCGGCAACCCACTCTTGCCTGCGGCTGCGGACCAAAATCGAGTGCCTGGTGGAGACCGCGGCAATTTGAATGAGGCACCGCAAGCGGTACCAATAGTTTTTAGTCAGAAGAAAGAAATACCGATGTTCGTGAAACTAGGAGCCTTAGTTGGCTCGATCTTAGCCATAGGCTTGCTAGTTTTCGTATTGATGGCCAACCCTTTTAAAAACTTTGGTGGCAGTCAAAAAGACCATGAGGGGTCTGACTCAAGCTCAAGCTCAAACTCCAACACCGGCTTTCACATGCCGTCTTTGCCATCACTACCATCGTTGCCGACATCACCAATGTCACCACACGACATTTTTAAAACATGCGGACCCTCAATCGTCACCTTGCAAATTCAGACAATGGCTTATCAAGTCACCTGCCCGAAGTATGAGCTTGTTTCCCTTTCTACGGATACTCCAATTTTAGCTGTCGCCGACGACGAAGATAATATGAAGCTCTATCAAAATGGGAAAGAGGTGCCGATGGCTGCCGGAGCGTTGGTAACTCCAAGGGGAAAAGTGCCTGTCATGGTGAAATTTTCTGGGTCGACCCCGATCATCTATCTTGTCGAAAAGGGCGGCAAGGTGGACCAGAAACAGACTGGAGCACTGCGAAAATACGGCACGATGTCGACCGGTAGCGGATTCTTTGTCAGACCGGATGTTGTCTGCACGAACTGGCACGTAGTGTCAGACTCAGATTTGGGTGTTGCAGGTTATCTTGGCGGAACGGCCCAGATCACAGACAACCCTGCAAAATATTCTTTCACTCGCAAGCCCATTGCTTTCGATCGAGATCATGATTTGGCTTTGCTGTTTGTTCCAGGAACCCTGGCCAAAACGATGACGTTAAGATCGGATTTTGGGACGCTGACAGTGGGAGAACCTGTTTACGCATTAGGTAGCCCGAAGGGAGTTACCGGCTCTCTATCTGAAGGTTTAATTTCGTCAGACAAATTGAGAGGCAAAGATCCGAGAAACCCAGATCTACCTAAATTGTATTTGCAACATTCAGCAAAAATAGACCATGGAAATAGTGGCGGGCCGCTGGTTAACAGCCGGGGCGAAGTCGTTGGTGTAAATACTGCTGGTGTCGGCAACGGCACGGTAAACTTGGCTGTCGTTTCCAAATTTATCGATGAATTATTGAATAAGCCTGACGTTCAGGCGAAGATCGAAGAACTCTCAAAATCCAATCAAACAGATTTGAAAGGGGGTTGAGATTTAAAGCAAATTGTTGTCGATAAAAATTCGTTTCACTATTTCCTTAGTATGCGGCCCCGAGGCACCGTCTTCAGCTTGGGTGTTTGCAGCGAACACATAAATCTGATCTGGATGCACGACGTAACCAACAAACCATCCAAGTGTGCCCTTTCCCTTCTCCAGGTCGGATCCGGTCTTGCCGTAGAGCACACCCTTGTCGGAAACTTCTAGTCGAATTAAACCGCGAACAATCGCCATTGAGCGTTTCGAAAAAGGCAGTTCGTCGTTGAGAAGTTTTTTCAAGAATTCGATCTGTTCAATCGCCGAAATCTTCAATGTACTTCCCAGCCAAAATTTGGTGATACCACCTGTGATATCTTCATTTCCGTACTGGCAGGCGTGCAAGAACTTCTTCATTCTCTCTTCGCCAACGCCAGAGGCGATCTCCTGAAAACACCAAACTATAGAATTGGAGACAGCGGTTTGCAATGTCTGATCGCGATTGCACTCTGGACGATCGTATTTTGTGCCATTCCATTTGAACGAATGGTTTTCATTCTTCAGCACGCCCGTGTCTAATCCCGCTAAAGAATTGAATATTTTAAAAGTCGAGCATGGTGAATATCGAGTCTCGCAGTTGGCGGGATTGTAAGTAAAGAGCCTGCCAGTCTTAGTATCAAAGATGACCAGGGAAGCAGTATAGCCTTTGAAGTATGGCTTAATCTGCTCCGCAGACAATGTCTGAGCCTGCGCAGAATTTGCCGGCTGCAGAATAGCGGCAAGTGACAGCACAACCAGATTGACCAACCTATGTTTTTGAAAAATATTACTCAACTTAGGCACGCTTGATTCTCCCTCTCAAAACGACTCGCAATTCGAAAGTCAATGTTATGTACTAAAACAAAAGGACCTAAATAACGCAGCATCTTGATTGTCCGAAAAGACAAGAACAAGGATGAGTACCAAGCCTACTACATCCTCGAAGTTTAAACACTTTGACTAAACACGAAGAAAGTATTTCATTTTCTCGATCTCCTTTTCTAACTCCATTTTGAATTCAGCGTCTCTAGGACGCTTGCCATTAAATCCAAGTTCAACATTGATCGAACCAGCCGTGACACTAACATTCGCCCAACCAATAATGTCATCGCACCAAAGCAACGGCATGGCGTAATAACCTCTTACTCTTTTGGAAACAGGAGTGTAGGCCTCGAAACGATAGTTCCAACCCCACAACAACTCAAATCTAGCCCGATCCCAAATCAGTGGATCAAATGGTGCCAGGAAACGGACCACACGCGGCGGCTCTTGCAACTTCTCAATTTCCGCCGACGCTAAATATGCAATGCCGTTTACGACGTGTCTTACAATTTTGCCGGACTGTATCAGTTCGTCCAAAATCGATCGAGTGTTACAAGACTCAGGTCGCGAAAACCTTAAGCTTTGAAGATTCTTCTGTGGTGCCGGTGCAAAAATATTTGTCACTAACATCACCAATCTTTTCGAGCGCTCTTCTGAGGACAATGTCTCGATCGTCGCGGGAATTGGTGCGTAAATGCGAATCCCCTTTTCGCGCCGAGCTACTCTCAGAAGTCCTCTATGATGCAAGTCCTCCAGCGCGCGGGTGGTTGCTTTTGAATATCCGCCCCAAGCATTTATCACGCGTTCGACGCCGCAATGCTCTTCCAATTCTCGAGGATGCATGTCGCCAAACTCGCGTACTACGGCAAGCACTTTTTTCTCAAGCTTATTAAGCCCGGTTGTATTGCGGGGATGCAAAAGTTGCCAATTGGTACGAGGCAGAAATCCATACGCATACAAATAGTCTTCTTCGAGATCCAATGATGCGTATCTTCGTTCGAGATCGCCGATGCGATATCCCTTCACCCGCTGGCGCAGAATCAGATCCTGAGCCGTGGCTGGAGATCGAATTGGATCGGCTTGAACAAAACCAAGACGTTTGATCGCTCCATCCAATGTCGTTGGGCGAAAAAGAGAGTTGGATATTGCAAGGGAACGCAAAGATTGGATATCTTCAATCACGATGGAAATATTGTCCCACCAAATGCGACGGCCCCATTTATCCCAAATAAAAACACCACCCGAATCGCTTCGCGGTGGTGTTTAAACTACTGCCTAACTGTCCTTTCGATTGGACTCAGTATCTATGCTCGCTTCAGTCAGTCCGTCACGTGCATCGGGCTACTTGCTACGGTTTCTGGTCAGCGCCGACCTGATGTTTCCGCATTGCCCCTCGGCTCAAAGAACTCAACACTTAAGTGAGTGCTCACCGGTTATGCAATTAGTATAGCGACCTGAAAAATATGTTCCACTACCCCGTAGACTATTTAATCATGCCGTCCTTGGCATCATCAAGAATAGCTTGTGATACCACTCTTCTAAGTTGGATTCGATTAACAAGCGCTCGGACAACTGACTGGCCGCTGTGAATTCTATTTCGATATACATGTGCACACCTTGCTATATGCAACTGAAGATTAGGACCTTTAACCCTCCTTAACCAGGTGCTGCGAAAGTAGCGTGCACAAACGAACCGCAAAAAACGCGACGAAAATTAAATACAGACCCGACAATTCGATTGTCCCGTACATACCGGCACCCCTAACTCGATCTGGAGATCACATGCACGCCGCCTACCAAGAACGAGCCTTACGATTTAGTCTCACCAGAGCGTTGTCAGCCTTTGATAAAGGTGACGTCGATCTAGCACAGCGGTCGCTCATTGCGTCGTTGCATCATCATTCAAAAGCTAAACCAAACCGACAGGAACAATTAGCACTGCTTTGGTGCCTGGCCTGGTTTGCCTTTTATGAAGGCCGCTCAAGCGCTGCAGAAGCTTTGGCAAAAAGAATTCAATTTATCCAAGAGAATTCAGCAAAACCTTGTGCAGCAAAACTTACGCACACATTGTTCGTGCTTTCAATTTTTTGTCGAGCACAAAACAAAATTTCGGAAGCTGACGAATACGTGCGCAGCTGCCTGTCCATGATCGAAACAGAGAAGGGTACGAAAACCTGGAGTTACAGCGCCCTTTCGACTGCGCTCGAAGAGTTCAAGTTGGCAAGTTAGAAGCAAAAGATTTACGCGAAAGTTGAACATCACCAGAGGTTATTGCGGTGGTGTTTTAACTTATTCAACGACATGGAATCGACAAATAAAAACACCACCCGAATCGCTTCGCGGTGGTGTTTAAACTACTGCCTAACTGTCCTTTCGATTGGACTCAGTATCTATGCTCGCTTCAGTCAGTCCGTCACGTGCATCGGGCTACTTGCTACGGTTTCTGGTCAGCGCCGACCTGATGTTTCCGCATTGCCCCTCGGCTCAAAGAACTCAACACTTAAGTGAGTGCTCACCGGTTATGTAATTAGTATAGCGAGCTGAAAAATATGTTCCACTACCCCGTAGACTATTTAATCATGCCGTTCTTGGCATCATCAAGAATAGCTTGTGATACCACTCTTCTAAGTTGGATTTGATTAACAAGCGCTCGGCCAACCGACTGGCTGCCTCGAGTTCGATCTGTATATACAACCGTGCTATTTTATATACAATTGTCTCAAGCTGCTCCGAATCATTGATGCTGTGGACCGAGCTAATGCCATCGATCATAATTTCAGTATATAGACTAGGTATTGCTATGGTGGCAGATTGAGCATGCAACTAAAGTCCATCCACATTTTTTTGGCTGCAGTGATTCTGACATCAATCGTCCCGCTGACCGCATGCACGTCGGTTGATCATGCCGCTGCCTGCGACGCTTATTTAGCGAAAGCTGCGTCTGCCTCAGCGAACCATAATTATCCTCTCGCCCAAGCAACCTTGGAAAAAGCAGCCAAAGAGGCAGATTTAAGTAATCACTCATCGCAAAAACTGCGGGTTCTATCAGAGCAAGCAACAATTTTTTTGGCTCAGAACAATACAGTCGCCGCAGAAGCTGCTGCACGCAAACTAATCAAAATTTACGATGACACATCAAAAGAAAGCTTGTCTCGAGCCCAGCGCCTTGATCTGACGGAAAGTCGGAGTCAGGCCAGGATTCTTTTATCTGATTCTCTTGTCGCGCAAAACAAATCGGAAGAGGCACTCAAGGTACTGAGCGAAGCCCGGGCAGAATTAAGCGAAGTTCTTGGTATGCCCCAACTGGCATCAAAGGTTGCAAATCGCTATGAAGCAGCCCTGCGTGCAAGCGGCAAGAATTCAGACGGTCACAGTATAGACGCAGAAACCAACGCCATAATGCAGTTGGAGGCCGACGATGCACGACACCAGGCAAGCGGTTTCCTAACAAAAGGACGGATCCAGGACGCGGTCGCGTTGCTCAAAAAAGCGCAGCAGTCAGCAGTTAAATCAGGTTCTGCGGAATCATTCGTGCGCGCAACTTACCAACTCGCTATTGCTCAATATTTATTGGGTGATCGGCGCGAGGCGCATGAGGAAGCTCTCAAAGCAGTGGAAAAAACCAAATCGCCCCTCAACACGAATAATCACTACAAAGCGTCAGCATTTGCAGTTTTGGCTTTGGTTACAGACAATCCTGTTGAATCAAGCAACGCCCTAAAGACTGCTGTATCTCTCAACCCGCCTTCAGCGATACAAGAGTTGCTTGAGATCGATTGGACTCCTATCAAGCGACCCCTTGCCGATAAATGGCATGAATGTCAACTGATTTGGACTCTTGCGCAATCGGTGACCGGCGTCCAGCGAAAGGAAGCGCTTCATCAACCTTTTATTTTAGCCACTGCAAATCCGAGCAAGTTGCCTGTTGCGATTGCCTTATATCTCGAACGAGCAAAGACTTCTTCGATGCAACCAGAAGAGAAAGCGATTTGTTATGAATGTGCTGCATCGATGGCTGTACAAAGCAAACATAAGGCAGAAAGCTTGCAACCTAGTCGACTTGCACTAAACATAAGAGAGCATTTGAAAGACAGCGACATAGCAGACAAAGCAGACGCGGCCTTGCGCATCTCTTACGATTACATGGCGCTTGATCGACATCAACAAGCAATTGAAGCTGCAAAAGCCGGATTGGCCCTAACACCCGCACCCAATCCACAATGTACGATGCTGCTCATTTTGGTTGAAGCTCGCTCTTATTCCAAACAGAAGCATTATCAAAAAGCGATTGAAAACTACGACGCTGCCTTATCCCTATGTAAAACGCACAATTTCCCAGAACTTCCAATCGTGCTTGCAGAACAAATTGCCACAAGTAAACACATCAAAAAGACTGAAGATAGCGCTCTGCACTAACGCACTTGAAACCATTCGTTTCGCGCATTCCCACAAGTAAAAACGCACACAAATAAAAACACCACCCGAATCGCTTCGCGGTGGTGTTTAAACTACTGCCTAACTGTCCTTTCGATTGGACTCAGTATCTATGCTCGCTTCAGTCAGTCCGTCACGTGCATCGGGCTACTTGCTACGGTTTCTGGTCAGCGCCGACCTGATGTTTCCGCATTGCCCCTCGGCTCAAAGAACTCAACACTTAAGTGAGTGCTCACCGGTTATGCAATTAGTATAGCGAGCTGCAAAATATGTTCCACTACCCCGTAGACTATTTAATCATGCCATTCTTGGCATCATCAAGAATAGCTCGTGATACGACTCCTCTACTTTGGATTCGATTAACAAGCGCTCGGCCAACCGACTGGCTGCTGTGAATTCTATTTCGATATACATGTGTGCATATTCACGAGAATATGCATCCAACGTCAAGCGATTGGTTTTATCATGAATGGCAATGCGATTTTCCAACTAGCCGAACGGACACTTATTTCGGTTCTTTTGCCAAAGTCCAGAACAAGATACCGTATCTTCGAAACGAATCTCTAGACCCCCGCATAACCAAGTTGGACTCTGTAAACATGTCGATTTTGATTCTACATTCAGGGAGACAAGTAAGGATACGCTCGCAAAACACGGTCGTTTTTATCGATTTCAATTACCCACCCTTCTCCCCAAGGTGCTGGAAGGGGCGATACATAGGTATATTCCATAAAATTAAGTTTCGATTCCTTTCCGTCTACAGTCACTCTTCGAGGGAAACCGTTCTGAATAGTTGTTGGCGCACCTAGGAGTTTAATCACTTGGTCTTTCGTCATTTGCGCCTTAACTTTCTCCACAGCAGTACTTAATATTTTCTGCTGCCAAAAAAGGCTCCCAATTCCTGTGGCAACAGCAACAAGCACAAACCCTAAAAACAGCTCAGTTTTCTTTGACTTAATGAGCATGTATTGTCTAATGACCAGGATTGAACACTCCGAGGCTGTCGGGTACGTTTCCATCCATCGGAATTCCAACTGGAGTTCCTTGGTTTCCTAATGCGCTATACAGTGAGTTCGGAGTTACCACCAAAGGACCATTTCAATTATGCAGTACTTTGCCTTTCAATAGCGCATCTCTTATTCTGGTACTGCAGTTGTCGCATGGATTTATTTCAGGATTTTGGTCTTGAAGAAACGACATCATCTGTTTCTCTTGGGTTGGTGATGTGGGCAAAATGATAATCATCGTATTTCTTCTAGATACTTGACTTTGCAGATAGTCTATAACGGACGCGATACTCTCGAAGGCGGATAGCATTGGGTTCGCCGAAAATGCTTGCGACCAATTCATAATTGCTGGCGAACTGTTTGTGGCTGTGAGCCCAATACCTTCAAGAGCGGTGTCTGCATTGATAGCCGCTGCAAGACCCTCTGCCATTGAGACAGTTGTGTCCCCGGAGAGTACAGTGTAGGTTACGGATTCTGATCCACCGGACAAGGCTGCATTAGTTGT
The DNA here is from genome assembly GCA_003151275.1 of Candidatus Melainabacteria bacterium. Next base: position 94,733 of record PLXC01000063.1, read on the forward strand.
TGTGATCGTCAACGTGTCTCCTGCTGTTGCGCTTCCTCCCACATTAACTGAAATGTTTCCGCTGTTATTGAATCCAAGCATAATAGTTTCGGTTGCACCGGCGCTCATAGTTGATGAGTAAGTGGTGCCAGTCGGAGTGATGTAGATCAATTGTGATATGGGCACTGCACTAATTCCCAACGCTGCGATGTCAGGATCGGCGGTTACAATGGCTGCCATCGACGAGGCAATGCTGTTGATGCTATCGCCTGACATAACGGTATAAAATATTTGCTTCTGCCCGCCTGAAAGAGACGAATTGAAGACGATTATTGATAGCACATCTCCAACAGTGATAGTTCCGCTAACGGCAAGAAAGGCTGAACCGTTTCTCTGCTGGCCAAGGGTGATTACTTCAGTCGCGCTTGAGTATTCGGGCACTCCATAGGTGGTTTTGATAGGGGTCTGCTGGATGTTTACAGTATTTGTTCCTACAGTTCCGGACTTGACTGGTTTGCTGGTGGTGGCACTCAACTGCCCGCCACCGCCGCTGATCGCGATTAGTTCATTGACATTATTGTATTGAAAAAGAGTACTACCAAAGAATCCGGATGTGCCACCGATCGGGGTGTTGGTGCCAAGCAAAATCGTCTCCGTTGCCGTCGAGTTGGTGTGTGCTCTATATGAGGTGGAGTTCTGAGAAAATGTAAACAAGGTGATATTCGGACCACTAGTTGCAGCAAAAACAAACCAGTTTACGGCGGAGTCGCTATTAATTGCGTTTGCCAGTCCAGTAGCTATGGCGGTGCTATCGTCCCCTGAGACCACGGTGTAACTATCTGAGACCAAGCCACCAGATAAGGTGGCATCATAAACGCTAAGCGTTACCACATCGCCTACAGTTGCTGTGCCGCCTACAGGCGTTATGGAGAATACGGTCATGATCGAGAGATTTATATTGGGCACCCAAGATAGCGGGTGTCATCCGACATCTTTGAGTGCGATGAGACAGGACTTACGTTTGGGTGGAATTGTTCACTCCTTGGGAGAAGTTTGGTCATTATGAACAATTCGTCCAAGCATTTCCTTGCCTAACAGTTTTTCAACTTCTTGCCGTTTGCGTTGGACGATAGAATCGTCTTTAATCCTAATCGCCGCCGCATATTCAACAGCTGCACCTGCCAAGTCGTTCTTCACTCTGCATTGATCTCCCAATTTGACCCTATCCTCGAAGTCTTCGGGATTCATCCCGAACCCTTTTTTGATTATATCCGCAAGCGAGGACTGCATAGCCATGTTACTCTCATCAAGATACGCTGCCTGATGGAGCTGTTTCAGTCCTTCTGCCCATTTCTCCTTCTGAGACACTAGATAAAGTCCGTAGTTGTTGTGTGCAATCGCAAGGTTACGTCGTGCCAAGTCGTAGTGTGGATCTAGCTTCAGCGCAGCTTCAAACTTTGCGAACACAGTTTGCCAGCTGTCATCTTTGATATCGGCAGCATAACCATCAACGTGATCTATTTTGCCCATAATCTCAACCCCCTCAATATTGAGTTCAACGGCAGCCGCTGATTCTGCATATGCGGGTTTGATGGACACTATCGTAAGAAGTATAGCTATCGAAAACGCAATCTTGCTGGTCATGCCGGGCACCTTAGTTTCGCTCTAGGCTACAATGAATCATTTTACAATGGATAGCTATCCGATGGACTTTCATGACTATCATTCGATTTAGGGCGCTCTAAGTGGTACCAACTGACCGGGGTTTACTGCTGGGGGGTTTGACTATAGTCCTGATTACCTAAATTCCCTCTCGGAGTCGCCGTTTGTTGGCATGACCCTGGACCTGTAAATGGATTGGGGTCTGGTGCGATCTGAACTCCAGATAGTGGGCTTGAAGGTGCGAGAGGAATGGAGAGAGGTTGGCCCGACGGGGTGGTTACATTAGCTTGCCCAGACGAGTCAGGCGGGACTCCTTGAGGTGATACCATCGGCACTAAAGGAGGGGCTGTTGTATTCATCCTCGTAGGTTGAGGACCTTGGCCAGAAGGTGCTTCGCCTTCCGTTTGAGTTACGTTACCTTTTAGCGGAGGATTCGTCTGACAGATGCATTGATGACCTGATGGATCATTCTGGCGGATGGGAGCATTCGAGACGTAGGCAAACAGATTGACGCCACCGTTCTCTTCAATTGGGTCGCGAGTTGTAAATCGTCCCAAAGCGCTGTTGTAAGCTCGCGTTCGAGTTAGATTCAATCCACTTCGCGAATGCAAGTAATATCCTGCATAACCGAAGTCCGCCGCGACAACCTCCGAAATCTTGGAGACGCGACCGAATGGATCGAAGGCATACTGAGCTTGAACAACTCCAGAGTTATCCGTCATCTCCCGCACGGAGCCCAGGTGGTCCCTATCGTAAAAGTACTTCGTCGTTAAATTCATCTGACCTCGACCAAAGAATCTTTTGGTCAGTCCTCCTGAAGCATCTCGCTCTTCTCTTCGATTTGAACCTGCCCAAACAAACTGTTTCGTCGAAGTCACGGAACCAGCCGTAGTCTCCACAATCGAGACATTCCGGCCGTAGCCGTCATAAACAAAGCTAGAGAAGTTATTCGTCCCCGGATAAGTGATCTTTATCAATCGATTTTCGGCATCCCAAGAATAGTCGTTTGTGCCATCGTTCGTCATGTTTCCGTTCAAATCATATGTTAGCGAAGTGTCAGCGGTAGTCGGAGGAGTGTACAATTCGTAGTTTGTTGATGCGGTGCTGCTGTTACCGTCCGTCGCGGAAATAACAGTGTCATTTTCATATGGTGTTAGTGTTGTATTGGCAGAGAAGGCTTGCGACCAGCTCAAGGTAGCCGGCGAGCTGCTGTTAGCTGTAAGTCCGATATTTACAAGATTGGTATCCGTATTAATAGCCGCTGCAAGTCCAGCCGCAATCGAGACGATTGTGTCTCCAGACAGAACAGTATAGGTCGCGTCTTCCTGCCCACCAGCCAAAGCTGCATTGACTGCAGTTACTGTCACGGTATCACCTGCAGTGACGCTTCCTCCGACACCAACTATGATGTTTCCGCTATTGTTGAATCCAAGGTCAAGCGTTTCAGTTGCGCCAGAACTTGTCGCAGAGGTGTATGTCGTTCCAATTTGACTAAGAATAACAAACTGTCCAATCGAAGTTGCAGTAATCCCCAATGCGGCGACATCAGTATCAGCATTGATAGCGGACGCCAGAGATGAGGGAATGCTGCTCACCGTATCTCCTGACAGCACAGTGTAGAAGATTTGCTTTTGACCGCCCATCAATGACGAATTAAACACTATTACGGAAAGTACGTCGCCGACTGTAGCAGTTCCGCCAACCGTCAAATTTGACGAACCATTTTGCTGTTGCCCGACGCTGATTGTTTCGCTAGCACTTGAGTATTGTGGTACTCCATATGTTGTGTTAGAAGCCGTTTGTAGAATACTTAAGGTGTTAGACGCGACCGCTCCTTCCTTAATCGGTTTGCTAGTGGTAGAGTCTATTTGGGTGGCGCCCCCGCTAGTTACTTGAACTAATTCATTATCATTATTGTAATGAAATTGATTGCTGCCAAATATTCCGAATGTTCTACCGATAGCATTTTTGCTAAGCAGAACTGTCTCTGTCGCCGCTGAATTCGTACTTGATCTGTAGGAGGTAGTGTTTTGAGAATACGTGATTAATATGATATTTGGACCAAAATTTGCCGCATAAACGACATAGTTTACGGAAGAGTCACTATTAATAGCATTTGCAAGCCCAGTGGCTATGGCTGTGGTATCGTCCCCTGAAGATACGGTATAGCTATCAGACACAGTGCCACCAGATAAGGTGTCATCATAAACGCGAAGCGTTACTACATCGCCCGCAGTTGTTGTGCCACCGACAAGCACGTTTTCGTTAAAGTTCGTATTTAAACTGAAAACTACGCTTTCTGTAGCACCACTGCTGAACGACTGGGTATATGTTGTAACATTGGTCGAGCTTGACGCAAGAGCACCGTAAAATGTCACTCCAAGTGCCGCAAGAGCCGAGTCGCTGTTAACGGCGCTTTCTAATGCCAATAGAATGTTCACGAGTGCGTCACCCGGTTGAACCGTATACGAAGCCGATTCGAAACCGCCAGAAAGAGCTGGATCATGAACTGTAATGGTGACAACATCGCCCGCAGTTGCGGAGCCAACAACCATTACGTTTGTTGAGCTGTTGAAATTTGCCCCGAGTGTGAACGTTTCTGTGGCACCGCCGCTCGTTGAAGTTGAATACGAAGTGTTGTTTGCGGAGGAAGAGGCAACGTAAAAGTCCGTTCCAAACGAGAATGAGGAAACAGAGATACTTTGCAAATTCGTATCAGCATTTACTGCCGACGAAAGACCAGCGGCAACGGAACGTGTCAATACTTTTGAGACACTTTTTTAGTGGTGGCACTGAAATGTAAAAAAGGATCTGAAAACGGATCGCATTTTGCTGAAATGGGTGTTGTCAAAGATACCCCAAAAGTGTTTTGTTCATGCTCCGCATTCGAAAAGTCCCACTGTGCGGGCGTTTTCGAATACTGATCATGCAACATAATAGAGATTACCGGACGGAGCCGATAATAATGCCACTGGATTTGGTATCGTCAAATTCGTTGATTGCCGGTTTTGGCGGATTGATCCAGGCTGCTTCCGGCAAAACAAGTGTCTTTGGTGGGCCGGCAACAAAACGCTCTGGATGACTCCCATATGCCTTCGTTAAAACCACTTGGCGCCGACTCGCACACTCTTTAGCGAAACCATAGTGAACAGTTGCGGGGGTCATGAGGGCTATTCCAGAATGGTGGTGTACGTTGTTGTACCAATGGAAAAAGCCTTTGCAAAATGAGTTCGCATCCTCGATTGAGCCAAAGTTCTTCGGGAAGGATGGCTGATACTTTAGCGTCTTGAACTGGCTTTCGGAATAGGGGTTATCGTTACTTACATGCGGTCTGTTAAGAGACTTGGTCACGCCCAAATCTGCCATCAAGTATGCCACCGTCTTTGAGGTCATTGCTGCTCCTCGGTCTGAGTGAATAACTAATTCATCCGTCTCAATTCGCTGCTTGTAAAAAGTTTCGCTAATGAGATGTTTAGCTAACTCCGCATTCTCGCGTGGTGCGACCAGCCAGCCCACCACATGCCTGCTGTAAATATCGATAATCACATACAAGTAAAAATAGGACCACTTAGCAGGACCTTTGAGTTTTGTAATATCCCAGGACCAGACTTGATTTGGTGCCGTTGCCAGAAGCTCTGGCTTTTGGTATTTGGGATGACACAGAACATCGCGACGTTCGCGAATTTCCTGACGTTCTTCCAGAATTCTGTACATCGTCCTGGGTGAACAATAGTAATGGCCCTCGTCTAGAAGTGTCGCAAAAACCTCTGTCGGAGCCTTGTCGCCAAAACGGTCTCCGTTCAAAATGTCCGCGACGACTTGTTTCTCTGCTTCAGAGAGAGCTCTTGGTGGCTTCCAGCGAGGTCTTGGCTCTTTAGGACTTACCGGTATGCAAGCGCGGTAGAACGTAGCTCTAGCGATGCCGAGAGCCTTGCAAATAGCCCTCTTGTTTCCAATTTGTCCGGACACCAAACAAATTTCTTTGGCCAGCGACCTCATTCCATCGCTTGTAGTGTGACTCCCATTAGTTCCGAGACTTTTTTTTGGAGCTTGATGATCTCCTGGGCACGGAAAAGTTGTTTTTCCAGTCGCACATTTTCGTCCTTCAACATTTTGTTCTCAGCCGCTAGGGGGTTGGGGGCAGGTCCGCGTGCCTTAGGCGCGACTTCGAGCAGATCGCGCTCAGTGCGCCACTTGCTCAACGTATGCGCATAAAGACCTTCACGCCTTAAAATGGCGCCGAGCTGTCCAGGACCTAAATTGTCCGTCACTTCCAGAATACGAGTTTTGTCATCGGCAGAATATCTTCGACGCCTTGGCTTTATCGATACTTCAGTTTCGGGCGGACTGCTACTTCCTTCAATCACGAGTTTTTCATTTCCTTGCTCAGATATTTCTGGTCGATTTGTTAAATCAACCCACTCTGGATGGTCGAGTCTGAGCCGTTTGTAGTAACTGTAATAGTTGTTTTTCGAAAAGCCTTTTTTTCGGCAAAATGCGGTTATTCCGGCTGGATAATTTCTTGCTTCTTCAATAATGCGGGTCCAATACTTTTCTCTAGCTGCTGGTGTTTTTCCAGGTGTTCGCTTCATTTGTACTCCGAGCTACGGTGAGCATGAACCAAATACGATACCAATACAAGGCGTTCCAAAGTCCACGCGCTGCATATGCATTACGATACGGTTGGGATATACTACTGCTCGAAATCTATGCTAAACATAGAATCGAAACTGTCTCACACATCATAGACACAGAGGGGAACTTCCAATCGTGCTTGCAGAACAAATTGCCACAAGTAAACACATCAAAAAGACTGAAGATAGCGCTCTTCACAAGCGCACTTGAAACCATTCGTTTCGCGCATTCCCACAAACAAAAACGCACACAAATAAAAACACCACCCGAATCGCTTCGCGGTGGTGTTTAAACTACTGCCTAACTGTCCTTTCGATTGGACTCAGTATCTATGCTCGCTTCAGTCAGTCCGTCACGTGCATCGGGCTACTTGCTACGGTTTCTGGTCAGCGCCGACCTGATGTTTCCGCATTGCCCCTCGGCTCAAAGAACTCAACACTTAAGTGAGTGCTCACCGGTTATGTAATTAGTATAGCGAGCTGAAAAATATGTTCCACTACCCCGTAGACTATTTAATCATGCCATTCTTGGCATCATCAAGAATAGCTTGTGATACCACTCTTCTAAGTTGGATTTGATTAACAAGCGCTCGGCCAACCGACTGGCTGCCTCGAGTTCGATCTGTATATACAACCGATACAGCCGATCTATTTTATATACATGTCTAATCACAATCGATAATGCGGTTGCCATTCTTACCCAGAATGTGAATCCGCGCTCGTCCCCCGCTTGTTTCATACTCAGCGCGCTGTCCGTCGTAATTGCCGCCATGGAAAGTAAAAGTCGAGGAGCCCCCGTCGAAATTATATGTACCGAGCTTTCCCTCACTGTCGGTATAAGTCTTGCTACTTGTGATTGTAAACGGAGCTGCATCCTCCAGGTGATCACCGACAAAAAATACGGCGTGGTAGCGTTTTAAAGGCAGTCCACCGCCGGCAGTGGCAACAGTTCGCGCGCCACCACGCATTTCTTTTAGCTTGTCGTCATTCGCCTCGCCTCCCGGAACTGGCTCAGTTGGTCCAGCACCTGCGGCGCGAATGAACGACTCTGGCGCCCAATGTTCCTGTTCAATGAAACCGAGCGCATGAACATGGTACGGAGCGTAAGCGTCATCGCGTAGTCCGGTGATAACCGCTTTAAACCATTTGCCCCACTCGATGTATTCCACACGCTGACCAATCTTGTATTTGCGCTGCTTGCCATCAGGATTAGGTTGATTGCGCGCTTGAGACTGGTCTGGTTTAGGCCAGGGTTGAAGTTGATTTTGAGTCGCAGTATTTTTAGCTGGCGAAGTCTCCACCGGAGCTTGAATCGGAGCCGTTCCACCGATAACCTTAATGTCTTTATCATATAGCCAGTGATTCTCGTAGGATTCTTGTCCATCAACGTGAACGCAAGATTCCCCCGTAGTCGGATGATAATCAATCACTGTTCCCGGCTTTGCTCCGTTATAGAGTTCAATCGTCACGCGCTGGCCTATCGGCAACGCCAGGGAGGCACTTGTGGCGCTAAAGGATAAACATAAAAACAATAATGCTGGACGAATTTTGCCTTGCATTCGATACTCCTCAGACTTGTTTCATTCTAGGAGCAGAGTCGATCACGGCATAACGGGCTCGATCATTCTAAAACTAGCCCTCAATATAGCAGCCTTGGTGGTTTAATAACTGAATTTATCAAGTCTAGGAAGACTCGAGGTCTTGCACAATTTTCCAAATCTGATCTTCGTGCACAGGTTCGTAATTCCAAACGTCAACGCCGACGTTAATTTGCCTATCGTTGGTAGTCCACCGTTGATGAACGTGACCGTGAAGGAGAATGCGCCCATCGTTTATGGGCCGATACTCGGGATACCGATCATCGTCTTCGTCATGGTATGGCATGTGGTGCAAGTGCAATCCTTGCCATTCCAATTCATCATAAACTTCGGAAAAATAATTTCGATAGAGTGAAAGTTGCCCCCACTTGCCACCATGATTGCAAGGATGACAGCCATCATGGTTACCGGCGATCAAAATTTTCTTTCCCTTGAGCCTTGGCGCGTATTGCTCCATGACGCTATTCTTCAATGAAAAATCACCCAGATAATAAACAGTGTCTTCACTGCCGACCAAATTATTCCAGGATTCGACTAATCCCTCGTTCATTTCTGCAACAGATGCAAATGGACGATCACAGTATTCAATGATATTTTTGTGACCAAAGTGATGGTCAGACGTAAACCAATTTGTCATATCACTTCCAAGATCTTTTAGACTTTGAGACGGGAGGCGAGCCAATCTTGATCAAATATTGTATCCATATACAACCTTCCCGTGTCAGGAAGCACTGCCACAACTGTTAACGCACCATCATTCGATTGTTCGCAAAATTGCATGGCTGCAGCAAGCACGCATCCCGATGAGCTGCCACCAAATATAGCTTCTTTCTCAAGTAACCGGTGAGCAGTATCAATCGAACATTGATCGCTTATTTGAATCGAAAAATCTATCATCTCCATACTAAAATTGCCGGCGATAAAATCTCCACCAATTCCTTCAACCAAATAAGGAGCTGGATGTGGTTCGGAGCCTTTCTGCCAATCAGCCAACATGCTGCCGACCGGGTCTGCTAGCACTAATTTAATCGAGGACTTTTGCTCCTTCAAATACCTTCCTGCTCCGCACAATGTGCCACCGGTCCCGATACCAGCAACTAAAACATCAACTGTGCCGTCGGTTTGTTTCCAGATTTCCGGTCCCGTAAATTTGTAGTGAGCGTCCAGATTGTCCCGATTCTCAAATTGGTCGACGTACCAGGCGTTCTGCTCTTTGGCAATTCGCCTGCCCTGATTAATAAAGTGTTCAGGATCATCAATCAATTTGCCGCCAGGCACAACGATCGTTTCGGCGCCAAGAACTTGCATCATGTGCACTTTTTCTTTCCCGACTTTTTCGGTCATCACAGTAATGAGCCTGTGACCTGTGAGTTTGGCAGCCAGAGCTAATCCAATGCCTGTATTTCCTCCGGTCGCCTCGACAATCAATTGACCTGGTTTGAGCCGCCCTTCTTTCTCGGCTTGCTCAACCATGTAGAAAGCTATTCTGTCCTTTACAGATCCGCCCGGATTCATAAATTCACACTTCGCCAACAAAGTGTGTTGAGACTCTCGATTGATTCTGCTTAAACGAATCATAGGCGTGTTGCCAACCGCCTCTGCGATCGAGTCCAATATTTGCACGATAGGTTCCTTTTTGGCGTGACGAAGCCCCAGTATATTCCAGTTGATCACTAGTCTGCCTAGAAGATCACGTCCGAAAATTCGTCATAAGGCTCATGTCTGCAGGAGGCGAGGAGGCGCACACCGACCAACATCGTTATCTCTGTTAAATGAAAAGTGAACGATAAGTTCATACAATCTGTTTGGACCAATGTGCCGCTGGTGAGGTAAGACGATGTCGGACAATTTGACGAGCGAAAGTAATGCTCCTGAAAAGCCTATGGAAAGACGCCGGGCACGCCTGCCTCAGCCTGATTTCTCGCATTACAAGAGTCAAAATGCCTATCCGGGTCCGAACTATTTCTTTGTCGGACATTCGTTCAATTTGGAAGATTCGGCACAGGTTAGCGACTTCACCGAAAAAAGGGCAACTGCTATAAACGAAGTATTTGTCGATGACACCCAGTGGGCGCCCGTAGACGCGGCTTTGGGCAATCAGAATTTTTCAAAAGTATTGAGCAGATTTGAGTATGACTTTCTTCATCGCCTGGACGATGCCCTAATCGGGCCAGCGATTGATAAGAGTGGTCAAAAAATAGCGGAATCATTCACCATTTGGCGCAAGGAACTGAGACGGCAGGACAAGCAGGAGTCAGTTTAAGCTTTCGCCTCGATTTCGTCGCTTTCAGAAACGCTCGGCCTGCTGAGGTCAGAATTTGTAGTAGCGATCCGACTCAGAAACACGCGCCCGACAGCGATTGACCCTGCGTCGAGCCGGGCATAAATAAGTGGCGACTACCATTTGAATGCTGCAAGCAGGACTTACAAGTGGGCGAACTGCTCGACAAACCTGATAATCCAGACTTGGTCCTCACTACTTGGATCACCTCGAACGTGGTTGAAAAGAAAGACGAGCTTGAGGATTCGAGCTTGAATTCAAACGATCCCACTTCGCATCCTATGGAAGCTTCCATTGATCAAAAACATACGCTGATGACCAGCGCCTTTGACCACTCCATTCCATTAGAAGCACCTGAAGCAATTGATGATGTCTGCAATAGTCCACCAGAAGACTCAGACGGAAGAACTCGACATCGATTTATCACTGGAATTTGTATAACTTTATCGTTGGCGGTACTAAGTCTCGGTGCACTCGACTTAGGTAGGTTAATTGAACAAGACGCCACCATTGATTCGAAATTCAACATCACTTACTCACCGAAAAAAGAACAGGTCAGTTTGGTGAGTTTGCCTTCAAACTTTTCTTTTCTCGATCCAAAAACAGCCTGCGAAGGGCTTCGTGCAATAGAAACAAGAGCATCGAACGGGCAGATAAATTATGGCTTTGCTGACGCACAGAACAATGTTGTTGTTTTGCCAACATACGCAGAAATTGATGCCTTTCACGAAGGCTTAGCGGCAGTACGCAGTGGAACCAAAGATTTATGGGGCTACATCGACAAGTCAGGCAAAATTGTCATCCCGCCTCGATTCAAAGTGGCATCCGCATTTGATGACGGCCTCGCGTCAGTGCGACTTGGTACTAAGGGCGCGGGCGCATTAATCGACAAAAGCGGACGCGTGCTAATTACAAGTATGTCAGAACAAATCCCAGAGCGTTTCGGTGACCTGTATCAGGTTTACGGGTCAACTAATAAATGTGGACTGATTGACAAAACTTTGAAGTGGATTCTGCCCTGCAATTATCTGGCGGTCCAAAAGTTTCCAACACGGGACCTTTTCGCACGCCTTCCTAGTAAATCGCCGCCGATAGGAAATGACGATCAATACTTCAAAATTTATCAAAATGATAAATGCGGGATAATTGATCGTTCAGGCAACATTGTTAAGGCTCCCAGTGATTACGAAATTTCTTCATTCAATAAAGGCCATGCGGCAGTTTTAATTGACGGCAAGTATGGCTTTGTAGACAACGATAACAAGATGGTGATACAGCCTCTCTATGACTATGTCACGACTTACGATGATGTGATCGCAGTTAAGCAAGGCGAGAAATGGCATCTTATAGATCGAACAGGCAAAGATTTAAATGTTCAAGTTGATGGTGTAATTGCCGATCCACCAAAACCCTGGATGTCAGATGGACTCGGTGTCATTATCAAAGACAATCTGTGCGGATTTATCAACAGCAAAGGGGTCGTCACCATAAAGCCGAAGTATGACTTCGCCTTTGGATTTTCAGATGGATACGCGTTAGTCTGGAGCGATGGAGTCTGGAAGTACATTGATAAGAATGGCGATGCCGCCTCTGGCAAAACTTTTTCCGAAGCCTCGGTGTTTTACAAAAACAAAGCCGATGCGACGGTTGCTGGGCCACTTTATAAGTTTGTTAATGCACGAAACATTGAAGAAATGAAAGACTACTTCAAGAAAAAACGAGCCGATTTTATTGATCTTACGGAGTTTTAGTGTCAAAACAAGTACACATCGCACAGACCATTAGTTATGGGGATTTGCCTGCGCAATTATTCGCTTAGCAAAAAGCTTCTGGTTCCGATGCAAATAAGGCGGCCCCTTCTAGCCTCCGTGCGCCTGCCCAATTCTAAAAATGGGATTGACCCTGCGCCCAGCCGGGCATAAATGAGTGGCGACCACCATTGAAAACGCTGCAAGCAGGACTTACGGTGAGCGAACTTCTCGATAAAACTGACCATCCGGACTTGGTCGTGACTGAACCGGTCACCTTGTCCATGGTCGATAAAAATAACGGATTGAATAACCAAAACTCAGAAGACAGCCAATCCGACAAACACGAGGGCTCCAGCTCTAGTTTTGAGTCTAGTTCTGCTTCTAGTCCTGGTTCCAATGCGGACGCAAACTTGAATCATTCCAGTTCGCTTGTGGATTCGCACGAGACCAATATTGACGCAACACAGTCGCCGAAGTCGACCGCGTTTCGCCCTTATTCAATCTCAGTAGAGTCACATGAAACAGGTGATACAGATCAACTGTCAAATGGACCACCGCAAGACATAAGCGGGAAAATTCGGCACCGTCTTATCACCGGTGTTTGCATCAGTCTATCGTTGGCTGTACTTAGTCTCGGCACACTCGATTTACGTGGAATGATTGAACAAAATGCCACCATTGACTCGAAGTTCAACATCACTTACGCACAAAAGAAAGAGCAGGCGAATTTGCCTCCAAACGTCCGTTTTAAAGATTCGAAACCAAGCGGAGAAGGGCTTTTACCAATCGTGAAGACTGACTGGGTTGGCAACAGTATGGGCTTCGCAGACGAGACGGGCAAAGTTGTTATCCCTCCAGCTTACGTTGACGTGGGTGCGTTTCATGATGGACTTGCAGCAGTTAAAGTAAACAGCAAAATCAACAAAATCGAAAACAGTGGATACGTCAATCCTACCAATTACGTGCAGGGCTACGGTACTCCTGATACCTATCTGTGGGGCTACATCGACAAATCCGGCAAAATTGTTATCCAGCCTCGATTCTACGAAGCATCTACATTCGATAACGGAGTCGCACCAGCGCAACTTGATTCTAAGGGCGTATTAATCGACAAAAATGGTCGCGTTCTGGCTACAAGTAAATCAGATCAAATACCAAAGAAGTTGGGTGAGCTGTATGAGCTTTTCGGGTCAAAGTATCTGGTTGGGTTGGTTGATAAAACTGGAAAGTGGGTTCTACCTCCACAATTCGACAGAATTGACTATTTTCAGAAACGAGCTGTTGTCAATCAGATACCTAGCACTAATTCGGCGACAAAAGACAACGATGATCAATACTTCGAAATTCTCCAGAATCATAGATGGGGAGTCATAGATCGAACCGGAAGAATTGTTCTTGCACCGAACTATGACGAAGTTTCTTCCTTCAATATGGGTCATGCGGCAGTTTTAATCAACGGCAAGTTCGGCTTTGTAGACACCAACAACAAAATAGTCATTGAACCTCGTTATGACTACGTTACTGCATACGATGATGTAATCGCAGTTAAGCAAGGCCCCAACTGGCATCTGCTTGATTCAACCGGCAAACAATTGAATGTCGCGATTGATGGTGTAATTTCCGATTCATCAAAACCCTGGCTGTCGGATGGCTACGGAGCCTTTATCAAAGACGGACTTTGCGGATTTGTAAATAATAAAGGGGTGATCGCAATAAAACCGCAATACGATTTCGCCTTTGGATTTTCAGATGGGTACGCCTTAGTGTGGAGTGATGGAGTCTGGAAGTTCATAGATCATCAAGGCAAGATCGCCTCAGCTAAAACTTTTTCTGTTGCCTCGCCGTTTTATAAAAACAACTCTAATGTGACAATTGCTGGTCCTCTTCATGGTTTTGTCAATGCGCGAGATATCGAAAACATAAAATCCGCTTTTGGCAGCCGACGAAAGTTATTTATAAATGGACAAAGCGGAGAATTCGATTAGTGGCGAAACAATTACACACTATCCAAACGATCAGCTATGGAGATCTTCCTGCGCAATTGTTTCTATGGCAGAAAGCATTTTTGCTAGTGCCAGTGTGGGGAATTCTTCTTATTCCAATCGTCGGTTTTCTTTGCCGTGGACTCGGATCATTCGCTTCCGAAGCGGGCTACGCCGTCATGTTATGTGTCTGCCTAAACTATTTTTTCGTGGATCTGCTCAAACGAAAAATTCGCATTGATGATAACTACATTTACTTCGGTTACCGAATGATTCCTATCAAGGATTTGCTGGGCATCGATGTGAATTACAAGAAGGGTAAACTGCTACCCAGCTCTGTGACGCTTAAGAGTTCAAATGGCAACGACTTAAAGCTGAATTTGAATGGGATCTCAGAGAAAAACATTGGCATTCTTCTTAAGCATCTTGAGATAAGAAATTCGAATCTTCAATTAGCACCGGTTTTGAATACCCTAATCAAGTGCAGACAGTCGAAACGCAAATTGGCTCTTACAAATACCGACCGACTTGAGTTACCTTACCACTCGAAAAAGATAATTGATGAATCGTTCGATGTCTTCAAACTAAGCGCCAGCCATTGGATTCGAATAGGTCCAATTTTGACATGTTTGTGCTTTGGTCCGCTGTGGATTGGTTTTTTCTCGAATCTCTATACTTGCTTGCAACCAAACAGTTGGATGCAACTACAATCGCTCGGGCTTCATCAATTTTTGAGTAAATTCTTCGAGGGACTTTCGCATTCATTGAGTACATCAGCGACTCAGGCATCCGAGGCGGTGCAACATTTTTCTGGAAATCCGATCATGGTAGCCATCACGAGTAGTGCAATATTGGCCTTCCTGATTTATGTACAAAGAATGGCGTTGAGACCAAATGTTCTGATAGCAGACAAGAGTACACTCAAATTGCTGCTTCGTGCAGCTAACATCACTCTGCCGATGAAAAAAATTTCCTGGTCAGATATTGAACGTGCCAGTCTGTATAAACCCGCACGCCATGCCGGTTCACAAACCTGGAAAATTCGCTTAACTAAGAACAATGGCAAAAATTTCGACATAGACATGGCAGCACTTACCCCAGATGATCGCTCCGTTTTGCTTAAGCGGATGGAAAAAATGGTGCCAGATTGTCAGATTGATTACGAACTGTCGCAATCGATGCGTCCGCAGGCCGCTCATAGTTATACTGAGATATGGCTGCAGTCGCTTAGTCAGACTCCAGAACGAAAAACACTCGAACCACTGCAACCTGGGCAGATGATTGGAGATAACCGCTTCGAAGTCTTACGAAGTATTGGTGTCGGCGGTCAGGGCACCGCATACCTCTGCCGCACCGCCGCTGGTAATCCGCCAAACACGATTGTCTTGAAGGAGACTATCATTCCTGTATTTGGCGATGACAGTATCCGCAGGAAGTCACTGGAGAGCGTCGAAAAAGAATCAAGACTGTTGCAATCTTTGGACAGCCCCGGAATCGTAAAATTATTGGATCACTTCATCGAGGATCATCGAGCCTATCTTGTTCTGGAGCACATCGACGGCGGCAGCCTGCGCGAACTAATAGAGAATAGAGGTCCGTTGAGCCACGAGCAAGCTCATGACATAGCTGTGCAAATGTGCGATATCTTGAAAGTATTGCATTCCAATAATATTGTTCATCGAGACTTCACTCCTGATAACTTGATTCTCAATACCAAAGGCAAACTGAAACTGATTGATTTCAACGTCGCCCAACAATTGCATGGCGGTTCGACAGGCACCATTGTTGGCAAACACGCCTATTTGCCTCCTGAGCAATTCCGAGGCAAGGCAACAAGTCAAAGTGACCTATACGCGTTTGGTGCCACTCTATTCTTCATGCTCACCGGCAAAGACCCAGAGCCAATTTCACAATCAACTCCATCTTCGGTGAACAAGGACGTCGATCAAGCTTTCGATGACATCGTAAAACGGGCCACGAGCCTTCAAACGACAAGTCGCTACAAAACGGCGGAGGAAATTGAATCTGATTTGCTGTCTATGGATGAACAAGCCACGATAGTGACTTCTGTTTCACGAAATATAAAGGTGGTTGAGCATGGCTGAACTTGTAGTCAAGGCGCAGTGCAACAGCTCACTAAGACAAATGACAGACACCGCCCTTAATATCACTTTTCCGATCTGGGGCGTGATGGCACCATTATTTACGATTGGGCTTCTCTTTGCAGCGATTGGATATGTTCAATCAAACAATCCGGAAAAAGCAATGGAGTATCTCGCTTATCTAGCAGTCTGTTTTTGCATCAGTTTCGGTTCGTTATTGTTGAAGCGTGCACTCGCAAAAGACATAATGATTGTGGATAGAGAAGGGATCAAATTGCCGAAATTGTTGGGCACGAACATCAATGTGCGTTCGTATATTTCGTGGCAGAATGTGCAAACCATTGAAGCCACAATGCATTCTACTGATGCCAACCGCTCTTATCTAACGCTCAGAAGAAAAAAGGGACGTCCGGTCAAGCTGTCTACCGCGGACTTGGGAAAAGATTTCGTTGAGCAGTTCTTGTTAGCATCGAACATGTGGGTGCCTCAGCTGTGCGACGAAAGTCTCACTCAATTTCAGAATGTCTTGCGCATCGGCGCTAAGGGTGACGATCAAACTTACACTGAGTTGTGGGAAGACGAGCTTGGACGCCGGTTTTGCCCAACCTCGTACATCCCATTGGAAGTGGGTCGAGTGCTTCGAGATAGCACGATCAAAGTGATGAGTCATCTTGCCTCGGGCGGACTTTCAGCGATATATCTTTGCCAACTGGATGGAAAAAAACTTGTTGTTTTGAAAGAAGCGACGATACCGGAAAGCGGTGCCGAAAGCCTTAAAGAGAAAGCGCGCGAGATGTTTGAGCGCGAGGCCAATCTTCTCATGAAGCTTAATAATCCTGGCATCGTTCACGTTTTGGATTGTTTTACCGAAGGCGGACGAAACTATCTGCTGTTGGATTATGTCAACGGTATCGACTTTAGACAGCTAGTCAAGCAAAACGGTCCACAGAGTGAAGCGTACGTTCTCGAATGGGCGATACAGATTGCCAACGCTGTCAAATATTTGCATGAGCGAGAACAGCCCATAATCCATCGAGACCTTACGCCCGACAATATAGTTCTAAGAAACGATGGTCACGTCATTATCGTGGACTTCGGTGCAGCAAATGAATTTATTGGTAACGCAACAGGTACGTTCGTTGGCAAGCACTCGTTTATAGCGCCGGAACAGTTCCGCGGTAAAGCCACCACACATAGTGACATCTATGCGTTCGGCTGCACCTTGTTCTTTCTGTTGACGGGAATCGAGCCAGAGGCATTGTCCCCATCGAACCCAAAAGAGCACCTGTCATCCGTGTCAGATGAACTTTCTGAGCTTGTCCAGTCATGCACGCAGTCTGAAAGCAGCGATCGCTATCAAAGCGTTGCTCAACTGCTGCCGGTTTTGAGACGGTTAGCAGCACAAACTATGGTCGTCTAATTCATCTGTTGGATTTCTTTTCAACCCGCGGAGCGCGGGTTTTTCGAAACAAAGCGCGGGTTTTCAACCTGCCACGAATCGGAGCGCGGGTTTCTTCAAAACGGAGCGCGCGTTTTCGAAATGGAGCGCGGGTTTCTTCAAAACGGAGCGCGCGTTTTCGAAATGGAGCGCGGGTCACTAGACCCGCCTTGAGACATGATTATGGGCGGCTTTGGACAGCCGCGCTCCAATAGGTAATAATATTCCTTCTCTAATGGGGATCCATTTCTGTGCAACCTATCTATCTGATCGATTTCTACAAGGTTGGTCATATCGACCAGTATCCGGCTGGCATTACTCAGATATGGTCGAACTGGACGCCTAGAACGAGCCGAATAAAATTACAGAGCACGGTTGTGCATTTCGGTCTGCAGTACTTCATCAAGAAGATTTTGATTGAGTCGTTCGAGGCAGAGTTCTTTAAGCTTGACCTCGGCAAGATAATCCAACATTACCGGTCAGTTATGCAGTCCACGCTTGGGCTGCCAGAACCGAGAACAGATCACATTGCAGGACTACACAAACTCGGTTATCTTCCGCTAGACATCTATTCGATTCCGGAAGGTAATTCGACGCCGCTTAATTGTCCTTCAATAGTAATCACGAATACGCATCCAGACTTCTTCTGGTTGCCGAATTACTTCGAGACTATGCTGTCAGCGTATTTGTGGAAGCCGTCTACTTCTGCCACAACTGCACAGAGATTTCGCGGATTGTTCGAGAAGTACGCCAAAGAATCAGGCGAGAAAGATATGTCGTTTATCGACTGGCAGGGACATGATTTTTCCATGCGAGGGATGAGCGGAATTGAAGACGCAATTCTATCCGGAATGGGACATCTCACGTGCTTCTCCGGGACAGATTCACTGCCAGCCATTCTTGCCGCAAATCAATACTACAACGCCGGCCTAAACTGTGGCGGTTCTGTTCCAGCGACAGAACATTCCGTGATGTGTGCGGGTGGTCAGGAAGGAGAGTTCGAAACCTTTCGGAGATTAATTGAAGACGTCTATCCCGAAGGAATAGTCTCGATAGTTTCAGATTCGTGGGATTTGTGGAAAGTGTTGACGGATTACATTCCACGACTCAAAGAAACGATTCTGGCCCGTAATGGGAAAGTGGTAATTCGCCCTGATAGCGGGGTTCCTGAACTAATCATCTGCGGAAATAATACTGCCGAGGGTGCTGCTAAAAAAGGTGTGATCCAACTATTAGCAGAAGTTCTCGGTGTCAAACCTAATACCGCCAGTAGTGGTACTGGACTGCCATTGATCCAGAACGGCGGTGCCATTTATGGTGATGCAATTTCATACGAAAGAGCTGAAAAGATTCTCCAGGGTATTATCGCCAAGGGTCTCAGCCCATTTAACATGGTCTTCGGAATCGGTTCGTACACCTATGAGTACGTCACTCGTGACACTTACGGATTCGCCATGAAGGCAACAGCGACTCGACAAAACGGTCAAGTCATTCCCATTTTTAAAAAGCCCATAACTGATACTGGTGGCAAGTTCTCGCACAAAGGCATTCCCGTTGTTAATGGAGAGTCAGGGAAATACATTGTTAGCGAGCAATCATTGCCTGAAGATCTGGACAACTGCGCATTTGAAAAAGTATTCAGCAATGGAAAACTTTTGATCGACAACTCGTTTGCAACAATAAGGAGCCGCGTTCGTGCAAATCTATAACATCGAACTTGGTAGCAATGTTCAATACGAGCTGATCAAATTTCCGGGTGGAGAATTGCATGTTCGTTTAAATGAATCCACGATGCAGGAAATAGAGAAGGCTGAGATGATTGTTCTGACCGCCCGCATCAATGACCCACAATGCTTAGTCGAGACTATTCTGTTGTGTGATGCAATTAAACAAGAAACAGACCGAGCAGTAACTCTCATCCTTCCTTATCTGCCATACGGAAGAGCCGACAGGCGGTTCAGCAGTGGAGACTGCTTCGGTGTTGCCACCTTTGCGCGTCTAGTCAACTCAGCAAATGTTCTGACTGTCACGCTCGACGCGCACTCAGCTCAGGGTTTAACCTACTTTGACAGGATTAAAGATCTGCCTTCCAACCAATTTATTGAATCTGCTTATACTGATTTCGCTTGCGGAGAACCAAACGACGTCACAGTTCTCTTTCCAGATAAAGGTGCTCGCGAACGATACGCCGCAGTCGGCAACCGCTATGCACACGTCCTGCACTGCAGCAAAGAACGCGACCTGCTGACAGGCAAGCTTCACGGCTTCAACGTTCCGGAAGCGACAGACTTCCAGACCAAGAAAGTATTGATAGTCGACGACATTTGTGATGGTGGTGGCACATTCAATGGTATCGCCGATAGTCTGAAGGATTATGGTTTGGAATTGGGGTTATATGTAACGCACGGCATATTCTCAAAAGGCATTTCAGAATTGTCCAGGCGGTTCAAGAAGATCTACACCACTGACTCTTTCAGAACCAGCTATCCGGACCAAGACCGCTCAGGTCCGAACGAGGATCTGACTGTGTTTCCGACGCACGACTATTTTCTCCAACACTTGCCTGAACACCAGACGATCTAGTCGCATTAAGCCCAACTGGGTGGCATTTGATCCCTCAGGAAGATTTAAGCGAGACGCTGCTCCAAAATTGCACTCCAGTACAGATTTCATGCCTTTCGTATTACTCGCATGGACCGTCATTGGCATTCGTATTTTTAGCATGGACTGGTTTGCCGGACGCTGGTACGGTAATTGCAATTCCATCAGCAGAAGAAATATAGAAAAATGTCTAACTCAAGCTTCGACTCGGGTCGCGATAATTTTGCTCGACAAAATGGAGAGCAATCACAAGGGATTGATTGGCATCCCGATTTATCACGTGAGCGTCCAGAATGGCGAGCAGCGCACGCCAACCAAAGAAACGCCAATCTAGATGTTACCCAAGATGGTCTCTATATTGTTAAAGACGGTGACACGATCTATGACATCGCGCGACGCGCATTAACAGCACAAAATTGTTCAACAGACGCCGCAAGTGTCAAGCAAGAAATCAGCAAAATCATCCAAAGCAACGCGGATTCTTATCCCAGGCTGATTGATAATCCAGACCTCATTCATGCCGGCGATCAACTTAGACTTAGTTGCAACACCGACACTGCAGTCAACGTGCCACAATCGAACGCAGATCAGACCTACAGGCAGGATCAGAGCTATAGACAAGATTCGAGGGACCCATCTATCGACCTAGGGTATCGCTCAACGGACAATATCCAATCGCCAGACGCAACCACAGGATATGAACCAACTCAACGGGTTCCATATCAGCCAAACTCAAACCAAACTTATACATATGGTGACGATTATGGAGTTACTGGTAACTCCAATTCTCAACCTCGCCAAGATTATATAGTTGATTCTGGTACATACGGGGATCGTTCTAACTCATCAAATTATCAACCCAACCAAAATTATGCGGTTGATTCAGGTAGATACTATGGGGACCGTCCTAACTCAAATTATCCACCTGGCAGAGATTACGTCGTTCCTGGTAGAGATTATGGAGTCGGTTCTCAGGCAAATTATCAACCTGAAAATTACGGCAGTTACGCTGACCAAGAGGCGGCTCGACTGAGCCAAATGATGGTCAACAATCCTCACGCAGCAGCTAGCGAATTGCGCGACCAAATCCAGCGCCTCGATCCGCAGGCGGCCGGAGAACTCATTGCCAAAACAAAAAACAATGAGTATGTGGGTGGATTAGGTGACTTACAGGTTCAAGTCGAATTTGATGAAAGCGGCCGCGATAGTGGCTATCGAAACGTCACGATGGCTACTCCAGACGGCATCGAGCAAATCGCGGAAATCCAGTCCAGACCGCAGTACAGCAGCTATAACAACGACTTAAATCCATTAGGTTTCGTGGCGGGCGTTATAGTCGGAGACCTCTTGTGGCAAAGACAACGCGGTCTAGACTTCAACGACGATCGGTATCGCGGATGGTGCAACCGTGAGCAAAATCGAGAAAGCTATTGGAACAATAACAACGGTCAATTTATGCAAAATTGGCAGAATCCAGAATACCGCCATCAATATCAGAGTCAAAATTGGCAGCAGGTTGCTAACAACCCAAATATTCACAACACCTACATAACAAATAACCGTTACGAAACGACTATCAATAACAGAACCGTAAATAATACAATCATCAATGAGACAATCAACAACACAAAAAATATAAACAATTCGCGGAGAACGATTCAGGTGACAGAGCCGGTACACCGTTTAACTGAACCTGCACCTATTACGGGCATCCAGCCCGGAAGACAAGACAGACCAGTAATTAATCCGGCTCAGACAATTCCAATCGGTCAACATCCGCGTTTCACTGGTGCGCAAACGCAACCAAATCTGAATGGTCAGCAACCGCAACCACATTTCACACCGAGTGAAAGAGGAGTTGGCCAAAACAACCAGAGCACTCAACAACAGCAGCAAGAACTAGCGGCGGCTAGAGAGAGAGCTGCTCAATTGCAACATCAGCAGGACACTGCTCGCGAAAGAGCTACTCAGCTGCAACACCAGCAAGACGTTGCTCGCGAGAGAGCTGCTCAACTGCAACACCAGCAAGACGCTGCTCGCGAAAGAGCTACTCAGCTGCAACACCAGCAAGACGCCGCTCGCGAAAGGACTGCCCAACTGCAACAGCAGCAACAACAGGCCGCTCAATTGCAACACGCCAATGAATTGGCTCGCATAAGAGAGTCCCAACAACATCCAGTGCCTCCGGCCGTTTTGCCAGGTCACAAAGCCTAAGGTTTCGTTGGCGGGTTAACGTTCTTGACGTTTTTGTCGAGCCATTGCGTCATTTCCCACAGTGTATGCAGCACCGATTCACGGGCACGATAACCGTGCGTCTCGGCGGGCAAAACAACCCAACGTACGTGACCGCCGAGACCTTTCATAGCCTCAAATAGCCGTTCACTTTGAATGGGATATGTACCCGGATTGTTATCAACTTCTCCGTGGATGAGAAGTAAAGGTTCGTCAATCTTGTCGGCGTAAGTGAAGGGCGACATATCTACATAAATCGGCTTGGCTTGCCAGAAATTACGTTCCTCAGACTGGAACCCAAACGGTGTTAGTGTGCGGTTATAGGCGCCACTACGGGCGATGCCGGCACGGAACAAATTAGAATGCGCCAAAAGATTTGCAGTTGTAAACGCACCATAAGAATGCCCGCCTATGGCCAGACGATTACGATCAGCCACGCCTAAGCGCACCACTTCATTTACGGCTGCTTCTGCCCCGGCAACGAGTTGTGGCACATATGTATCGTTGGGCTCAATAGTTCCCTCGCCCACGATCGGAAAGGTAGGATCATCCAATACTGCAAAACCCATTAGCAGAGCGAATAAAGGTCCGTGATAATTGGCGGATACAAACCGGTATGGTGAGTCTTGTACCTGTCCGGCCGCGTCCTTAGATTTGTACTCAGTCGGATAGGCCCACATGAGCATCGGCACTGGTTTTGACTGCCCTTCCTTGAAGTCCGGCGGCAGATACAACATGCCCGATAGCTTTACTCCGTCTGCGCGCTGATATTGCAGCAGCTTTTTCGTGACCTTCGCAAGCGAGGAATTTGGATTTGGAAAATCAGTCAGGCGCTGAAGCGACTTGTCGGTTAGTTTCCTGACATAGTACTGCGGCTGCTCTGTAACTGATTCTCGGCGCGTCAGAAGGCTAGAGCCGTTAGTATCCAACACATTCACAGCTAACTCGTAGTTGGGCGGATCACATCGCCACAGTCGCTTTGTCATAGGCGCAGTCTTCAGATTAAGTTCATCGACAAAAGGGCGATCTCCTTCAGGACCCGCACCTTCACCCAGAAGTAGCAAACTTCCGTTTTCCGTCTGATGCATCACAGTAGTGCCACGCAGAGTTAAATCACGAGCCGGGCGACCAGGATCGCTGTAATGATCCTCGTACGAACGATCCCAGAGAAGGCGAGGCTTAATTGAAAGATTATCGGGTGCCACCACAAACGTCCGCGTCTTCCGGTTCTTAAACCATGATTCGCTTACAAGCGCAAGTTGTCCGGTACCCCAACTTACACCGCTGGATCGTAGTGACAATTGAATGAGACGATTTGGTGACCCCGCAAATGGTGCCGCCCACGTAAACAACTCATCTCTCACGTCCGCTTCTTTTTTTGGATCACCTCCATCGCGCGCCTCTCCCCAACAGACTGTGGCATCAGCATCAGCGCGCCATTCAAAATCGCGCGGACCAGTCGGTACAGCAGAAAAATCAATAGGCACTTCTTCAGCGAGTGGATTATCTGCAAGCTGCTTCTCAACTTTTCCATCTAACGAACGAACCTCAACGCGATAAGGAAACCGCTCGATGCCAACCTTGTAGGAATAAGGACGATGCGTGATTGCCGTGAGAAGATGTCGACCATCGGGGGAGGGGCTTGCCTCAATGTAGAGTGCCGGCTGAGCAATTAATTCAACGCGCCCATCAAGGTGCACCTGTGCGAGTTGTGATTGCATGAAATACTCAAAAACTTTTTCATCGTCAGGATTCTTCAGAAGATCCGGCTCAGTGCGCGCGGGGCGCTTCTGCCCATCGTTCTCTTGAACGAGTGGTCCGCGCGGCACCAAAGATCTCACCGGCTCTGCACCACGATCTCGCGGCACAAGTCTTGCGATTATCGTCCCATCCGAAACCCACTTGTAGGGCGCTTCTTGATAGAAACAATCATTGAGTCGTGCATCGATCAACTTCGCGGCCTTGCGTGTCGCCACATCAAGAATCCAAAGTGTGATATCCAAACCGCTAGTAACAGTGAAACCGATTTTGGTGCCATCGGGTGACCAGGTGACATCGGAAAGGCGGGCACCGTCGGGAATTCCTGTAACTTGCTTCGGTTTGGCTGTGGTATCAGTCAGGTTCGACAAATATAACCGCGCATATGCGTACGAGCGACTGGGTCCGTTCGTTTTAGGATTGATTCGCAAACCCGCAAGTTTCAATTCTGGCTGAGACACTTCCGCGATGGGCGGCAAACTCGGTTGCTCCAACAGCAACATCATCTTGCGATCCGGCGACAATTTTGCCGTTGGGGTCGGAGGAACATCAACGAGGTCGGCAATAGGCTTGGGCGGAACCTGATAGGTGAGCTCGTCTGCTAGGGTTCGATCAATCGAAAACAGGAAGACTGCGCAAACCATGAGACACAAAGAGTGCCGCCACATGGTGCCAGGCACCGCAGATAGGAGACATTTCATTTTAGAACGCATATGTATTTGACCCCAAGATTCCACAGGTACATTTCCCAGCAAGAAGGGAGCTTATTGTATTACCTTAGACGCTTCGAGTAAAAAGTAGAAATTGAAGAACGAGGTGTTAGCTATGCCAACAATTTTTACTTTTTGTCCGGTATGTTGGCCGGCTTGTCGTGGTTATACAAGTTCTAGTATAATAGAATGATAAAGGAGCTCGTTTTCTTAAGAGGCAGCCTCCGCCGACTGAAGGCATTTCCAAGCGAGGCACGCCGGGAATCTGGACACCAGCTGTGGTTGGTGCAAGAAGGACAAGACCCTGATGACTGGCGACCCATGCAGACTATTGGGGCTGGGACAAGAGAAATTCGTATTCATGATCCGCATGAGCACCAAGTGATCTACGTTGCACAATTCCCAGAAGCTGTTTTTGTCCTCCATGCCTTTGAGAAGAAGACGCGACGAACACGCCAGCATGACATTGATATAGCGAGGGCAGCATATGCCGAAGTCGAAGCAAAAAGACAAGAACATACCAAACAATGAGCATGACATTGAACTAGTTCAAAGTTGCGGGAACGTCTATAAAGACTTGGGTTTCTCTGATGACGAGTCCGCTAATTTGATTGTGCGTTCGGAACTTATACTCATGGTCAAAGATATCATTCGTGAGCGGAAATGGACACAGCAAGAATCGGCAGTTCAGCTTGGCGTGCACCAACCGCGTATATCGGATTTGTTTCAAGGGAGAATTAACAACTTCTCCGTGGACACACTTATGAGCTGGCTTCACAAGTTAGGAAAAGAGGTTACGATATCGGTCAAAGACAGAGATGTGGCGTAATTTTCGATAACGGACAACAGAACAACGTTGCGTTTGATCATAGTACTAACTTTTGGCATTCAATAAACGAAGCACCATATGTGGTGCGTAGAGTCCCCTAAGCGCTAACCTGATCGGCCAAAGGATGGAAGTTAACCAGCAATCCCCGGGAAAGCTCTGGTACATTGGTAGGAGACTTTTGGGACAGAATCGAAAACCGGAGAATCCGAAATGAGAAGCACATTACTACTCGTAACACTTGTGTCTACAGCGATAGGGCAAATTTTTACTCCGGCGGTGGCGCAAAATTCCCAAGGCGGCAGTTATAAGCTTCAAAAGGGGCAACTTGGCGATGGCTCGAAGATAATCCCTTCTCGCGCACAAGTTGAAATATTAGATGAAACACCGATCGTCAAGGATCGACGACGCGTAGACAATGCACCAACCTACGAAATTGCTATTCCGCCTCTTCCCGTCTCGTCGGGAGCACAAGGTGCAGGTCCACCTGACACCAGTAGACCGGGCGTCATACGCCTTACGCCTACCAAAGATGGACGCATCCTGGCGGCGCCTGGAATGCAATCGAATATTCCGGCTCAGGGAATGGCACCGCGCCGAGACTTGCCATCAGGCACCAGCACTGGTGTTCATGCCCACATGACGACTCCACAAAATTCGTCTGGCGAGGCGGCTGCACGAAAACCTGGATCAATGCTCGGCAGTCCACCATCCCAAGCGCATCATGCTAGTCCGCCTGTGGCAGCAACTTATGCGCCTGTGTCGTCCGCGCAAGGGTCCTCTGTCACGACAACATCCACGCACGTTAAAGCAACACTGAAAGAGCGCGGACAACTTCTCAAATAATGCCAACCGATGAATATTGACATGTTCATGAACATTGTTGCTGACTCCGAACTTGCTGAGCATCAAAACTATAGGCATGAACAGAATGCACGAGATCAGTCCAAAGCTCGCTCCATGGTTGATTGAATTTCACAGTCAACTTGCAGCAAAGAAGTCCACAGGATTTAAGCCGACAATAATTAGCGCCCGCGAAGCGCTGGATAATATAGTTCGTACCATGATCAAAGAAACCGCTGCCATCGCCTGGGTTAATGACGAGCTAATTGACGGACGAGACTATGCTGTTCCGGTGCGTATTTATCACCCCGCTCCAGCCGAGGCGCGCCCGGTTATTGTCTTCTATCACGGTGGCGGGGGCATGGCAGGAAGCGTCTCAATCTACGACCCAATCTGCCGCAAACTCTCAGCCACTACCGGTCATATAGTGGTATCAGTAGAATATCGCTTAGCTCCAGAGAACCCCTATCCAGCTGGAGTTATTGATGCTTACGCCGCTGCTCGAGGGGTGTGTAAGTCCCTGGATAACAGAAGGCTACCATACACACAAGTGCTTTCGCTGATCGGCGACTCCGCCGGTGGTGCCCTAGCGAGTACTGTAAGCGCAAGAGCGCAGTTCGATCCTTCGCTCAACATCGCCAATCAGATTCTCATCTACCCGTCCCTCGACTACACGCTGAGGCATGCATCGGTTGTCGAAAACGGCAACGATTACTTTCTGACCAGAGATCGTCTGATCTGGTATTTCGATAATTACTTTCAACACGGCGAAGACCGCTATTTGGCTTCACCGCTTTTCCAGCAATTTTTCGCCAAGTTACCCCGCACCCTGATCATCTCTGCTGGTTTCGATCCACTCCGCGACGAGGCGCTAGAATACGTAGAGCGTTTAAAAAAAGAAGGCATTCAGCATCAGCATGTTCACCTTGATGATATGGTGCACGCCTTTCTCTTTATGGAATCCATGGTTCAAGAGGAGTGCGATTCTGTTTACCGGACAATCGCAAATTTTCTCAATAGTCCATAAAGGCTTGACTCAAACGACATCCGTGAAGAATTCAGATGCATGTCATGGTCTATGTGGATGCAGTACGATTTACCAACGCTATTTCGCCGCAATTTCTACATGCAAGCCGTCCACCCATTGTTTTTGTTCGTCCGTGTAATAGAGGTAAGCGCGACTGGCGGGGCCTGTGTATGTGCCAGGAACTGCAGCAATCAGACTAAGCGGAACCTGCACCTTCGCGTCGCCTGGTAGGGTGCGCCAGTAGAGGACGACTTCGCGACCGAGCACTTCGTAAGCGTCAATCGTTCCCTTTTTAACCAGTTCTTTTAATTGGTCATGGCGAGGTTCCAAGCCACCAGGCAGCCCAATGATTGCCACCGGATTCGGTATCACATCTTTGGTCTTATTGATCACGGTAACGTTCGCCTCTGTCGACGCTCCTTCCATGACTTTGTCTTGCGCCATCTTCGCGGTTAAGTCGAGCTTGCAGTCACTGGCACTAGCAGGAGTGATGGCGTTGTACTTGACCGCCAGTGAATAGGGCATGGGCCCGCCTCCGTCCATTTTTAGTTCAAGTTTGTGGTTGCCGGCGGTGAGTAGTTCGCTTGCATCCGGAAGTTTGATTGCACCTTGAGTAGATTTGTCGAAGGCAACCCAGTCTCCCACAGACTGTCCGTCCACGTACAACTGCACCTTGCCCGGTGCCTTCGGACGTGCTCGCTGTTTGTCGTATGTGACAATAGAGCGCAGGGCGAGCACGGTAGCTTGAGTGGATCCATAGCGTCCGTCCTTGCATGAGTCAGCCAGGAACTTGATGCTTTTCTCGACGCTGCCCGCATAGGCAGGATCGCGCAGCCAAGCTAGAGTAGCGAAGGCAGTGCCCTCAACTTCTAGCGAATCGCCACCGCTGCCCACGATGGAACTCGTGACTCCGTCTACACTACCATCTGCTTTCTGCTTCGTTACCAGCCTATCCATCAGCTTCTTCGCGTCAGCCTTGTTGCCGGCAAGTTGCAAAGCGTTGGCTGCCAAAGCGACCACGTAATAGTTCTGACTGACTCCGGCAGCGGTCTTGAGCGAATCCAATTCGGGCTTGAGATCGGCTGCGGATTGTCCGGATTCCAGAAGCGCCCACAGGATGTAAGCATTTGAGCAGTCTTTGTCCTCAATCCAGCTGTGCAGCGCCCGGCGCTTGCGAGTGAAGCCACCCTGGCCATCTTTCTGTTTGAGCAGCCAGGAGCGAGTGGTGGTGAGCATATTTTGATCGACATCGCGCACTTGAGCCATGTCGGTAAAATGAAGCAGACCAAAAGCTGTTAACGCCTCGTGCCCTGGATCCTGTCCGAACCATTCGTAACCCCTATCCGGACACCAGAATCCGACCAACTTCTTGTAACCGACGTCTAGCTTCTCACGCGCTGTCTCAACCAACTTCGGGTCAACTCCTGCGTGCGAAAGAAAGTACTGTTGAGCCATTGTCAGCGGATAGCTGGTTGAAGAGGTCTGCTCGAAGCATCCGTTTGGATCCTGAATCATGCGCTGGAGCGCTTCTGTCAGATTCGCCAATGGCGTCGGATATACAGCAGTATTCGAGATCATGCTCTGTGGCACCACACCCTCAGGAATGGTGATGGTCTGCACAACCGGCTTTCCTGGTTCGATGATGCCACCGAAAGCTGACTCAATCGGAAAACCCTTCGGCTTAACAGAGAGTGTTCGACTGACTTTATCTTCGTAAAGTCCAGCCTTGGCATTGAGAACGAAGTCTTTTTGCCCGTTGCCGAAGCCCACGTCAATTGGTTGAATCCAGCGTACTCGGTCATTTGCATTTATGACTGCGCTGCCTTGGAGCAACTTTTGCACTTTGAAGTCACCATTCAGATCGATCTTCAGAAATGGATCGGCAAGACTGCCGATGGTGGCATTAATGAGGGCAATAGGGAGGAGAATGCGATCGCCCGCCGTTACCTCCAGTGGTAATTTCGCCTCGGCGTAGAACGGCTGGACAGCCTCGACTCCAACATTCCCTGTTCCAACTGCGCCGTTGCTCGCAAAGGCATCGGCAAAGACGCGGAAAGTGGTGACACTGTCGTTCAGTCCGAAACTTACTGTTGCTTCGCCGGTCGTTGGATCAGTTTTGACCCCGGTATTCCAATACAACGTTTCAGCGAAATCTACTCGGTCTGTAGCCTTTCGGTCTTTTCGCACCTGGTGCGCAAATTCGCGAACCATCACCAAGTTGTTGAGAGAAGATTGGAGTCTAGAAATAGGGGCGAACATGGCGCGATTCATCGACGACAATTGTGCCACCTTAGCAATTCGTCCACGCACGTCGTCTTCGCCATCCGCTATCGGTGATCCTTCCGGCATTTTCAGACTATCCTTTTGATGTCGTTCTGCTCGACCAGCTGTGTGATGACGCTCGTCAAGAACCATTGGTTCAACTTGGAACATGTTGGCATCACGAGGGCCTTGTACACGACCGTTTGCCTCTGGTCGCGATAGGTCTTGCTGCACTCCTTTCTTGAAATTGCCTCGCACCATATGTGGAGCGCCGAACGCTGCTACGAACTCTGGTTCCTCTCCGATCATCTGAGGAGCAGCCGCATCAAACGCTAACGCGAGAGCAGGTGGCGGTGGCACCATTTGCATGCCGCCTTTAAGCACGTCTATGCGACCCATGTCGGCCATCCCCATTGCAGCACCTGCCCATGCTCCGCGGCCGACACCCATTCCCCATCCGTTCCTTGCAACTGACTGCGGATAGTGGCGCGTTTGAATTTTCAGTGCCACCACCCGTTGCGCATCCTCGCCGTTAGTTTCAATAAACTTGGCTAGCTGCATCAATGAGAATCGGCGCCAACCTTGCGTGCCAAGCAGCAAGTCGGTAGCCAACGGAGCTTTAGGATTCTTCGGATCGAGATACACGTGAGCGTCCGCCAGATCCTTCACCTCTGGCTCCAGAAACACCATCACCGGAAGGTGTGGTGCCTGTTCACGCTTCTCCACCATTTCGAGCACGCTGTCGTCAGTAACCGTCAGTCCCACCACGGTCGAAACCGGCTTACCGTCGCCATCTGTAGCTTTGATCGTTAGTTTCGTAGTATCTCCGGGGACATAAGACTTCTGTCCGGGAGTTATGCTGACATTGAGAGACTTAGCTGGCTCGCGGAAGACCAGTCGCTCAGCCAACGGCACTCCATTCTTATCCCAAACTGTCACAGTCAAAACGCCGTCGACATCTGATGGCACGTCGAACGAGACAGGACTTAACCTGCCTTTTTTGTCCGCGCTAATGTTGCGGGATCCCAATTGTACTTCGCGTTTCGCAAGTGTCACTTGGAAGTGCTTGTCTGTACATCCCACTTGCACCGATACGGGCTGGTCCCTCTTGAAGACGTCTTTATCAGAATGAATCAGTGCGCCTTCAGGCTTGATCTTCGGCAGCGGGTAGGTCGTCTTAATTCCTGCTGGTTCCGAAATAGTCAGGAAGTACTCTCTATTTGCCTCTGGAGTAAACTCGAACCGGCCGCGTCCTTCGTGCTCAGTACGGAAGTCTGCGACCGCTTCTGATTGCGAGGCTTTCTTCGACATCAGTTTTCCAACCAGATCAGCCGGTTTGCCGTTAGGTTGGTTGGCCTGAATGTACACACGGTTCTTGTAACCTGCGACCAACTCGCCGCCTTCAGGAAACATCTTTAGATCCACAGTCTGAAGCAGAATTGGGATAGTTTTCGAAGCCGTTTCAACAACACCACCATCTTCGATCACCAGGGCAAGCGTGCCTTCGCCGCGAAGAATCTCACTAGGCAGATCAAAACTGACGGAGCACAGCCCTTTCGCGTCGACTTTGCCGACACCACCTTTCAGTTCGACACCGTCTACGCGAGGCATGACCGTCACTTTTGCGCCTTCAGGAATGCCACCCTCCGCGCGCTTAACATCCAAAGTGGCTTGGACCTTGTCGCCAGGACCATAGCCGTCACGCAGGAAGGTGATCTGCGACTTTAGGCGAGGGGCACGATAAGCGCGAATGTCGAATTTGCGCACGGCGGGCGTGTAACCGTCATTGGGATACTTTACGTGGATTGTGTATTCGCCACCCGCCTGGCCTTGCGGAACTGCCCATGCAAAACCCCAAACACTATTTTGAGCAGAAACACCGCCGCCAGCGACAGTGTCTCCCTTCGGTCCTTTGATTTCGATGGTCGCATAGGCGCTCTGTCCGTCAGGCAATGGCTTGTGGTTCACAGCATTCAACAGAACTCCGCGAACATAGACCTTCTCAGTTGCGCGGTAAATCGGCTTGTCTGTGCTGACGAATGTCAGGCAGCGTTCTGCACCGCCCAGAACTTCCGTAGTAGCCCTCTCCGAGTGCGGAGCATCTCCCTTGGGTGGAGAACCCTTGATCAGTGAGTTAGCCAGCGTACGTCCGATCAAAACGGCCAAGCAAGCCGCCAGCGCAAGTCCAATCAAACAGAGGCGAATCCAAAAACGAGACATCTTCTATACTCCTTGACTAGGATGAACTTGGATGGCGACCACCAGTTCTTTCCAACTTAGCGCGCATGCAGTCAAAATAAACTGCGGTATTTACTAGTTTTGATTCAGGAGCAAATCGTCCCACACTTCTAAATCGTGGCCAGCTCTTGCCGGACACTTTAATCGACAATTTTATGAAAAATTTGGAGTATTGAATTTTTAGAGGCTATCCCAACCACGAAATTAGCCTACTAGTCAGTCACCATATATAGTGGCACAACTATTATAGTAATCATAATAGTGGATCAACAGACGCCCAATGTCGCGGCTTTGCAAACCTGTTCGGATCGGCGCGACTGGAGTAAAATCCTCTCTGTATCCATTCCTGGGAAAGACTGCGATGGCAAGCACTATTTCGCTACCTGATAATGACGCCGTGAGTGAGCTGCTGGCCAAGCAGTTTGTCGATTTTTGTTACGTGTCTTCTGCGTCAGGGTAACGACAGTCACAACCTAATAAGTTCTGTGGGCAGCTTGCTTGCATATGAGAAGTCGAACGATGTACTCAGAGGGTACGAGGTAGACAAGGCGGAATTGGGCAAAGTCTCCGACAAGATCCAGCCACCAGCGATTACCGGCAGTTCTCAGCACGGCTGGAAACTTTCCGCTGTGACGATTCATGGATGGATGCATCAGAAGAACTTTCTCAGCGCGATTGAATTCAGGATCAGCCCTAACTTCGAAATCGCGCACTCACAAACTGAGCTCAGCAAAAGGATATTCAGTGCGATGCCTGCGGTAATGTATTAGTCGCAATCGACGGGGAGACTACTACTCTGCCACCACTAAAACCCTAATGCGTTTATCTGCTTTTGGCTCATAAGCGAAACTTACTCCTTCACCGTCTTTCGAAAATGATGGCGGAATTGGCTTCATTGGCTCGCTGCTTTTTACTGCTGCGATCATAGCGTTTTCGACTTCAACAAATTTCTTTTCCGGAATAGTTATTTCGGCTCGATCCGCGGCATTTTTTCGTAAGGGCTTGATTTTGGTGGCATGCCCATCCTTTGTTAGATGAAAGAGGACAATTGCTCTGAGTTTGCCTACTTTCTTCTCATCGAAATCTTTCGGTAACTTCAGTTCTATTGCTAGCTTTGCTTCTTCTTGCTGGCACCATTTGCGATCCTCATCGGGAGAAGGCTGGGCGAAGGAAGACGTCGTATTCGCATTACAAATTAACAGAACCACGAGTGCGAGACCGAAAGTTTTGGTTTTCAATGCTTGCTCCTGAAAACATAAGAGGGTGGACCATAGTTACCGCTACCAGTGTACCAATCTAAACTGTAACGCGCATAACCGTTTGAGTGCCCGAGCTTGCCGTTTTCGCGAACGCCAGCGGTCAGAATGTTACCGCGTTTGTCAAAAGTTTCTTCGACTATACCGATGTGCTCGACGCCATTTTTATACCAAGCAATGACGTCGCCATTCTGCGGTACATATTTCTTGTGAAACTCTTCGTTGGTTTCGCCGTTAAATTTATACGCAACATCAAAATGAGTTTTGTCTTTGAGCATAGCGTTCATCATTTCGTGGGCGGTCGCGGAACCGGTGCAAAGTACTCTTTGACCGGAGTGTCTTCGCTGTCCAGATAAGTTTCAAAATGGCCGATGGGCTAAAGTATATCGGGAAGTTGCACTTCCTTTCTTAGTGCGCGATGTGTGTAGCATAATATCAATGCAAAACAATGCGGACTTGTGAAGTGGTTCTTGGAGCAGAATGAGATTATTAAATACAACATTCACATTAGCGTTAGGACTTTCAGTGTTCGCAATTCAAGGAGGATTCAGCGCAGATAAGCACAATACTGTGGACAAGAAGAGCGGCCCGCAAAGTCTAAATGCTTTGCAAGGAAAAAGTATGGCGAATATGGCAAAGGTCACGGGAATTGGCGGCGTGTTCTTCAAATCAAAGAAGGATCAAAAAGCATTATCTGAGTGGTACAGCAAGAATTTGGGAATTCCCCTGGAACCATGGGGTGGTGCCATTCTCAAATGGAACGATGACAAAGCAGGCTAGCTGTCACGGGCGAATGGCGCAATGAGCCCAAAGAGAAACCCCTGGACATCGATTACTGGTACGAGGTTTACCTTGATGGCACTGACGATGGTTACAATTCACACCACATACAGTTCCGCGCTAAGTCGAAAGACTTGTTCGAGAAGCATAAGCCTGTCTTCGACGAGCTATTGAAGGGTCTGACTTGGACACCTACGAGGTAAATCACGGGTTGGTAATGCTCTCCACCAAAAAGCCAAAACGCCGCAATAGTCACTATAACAATGATGAGCAGTGAGCCCCACATGGGGACATATTTCCTGCTCGCTGGGTTATTCGATTTCTGCATTTTTTAAGCGAGACATAACATTGTATACTTGGCTGGACGGTAATTGCGCGCTAGAATTTGGTTCTCTGGTCGTGTGCATTAAGGTGCAAATGCATGCAAATGCCGTGAAATTACACGCCGCCTTTATGCTCTTGCGCCCGAGAATAGCAGAGGCAATCGAATTTGTTCAACTAGGGAGGAGCAATGAGTCTGACGCGAATCACCACCTATTTAAAAGTAGCTGCTCTTGCAGCGTTTCTCATCTCAGCGATGCAAATTCCACCTGCGCTGGCAAGCAATTATGAACTCCGAGGCGCCATATGCAAAAACGGCGGCAATCCATCGATATCGCTGGAAAACCAGGATGGAAAGTTTATTCTCCAGTTATCGACCGGCGGCGGAAAAGGTCAGGTTGGCTTAGTTATTAATGGTCTAGAGAAAAATCCGATTACGGTTAAAGATCTCGACAAAATTCCAATCACGGCTGTTTTCGAAATCAATGACAAAAAGGTGTTGAGGTATACCCGCACTTTAATTTTCAAAATGATAGTTAGAAACGACGATGGCAAGTTACTCAGCCCTGCTGTTTTTTGTGATACGGATGTGAATCGGGGCGGTATTCCTTTGCGGCCACTCGGCGGGGATGTCTATTCCGCGACATTCCCTGCCAAGATTTTAATTGATCTGGGAAAAGAGGTTCTCCGTCTTAGGCTCTCGGAGAATTCCAAAGTTGTAGGCTGCGTGATTTACCTAGATGGTGCGGCTTTTGGTTTTGATGAGACAAACAGATCCGTGGTGGTCAGCTCAATTTCTGTTGCTGGGCAAAAACTGGGTGTGAAATTGGAGAATATCCTCGGGTGTGAGGCATTTCCAAACATAATCATTATTCAATAAGGCACCCAGCTTCAAACACAAACGCATCTAAAAACCGGGGCTTAAAACGGGCTTCTAGCGGGTCTAGATATCAAGCGCCCTCCGCCTGACAGCCCCCTGGATGTAC
Organism: Candidatus Melainabacteria bacterium; assembly: GCA_003151275.1. Next base: position 130,000 of record PLXC01000063.1, read on the forward strand.
TTAGCAGCGACGATGGCGAAGGAACCATCACTTGTTTAGATGACGTCACTCACAACATTCGCAAGAAGCGGCGAGTGATACGGCTCCGTTATTAATCTGATTTGATGCGCCAATTCCAAGCAATAAGTGCAGTGCTTGAAACTACTAAACCAATGAAAGCTCCACAGGCTCCGGATTCAATGAATAATCCGACCCAACTAAGCGGATTTGTTTCATCCTCTTGGTGGTGAAACAGTTCGTAGTCAATCTCCGATTTGTGCGCCAGGTAATGCTCTCCACCAAAAAGCCAAAACGCCGCAATAGTAACTATAACAATGATGAGCAGTGAGCCCCACATAGGGACATATTTTCTGCTCGCTGGGTTATTCGATTTCTGCATTTTTTAAGCGAGACATAACATTGTGTACTTGGCTGGACGTAGAAATTATCTCAGGTCGGTTGGCATAATATTCTTTCTTTTGGTCATGGTGAAAAGCGGCTGAAATTTTAACATCAAGCTGATACAGAGTTTTGTAGTCCTTCCCGGTATGTCCATGTGAATAAGAGTAAACGTCGGGATTGTAGGCGTAGGCGATTTGTTCAGGAGAAGGATTTCTGATTCCATGATTATGCATGTCTTCGACAATTGATGCTGTTTTTGCCGCAATAATCATTGGAGCACATTCTGGGTCCAGGAGTGCGGCCATCTCATGACCTGGTCCGGTGTAGCCTTTGCTTTCCAGGAATTTTTTGAACTGGGGGTACTTTTCTTCAAATTCGCGCACACCCTTTGGCGAAATTTGCGATATTCCCAAAGTAGCCTGGTCAGCCGGTCTCATAGGTAGCGAAGTAACTTTGCCAGTGGCTGCGTCCAGGTCGTCTTTGAGATCAAACCGATTATAATTTGCTATTTCATTCCGAGTGTAAGCCTGCATGATATCTGTGGAAACTTTGTTCAGCTGCGGGAAAGCGGCTTTGGCGTCGTCCCAAGCTCTTGGATTTGCACCGGTGGTCCTAGCCATAATTTCATTTTCTCTGTCCGCTAACGGACGATCTTTTATCCATGGTTTGGCCAGTTCTGCCGCCGCCCGAGCCAATGCTGTAAAAGTTTCCGGGGTCATACCAAGTTGTTCAGGACTCGGAACCAATGTAGGCATACTCGGTATATCGATAGACTGTGCAACTTTATCCTTCCCCTGTGCGGCTTTAAGTGAATTCAAAAGGTTATCACCATCAGGCAGCACACCGTGTATGACCAGCTCCCGGTCCTTTGCCGAAGTAGGTCCGACAGTATCACGTGCTATGACACCAGCGGCTTTAGTCGATGAAGAAAATTCCATAGACGGAAGCTGGGCAATCTGACTTTGTTCGGCACGGTTCAGCGCTTGGATGTTGTCCCTGGTCCAAAGATTTTGCACTTCAAACTTAGGCAAAGCCGGGCTTATAGCCCTACTGCTCTCGCTGTGCTCTGCTCTAAGTTCACCTGCCATGTTTAGTAAATCCTGAGTGGTGATTTGAAGGTTACAGAATAGTTCTGGCAAAGCTTTGGCTTTTTCTTCATGACTAAGCGCACTGTCATTCTTGCAAATTGTTTTATCTGTGCAGGGTGCTGCGTAAACCTGGCTGGAGCAGCGTCGAGTTTGTTAATATGCTGGGCGGACTGACAACAATATTCGGTCGATTGCTTCAAGCCGAGGAAGTGGACAAACTTGCCGAGCGTTGCGAGGAAGCAGCGGTGGCAAACCCCAAATTACTACATGCGCACCTCGAAGATGAGCACAAACAGGCATTCCTCAAGTGGTCAGCCACCAGATACAGTGGCGGTTGAAACGGAATCTCATACCCCTGTTTTTCATAGACTCACAAATGAATCGGTCATTCGACCAGAAAAATTTCTGATCAAGGATGGTTGGTCAGGTAGAGACCTGGACATCCAAACTTCTCTTCCACTGGTAACTGAGTTACTCTTGGATCTTGATAGTGTGAAAAAACTTCGCCTGAATCTACCGCAATTAGCGTGTTGACCAAGATATATTGGTACGCTTTCGTACCAGTTAAATTAAGTCGACGAGCGCTCTTTCCAATAGTTCGCCCGATGGCGTTATTTGCAAGATCTTTTCTGGTATCCAAAGAATAGTTTGCAGTTCCAGCCGTCTTCCGGCAGAAAATGTATGATTCTACGTATTCATTCGCTCGAAATATCCAGTCAGCAACATGATTGCCAAGCTCATAATCGACTAGAGCAGATCCGTATGCGTGCTGGAAACCATTGATCAACTGCTTATACACTTTTATAGTGCGTCCATCTTTTCGAACAAATGAATACGTTCTGTCGTTAAACGACGCTGCAGTACCAACTTGTGTGTACGAAGGCTGACTGAAAGAAAGAGGTATAAGCGTGCTTTTTCCAAACTGTTCCGCCTCAGCCACGCTCACACGGAAAATCACGCTCAAAGGATATAAACCGACTATGACTATCGGAAGAAGCGCAAAAAGTAGAACGCGTTTGACTGGCTTGTTCATGACTAGGAGACGTTGCTGAATGGATAGATGCTAACATCTGAGCCGATTGGCAGCATTAACTTCTAAAAATTAAATCATAACACCGGCTAGAGCAATCAAATTCAAAGGCTCGATCAATCTTAAAAAGACAATGCCCAACATGATCTTTGTTGCTGGACTTGTCCGGCTGCCCGCACCACCTGCTGCACTGCCTGCAAACCAGCGAGCAGGGACCCGGTGTCCATTGCTGCCGAAGGCACCCGAAGGGCTCGGCGATTGACGCCGGGTGCGAGGTGGTAGACTTAGTGCCAGGCAGGATGGAAGGGCAGCCTACCGTGAAGCAATCCGCCGTAAGTAACATTGTTTGCGCGCACCGCTGGCGATGACTCATTTGCTGTTGTTTTCTGCATATGGATCTTCGTTATCAGGCAAGTCGAGCGTATTGCGCACTGTCTAATAAGGCAACGTTATGTTTGGCTTTGTCTCACAAACAGAGCAGCCTCGAGTTACCTTTTTGATCGACGACAATGATTATTGCCGCTCGGCAAAAGTCTTGACGCCAGACAGGAGACACTTGATTGCGGATACCGGTGGTAATATCATTTCCGCTTCGGTCGCATGGCAGCATCGGGAAATTAGCTAAAACACCACATCATTCATCCACTGTCATCGTGATCGCAAGCGGCTGCGCCAGTTTCTCTTCAGTCTATGCCAAATAGCTCACCAAAAAAACTGCCATTAATTTGCGATATCACATATGGTGACTAAATTGATTGTGGTTGTTCCACTTTTGTCGGTTTAAAGCTGCGTATCCATCTCAAGTCATCTGCTGTATATCGGTCTTGGCTCGCTTCTTCGTGCTGCCCAAGTTTCTCTAAAATATCCGCTCTTTGACTGAAAGCTTCAGCCTCGAATCGGTGAAATTGAATATGTTGTTCAGCAGCTGGCAACGCACGTTCGTACTGTCCCAGGTTGTAGTA
>PLXC01000106.1 GCA_003151275.1 Candidatus Melainabacteria bacterium
ATCGGAACCCGACTGGTATCGCAAGAGATACTTGCTTGTTTTATTGCAAGTGATAGCTTGCTTGTTTTTAAACGATAGCTTTCGCTACCCTCCAACGCACATCCATTGACTATTTGATTAGTTCAATGGTTCCCCTTGTAAAGTGACAGCTTCTTAACGTTTGTCTCGTCAATTTGAGTGAAAGGTTTTGTATCTTTCAATCGCAACTCTCGATATTCAACTTTGTTTTGTTGTCTATCAGGAGCGAACCTGGCAACCCTTTCCAAGACCTTGATTATATAGCAAAGTTACAAGAATGCGCGGAAGTCATGTATTACACTCTTTTCACATACTCAGGGTTTTGCGGTGCGTGACATCAAGGCTCAAACTTGCGCAAAATGACTCACGGCCCAAACATTGAACAACCATGCAATGACCGATCCTAGTATCGCTCCAATGAAAACTTCCTTCGGTGTATGCCCTAGGAATTCTTTAATACGTTCTTTGGATAACCGTGGATGGTCTGAAAATAACTCAGTCATCATCTCGTTGAGAACTTTCGCTTGCAGCCCTACATGCCGACGAACGCCGGCCGCGTCATACATAACGATCATCGCCAGACACAATGCGATCGCAAACGAAACAGAATTGAAGCCTTCGATCAATCCTACCGATACCGCCATTCCCATCGTGCAACAACTGTGACTGGATGGCATTCCACCTGTCTTTGCCAACATGCGCATGTCAAGCTTTCCTGTCTTCACGAGCTTGGTAACAATCTTGAATGCTTGAGCTAAAGTGCTGCAGAGTACGGTGACGCAAATTACTTGCCAACCTCTATTAGCACTGCCGGGAATCGCTTGGGCTGTGGTTGTAAGTACTGTCGGTGTGGCGGCGAAACTAGTCGCGAGCCAAATAAGTGGTGACCAATCATGCATGGACTAAGTTGAAAACCCCTTAATTTACCCGGTGAATAGCATACTTGAGAAGCTCGTTGAGTGCAGGCGCAGAGCCAATCTCGATGCCGTTATTTTCTAGAATTCCAAGACCTTCAGTTTCGAGTTCTTTCAATCTCTGCTTCGATCCATCGATGCCAAACAATCTTACCCAAGTCGCCTTTTGGCTGGCTTCGTCTTTGCCAGGTGTCTTTCCAAGTGTATTGATGTCACCGGTGACATCCAAAAGGTCATCAGTTATCTGGAATGCGAGACCGAGTATCTCTCCGAATCGTTTTAGATCTATGAGTTGGCGCTCATTTGCTTCTACCAATCGCGCCCCTGACCATATCGAAAACGTAATCAGTGCGCCTGTTTTGCGACGATGAATCGATGCCAAAATGTCTTCGTCAACAAACTCTTTGTTTGAATGACCCTGGTCAAACGCGCCAGTGAAGTTCATGTCTTCAACTTGTCCACCAACCATGCCATGAGCGCCGGTCGCGCGGGCGAGTTCTTTCGCTACTGAAAGCAGAACAGTGCGGTCAACTTGCGCCGGAGTTTCATCTATAAGGATTTCGTTTGCCAGCATTAGCAAAGCATCACCTGCCAGCAGTGCCATCGCCTCACCGAAGACCTTGTGGTTGGTTGGCTTGCCCCTTCTGAAGTCGTCATTGTCCATAGCAGGCAAGTCGTCATGAATCAGACTCATGGCATGCACCATTTCGATCGCGCAAGCGCACGGAAGAACAAGTTCCGCCACATCATCGTTCGGTCTGATCGCTTCGGCAGCCGCCATACATAAGAGCGCTCTAAGCCGTTTGCCGCCTGAGAGCACCGAGTAGCGCATTGAGTCCCAAAGTTTTTGCGGTTCGTTGTGGTTCAAATATTGATCGAGACGAGTTTCGATTATGACTCGCCGATCAGACGCGTACGTTTTGAAATTGAAAGTGGAGTTGGATGCTGTTGGTCGCATATTAGTTATAAGTTTTTTGAGCGCTGCTTCAGCACGGCCATCGCGTTTTGCGCGACCTTCAGACCGAACATTCCCCAGCGGAATATATTTTTCTCTTTTTGAATAAACATCATCACGAGTGGACTTACGGTTTTTAGCAGCTCACTAACGCCACCATAACCTTGGTCGTCTACTTCGCGTGTCAGCTTTCTCCGCAGCCCTGCGAGCTCGTCGCGAGCTATATTTAAGTCAACGAACGCTTGATCTCGCGCCAGGTAGGCAATTTCTTCCGCCTGAGCGAGAAGGTCCATGATCTTTCCGTGCCCGATGGCGATGCCCAAACAGATTACCGAGAACAGCAGCATCACTTCGATCAATGCAATCTTGCCAGCCAAAATCGGATTGAGAGCAATTGCCACAGCCAAGATCGAAATTCCGTTCACTATTCCAAGTGCAATCGCACCTTTGATCACATCTTCGAGGACTCGGCGCTGCTTTCTGAACTCAGCAGCGTGATCGATCTGAACGGGCACCACCGATTCAACAAGTATTTTATTTACGTCAGACTGAGTCATAAAAATCTATTTGAGCAGGGAGCGTGCGATCAACATGCGTTGAATTTGATTTGTACCTTCGTAGATTTGGCCAGCTTTTGCATCTCTGAAGATGCGTTCGAGAAGTTTGTTTGGATCCATACCGGAGATGCCGGCAATAGTGATCGCCTCTGTGGAAACACGCATGGCTGCGTCAGTTGCTTTGATCTTCGCCATGGCGGCGACGATCACATCTTGATCGCCGCGATCGATTTTGTTGGCGGCTTGATAAGTCAAAACGCGCCCGGCCTCTACATCTAATGCTAGATCACCAATCAGGTGATAGAAAGCGCTAATCTCACTAGCAGGCTTCTCTTTGACCGCCGCAATGGCACCTTCTAAAGCACCTTGTGCCCATCCGGTTGATTGAGCAGCGATCGTCACACGACCCTTGCCGAGGCTCGATAGAGCCACCTTCCTTCCGGCTCCATGCGGTCCGAGCAAATTTTCTTTCGGTACTTTGCAGTCGCTAAGTACAATCTCGCAAGTGGCATATCCGCGCATTCCGAGCATGTCGAATTTTTGTCCGATTTCGAAGCCTGGAAAATTTCTTTCGACGATGAAGGCGGTTATGCCAGGATCATCTACCTCGGCTAGCCGGGCCATGACGATGTAGTAGTCAGCCGATGCGCCGCTGGTGATGAAGGTCTTTGTGCCATTGAGGATGTATTGGTCACCGACCAGCCGTGCAGATGTTTCTATCGCTGCGGTATCTGAGCCAGCGGCCGGTTCAGTTAGTCCAAAGGCGGCCAGGTATTTTCCTGAAGAGGAAGGGACCAGGTATTTCTTCTTCTGCTCCTCCGTGCCAAACCTATAAATAGGTTCTTGGCACAAAACATGGACGCCGAGCGAGCTCATGATCGGCACACAGCGCCTACCGAACTCTTCATTGACCAGGCAAAAGCTGACGTAGTCGCCACCCGAGCCGCCGTAAGTGGTTGGGAAGGGCAGGCTGCCGAGCCCCTCTTTACAGGCTGCCTCGAACAGGTCTCTGCGAAATGCGTTCTCAGAGTCAGACTTGATTACGTCGCTGAGTGGAATGGCGTCCGCAAAGGCTCTGGCTTTGTCTAGCCATTTTCTCTGCTCGGCAGTGAATAGGGAAAATTGATTGCCTCGCGTTTGTGGCGATGGTTCTGTCTTCAGCATCTTGGAGTCCACGCGGTAACTTGTTAACTATACCAGTGACAGTGGCTCAACGAGGGCAAAGTGGTGACACTAGTTGATGGGCTACAATTAACCAGATGCAGCTCGCCCGACCTTTTCTGCACAGCCGTCGCCGCGACCGCCGTTCCCTTGCTTGCAAAGCGCCATACTCCAAAATGCCCGCTCTAATTAAACCAAAACGACTTCGGGCTGGCGATACGGTCGGTATTGTGGCGCCGTCGAGCCCTGCTTTTGAGCAAGGGCACACCGAATACAGCTTCCGCCGTCTGGAGAAGCTCGGGCTCAAGTACAAACTGGGTAAGCACGTTTTCGAGCGCTATGGAGACCTCGCTGGCCGGGATGAGGCGCGGCTGAATGATCTACATTCGATGTGGTTAGACCCCGACGTCAAGGCAATCATTCCTTTGCGTGGTGGCAACGGTTCGGTGCGTCTTTTGCCTCATATCGATTTTGAATTGATCAAAAACAATCCGAAAATTTTGATTGGTTATAGCGATATAACCGGGCTGCTCATTCCGATTCATCAGAAAACTGGATTGGTCACTTTTCACGGACCAACTCTGGGCAACTTTTTTGAAGCTGAGTACACCTATCGTCACTTCAAGGATGCCATTATGGGCGATAGTGCCATTGGTGTCATTGCAGATCCTGATGAGGAGGCTTATAAGCCGAAATATCCACCACCACGGCTGGTGCTGCATGCAGGCAAAGCCAGCGGACAACTGATCGGCGGATCGTTGACCCTCATCAAACAGATGATGGGAACACCTTTCGAAATTGAGACGAAAGGAAAAATTCTTTTTCTTGAAGATGTAGGGGAAGAGCCACACAGTGTTGAGCGCATGCTGGTTCAGTTGATGCTGGCGAATAAATTGCAAGACGCTGCGGGGATAATTTTCGGAGAGAGCGTTGACTGCAAACCCGGTGAGAGCAAGCGAAAGGTCTCTCCACTGAATGCCAGCCTAGAATCCGTTCTGAGGGACCTCTTGTCTGATCTCAAAATCCCAGTAGTGTATGGATTGAGGCTTGGTCACGGTGTGGAAAAATTCACCTTGCCACTTGGGGTGATGGCGACGCTGGATGCAGTTGATAGCGATAAAGTGACTTTCTGCATTGACGAGATTGCAACCAGTTAATATGACAACAAAGACACTTCTTAAAGCAACTGCTCTGAAACCTCGAGATCGGGTAGGTCTGGTAGCTCCTGGCGGGCGACCTTACAAACCATCTGTGGTGTCACGTGCAGTTAAGCTGATCCAAGAAATGGGATTCGAGCCGGTAGTCGGCCAGAATGTTTTAGAGGTCAGGGGTCACAACGCCGGCACTGTGGAGCAGCGTGTTGGCGACTTAAATCGATTTTTGAATGATGATTCGATCGCCGCATTGCTTTGTATTACTGGTGGATTTGGCGCTTTGTCTCTATTGCCGCACTTAGACTACGAGGCGATTAATAAGCATCCGAAAATAATCGTGGGGGGTGGGGAAAACACAACTTTATTATTGGCAGCGCATTCGCGATCTAACTTGGTTTCCTTTCATGGACCGAATCTTGAGGATGTTCGAAGCCAGCACTGTTTTGACAGCCTTAAAACCGCGTTGACCAGAAAGTCTGCTTTAAAGCCGATCGTGCCTGCCACCGTAAACGGTGCCTGGTCTGGCGATCACAGTTACGTGCCGATCGAGGGCGTTGGTCAAGGAGCCCTATTGGGCGGCAATTTAACAGCCCTTGCTTCACTATTTGGCACACCCTTTGAACCAAGTCTCAAAGGCAGCGTTGTTTTTCTAACTGACCACGACGAGCGCAATGATATATTGGATCGGTGGTTTACTACCCTTTATGTCTCGGGTCAGTTGGCATCTGTGGCAGCTGTTGCAGTCGGATTATTTGATAATTGCGGAAACAAAGGCTCTTTCAATCTGCTCTCTGTAGAGGATTCGTTCTCGGAAAGATTATTGCAGCTTAAGATCCCAAGCCTGTTTGATTTTCCGGTTGCCGGTGGTTACCATCCAACTGTGCCACTTGGAGTTAATTGCATGCTAGACACTCGGATCCAGCGCTTAGAATTCTTAGAGGCTTCGCTAATCTAGCCAGTCGCCTCCAGCAGCGTTACTTATAGTCTACGTTATGTGATCCTTGGTGAATTAAGTGCCCGCCGCCGGTGCTGCTTTTTAGGACGGCGCCTAAGAAAATACATTAATTGTATTTGTAAACTTGCTAATTTTGCGTAGACTAAAGGTAAGTACCATTAGTGGCCGTGGACTACAGACCACAAAGAAGTCAAAGAACCTTTAGAACAACAGGCATCAAGTCGAATGAACGAGCCGCCAGACAATCAAGCAACTTTGCTAATCATTGAAGACAACGAAACTCAACAGTACGTTCTGAAAGAGCTTTGCCACAAATTTGATTACGACGTGCACGTCGTCTCTTCTGGTGAAGAGGCATTGAGTGCATTGTCCTGCGCGCGATACACGGCTATTTTAATGGACATCGCCCTTGGTGGCATGGACGGTTTCGAATGCACGCGCCGGATTCGCGAAATGGAAGCGAAGATGAGACGACGTACACCGATCATTGCTGTCACTGGTCATGTTGGAGATAAACATCGTTGTTTGGCGGCCGGTATGGACGATTTCATAAGCAAGCCTTTTGAAATTGAGGATTTCCGCTTGATGCTGCTCCGCAACGCATACCACTCAGCAAGAGTAAATCTGAAGCTCTTACGCGGCTACATCACCAAGCAAGAAGAATCCGGCACCTAACGGCCCTTAGATTTCAACATCGGCACCAGTAGTGAAAATGGAGCGCGGGCATCTTGCCCGCCTATGTCGCGAAGCGAAGCATTGATTCAGTGCTGCTGCGACAACTCACTGGATGGCGATGGCTTCCATGTGTAGAGCAGTAGCATAGTTTTTTTGTCGCGCTCTGAAAGTCCCATAATTTGTCCTGATACCAACTCAGTAAAGTACATCACATCGGCGGTGTTGGGGCTGTGACCGATCAATCCGAGGGCGTGACCGAGTTCATGAAGAATAGTTGAATGCATTCTGGCATCGCGATCTTTATCGGTTTCTTCAATGGGCGTGAGCACAATGTTGGCTCCGAAAATGCGTCCGTCACGCTGTGCAACCTTAGCTTCACCTGCTTCGCTTAGTTCTGATAGCGCGCCTCCATCACCGACCCAGCCGATCTTGATTTTGGCGTCGTTTGCGTTTTGTACATCTTTAAAAGCAATCAATTGTGGTGCCACCTGGCACCATTCTGATAAGCACTGCTTTACTAAATTGTATTTTGCTCGACTGGCAGAGTCGGTGGCGGGGGTTATGTAAACCGAGATTGGGATGTCCTCGCGTGACCACCGCAGCAGACCCGTTCTTTCGGCATCTTGGATGTAGTCGTGAACGCCATCTGCATCCGCTATCTTGGGACATTTGGAAGGAAGCTGGCGATGTTGACGTTCCTTATCCACCAAGCGCACTGAACTCAATATGTTCTCGCGCATGGGATCGTTTGGAAATCGCCGCAAGAATAAATGGTACGAGTCCATCGCTTCGTCGAGCATTCCTTTTTCTTCATACACACCTGCCAGGGCGATCCAGGCTGCTTCCAAGTCGGGCTTCATCGCGATAGCACGCTTCAAAGCTTGGATTGATTCGTCCGACTTACCCAGGTGCGCAAGAACAGTTCCGTATGCGCAGTGAGTGGTTGAATTGTCTGGATCAAGTTGCAGCGCATTCTCCAGCTTGGTGAGAGCTTCCTGGTAAGACTTCTCTTCGATAAGATCTCCAGCTTGGTTGGTGAGTATAGACGCCCGGTAGATGCTATAGGAAACCTGATGCCCATCTATAAAGTACCGATATCCAGTTTTTTCCGCCGGCACCTCTGGTAGTGCTTTGTTATGTCTTCCATGAGGGGGCGTCGGTGTACGCTCGGCAGGTGGTAACATTGGTGTCGGCACCATGGGTACCACCGGTGTGTACGCTATAACCGGAGCTTGAGGTGGCTGTGAGTCTGATGGCACCGCAGGTGTACGTGCAGCTATCGGGGGTGTGCTGGTGTCTTGTTGTGATATGGGTCGTGGAATCCTGATAGGAGATTCTGTCGGTGCGCTGCTTCCTTTTTCAAACGGACGCGGAATTCTAATTGGGGACTGGTTTGGTGTGGTGCTGCTACCCGGTGTCAGCCTCGGTGGCACGCCAGGATTCGGTGTTGTTTGTGGTGCCTGAGGGGACAAACTTCGTGGTGCGCGCGATGGACTGTTCCCTGTCGACGGCTGTCCGGAGTTAGATCCGACGTAGGAAGGTGTTGGTGTCCAGCTACCCGGCGCCGCATCGGAATATTGAGGGGGTCTGCCGAACAAACGATCTTCGGCCCAGGTAAGGTGTTGGTCGAGATTGTCGGGAGCTAAGCTTCCCGCTGGCATGGTGCTACGAATTGCTACCGCTTGTTTGTAGGCATCACGCGCTCCTTTCGCGTCTCCTGTCCCCTCACGCGAAATCCCCAGCTGCACATTGGATTCATAGACAACTTCCTTCGGCATCTTAACAGCGTTGTTTTTGATCAGTGAGGCCATGCGCTCGGTACAGGCGCGAGACTTTTCTGGAAGTGCCACCAGATACATGCAATTCAAGGCCGCGAGTGGGGCATAATTCTGCATACTGTTTGGTCCGTATTTCTTTTCAAAAATGGACAGCGATTTATTCAGTCTTTCCTCGGCATACTGATAATCGTGAGCTATATATGCGCAGAAGCCAACGCTGTATGCCGATTTGCCAATTTCTACGGCTCCGGCTGGCAGAAATTTTTCGCGCAGGTTCATAGCCTCCACAAAAAAAGGCGTAGCGTCAGCGTAACGGTACTGACTGAAAAGCGATTCCCCTAACCTTTGCAGAATGTCGGCCAGCTGAGGCCCAGAAACGCCTTTTTGCCGCGCGCGTTGGAGTTCTGCCCTTAATTGCCGCTCTTGTCCTGGATAATCCTTTTGTTCATATTCATGCTGATATTGCTCTGTTTTTTGCTGCCACAGAGGCTTTTCGTCTGCCCGAGCGGATGTTGCTGCCAGAACGACAAGCAACAGGGCGGACAGTCTCAGGTTTCTCATTTAACGCTTCCGTTTGATGGATTCTATCCACATTTATACCCACAAGCGGCTCCTAGGAGCGAGTCCGATCGTCTAGCGCCGTGCGCGGCCAATATTTTTCTGGTGAGTCGAGAGCTAAATTCTCTTTTAGTGCGCTCAACCTCAAACCCTTGCTAGCAACTGGTAGCAAATATGGTGCTAACAATATTCTGGTTTTAGCGATCCTGACTCAAAATGAATAACACAATTGCGGTGAGGCAGAGGCTCAAATCGAGGAAGGCAATATGCAATTGTCCTGGCATCGTTAAAAGATTGATTACTATCCCTGCGAACATGGCGGAAGCCACAATAGAACCAATGCGTGGCTTAAACGCCACCATTAGACCAATGGCAATTTCTACCGGTCCTAACAAGAACATCATTTGATGCGGGTGAATGTGTGTAACCAGAGGAATCAAAGGTGAAACATAATGGTCCCAATTGGTTATGAGATGCAAGAACTTGTCCAGACCCGCCCCTATCGGCAACACAACACATATAACTTGTAGAATCCTGAATGCCAGAAACTCGTCATCGATCGCTTTATGTTTTTTTGGGCAGGATGGACGGTAAGTTATTCGATCAGGACGATAAGTTATTCGGGCGGGACGATAATTTATTCGGTCACTAACTAATTGATTCATTTGCAGCGCCTTTCAAGTGATTCTTTAAACGACGCTCGGTAAGTCGATCTGGTTCCCCGGGGACGTCGACTGCGCTAATCACTATTATCAGACTCAGTCCCAAGAGCCCGTTTTAATTGATCTAGATCGACCCGGATTGGTAGCACATTTGGTGCGTAAGGATTCGTCGACACCTTGCGTGACAAATTCTCAAAGCTAAACGTCGACGCTGTGTTTTTTTCACAATATTACTGTTGCTGTCTTCGACCCAATCGACGCAAATCAGAGTGGGTGCCCAGGTTGTTCCGGAGGAGACGCTTCGTGCTTTACTTCGCATGTCGATGAATTAAGCGCTTCCTGCAACTTCGATCCTTCAAACAAGCAATTTAGCTTCACATGGATCTCATCTAGGAAGTGAAGCGCCTTAATTGTTGCATCTGCTGTGCCAAGTTTTTCTTGTGTTAAACGTTCCATAACCCAATCCCTAATCATGGTGCCTACAGGCATACCCTTATGAAAGGCCATCGCCTGGAGTTCCATGATCGATTGCTCGTCTAAACGAAAATTCAATTGTTCACTTTTTGCGATTTTTTCGGAAGCTGCTCGACCAACTGATGACCGCCTTTTAGCTCTCTCTGTCTAATTTTTGTTGGACTTGATTGGACGTTCGCTCGTTGCAGTCGAACCTGGGTGTTTATGGTGCTTAGACTTAATCGTGCCGACGCTGAAATAAACGATTGACTTGCCCGGTCCCGATCTCTGGAATCAGAGATAGGCTTCCTTGAGCTACATAATCGACCAGGTCTTGCTGCCGAGAAGTTTACGCAACATAGGCTCGAAGGTAGACATTGGCTCGCTGCGGTAGTCCGGATCGAAGGCAACCTCATCATACTTCGCACAAAACTCGATAGTTTGCTCATAGTAAGGACTGCTCTTGAACTGGTCTCTCCTGTTCGGGTCGATGCCTAACTTATCACCGAAGTAATATGTTTGGAAAATTCCGTGATGCGCCAACATCCACTGATTTCCCTCGCTAATGAACGGATGCAAGATTGCTCCGGCTATCGCGCCATGGTTGAACGGTCCCAGACTTTCGCCAAAGTCGTGGAGCAGACAGCAAACAACGTACTCTTCATCTTTATTGTCCTTTAGCGCGCGAGTAGCAGATTGAAGTGAATGTGCGAGTCGATCAATGGGGTAAATCGCGTCGCTCTTGAGTGTCTGCAGCATGTTAATTAACAGGTCAGGCAGTGCTTTAAGACCGTTTGTGTGCACCCGGGCGAGGAGCGCGAAATCTTGCACAGTGCCTTCATCCATGCGTTTGAAATGCATTTTGATTGCCTGATGCATGTTGTCGTACATTTTTTCGTCAGATGTTGTGTCCGCTAGAGAAGTTTTTTCAGTCACTGGAATTCACCGCGAGAAATATTAGGATCGAAATGGAAAAATTAGTCAATTAGCCGTAATGCCTTAGTTGTACCCAGCTTCGCATCGTGCTCCATCAGGATGTTGATGCTATTCGTCTGAACTCTCGCTCAATTGGTGTTCAAGGTCGCTAGATTCGCCTTTTTCGATATTGGTGATTGCGAAGGGAATGCCATTCATGATGTCGCCTGCGATCAGACCCGTTTCACCTAATTCGAGTGCAGCTACATCGCCTGCTGCACCATGGATGTAGACACCTGCTGTTGCGGCATCGAGTGGACTTAGTTTTTGTGCAAGGAGTCCGCCGATAATTCCTGAGAGAACGTCACCGGCACCGGCGGTTGCCATGCCTGCGTTTCCGGTGGGATTTATGAATACTTCGCCGTCTGGTCCAGCAACTATGGAATGTGAGCCTTTGAGCACGACTACGCATCCGAATTTCGATGCTGCGGTCAGTGCGGCTTTAACTCGATCTTCTTGGATTTCTTGGACACTGCAATCCATCAGCCGGGATAGTTCTTTCGGATGCGGTGTGATGACAATGTGCTTCGCTTTAGATGGCATTACAGATGTGTCTTTTGCAATTGCGTTAAGAGCATCCGCATCAATGATACAAGGCTTATCGTCTTCAACCAAAAGCTCTTTGACAAATTTGTGCACGAACTCTATTGTTTCGTCTTTAGTGGATAGACCAGGTCCCAAAATTATTGAAGTCACTCTCTCAATTAGTTTTTCAACTTCTTTCAAGGCGTCAACGCCGATTGAAAAATCTTTGGTTTCTGCAATCGCGTGATAAATGACTTCGCCTGGTGGCAAATTCATGACCAGTGTTTTGGGAGTTGCCAGAAGCGACAAACCGGCTCCTACTCTCAATGCGCTTTGACTGGCGAGAAGTGTGGCACCACTCATTCCTAGACTTCCAGCTACTGTAAGCACCGATCCGAAGGTGCCCTTGTTTGAATCCGTCGGTCTTGGTGGCAAAAGCCCACGCACATAATCGGAAGTGATCAAGGTAACGATAGGGTGTTCGTCTTCTGACGCGTCAGGCAGTCCGATGTCTATGACAGTCAAATCTCCCGCAAGGCTTGCACCCGGATGGCACAATAAGCCTGTTTTTAGATATCCGAAGGTTACGGTGTGATCGGCACGAACAGCTGAAGCCATAACTTTGCCGGTGTCGGAATTTATGCCCGATGGCACATCCACCGATATGACAGATATTCCACTTCGATTGATGGCATCAACTGCGGTGCGGAATGAACCTTCTAGATCTCGATCCAAACCCGTTCCAAAAAGCGCATCGACGATCAGAGTTGCTTCGGACATCGCATTTTCAGGAGATTCGTTTGATACCACTACATCAACGCCGAGACTTTCCAAAATTGCTCGGTTGGTGTTCGATTCTTCAGTAGACATATCGAGAACAGCGCTATCGTCTTTGCTTACTAACCAAACGCTGACGGGAACGCCCCAAAGATGGAGATAACGTGCCACCACCATACCATCGCCGCCATTATTACCGCGACCGCACAATACAAATACAGAACCCGGATCGTTGTGCCACATCTTCAGTGCGGTTTGTGCAGTGCCGCGCCCCGCAATTTCCATCAAAACCTGTGACCAGTTGTGTCCACATTTTTTGATCCAGTCGGCTTCGAGTTTTCTGATTTGAGCGGTTGTTAGAATTCGAGTTGATCGCATCGCTTATATCCTACGCTCGGGCGGGATTTTCCATTTCACTTGCCACAACAACGCAGCGGGCAAAATGTCCGGGGCGTTTTTCTTCAAGTGGTGGCACTGCCTCTCTGCAGCGTGGCTCAACAAGCGGGCAACGATCTGCAAATCGACATCCGCGAGGCAGATTCACCAAACTCGGTGGCTGTCCTTCAATCGGTGTTAGGCGCTCACCACCTGGTCTTGGTAGCGAATTCATCAACCCGATTGTGTAAGGCATTCTTGGATGCGCAAACAGATCTTGCACATTTGCGTATTCGACAACAGCGCCCGCATACATGACGGCGACATGGTCGCACATCTCCGCAACAACACCGAGGTCGTGAGTGATTAGCAAGATCGACATGTCTTGTTCTTTTTGGATGGAGCGCATCAAATCCAAAATTTGTGCTTGCACTGTCACATCCAAAGCGGTGGTCGGCTCATCCGCAATCAGCAATTCTGGTTCACATGAAAGCGCCATCGCAATCATCACTCTTTGTCGCATACCACCAGAGAACTGGTGCGGATATTCATCGATGCGACTTTTCGCTTCCGGAATGCGAACACGCTCCAAAACTTCGATCGCTCTCTTGCGAGCTTCTTGCTTGCTCACTTTTTGGTGCAATTCAATTGCTTCCATGATCTGATCGCCAATCGTGTAGACCGGATTTAACGATGTCATTGGGTCTTGTGGAATCAAGGCGATGCGATTGCCTCGAATCGATTGCATTTGTGATTCTTTCAAATCGAGCAAATTTTGCCCCTCTAATTTGATACTGCCTGAAGCGATTCGCCCCGGCGGTGGTACCAATCTCAAGATGGACAACGATGTAATTGACTTTCCGCATCCAGATTCACCGACGATGCCAAGCACCTTGCCTTTGTCGATTTTGAAACTGACGTCATCGACGGCTTTGGCAAGCCCAGCTTCAGTAGGAAAGGTTGTTGCTAGATTCTGGATTTCAAGGAGGGGCATGGGATACTCGAATGCGAGTGAATTCCGCTTGGTTAGGCAGCTAACAGTGTATAGCACCTTCGCTCATCCGATCTACATCCGCAGTCAAAAACCGGATAATGTTTCAGCAGACCACGGTCTATTGTGATGAATATAGGCAATCAAGTGTTTTAATAGTGTAGGAGGAAGCACTTGATGCCGTCTGAGCCAGGAAACACTCGCGATATTTCTGTTTTGCAACTCTTGACCAAGTTGGTCAAGGAGACTGATCGCCTGGTAAGACTGGCTGATGATATCGACACTCATGCAAGTACTCCTCAAGCAAAAGCGGCATTCAATTTAATTGGATCTGAAGTTAGTAATATTTTGGGCATCGTGCGGACGTCATTGGAACCACTATACCGACTCTATGAGTTGGATCCCGGCATGAAGAAGCTGGATCAAAACAGGCGGAATTCTGTAATTAGAGAGTATGGAACGGTTGACGATGGTGCTGATAGTTACGATGAACAGGCGCTGTGGGCTGATCTAAAAGGCAAGAATCAGGATCCGCCTTCTTAGAAAATTTTCTGAAACGGTGGGCGCCTACGATCGTCGTATTTGTGTTACTGCTTACAGTCGTATTTATTGACCAACCGTCATTGTGACAGTGCCGGCGGGTTGTAAATGAGTAGCGACTACACCGGTCTGATTTGTTTGATTTGCGATTGTCGTCGCAGTTGACGGTGATTGAAGCGAAACTATTGGCGCGCTAGACGCGTGACCGAAACTTTGTTTATCGCAGTTCTTAACCAGGTCTTTCATGCCAAGTAAAAATGGCTTGAAGTGATGATCGCGCATTTCAACGTAAGCCTTGTCGAAATCCCATCCTTCTACGACACGGCGGTAGATGGCAACCAAAGTGCCTGTACGATCGGCTCCCTGTCTGCAATGTACAAACACCGGCAAGTTGGAAGGCGTGTTAACAACGTCCAGAAATTGTGATACCTGCTGCGCACTAGGCGTTAGCAAAGTCATAGGAATATGAATATACTTCATTCCGAGTTGGCGCGTGAGAGCTTCCTCGCTCTCCGTTCCAGTGCCGTTCATACGCAGATCTATAATCGTCTTCACGCCATCTTTGGCCATTTGTGTTAACGCTTTATCTGATGGTTGGGCACCACGGGTAATACCGGTTGAGACGCGGGCAAAGTTGTCGATTTCACTGTCTGACATCCGGACTGATGCAATTGTTAGCGCTGGAGCTGCAGATGGCAGATCTTGAGCTGATACACACAATGGAGTGATACCAGTCGTGGTGATGACAGCGGCCAGCATGAGTCCGAATTTACGGAGCGAAGAAAAAATTTTCAAAGAAATACGAGCCCTAATTAACCTACAAAAAAATCATAACACGAAGGCCGGCTTGTCAACAGCAAAATTCCAAGAGTAATACTTACTTCGTTACTCAGGCCTGTACACCAGGACGCTCGTTTCCATCTTGCGGATAATGTAAGCTGACGTCTTTCCTAAAAAATCCTTGTGAGATCTAGGACGTGAGCCATTGGAGCCAATCACGAGCAAGCCATTTGTCAGACGAGCAAATTCGATCAACGTTTCTGCGGGATGTCCTTCGCGCACAATAAATGTGACTTTGTCGAGAAACTGTTTCCCGTTATCAAAAGCGGACGTGTATTCCGCGGCGGCTTTGTTCAAATGAGTGGCAGCCTTTTGCATGAGCAATTTTGCTTTTGGAAACTGCTGCTTGGTTGGCGCCACATGAACCACTTTCAGTTCCTTACGCAATGCCACGGCCAGCCGTTCCGCCATCACCAAAGCACTATCAGCAGTGGCACTACCGTCATATGCAAGCAAAATGTGACCGAGTTCCTGAATGGGTTGCGAGGCGATGAGCACCGAGCGAGTGGAGTCATTCGCTATTCGTCGAGCAATCGATCCGGTCGCCTGCTCTACTTCGTTCTGCTGGCTACGCCCATGGTGCCCCAGCACAGTCAGGTCATACTTGTTGGACCGCTTTAAAATTGAATTTGCGATCGGTCCGATATCTATACATGTTTGCACGTCGGCGATCGAGTGTTCCACCGACTGCTTTTTAAATAGATCCAGGGTCAAGAGCGCTATGCGCTTCTGGGCTCTCAAAAGTTTTTCGGACGCGTGGAGCGGCAGCTTGATCCCGGTTTCTTCGGCAAACTCAGGAGCGAGCAGCAGGTCCGTGGTTCTTGGATCAATAACATTCTGAGCTGTGAGCTTGGCTTTTAGTGATGACGCAAACAAGAAGCCGTAATCCGCGGCAATCCGGCTCGACTCAGAACCGTCGATGGCGACAAATATATTTTCAAATGGCATTGAATCCGTGTTCCCGTCATACCGATTGGTATTCCAGAAATCTTACCCGTTGCGGCCTGGTGATTGAATACTGACATCGCCACAAAACCGCCACGTAAGAGTCACTCTTTTGACACTATTGATAATTATGCTCTCTGCACACCCCTCAGAGACTTACCAGATGAATACTTTGCTTGCCCAACTGACTCCTCAAGGCTGCGTCGCAGCTCTCCCCGCGTTTGCCGATAGTCGTTCCTGGCAGTTGCGCCTGGTGCCCCCATCTGGAGTGGTCCTGAGCGACGTAAAATGCACGTACGAAAAAGGTGGGATTCGCATGCTCGCCTTGAACGAATTGGAAATTGTGCACTTGCTCGCTGATGCGATTAACTCGGAAAGGGCATCGAGAATCGCCAAAGTAATTCAGCATTTCGAGCTGACCGCAGAAAGGCTCGAACCGTTGCTGTCGGCTATCAATCTTGAGCTCGCCATAACCGGTCGGCGGAAAAAATTCGTTCTGTTCGAAAACGGTCAGTTCAAGGCTCGCACATTCAGCGGGGCTGTGGTTTGTATATACACGTTCGCTAGATGAATTCTGCTTGACATCAAAGCGGTCAGGTATATCCTTAAAGATACTCACAAATCCAACTGAGGGCTCATGCCGATGACCAAGCCCAGCGTACTGCTATTGGTCGCCTGTTTTATGGCGGCCGCAAATCCAGCTCTTGCCCAAGATGCAGGTGGATATCAGGGCTCAGCGCCAGTTTGGCCGCAGCAGGCTCCACAGGGTTATGAAGCGCCGCAATACGACGCTTATCGAGGTCAGGCGCAGATGCAGAACGCCCCTGGCTCTAGCAATTATCAGCAACAGCCGATTCAGCCTGAATCCAACTCAGCCTCGCGCATGATGGATCAACAGCCAACTACAGACAACAAGCCAATCAAGCCTGACAAGGTCAATACCAGGAAAATCAAAGGCGCAGTGGGCGGAATAGGACGCACACTGGGTCATCTCGCTTTGCCAGTGGCTGGTCTGGGCGCCATTTACATGGTGACCAAAGCGGCAGCCAGAAGTGGCATGATGGGTGGATCGGGCATGGGCATGATGGGCGGCGGCATGGGCATGGGCATGGGCGGATACGGTGGTGGTTATGGAATGGGCTCCATGGGTGGCATGAGAATGCCCGGTTCTTATGGATGGTAGTTCTTTAGCGGGTCGCTGACTTCGTGGATCTGGCTACTGCCTTGATGAACAGCGCTGTTTGCACTTATCGATTTAAAAAATTTGCTGAAACGGGACAAGAGCTCGGTTGCGTCAATGCGTGCGCTCTTCTGCTATCTCCTCGGAAGTTGTCAGCCGAAGATGAGAAAGCTTTCCGTACACTTTAATGGGTTATTCATGTATTCCTTACATATGCCGAAATGTTCCGGCAAGTTGGAGGGTGTGTTCAAATGAAATCTGACTGTCGCACGATAATCGGTAAGTCGAGTAGCTTGCTGTATGGACTGTCCACGGATAATTTGTCTCCTTTGGATCTTCAGGTTTTCCTTCCTTGCATGGCCGGCTTGCTGTTGTTCGTTGGAGGAATTGTGGTTGGCAGGACTTTCCCGACAACAGTAAGTGTCAGTGCACATCCAGCAGAAACTATAGTCTCAAAAACGCACGGCAGATATGGCGCCCCGCGCTGGATTCAGCAAGTTCAGCAAGGAACACTTGTGGCAGACGTAAATCGTTCACTCTAAAACCTGGGAGCGCGGGCATCCTTGCCGTCTTCTAAAGTTTCGGCATCTAAAGTTTAGACGGAGGAATCAGCGAAGCGACTGTTAGTGCGCTTATTCGCTGATCATACTTTCCTGTTCAAAATGGCGAACAGATGTTTCGATATCAAACAGATGTGGTGGGTGGGATGTGAAGCGCGCGTTTTACGCGTTTTCTACTTCAGCGCATTCTTCCAAAACGTCATCAGGTCTCTGGTGGAACGATAGACAATAAAAACACTTACTGAGGCAACAGCAGTATAAAGTACGTCTTCCAACATATGCTCCTTCTCGGCGTCTGTGGATTTCCGAGAACAGCAGCATATTCCTCAATCTTCACCAGCACAACTAATTGTTTCGCAATTTGACGGCAATATGCGCGAGTTGCTTAGTGGAAACACGCAAATCCGCAGCCAAAGCCAATTCTAAGCCGCAAGCTGTTCGGACTATGTCACACCCGTGTCACAAATAGATATCCTCTAGAACCTAACTGATTAGCGCATACACATAATTGTCCACCGCATTTGGTGCTCAGGGTTTGTTTCCGACCAACTCAGGTGCCGACAAGTCTGGCTTCCAGACGATGTTTGACCGTAGGGTCACCGGCTTAGACTATTTGTTATCGGCAATTCATTCAGGTAGCAGCTGTAGTCGTTGTCCTTGCAGTTGTGCAACGTTTTCTTTGAATCAGCTTTGTCGAGTATGCAATCACAGGCCTTTTGAAATAGTTTCAACGCAGCAAATGGCCCAGTCAACCATAGAGCTAGAGTCAGGTAGTTCGATTCCACGGTCGTATTCCTCAAAGTGGATCATAACTAAAGCATGTTGTGTATAAAGAAGTTATCAATGACATTGGTGTTATCGCAGGCAACTAACAGCATTGAATTCACGATGTGACTTTGTGAGCATGCTGGAAAATCCCACGCTTCGAAATTCAAACTAGCTAGTTCGCACTGAAAATTGCACGTTTATCAGTGCGAACTAGCTAGGTGTCGGCAGGGATGCCGGCGCTCTCAGGTGGAGACAGAGTGTCACACTGTTGATTCCGACAGCCAGTATCTAACGTTTGTTACGACGACGTCTCGACGTGACAGGAAGGCAAATTTCAGTATGAGTCCAGTGTTGCCGTGCAAGAATTTGTGCCACCATTTGGTAGAAACGAATTCACCGACAACGACAGTTATGATCCGGTTGGGGTCCTGCTTATGAAGATCATCAAGGTGGTCCATGATTGGTCTAACCAGCGAGCGAAATGGTGATGTGACGATTACAAGCGGCATGTCGCCTGCATATTTTTTCCATTCTGCTTGCAGTTCGGCTGTCCATCGCGGTTCGATCTCAACATACAGCGCTTCGCAATCCTGGCTGATTGATTTCGCATAGCTCAATGCTTTGTAAGTGCCAATGTGCCAACCTTGAACGAGCACAACAACTTTGGTGCTGATTGCAATCGGAAGATCGTTCGGAAGGAGCGCAAGTTGAGAACGAACACTGTTGTAATGCGCAGAAATTTTATGGAAGATCAGCATTAGCATTCCAATCAGCAGTACAACGAACCATGCTCCGTCTAGAAACTTTTCGGTGATGATATCCAGCAGCACAACAAACGTCGCTATAGCACCTAATCCATTGATGATTGCTTTTCGTTTCCACGATTTCTCCTTACAGACAAACCAGTGTTTTACCATTCCACATTGGGACAAGGTGAATGCTAGAAAAACTCCGACTGTAAAAAATGGAATGAGCAGGTCGACACTGCCTTTTTTCAACACAATAAATACGGATGATAGAAGTCCTAGTATCCACACGCCATTGTCGAAGGCTAATCGATCACCTAGATTGGCCAGCTGTCGCGGCATGAAGCCATCGCGGGCGAGGATTGAAGTAACGCGCGGAAAGTCAGCGAAGCTGGTTTGAGCTGCAACAAGAAGAATGAGGGCAGTGGAAAATTGCGTTAGCATATACGCCCAACTCCACATTCCTGTTTTGCCGAAAACTGTTCCTGAGATTTGATCAATTACAGCTGGTGCCGTTGCACCATTTAATTCCCAATAGACAATGTGGAATTTAACGGCAAGCAGTGAGACTCCCAAGAAAATGGTGCCGAGGATGGCGGACATCCAAATTAGAGTTATCGCAGCATTCTTGGACTTAGGTTCGCGAAAAGCAGGAACACCATTGCTGACTGCTTCCACTCCTGTTAGTGCAGAACAACCAGTGGCAAAAGCTCTTAGTAGCACTGCCAAGGCAACAGCAGCCATGGTGGTGGGAACGAATCCATTCTGCTCAGGCACCATTTGATTCGCATATTCTAAATGGAATTTCCAGCCGACGACGTCACCAAACAATCCAATAATGATCATGGCGTAGCACATGGCGACGAATGTGTACACTGGAAGCGCAAACAGCATGCCAGGCTCCTTCAGTCCTCGCAGATTGATAAGAGTCATAAAAACGATTCCAGCGAGGCAGTAAGCAACCAGGTTATCTCCAACGTGCAACGAAGCAAGGAGCGGCACGTCTTTTAAATTTTGCATTCCTGATGCGATAGACACAGACACGCACAGGACATAATCAATCAAGAGAGCCGATGCCGCAATAAGTCCTAAATTGGTGCCAAGATTCTCCTTGGTGACAATGTATGAGCCACCACCGGTAGGGTAAGCAAATACTGTTTGCCAATACGAGATAGCGACCATTACCAGCACCACAACGATAAGCCAGGTAACAGTCATTGTTGACTGGGCATAAACTTGCTGATTCTGCGGAATCCACAATCCGGCCAGGCACAGGGCAAGCAAAATTTGCTGTCCGCCGTATGCAACAGAGGAAATGGCATCCGAACAAAAGATCGGCAGTGCTAAGACCTTGGGAAGTAGCGTACTCTCTTGTTTGCTGGTGGCAATTGGTTGGCCATAAATCAGCTCTCGAATATTATCGAAGTTGCTTTTTATGTGACCCAATTATCACTGCGCCCAACGCAATTGTCCGTATCTTCCGTACACACTGTGATGGGCTACATGTTGTGACGAATTGCTGTTGGTAGACGCAGTAGTGCCCGTGTATGTGAGACGACCGAAAACAGTGCCGGCAATGAAAATAACGATTACCCCGATGATAAGCCAAAACGATGTTTGGTCAAAGATCACTCCGGAGGTTTTGTGGGGTGTATTTTCCCAGTTATTTATGCTATTCATGCCGATCACCTCCTGAATCGCTCAACTTCATTAAACTGCGTACTGCGTCAACGGCGCGTCAAATCTGGCTCCACTTCGTCAAGATTCTGTCAATGTGTGCTTGCCATTAACATTCGGAGGAATTCCAGCAGCGAATCAGTTGCGTTGAGGGACCTACTTTTACCAAGCCAAGCGGTCAAATCGAAAGGAATAACCCGCTCCTACAAATGCAGTTGGAGCAGTTTTGTCTAGCCCAAATCCAAAGTGCATGTCAATTTGTTGGTTCCGGTTTAATTTGCGCACTCCACCAAAGTGGGCAATTTGCAGGGACTGCGCGTGATCAGTGAAAAATCCGACGTACTCTGCAAAGACGCCTGTTCTAGTTCCTATTGACCGGTTGAGCATGAAGTCGGGTTGGTATTGAACCTTACGTCCAGAGTTTAAAACCAGCAGTGATTGCATCCCCATAATTGACCAATTTTTGGTTAGTGGATACGACCATGGGGCTCTAAAGACTGGTTGAACTCCTCTGCCAGAAATGGTTGTGCTTCCGGTTGGAATGTCTAAGGATGGTATCAAGCATAATTGGAGTTTCTTTATGGGGCCAATTTGTTGTTTTATCCCAACTTCACCAAGGTCGGATACTCCAGTCTGTGTCTCGCTTAAATGCTCTTGGTGAGTGAGAACAAAATTGGGTACGAACATTTGGAACTCAGATCGCTTACTTAAACCAAGACGAACTTGAGTCTCTGAGATGTCAAAATAATTTATGCCGTGCTGGAAATGTTGATACAGGGTGCCGTTCTCCAACTGTACGCTGCCCCTCGGCACCACCAGTGGAGAAAACATAAAACTAGGGCGGTTGGTGTCTATGTCCTCGGTCTTGTCCATTGCCCAAGCCTGGGAGCTTGCTAAAACAAAACAAAGGCAAACGCGAAGCAATGTCCATTTGACAGAGATCACGACTATGCCTTTCTCCGCTTTTAATGGTCGATCCGCCGCAACCTCACGCATAGTATGCGCGCTTTCAGATTATGCCAAATACTGAGCCTGCTTTTTCGCCAAATCAACCGGCTTATATCAATTTTCTATCTGCTCCGTAATGCATTCTCGGGGCGGCTTGAAAACCCGCGCTCCATTTCGATTTTTTAGGCGACGTGGATCGCCGGTCGCTTGGCGGGGTCGTGCTCAAGCTCGCGCAAGATCTCTCTCGTTACCGGAGCTGTTTCGCCTTCTCCCAAGAACAAAAATTTGAAGATGTAGAAGACTGGATTGCCCTCAGTCCATCCGAAGTAGGCATGTGGAGTGCTGCCGCTCTTGTCGCGGATGTGAAGAAGAATCGCGGCAATAGCGTTGGGAACAGCGGGGCTGCTGCATCTCAAAACTTGGTAACCATCGATGTTGTGACCAG
>PLXC01000112.1 GCA_003151275.1 Candidatus Melainabacteria bacterium
GCAGGCGCTTGTGGCTGTTGTAGTTGTACTGGCGGTGCGGTTTGGGTGGTCATTTACTGGTGCCTCTGCTGAAATGTTGTTTCAGATAGTCGTTCACTGGTGCTGGAACAAACTTTGAAACGTCTCCCCCGAGACGGGCGATCTCTTTGACCGTTGAGGAACTTATAAAAGAATACTCGGCTTTAGACATCAGAAAAATAGTTTCTAGTTCAGGAAACAATTCCTTGTTTGTCTGAGCCATTCCTAGCTCTGCCTCAAAATCTGATATAGCCCTTAGACCTCTGATCAATATCGTGACGTTGTTTCGTTTTGCATAGTCGACAGTCAAACCCTGAAAATGGTCAACAACCACTCCGTTCAGATCTTTGAGTGCGGCTTGCATAAGTTCTTTCCTTTTTTCCACAGGCAACAACGGAGATTTTCCGGGATTACCTACGACAGCCATAATCACTTCATCGAAGAGTTTGCTGGATCTCTGAATGATGTCCAGATGGCCGCGGGTCATTGGATCGAAAGAACCTGGATAGATGGCTTTTACCAACTTCCAAATCCTCCGCTTATGGTCTGAATTTGCTTCAGGCGCTTACTTGGAATAAGAAAACAGCTGGGCGATTCCAGACCTTGTCAACGTAAGCATAATAACACGGCAATTCTTGGGAATCGGTTGATTAACGGATGATCAACTCGATATGTCAGAGGTGGTTTTATTCTCTCCGGGTAGATATGTGGTGCGTCTACAGGTGTACATCAGAGTGCTTTTGACGACGCCGAGCCATTTCTTTTGTAAATTTTGCAATCATTGTTTAACTAGCGGCGTAGGCTCAAGATGGTGCCAGGGTCGAGCTTTCAGGGCTCGATAAGAATTCGCTATCAATGTTAATAGGATTAGCTACTCCAATGTTTTCAATTTCTTCCACATCTTCTGCAATCGGTAAGAAGAAGGAGAAAGTAGAGCCCTGCCCGAGCGCCGAGTGTACCGACAGCCTGCCGCCATGTTTTTCAACAATTTTTTTAACTATCGTTAATCCCAGTCCCGTACCCTTAATGGTGTGAACTTTCTTCTCGACGCGGAAAAAGCGATCGAAGATTTGCTCCAGGCACTCTTCAGGAATGCCAATTCCGTTGTCTTTTACATCAATTCTGAGTTCTTTCGCTTCTTTTATGTTGTTGACGATCACTTCAATTTTTCCGCCCACTGGTGTGTATTTGATACCATTCGTGAGCAAGTTGATCACCACTCGTTCAATCGATTCCTGATTGATGTTAACGAGTGGGATGTTGTCGTCCTCGCAGACAAGTGACAATTCGATTTGACGATCTTTGGCCATCAAATTAAGAGCGCGGAGAGCGTACTCAATCGCTCTGCGAATATCCAGCGGTTCCAGTTCAAATTCTCGATTGCCTTCTTCGACGCGGCTTAACTCAAGCACATCGTTGACTAAGAACATCAGGCGATCGGCCTCACTATCGATGATTTGCAAAAATTCTCGATAGATATCTGGATCTAGTTTTTCGCCGTGATTGCACAGCGTGTCCACGTAACTTTTAATCGAAGTAATAGGTGTGCGTAATTCATGACTAACGTTGCTGATGAATTCGGTCTTCATCCGCTCAAGTTCAGCCTGCTTCGTGACGTCATGCATAATCAAAACAGAGCCCAGGAATTCTTTGTTCAAAATTATCGGAGCCATGTTCACTCGCACAACCAGCTCACCGAGGTGAACTTGCTGGGCAACTGGCTCGAGGCTGCCTGGCGAAACGGTGTCGGTGAACGCCTGGACAATTTGACAAATTTGCGGTGAATCGGGACCCTCGGTACAGAAGACGAGTGGCTTGCCGAGCAGTTCTTTAGCTTCTTTGGCAAAAAGTTGTGTGGCTGCAGCGTTGACAATCTGCACTTTATTGTCACGATCGCACACAACAACACCGTCGGCAATCGACATCAGCACAAGTTCTAATTTGTTTCTTTCAGAAATGTACTTATTACGTTCTCCCATCAAAGTGTCGACATTTTGCTTGTCGTACTGCTGGAGGCGGCTGGACATGTAGTTGAAAGCATTGACCACCTGGTCGATTTCTTTGCCGGCACGCTGTCCCTTAATTTGGTGACCAAAGCGTCCAGTCGCAATCTCGCTGGCGCCTTGAGACAAAATCCGCAACGGTCTATTGATCAAGGCATAGTTCGTCCACAGCCCCATCGCTCCTAAAAGCCCTAGCAAACCGAAGATTGAGACGAGAAAGTTTTGAGTTTCTTTGGGTGTGCCGAGAATCGTGAAGGACTGGTTGTCTAGCCCAACCCAGCAGATGCCCATGTTTTCGTTATTGCGGACCATGGGTACGGCGATGTTGGTCAGGGACTTGTATCCGTGTGGGCTTGGATAGACGCCGGGAATGGAATAGCTCATGCTCTGTTCATAAATTGGAAAGACTTCGGGACCTTTGCCTCGTGAGTTATGCAGCATTTGGCTGTCGAGCAAAACGTTACCTTTCGGGTCACAAAAGGCAATGTAGGCAATAGCCGGCGTTTGTACCCGCTCAGTCAGGATGTAGTACTTCAATCCTTCCAGGTTGCCGCTGTTAGAAAGTGCTTCGGCGCCGCCTCGAGCCAGCGCTTGAGCAAGGGCCATGCCGAATTGGCTGACCGACTGATCGATCACCGCTTGTGTGCGCGCTACCCAAACCCACGCTGTAAACGTGACCAGTGCCGAGATCGAGAGCAGTCCCATAAGCAGAAGCTGCTTCTGCGCTGAGATTCTTCCCCAGGACTGTCTAACCCGGGCGACGGCGCGAGTGAATGGTTGAAAGGTCTGGGTTTCCGGTTGGTTAGACGGTGGGGAATTGGTCAATTTGTTTAAAACACTCCGGCTGTTCCGCTTTGTTCGCTGGGCTCGCACATGTCGCGCTCGTTTCGCTAGATGTTCGACGCTCTTTTTGCTTTAACCAATATTAGCCCAATTTTCTGAAGTATTTACAAGTGGGTTGGCTTCACCAGTCATTTGCACGGTTTAAACGATGGTTGCCAAGGGAACATTTTGTTTTGAGGGCTGGGGCATGGCACGGTGAAGAGGGCATTGATAGGGGAATTCGAAGTGTCAGAGACAGAATCCACAATCTCGAGAGAGCTAGCCGTCAACTCTAACGTAGAGCCCGTGAAGCTGAATCAGTCGGACACGGCAGAAATTGTCGTCCGCTTCATGCCCCTGGTCAGGCAAATCGCTCGTCGATACAGTCAGTTTAACCTTGATAGCATGGAAGACCTAGTTCAAGTCGGGTCGATTGGTTTGCTCAAAGCAATCAAATATTACGATCCGAACCGGGCGCGTTCGGCTAGTTTCAAAACACTAGCAACCTGTTACATACGCGGCGAAATCCGTCACTATCTGCGCGATCACTGCTCGATTGTGCAAGTGCCGCGTAAGCTGACAGAGATGAACGCTCAGCTCGCGCAACTGGAAGAGCGCATGACGAAGCAGCTCAGTCGCACTCCGACCGTGCAAGAGTTGGCAGATCAATCGGGCTTTTCAGTGCCGGACATTCTCGAAGCACAACAGTCATGGGAAGCGCGCATTCACTACGAATCATTAGATGCAACTGGTGAGGAAGAAGATAGAGACGATAAGCGCAGTCTTTCTGAAACAGTTCCAGACAAGAAATATCAGGACATGTTGCATGCCTCTGAAGATCGTGAATTGATTAGTCAGGCCCTGAAAAGGTTGGGCGATCGCACCAGAGAAATCGTTGAATTTGTCTTTTTCTATGATTTGTCTCAGAAAGAGACCGCCTCCGTGCTTGGTTTGTCAGAGATGGGCGTCTCTCGCGCCGTGCACGGTGCGCTCAAAAAATTGAAAGATTCGATGAAAGCCGAGGCGAAGTGAGCGCAAATAGTCCTTCCTCTTCTTCTTCTGTGAGTTTGCCGACGCCGGTAACGATAGAAGAAATAGTGCATGTGGCTATTGATAATCATGCTTCCGACATTCACTTAAAGGCAGGGATGCAGCCAATTCTGCGCATTGACGGGCAGCTGCGTGCGATTACAACAATGCCTCTGTTAGAGCAAAAGACGCTGACCTCTATGCTCATGGCTTTGCTCACGCCTGCTCAGAAAAAGCTCTTTGAAGAAAATCTGGAATTGGATGCGTCGATCGTTTTCCCCGGCCAAGCGCGCATCCGCATCAACATGTATACGGACATCCAATCGTGTGGCTGCGCCATGCGTCTCGTTCCCTTACAGGTTCCTACTCTGCAGCAACTGGGATTGCCTTCTATTATCGAGAAGCTGACTCACTTAAAATCCGGATTAGTGTTGGTCACCGGTGTTACCGGCGCGGGTAAGTCAACGACGTTGGCCGCGATGATCGATGAAATTAACCGTCGAGACGCTGCCCACATCTACACGATCGAAGATCCAGTCGAGTTTGTACATAGACCGGTGCGCTCAGTCATCACTCAACGAGAAATCGGAACCAGCACCAAGAATTTCGTAGGCGCAGTGAGAGCGGCTCTGCGAGCTGATCCAAATATTCTTCTGATTGGCGAGATGCGTGACGCCGACACTATGGTGGCAGCGCTGAAGGCCGCAGAAACTGGCTTGCTCGTGTTCTCGACACTGCATACCGGCTCAGCGACGAAGACGATTCAGCGCATTCTCGGCATATTTGAACCAAAGGAGCAGGAAGCGGTACGCATGCAGTTGGCCTATGCTTTGAGAGCAGTGATATGCCAGCAGCTGCTGCCAACAATTGAAGGTGGGCGAAAAGCCTTTCACGAGATTCTTGTTAATACCTCAACCATTCAAGAGGCGATTCTTTTCGGCGAGTTCGACAAGCTCAGCGAGTACATGCGCAACGGTGCTTACGACGGCATGTGCGTTATGGATGATTGCATCTATAAAGCGTATTCGGAAGGCACGATTGCCGGTGACGTGGCCAATGAATACGCCTTAAATGGCGACGAAATGGAGCGCGCTTTACGCGGTGCAATTGTTTCGTGATTACTCTTAAGCGCTCCGTCGGCTTCGTCGCCGAAACGCGCTCTGGACCTTAGATTAAAAGGGTGGGTATGTCCCTGCGGAACACCCTCATTTAATATGTTAAGCAGAAAACGCGGGTTTTTATGGTGCTGTCGATGCTTGTTTAGCAATGCTTTCGGGAAATCGAGAAATCCCAAAACCCTGATGTAATATTGCTTTACCGATTAATGTAGAGGCAAAAAGTCGAAGGGATCCGTCACTCTCACTAAATCGCTTTCGACAATATTTGGGATTTTTCTCCGATAGTCTGTGGGTGCAAACATTTGCAGATTGGCATGATTTTGCGGATTTATGTATCACTGAATTGCAATTTGAATCTTTGACACGCTCACTGCGCACGTACGTGCCGTGCTTCGCTCGCAAGTTGCTCGATGCATATAGATCCGGCTCTGATGGGACTTTAGGTTAATTCGGGTCGACTACTAGTTGTCAAATGTTGCGCGGTAGTTAAGGTCTGCTAATATTCATCAAATTGTGAGGTGAAGATCTGTAACGCTGGCTTGGCACCTCGATATTCGACGAATATAGTCAGCGATAAGTATTTTTTCAGAGAGGAACGATGTCTCCTTTGACTACGGAATCTACAGTGTCCTTAGAGCATTTGGACGATTATCTGAAGGCGATTGTGAAGGTCAAACTGCGAGAGTTTGTCCATTTGAGCCCCTGGTTTCAAGATATTCCATCAATTGATGTGAACAACTACATGCGCTTTGAATCGGTCGATAGACCCAATTACGCTGGATATCTGCCCGATGAAGACTGTCCAAATCGCTTTCATCTAGCGAGCGTACGTCGCCGACGCGCCAGAAATTTCGCCTTTTAGCCTGACCTGGCAGCGCCGGCATCCTTGCCAGCAATCTCGCGGGTGTGCAGCGAGCGAGCGCAACGTCGCGCAGAGAGCGGCTCAGAGCGGAGGAGGCGCCCTAGGGCGAAGCTGTCCAGCCGAAGGGACGAAGCCTCCGGAGCGCTTTATAAAATAATCTCGGGACGAGAGGATTCGAACCTCCGGCCTCACCCACCCCAAAGGTGCGCGCTACCCCTGCGCCACGTCCCGACAGTTCCACTAAGTCGGGCAGCTTTGCGGAGTCCACAGCTGGCGGAGTCGGGCAGCTTCGCGGAGTCGGGCAGCGTGCTGCATAGACCCCCCTCGGGTGCATAGACCCCACTCGTGTGCAGAGACCCTTCGAGTGCACAGACTATCCTTAGGATTAGAACTTCCGTAATTATAATATATGGTCGCTGTTAGAATTAGGCTTGGTTCCTACCGAAGCTTTGGCACGAGTAATTGCAAGAATCCGCAGAACATATAAACGTCCACGATCTATTTGGCTTCGAGTTAGACGACTTTCAACTTGAGGCAATCAAGCATCTAGAAGAGAATCGCAGCGTCGTTGTTTGCGCTCCAACTGGCGCAGGCAAGACCGTGATTGCCGAGTACGCAGTTGAGATGGCTTTGCGCGCCAACAAGCGCTGCTATTACACGACTCCTCTGAAGGCGCTTTCCAACCAGAAACTCGGCGATTTCAAAAAGAAGTATGGCGACGACAAAGTCGGCTTATTGACTGGTGATATCTCGATTAATCGAGAAGCTCCGATTGTCGTCATGACCACCGAAGTCTTTCGGAACATGCTCTATGGCACCATCCTTGGTGACGTTAGTCGCAACTTGAGAGATGTG
The DNA here is from genome assembly GCA_003151275.1 of Candidatus Melainabacteria bacterium. The sequence goes on from PLXC01000112.1 coordinate 6,708, forward strand.
GCCTTTGTAATTCTGGATGAATGCCACTACATGAATGACGCTGAGCGTGGCACTGTTTGGGAAGAATCAATCATCTATGCACCGAAGGACATTCAATTAGTTGCACTTTCCGCCACGGTCGCCAATGCCGCTGAACTAACGACTTGGATAGATGAGACGCACGGACCAACCGGGTTGGTATTGTCTGATTTCCGCCCTGTTCCCCTGCGTTTTCACTACTTCGGAGACCGTCACATTTATCCTTTGCTCAGTCCGGGCAAAGGCGTGAACACGCTTTTAAAGACTCGTTTTGGCTCTAAGAAATCCGCGCACAAGGACAGAAAACGAAGATCTGGTCCCGTTCTGGGTGCTAGTCCAAACGATGTTTTGGCGGTCCTGTCTGGACGGAATATGTTGCCGGCAATTTACTTTTTGTTCTCGAGGCGTGGCTGCGAAGAGTCGATGAAGAGGGCGCGCGGCATTCCTTTGATCAATGTAAACGAGCAAGCTCAGCTAAAAGAGGTGATCGCTTCTTACACCAAGGATCACCCGAACTTGCTAAACCATCCCCATATGCCTTATCTCTTTGAAGGCATGTCAGTTCATCACGCTGGCATGCTTCCCAGTTGGAAAGGGCTTGTTGAGAAGCTTTTCCAGCGTGGACTTCTTAAGGTAGTGTTTGCCACAGAGACTTTGGCGGCTGGAATTAACATGCCGGCACGTTCCACTGTGATCAGCTCGATCTACAAACGCGCTGATGAAGGTCATCGAGAGCTAACAGCTTCTGAATTCTTGCAGATGTCTGGACGTGCCGGTCGCCGTGGCATGGACGAAGTCGGTCACGTGGTTGTTTTGCACCATCCCTTTGAACCCGTGGAAGACGCAGCTAAACTGGCCTCGGCACCTGCCGATCCTCTCTCGAGCCGCTTCACCCCATCGTATGGCATGGTCTTAAATTTGCTTGAGCGTCACACCCTTGAAGACGCCAGAGATTTAATTGAACGAAGCTTCGGACAATTTCTTGTAAACCAGCAGCTCGAGCCGCTGTTTGAACAAAAAATGACGTGGGAGCGAGAGTTGGATCGCTTGCAAAGTCCCCTCTGTCCGAAAGAGCCAGGGGACTTGCCCCTCTATGCGCGAAGGCTGGAGACAATTCGGTCGAAGCATAAGCAACTTAAGCAAATGGAAAGGGGATTTCGAGGCACTGCTAAGCAAGAAGCCGCCGCCGATGAAGCACTGAATGTGGTGCATACTGAAATTAATGGTTTGCTCGACGAGGCTTACGCCATGCCATGTCACGGCTGTCCCGTCCAGAAGCCTTGCAGCAAACAGACTGAGCGAGTCAAGCAACTGGAAAAAAGAATCAAAGAATTTGATCGGCGTATTTTCAAAGAAACGACAAAGTACTGGCGCACTTTCGAAGCCCTGGCAAATATTTTGCGATTGAAGGGTTATTTGGATGGTAATCGGCCGACTGCACTTGGCCGCATGGCCACTGGTATCCGTGGTACCAATGAGCTGTTCTTAACTGAAGTAGCGGTAAGTGGATGTCTTGATGGTTTGAACGCTGCTCAAATATCTGCGGTTCTGACCGCCCTGGTAACTGAAGACTCACGCGCACACGATGCAACCAGAGCCCGGGTCAGTCCGCAAGTGGAGCAGGTTCTAGGTGAGATACATACGCTTGCCCGCAAGTTATGGCGGACACAACGCGAATTCGAAGTAGATATATCCGTCGAATTTAGTCCGACGTTTGCGGGACTCACCGAAATGTGGGCTCAAGGATCGACTTGGGATGATATTCGCATGGCTACTTCGTTTGACGAAGGAGATATTGTTCGTGCTTTTCGACGCACACTTGATTTGTGCAGACAGTTTATTCGAGCACCAGGAATGAAGCAAGAAATTGTTGACGTTTGCATGATTGCAGAAAAGTTGCTGGCGCGTGACGAAGTCAAAGAGAATTTTTGAGTAAGAAGGCACAGAGCTTGGGCTATGTCTCCCGATCTGGAATTTTCACCCAGAAGGTGCTGCCGACGCCCAATTCGCTGTCCACACCAATTGAGCCACCATGTTGCTCAACGATATTCTTGCAAATTGCCAGACCCAAACCTGTGCCGGTATGCTTTATATTCGCTCCCTTGGCTTGTTTGAAGCGTTCGAAAATCGTCGATTGCAGCTCAGGCGGAATGCCACAGCCTGAATCAGATATTTCAAAGACTGTGTAATTGCTGCCCCGTTCGGCTCTCATCTTAACTTCGGATTCTGGATCAGAAAACTTAATGGCATTCGAAAGCAGATTGATCAGTACTTGCACAATACGATTTCGGTCGACCGACAAAGCCAGATCGCAAGCATCATGTTTCACAGTCACAGCATTTTGTTGTGCAAAGCCATAGACCGACTGCTCTGCATGCTCCATTAGGCTTTCTGCACTGCAGCTTTTTAGTTCCAGGGCAATTTCACCTGACTCAAGTTTTTCCAAATCCAGCAGCTCGTTGATTAGACCGATCAGACGACCGATATCTTTTTCTGCCGCGTCTAACCGCTTATGTCCTGTTTCATTGACTGCGCCGTAGGCCTCAACGGACATAAGAGTTAGGAGGTTAAGAACAGAGTTAAGTGGAGTGCGCAAATCATGGCTGACCATCGCCACAAATTCTTTTTTCATGCGTTCAATTTGCTTTTCAGCTGAGATGTCGTGCACGACGCAGAAGTAAGATTGCTGTTTCGGTGACCAGTTTGCCGTCCAATGCATGTCGGCTTCTTCTCCGTTTTTCAGCTTGATGCGGGTCTCGAAGTTTTTGTTTTCGCTTCTACCTTTGGTGCTCAAGTTGCCGATCATTTTGTCGGCATCTTCTGCGCTTGTGATTTCGCGCACGTTCATGCCAAGCAGATCTTCTCGGGAGTATCCCCACAGCTGCAGGCAAGCAGGATTTAAAGCGACAAATCGGTTGTTGGCGTCAAGCGAGCAAATCACGTCCGAAACGTTGTCAGTTAGCGCTCTTTCCACTTCAGCGGCTTCGTTCAAGGCTTCAGCCATTTGATGCAAAGCGATATCGAGATCCGCGATTTCGTCGCCGCCTGGCACCGCATCTGGTAGCGCTTCGCCAATTGCGATTTTTCGACTATTTTCATGAAGAATGTCCAGCCGTCTGACGATGTGATGGCTAAAATAGCGCCATCCTAGGAGGGCAAGCAAAATGTTGCCCACTATTCCCGCATAAATTATGCCCTTGAACAGATCAGCGTTTTGACGTGCTCGCTCGGATCCGCTTTGCGCCAGTTCCATTTCTGGCCCGATCAGTACACCGATCTGCTCTTTTATTTCTCTGACCAATTTGACAATTTGCTTGCGCCGTTTATGCAGTTGAGAAAAGGAGCCGAGGTCTCTTCCAAATTGGCCCAGCAAATGGTGAACGTCCTCAATTACTTTGATGCCATGTTCGACCATGCCGCCCAGCGCTGTAATCTCAGCAACTTCCTTCGGCGTTGAGCCGAGCGAAATGAGATGTCGATATTCGGCCCGGATTGCTTCTTGTTTACTCTCGAAGTCTTTTTGGTCGGAGCCCTCAGAAGAACCGAGACCGGCTGGCACCAACTCACTTATAGAGTTGTAAAACACCGCAAGGAGCGCATCTGCTTCGCTGATTAGTTGTCTGGCATGTTCCGCCTCGTTTCGTTCTCGTTCGGTTTCGTTGAGCAGGAACACCAAAGAGGCGAAGAATATGAGTTCAATCAACAGCGGAATGGCAACAAGGATCAGCCCTTTTTGCGTAAGATTGAACTTGCCGCCGGTCAAGTTGAGGTCTCCAAATTGATACGATGATGCGATAATTTTACGCTTTCTCGGATTTTGTGGTATGAACGTTTCTGAGGCGAAGGATTGATTGATGGCAAAGATATTGCTTGTGGAAGACGATCGTAATATGTCTGGTACTGTTGAGGACTGGCTCAAGACTCTGCAGTACGAAGTGGATGTTGCTTATGACGGTGCTGATGGTCTGGAGCGTTTACTTTTTTATCAATACGATGCCGTAATCCTGGACTGGAATTTGCCTAAATTGAGCGGACTGCAAGTCTGTCAAGAATATCGTTCCAAAGGTGGCAAGACGCCCATTCTCATGTTGACCGGTAAAGATGCAATTGAAGACAAAGAAGTCGGGCTCGATTCTGGAGCCGATGACTATTTGACGAAACCATTTCATTTGCGTGAAATGACGGCTCGAATCAAAGCGCTGCTCAGACGACCTACCGTTGTTGTCGCGGATACGATCAAAATGTGCGGCATCGAGCTCGATTGCAAGGCCAGAATAGTGAGCCGTGATGGAATAGATTTGAATCTGGCGCCGTTGGAATACAAACTTCTTGAGTTTTTAATGCGCAATCCAAATGAAGTTTTTGCCTCGGAAGCTTTATTAAATCGAGTTTGGCCCAATGATTCAGATGCTTCAAATGAAACAGTGCGTACGTGCATCAAGAAATTGAGAAAAAAAATTGATCTTGAGGGCAGTGAGTCAATAATCATTAACCTGCCTGGCGTCGGTTATCGACTTGACGCGGCAAAGTAAGGATAAATTGCCTACGGACTAGCGGCTCGCTCGGATCCGTATAAGATCGAGCGCACTCATCCTTGAGCGCACGCATCCTGCTCGGCAGCATGCTTCGAATCACCACCTGTGGTGACAAGGAGCGGTGGACGGAGGCGAAAAGCTTGATCCATCTTCCGAGCCGGTCATGACTTAGTCACACCGGAGCTCTAATATCTGGGAATCTTCAGTGCACGCGCGAAGAATAAATTTGGGCAAAGGCTGTGCCAAGGTCACGAAGGGTGGACTTGGCATTTGCTTTTGTTATGCGCACAATTTAATGATGTGCGCCACCACGTCATCAACAGACATATTGTCGGAGAGAATTAAAACTGCGTCGTCAGCCATTCTCAATGGTGCAATCTCACGGTTCGTATCTCGTTGATCTCTTTCAACAATGTCTTTGAGGAGAGTCTCATAGTCCGCGCTTTCGCCTGAAGATTTCAGCTCGATCAGCCTTCTATGGGCTCGTACTGAAGGCGACGCCGTCAGAAAGATTTTTACGTTGGCCTCGGGCAAGACGACGGTGCCGATGTCCCGTCCGTCCAAAACCACACCACCAGACATCGCTAATTGGCGCTGTTGATTGACCAAATGCTCGCGAATGGCGCCGATTGCGGCGAGTGGACTGACAAGCTTAGTTATGTTTTGCGAGCGAATTTGCTTAGTCACTTCAACTCCGTTAACAAAGACCAGAATTTTTTCTTCTGCGTCGCCCGGTCGCAATTCAATTTTCGATTGTGCGACTGCCTTTGCGATGGCGGCATGGTCGCTCAAATCAATATTCTCTTGAATAATCAGCCATGTTGCCGCTCGGTACATCGCCCCAGTATCGATGTAGAGGTAACCTAAGGCGTCGGCGACGCGCTTAGCCACAGTCGACTTTCCGGCTCCTGCCGGACCGTCGATGGCGATCTGGAGGGTCTTTGACACCCTTGCACCAGCTTCGCCTTTCCTGATCTGATTTTCAGAAATCACCATCGCCTTACCTTTAGTGAGGGGCGCATTTAGACTTTAGCCGATTTTACTCGACCTGACTCGCCTTGGCGAGGCCAAATATTAGTGTTTGGCACTTGTCGCAGGACGTTTACCGGCGGCGGCGTGGCGGGCAGAATTGATTGCGGTCGACTGGCGGTTGCCGGTTTTATGAGCGAGATAGGCGCTTAATGGTTTCCAAAAAATAATTGCCAACAGTTCCACAGCGAGGAGCAGACCGACGGCGCTCATAATTGTCAGAGGCGAAATCCAAGAGGTCCTTTTCGGTGGTCTTATTTTAGTGTCGGATTTTTCTACGATATTAGTGCGAATTGGCATCTGCAAACGGGCTAATTCGTCCGCCGAAATAGGTTCAATAACCCGCACTGGCGCTGCCGGCTGCTCCGTTTTTTCATTCGGTGCCACCAGCGGTTGCAAAAGCTGCCAACTTGCATTTGGATTTTGAGCTTGAGCTTTGGTTTCAACTTGCTCGACCTTAGGCTCAATGGGGTCAAAGGCATTGGAACCAAACACTTTGTCTAACAATGACTTCTCGTCATGCAGGCCGTTAGGAGATTCAGGCAAGTTCGGCAAAAGAGGAATGACTTTTTCCAGTTCGATATTTAGCGAAATAGGTATGTTCAGACTGTCTCCAGCACTTGGTCGAAGGCAGGCAAAGTTTCCTTCCAGAACGCCGAGCAGCTTTCGCACAGCGACATAACCAGTTTCGCGAGTTGTCGATACGATAGCTGCAGTGATAAATCGTCCGTCCACTATGCAAAGCTTGCCATCGCAATCTCTCTGAGGCGTGGATATGCGCAAGAAAAGATTACCCGACGGGCGCTTTTCTAGAATTTTGCGGAGTACGTCTCTTAGCTGTACTTCCTCTGTTAGGCGACCCTCGAAAACAACATCCAATTGAACCGCCTCAAGCCCTCTGTTGTGCTTCCTTACCGTTGAGCCTTGGTACCTCTGTTAAGGAACCCCTTGAACCATTCTAAAAACGAAATTGGCTTTGGTGCATTCGCTCCGGCTTTTGCCTTTGATTCTTGCAAATCCATGCCTTCGGACATGTACCTGACTATTTCTAGTATTTCCCCATCTTCGGGAAATCGTCCCAATTCTTTCTTGGAAAAAATAAGAAAGCTTCCATCCTGTATTTCGAACACTCCTCCGGAAGACTGAATCAAATTCGAATCTTCAGAGAGTTGCTCCTCCAGCTCTGCAGCCAACCTGACCGCCTTGGCTTTGTAGCCTCAAGCACCGCAGTAGGTAATATTAAATCGTGGTGCAGAACCGTTTGTTTTAGACATTGTTTTACCTCGAGCCTTGTAACCGAAATGAACTATGCGGATAGCTATGGTTTGTTGACAAAAATACGTTTCCACCAGGGCATGTTTAAAACAAGCTGATACTGATTCTTCAGGGAGATGAGATCCTTCTGAGCCTCCAGCAGGTCCGCCTTTAAATTCGCAGTGTCAGCGGCGTTAATTTCAAGCAGGCGCATTGACGACTGTAGTTCGGCAAGAAGTCTCAAATCGTCTAGATGAGCGCGTCTCTCTTCAGACAACTCTTTGTGAGTGGCGGCCAGTTCGCGCAGCAGATGGAGCTCGATTGGTTTGCCGAAAGCTAGTTTTGTAGCTGCTTTGGTAATCAACTGACGTGATGGCCAAAATGCTTGCTCGCGACCGTTTTCCCCCGTTCTTTGGGCGTAATTGCGTTTGTGTTCGACCAGCCCATCTAGATTAAAACCAACTGGAGGCATGATTTGCCACTCTTCGTTTTCATTGACGATTGCTTTTTTGGCTGACCAACCGTCCGGCAGCTTGTTGCCCCACTTCCCTGAAAGACTGCGTTCCAAGGCACGCATCGATTTACCTAAAACGTAGGCAGCATCCTTCAAATCCAACATGACCGGTTCAGCGCTTCTTTCCACGGAAACAGCGCAGTTGGCTGCAGCGCTCCTTTGATACTGTTCTGATAAATCTGCATTGAAGTCATCGTAGAGCTCAAAAGGCTCTATATTTGGTTTAGTCGCGTCTTCGATCATGTTCGCATCCTATAAAGGCGAAGCTATTGTAGCTGTTTCCTTTGAAACGGTCTTGAATACGGCTTTATTTGTGACCGAGCAATGCGCTAGGCATCCGCATGCATATCGGAATTATGTGATCCTCGGGACACGCATGGAAATGCGGAAAGGCAGGCTTAATGTTGCACCATGATCCATAAAGTGAAGGCAAAAGGCAGGCTTGTGACAGCCTGCCTTTAAGTTATCCGAGGATAGCCTATGCAGCAAAGCTGCCCGACTTAATCTCGGTGATGGCACCAGGAATTATTTGATCAGTCGTCCTTCAACGGCTGTCCAATCAATATTGCTGAAGAATGCTTCGATGTATTTCGAACGCTCAGATGGCTTGTAGTCGAGAAGGAATGCGTGTTCCCAAACGTCCATAACCAGAATTGGCTTGAAGCCGGCTACATTGCCTTCCTCGTGTGAGCTAATCCAATGATTGGAAAGTGTCTTGGTGTCAGGATCCTGGAACAAAATCGCCCAACCGACACCGCGCATGGCGCCAACTTTGGTGAAGTCGGTTTTCCAAATATCAACACTTGAATAAACATCCGCCATCGCTTTGCCGATGGTGCTTGATTCTTTCAGTTCAGAACCGCCGGCTTTCAAATTGCCGAAATAGTATTCATGCAAAACTTTGCCGTTGTATTCCCAACCGTAGCGACGTTTGATTTCAGCGTACTCAGGTTGTCCAGCTTTGCCAGCTTCTGTGAGTTCAATCACTTTTTCGTTCAGAATATTTGTATTTTTGACATATCCCGAATACAAGCCAAGATGGACTTCCAGGGTTTTGTCAGAAATACCGGTCAAGTTTTTCAAATGCGAAAAGTCTTTCTCCGCATATGGTTTGTATGAGATTTTTTGCTGTAAGGTCATCGTGTTCTCCTATGCAGAACAGTACGTTCCGGGGCGCTTGATAGTTAGCGTTAATTCATACCATATATCTATTTTCAAGCGGTTGAATATCTAGATTAAACCCGCTTGCTTGGGCACTTGTTGTTAAATGGACTGAAACTGCAAGTCGACAGTAGCAATTCTCACTGTCTTCTGGTTTGATACTAGATATGGTGCTTAATTCTTTTGTCCGAATTTCGGCATCAAATCGCTGAGTCGTTTTTTGGGCTTGTCTTGTTGGTCGGGGTGGGGCTCTTCGTCATCGCCTGCAAATATGTCCATCGGACTTTGCGGTTGATCTGTTGCGGCTGGAGGTTGTGCAGAAGTGTCATTCGCGGCCGGTGGTCCTTGCAACGATTGCGCGGCTTCTTGGAACATTTGCGCCGCCGGAGAGCTAGGCATTGGTTGCCAGGCGTCTTGATTGGCAGTAGAACTGCTTTGCCACCCTGGGAGAGGACTAGGCGCCGCTGCCTGCCAGCTTGGTTGCGACGCAGGAGCAGGTGCTCCGGGTGCTTGCCAATCAGCTGGAGCTGGAGCTGGAGCTGGAGCTGCTTCGGCTGCGGGTTGAGCAGCCGTCCAGTCGGCTTGGGCAGGTGGAGTTTGTGCGGCTTGCCAGCCAGATTGTTGTGGTTGAACGGGTGCGGTCCAATCGGCTTCAGGTGTCGGCAATGCATTGGCCAATTCAGACTGTTGTGACTCCGGGCGCCAACTCTCTTGAGGCTGAGGCGTCGGACCACCTTGCCATTCAGCAGCCGCAGGTTGCGCGGGTTGAGCCTCTTGTTGTGGTGGTTGTGTTGCGGCTGCCTGGCTCCTTTCTTGTTGGGGTTGAAAGCCCTGCCATGTGTCGTTCTGTTGAGCTTGTCCGCCGGCTTGCCATGGATCTTCCGCTGCCGCCGGTGCTGGTTCTGCTGGTTGCTCCGGCACTGTAGTAGGTGTCGCTGGAGGCATCCATTCATCAGGAGAGGCGGCTTGCCAGGCATCTGAATTGACGAACGGATCCGCCGGCTCAGTTATTGGCTGGGCAGCTTGGAAGCCACCTGATATTTGTCCAAAAGGATTTTCACTGTGTTGTGCAGACGGCTCAGCGTCCTGCATTGACGCAACAAATGGAGACGGTAGAGCTTGTTCGGCAAGTTGAGACGATGACATCCCACCAGCAAATGGATCTGAAGCCGGTGGGAAGGGATCTGAAGCTGGCGGCAGGAATGGATTAGAGCCAAACTGTTCCGCTTGACCGGCAGCTGGTGCTGCTTCCTGTGCTGGCCATTGATTCTGTCCAATCGCTCCTGCTAGATCGGCAGCTGGAGCCGCTTCCTCTGCTGGCCATTGACTTTGTCCAGCCGCTCCCACTTGACCGGCAGCTGGTGCTGGTTCCTGACTTGGCCATTGATTTTGTCCAACCGCTCCCGCTTGTTCAGTAGCACTAGGAATCGTAGGAATCGGTCCAAAGGGATTTGCGCTGTGAACGGTGGTGTCAAACGCACTCGGCGAGCTGTTTGTCGATACATTGTCTGGTGTCGCCCAAGCCGGTACAGCGTTAGCTTCCTCGCTAACTTCTTGGAATTTCGGGTTGGCCAGTTGCATGGTCGTGTCAGTTTCGTCTTGCACGTCTTTAGCCTTTGGCTCAGGGGCATCCAATAGCGCTTCTGGTATGTCTGGATTTGCTCTTAAAGGAGCGGTATTCCAACCAAGTTCGGCAAAAGCTTGTTCAAGCGTAAACTGATTGCGTTCGCAGCTTTTGAGCACAATCATGCCTTGCTCGTGATTGAGTACTCCGGCGGTGATCAGGTCATTACATTTTTGCGCCGCATCGATCAAAAACTGTTCCATCACACCAGATAACGACAGCATCTTGCCCATGATTTGAGTGTCTTTGGAACCAACACGAATCGCTTGTTCGATTTGCTTGGCGGTGATCATCCCGGATAACTGCAAGAATTGATAGAGCGGTAGAGGTTCAATTGCGGGAAGGGGCGGTTCTTCGATAACGGTGGCTTGTTTTCGCACGGACGGTTTTCTCTGACCGATGGCGATTGCTTCGCCGACGGATACCTTTTTGTTTTTGACTGTGCCCAAAAATTTGGCGGCCTCGTCTTTCTTAATTGCGCCGGCGCCGACCATTGCCTGTAAATCTAGGGCAGCGATCAAAATCTCTTCTGATATAAGCGACGATTGCAACAGCACTTGACCGATTGGCTGCTCGTTGAGAAGCCCTACTTCAACGGCTCCCATCAAATTGGGCTCGTCAATAATGCCGGCTAAGACAAACAACTCGCCCAGTCGCACAGTTTCCGTTGTCGGCAACTGCATTGCGCCCGTTTCGGCAAGATATTGCTCGATTGGTATTTGTCGTTCTTTCGACGATTTCAGTCCTTGTATCGCCTGCTCTCGACTTAACTTCTTATCGCGCACAAAAACTTGAGCATTTAAAGTTGCCGCCAGCATTTGCTCGGTCAGGACACCATTGGCAATCAAAACTCTGCCTAGTGGCAGTCCAATCGATTGACATTGCAAAAGAGCCGCATTTAATGAATCAATAGGCACAATGTCCGCGGCCAACAATAGTTCACCTAACTTATTAGTGACAGCGTCCGACTGCTGATTCCACTTAAGTCGTTTGAAGGCGTCTTCGAGCGTGATATCTTCGGCGCCAACCATGGTCAGAGCTTTGATCACCAGAGCAAACTCAATTAGTCCATCTTTCAATAGTGACTGTGCCTGAACAGCTGCTTGCAAGTGCTGTTCAGTTAGATAGCCGGACATGATTAAGACTCGCCCCACCGGCAGCCCTTGCTGCTTGGAGATGAGCATCGCCTCGCGCAGATCTGACGCTTGAAGCAGTCCTGCACCTGTTAGTAAGTCGCCGAGTCTGACGCCGTCAGTGGTCATATGTTTTCCCGCAAGGTCTAGCTATTAGAATATGCCCACTAGGGATTATAGCTAGCCAAACAACCGTGAATCGTCCCAGGATCATGGGCTATCCCCGGATAGTCTACAGTAGTCACTTTCGTTTGTGGCAAAGTGCCGCCTTTCTCTTTGCAATAGGCGTCAGTGCGGATAGTCACTGAATGTGGTGGCAATCAAGGCGTTCGCCATTCTTGCTCGCGGCAAGCTCTATGACCTTAAAATTTCTCGGGGGCAATATTACGTATATACAAGCGACAGATCCAATGTACTATCAGTGTTGACAAGCGAAAGTGTCGAAATGGACAAGTTTTTTCTCTCTATAAATAACCGTATTCTCTTACCTGTCGTGTTTCTGGGCGGCATAGTCGTCTGGTTTTTCTTGTGCGAGGCGCATTACCAGAGTTATTGGAACGCAACCATATACCGTGTTCAGACGACCGACTTCAATCTCCTCCACCACACGCTGCCGGCCACGCTTTCACAGCTGATCATTGCCGGACGCGACGACGAAGTGCAGAACGTCTTGGACTCGACTTTTGGAATCTTTGGTCTGGTTGTCACCGACCCCTCCGGCGAATCCATTCTTTATAAAACAAACAAGGTCTATCACCGCAAGTCGTGGCAATCGAAAGCCACACCTGAAGGACTTCTCCTTGAGGGTAAAAAAGAGCCTTTTGATGTTCTCACTGACCCGCCGCCGCTTGAGCCAGTTTGGCAACATGAATCGCCACGAGCAGAAGCTGCAGTGCGCGACGAGAACGCCTCCAACGCAGGGTCACGCGTCATTGGTCACCTCTACTATGTGAGACCGGATCCGCCACCTTTCCTCGAAGACATCACTGGCTTCATCACGACTGACCCAAGGGAATTATCTGGAGCTAAGCGCGGATATCTATTTATTACGTTGACCACAATAGGCTTCGGCCTGGTTGTGATTCTGTTAGTGCTTTTGCGGCAGCGCATGGTTGAGATGAGGCAGATTGAACTGAATCATACTCAACGTGAACTAGACATCCGCAAGAAAGCCCTTGAACACCTTTCAGCTGAACTGGTTGCTCAAAAATCCCGAAAAACCTGGCTGGAGCGCGAAGCAGACGACTCCTACAAGAGAGCCCTACATCTTAAGCAGTCACTTGAAAAATTGAGAGATTCACTCGCCCTCGTCAATGCCAACACCCCGGAGAGGCAGAGCGGTGAGACTTCACAATCCATTAAGATCCGCCCAGCTGTTCATCCTCCGAGCGCCTTGCTTGAAGAGATCGAGCAGTTGATTCCTGCCCTCACTGACAATGCCGGTTCGCTTAAGTCACAAGCTACTTTGCTACATGATTATTGCGCCATTCTTGAGCAGCGGCAGACAGAAATGAAAAACATAGTGGAAAATGCTTATACAAAGGCGCAACAAATCCCAGAGAATGTTCTGGATATGTCGCCTCGTTAAGCTGATTGCTGGTTTTACCGCTTGATGCGGACCGCCGGCATGTCGATCACAGCGCCCAGGTGACAGAGTGGTTGGTACCCGTGATAAGCTTATTACCTAAGGGAATTTATACCCGTGCCGCCGCTTGTCTGGAAGGTGCGGTTAAGCGCTGTTTTGGACGTGTTGCGTCAGTTTAGGAGCCTATGAAACCAGCTACCGGTAAACGAAAGATGCTTTCGCTTCAGGCTGTTCAAGAAGCGAGTAGCGAACCGGTCTATAGACGCGGCGTGCAATATTACCGCCGTAAAAAGGTCCTCAAGTACGAAGAGCATGAAGATGGCGCCAAGATTGAGGCGTTAGTGATTGGTTCGGAGTCTGCTCCTTACAAAGTCGTGGTCTCACTCGATGATACGGACGTATTTAAGGCTGAGTGCTCCTGTCCTTACTTTGAAGAAGTATGCAAACACTCGGTGGCAGTGCTGCTTACAAGCATCGCCAAAGCAAACCCAGGTATTCGCTTTGATTTAAATGAGGATCGCCCGCGCGATGGCGGCGGCGAACGGGGTCCAAAAGCTAAGGATCTCCTAGACGATCCACGTGTACCTGGTGCCGAGCGGGAAGTCAGTGATTTTATCCTTGGACTTTTGGTGCTGGAAAAACCACTGGCCTTGATCGTCGGCACGGTGCCGGACGAAGTGCAGGGCAAAGTCAATATTCTTAAAGTGCCGCCAGAAGTCTTGAACATTCTCGAACCAGATTCGCGCATGCACAAGCTGGCCAAATACCTGACTAGCTTGCCCCAGACAACCAAAGGCATGGCTGGTGGACACCGCATTCCTCGTGGCGAAGAAGGCGTTGTTATTGGGCACTTGAGCCTGTGCGCCAATTTGATCAACACCGCCGACGGCAGTGAAATTACGTTTTCTAAAACGCCGCTCAAACCACGCATCGTTCTATCGGAAACCGAAAGCGGTGAGTTGTTGCTCAGAATCGAAGCTCTCGATGAGAGCGGCGAACCGGTAACACATCCCGTCTTTTTCTTCGGTACGTCTTGCTGGGTTCTCTCACAGAATGTTCTCTACAACATTGATGTGAGCGCACTGCACAAGCTTTTCCCATTCTTTGACGCCCACGGTCAAATGACGGTCAAGTTGGAAGTGGTGCCGAAGTTCCTGGCTGTTGATTTGCCGATCTTTCTCAAGCGTCTGAACGTAAGGTTAGATGAGACATCGGCACCATTCCCGATTTCTATTATTGAGCCACCGCGGGTGGTGATCAAAGTGTCCGAGAGAAAAGCGCCTTCGACTCAGCCTGGAGGCACAACCACAAACACTTTGGAAGTTTGTCTCGGTTTTGGTTATGGCAATCTGGTTATGCCTTCTAGAGACGAAACAAGTGCCGTTGAAGCAGAGCAATATACTCGCACCATATCCGACACCGGCCAGAGCGTCTGGGTAAAACGGCTCTGGGAGCAAGAAAGTCAGGTGCGCAGATTCCTCTCGAACTTGCAACCACAACGCACCATAGCCGATCGGTTTTTCTTTGTCGAAGAGCCTGCCCTCGACGTTTTGTATCACCTGTCTTCTGATCAATACGTTGATTGGGATATCACTGGCCGCGAGGGCTTGAAGCATTATTTGGTGCATAGGGATCCACTCAGGCTGGAAGCGAAATTGTCTTTGAAAAAGGATTCTTTCAAGTTCGATTTCGATCTCCAAACATTTGCAGGCGAGGAACTAGTGCCGTTTGGGTTGGTGATCGAATCACTTTTTCGCAATCGCAATTTTCTCAAGATGTCCGACAACATAAACGTCAAGCTACCTACAACAACCTTGCTTAGTTTGATGAAGTCGATTGGACAGAGCAAAGACACTTCTCGTCCGTTGTATCAAGCTTTGCCGATCTCGCATGCTTTAGAAACCCATGATATCGGCATAGATGCCGACAAGGGCTTCCAGGAATTTATTCACCGCATTCACAATTTTAAAGAACTCGAACCGGTCAAAGTACATCCGGACTTTAAAGGCGAGCTGAGAGACTACCAGAAGGAAGGCACCAACTGGCTTTCTTTCTTAAGAGAGTATGGACTGGCCGGAATTCTCGCCGACGACATGGGATTGGGCAAAACGATCCAAGCTTTGGCTCTCCTTCTCACTCATCACAAGAAGGGCAAACGTCCGCCTTCTCTTGTCGTGGCACCAACATCAGTCGTTTATAACTGGCTTAGTGAGGCGGACAAATTCACTCCTACATTGAACACCGCTCTCTACCTCGGTCGTGATCGAGGCGAGCTCCTCAAGATTCTCGAGAAAGAGTCGGCCAAGAAGCCGGATGTGATCTTCACCACCTACGGTATCATTCGTCGCGACTACGAAATACTTAAGAACGTCCAGTTCGAGTTTTTGATTTTGGACGAGGCGCAGAATATCAAAAACCCTGAATCTGTTGGTGCGATTGCTTCAAAGGCGTTGAAATCTTTCCATCGACTGGCTTTATCCGGTACTCCGGTAGAAAACCGCTTGAAAGAATTGTGGTCGCTGTTCGATTTCCTTATGCCTGATTTTCTCAATACCTACAAAGATTTCAACGAAGTTTACGAGCGCCCGATCGAAGCAGGCATCGAAGGCGCCGGACAAAAACTGCGTAAGATCGTCCACCCCTTCATCTTGCGTCGCTTGAAGAGTCAGGTTGAGACTGAATTGCCAGAACGTACAGATATTATCAATCTGTGCGAATTGGAAGATGACCAGCGTTCACTTTATCTGGACGTTTTGGATGAGTGCCGCCAGAAAGTATTTAGCGAGATTGCTAATCGCGGTATCAAGCGATCCTCAATATCAGTTCTTGCCGCGTTACTGCGTCTGCGCCAAGTTTGTTGCGATCCGCGTTTGTTGAAGAACCATGAAGGCCCGGTCCCAGGCTCAGCGAAGCTAACCGCTCTGCTTCATATGATCTCCGAAGTAGTTGACGAAGGACATAAAATCCTGATCTTCAGTCAGTTTGTCGGCATGCTTACTTTGATCCGCGCCGAACTTGAAAAGGCGAACTATACCTACGAGTATTTGGATGGACAGACTCCAGCTATTGAAAGACTCGAGCGCGTCAATCGTTTCAACGCTGATGACTCGATTCCGATTTTCTTGATCAGCCTGAAGGCTGGTGGCACGGGGTTGAACCTGACTGGAGCCGATTATGTAATCCACTACGACCCGTGGTGGAATCCAGCTGTTGAAAACCAGGCGACTGACCGGGCTCACCGCATCGGTCAAACCAGGCATGTATTTAACTATAAACTGATTACTCGCGGTACAGTAGAAGAGAAGATACTTGCTCTCCAGAGAAAGAAAAAGGAACTTGCGGATTTGATTATCGGCGGTGATGATAGTGTCGCCAAGGAACTGACCAAGGAAGATTTGGAATTCCTGTTCTCGTTCTAAAACACAATTGAATTAGAGCCCCGAAACACTATGATAGACCTGTTACACCGAGCACGTGCTCACCAATGGAGGAAATAATCGCAGACCCGTTAGTCGGGTAAAGCTGACCTGAAAGAATTCTTTCCTTCAGCCCTGGCGCAATTATTATCTGATTGGCTAACATCATATGTGGTGCCTAATTAGATCCAGCTCCTTTAGAGGCATTTATGGCACAAAATACTAGTATTCAAACGCTTAAAACATATGTAGAAATGATGGTCAGATACAGAATCTGGTCGATCTGCGGCATTATTGTTATCTGTTCAGTGATTTGGTTTTCGTCTCCCGAAAGCGGCAATCGTCAAAAAATAGTCTCAATCGTAGCGGTCATGTTTTTAGTGGGATGGGCAGCCACATTTGTTGCCGTGCCGATGTTGAATAAGCAGATAGATCAACTTGAAACGGATGACAAACAAAAAAACACTCCTAAGAAGTGGTAGTTAGCTAGTCATTGGACTTGCCAATTTCAATTTTGGTAAACAGATCGTAGACTCTGCCGCTGCCGTTCCCCAGCTTCCGTGCCCGTTCCGGAGTTAGACTTTCGACCTTTTCGCGTATCTCTTTTTGATTAGCTGCCAGACTGCGATTTCGCACAGCTTCGTCGCATTGAGGCTGCAGCTCTAGAGTCCTGGAGTAGTCGGCTATAGCTTTAGCATGTTGACCTGTCTTATGATAAGCCAGGGCGCGGCTGAAGTAGACTGTTGCGTCCTGGGCGTTGAGCAGAAGAGCTTGTGTGAAATCTTCAATGGTCTTTTCGTATTGTCCAAGTTCGTCGTAGGCGACAGCGCGACAGATGAATGAAACAGAGTCGTTGGGATCAAGGTCTATTGCCCGCGTCAAATCCGCAATCGCTTGCGTAAAAGCTTTCATGTCGCAATACGCTGAGGCTCGTTCGGTATAAGCAATCGTTAGCCCGGAGTCTAGTGAGAGAGCTCGGGTACAATCCTCGATCACCTCTTGTGGGCGTCCCATTTCAGCGAGAATGAGAGCGCGGTGCACATAACACCAGGGGTCTGAACCATCCAGGGTGATTGCCTCGTTGCAATCGCTAATGGCTTGAGTTGTGTTGCCTAAGAGGTTGTGCGCAAAAGCTCGTTGATACAAAACTTTTGGAATATTGGGCAGGAGATCTAGAGACCGATTAAAGTGCGCGAGTGCCTCCTGCGGCTGTCCCAATTTCAGACAGAGCAATCCTGATGAATAGGCACTTGCAGCCTCGGTGACCGTTTCTGTCATTTTTCCTCCGAACCTCTGCAACTAGGAAATTCACACTTCTATTCTACAGTCCCATCCTCAATGCTGACTGACTATAAGTGATCGACTTGGACGAGTTTAAAGAGATGTTGGGCGAACTTCGCACGGGTTAGGGACTCGTCTTGCGCCCCCGAACTATCTTGGAATCGATTTGGCTTGCTCTCGCACACTGACTGTAAGTAACTCATAGTCGCGGTGCGGTTTGGTTCGAAGCTTTTGAATTTATCTTTAGGATAGAGCTTTTTCAGCACTTCGTGGACCTCTTTTTCAGTTAACAATTCAGTAGGTCGGAAGTGTAAATCGTTGTCGTTCCCCAGAAAAATATCGCTGACGGCTAGAAATTGTATTGCGGCAAAGTTCTCATCATCTGTTGCAACATCGTCGTACCAGTAGGTTGGTGATCCGTTCTCGACTAGTTTTGATTGAATTTGTCTGAGTAGTTTAACATTCTCCACATAATCTTTTGGCTCCCTGCCGCTTTTTATAACATCCACAGCCACTGTGCCTTGCGCCTCACCAATTGCCCATTCAATCGGATGCAATCTGTAGGCTCCGTTGGTGATGTGAGTGGTGCCGATGTTCTTGCATGCAGGCAATAAGTTGGTGGCATCTTGCGGAATCAGAGCCGCTAATGGTATTTGAAAAGGAGCGGTTTGTTGCGCAGCGCCAGGCACTTCTTGGTCTCCGTGAATGTCTACCGGATAGAGCCCGATGCCTACGGAATCCCCATGCAAAGTCGCCCTGGCTGCGGGATTAGAACACGCCACTATATCTTGTTCGACAATCTTTTTAATTGCCTGGATTCTTCGTGATTCTCGGATGTAAGGATATTTCGCCAACCCGTCTTCTGTAGCGAGAACATCTTTGCGCAGCTTTAGCTCGGGATAGCCTATTCCACCATCATCACGTGGTGCCTCAGTCTGCAGCCAGTAAAGAAACCCAAGACTCAAAAATTTCGCTTTCGCCAGCCGCTCACATTGCCCTTCGGCCGACTTATCGATTATGTTTTCGCGGCGCAAATCGTTACTGTCCCAATTAATCATAGATAGGTCGAAAGGATAATGTTCATCATCAAAAAACGTTTTGTCGATCAAGCGTCTATACGTCCAAAATGGCAGCAGTTCTTGCTCCGAGCCGTCTGCCTGCTTTCGGTAGCTGGATGCGAACATCTTGTAGCTTTGCAGTGAAAACTTCTCTTTCGCGACGAACTCATGGTAAAACTTCGGTTTGGTAATGACGTGCTGTTCACCCGGACGGAATTCGATCACGAAGGGAAAGACAAAATCTTGAACGTTTTCTGCATCCCCATTAACAGGGGCGTGTGGTTCCTGGGTTTGATCGAATGCGTCAGAGCCGCTGCTGTACTGGATATTGCATAAGGGCAACAAATCACCAAGCTCAGTGGCATCTATAAAAAGGCGGGCTCGAAACTCAATAATTTCCCCGCTATCTAAGCTCAACATGCCGATGGAGTGAATAGTTTTTCGACCATTCTCGGTCGTATCCAAATTTGCGTAGACCGGTTTAAAGCGCAGGTAAGTGGCTAATCTTCCAGCTGATTCTGCAGGTTCCAACAATTCTCTGAGCACATCAACAGCAATTTTGGGTTCAAACGCCAGTCTACTAACCCAGCAGTTGCCTGGGTCAAGATACTGCTTGGCAGCGGCTGAGGGAGCCAGTTTTCTGCTGGTTCGATAAAAATCTCTGATCGCGGTGCGAACATTTTGATAATTCCGGCAGGCGCCGCTTTTTTCAACCAGGTAATTTTCGTCAAGAGCTGAAACGGCTTGAGAAGTCATTTGCCCACCGATCCAATCGGTTTCTTCCGTCATGCAGACTTTGATCGATCCGTTTTCGGCTTGTGACGCGGCCAAAGCTGCAGCGACACCGCCCGTGCCACCACCAACAATTAAAATGTCGCATTCTACCACTTGAGATGCTGTCAATGAGGATATTTTACGAATCGAATCCAGCGGTCGATCAGCATTGATGCTCTGAACGTCAACAATTTCGCTAAGGCTGGACTGTGCCCGCATCTTCCCCGATCCTCCTGACTAGCGGCATAAATTTTATTGATTAGTCTAGCGACATTCATAACCATTTGCCCGCTACAATGCACAAGTTGAGTTACGGGTAACAATGTCGAATGAATAATATTAGTGCTGATATCTTGCGCCGTGCAGCAAACATTAAGCTAGTGCTGATGGATGTGGACGGAGTGCTTACCGACGGAACGCTGTATTACTTTCCGGGGCCGGATGGTAAGCCTGTTGAATTTAAAGGATTCAACACTCAAGATGGGTTGGGTTTCCACTTCCTCAATGAAGCGGGCATTAAAACCGGTGTGATCAGCGGCAGAGAGTCTCCCGCCGTTGTAGAACGAGCACGCATATTGAAGATAACCTACGTTTATCAGGGGCATCTCGATAAAGAAGCATCGTTCAACGAAATCCTTAAAGAAGCTAAATTGAAAGATGAGCAAGTTGCATTTATCGGTGATGACTTTACAGACGCGCCTTTGATGATGCGCGCTGGACTTTCCTGCGCTGTCGCTAACGCTCGTCAGGAACTGCGGGCGGTGGCGCACGTGACCACTGAAGCACCGGGCGGTGATGGCGCGGTCAGAGAGATTATCGAACTGATCCTCAAGTCGCAGAATCTCTGGCAAACCGTGATCGACAAATACAAATTAAACGAAAACAAACGCAAGACAATAGGACTTTAAGGCGCGAGCTCTCCCCGTCCATGGAAGCGGCTCTTGAAAAACCGCCGGGTGAATTGAATGCACTACCGACGTCGTGACCGTGCCGCGAACACACGCCTTTGAAGATGGTTCCATAAAAGAGAGAGAGACGCGTTACTTCAAAGAGTAAACTTCTATGTGTCTATTATATAGAGTCACTGTGCTCTATGCAGCGCGTTTCGTTTGCAGGAATGGAAATTGTCCAGCTTGAATTTGGTTCGAGCTGGTTGGGATGTTGCTTCTCATTGCTCGCAAAGCTGTGTTGGCAGTGAAGCTTTGATTCGCCGATCCTAGTGCCGACTCCAGACCCGAACTTGTTGCCATAAGGGATTGAGCGACCTCGAGATTTCCAGCCGCCATGCATGTGCCAACCAAGCTTTGCACATCGAAGATGCTAGCTTGCAGAAGAGCGATATCGGCAAATGTAATCGTGCCGCTGGCTGCTTTGCCGGCCACTGAACTGGCGACGCTCATCGCCGTGGCTAAGGCTGACGAGGCTTGTTGGGCTACGGCTTCGTCGCTGGAACCGGAGCGCGCGACGCGTCCGTCAGCCAGAGTAACTTTTCCGTCGTGACCGAACTTAACTCCGTCTGCAAATTGGATGTCGTTATTGGCGCTTACTTTGATGCCGTTGCTTGTGGCGATGCTGCCGTCTGCGCCCATGAAGTCGTGGGTGACTCTATCAGTGGTGCCTTTCTTCGTGCTAATTACATCATCGGTGGTAAGTGATTGGTCGGTGATTACGACTATCGGCTTCGCCTTTCCTTTGCCTTTCGCATCCGATTGATGATCCGGCTCTGCAATCGTACTCGTGTGCGAGCCCCATTCGTAGGTCGATTGGAAGCCACCCAAGAGGGTGGAGGTAGAGGCATCCTTGCCGGTCGTGACCATCGTCACTTCGACTTTCTTTTGAGCGAGAGGGAGAACCTGGGTGTTGGCACCAGACGGTGGTGGCACTGGTTCATCAACGATTTCGTCTGTGCCGCCAACTACCTTGCCATCGCGTACAGTCAGGAAGGCGCCATCACCGAGGTGCATTTTGGCGTCCCGATCAATGCCTTGAAGCATCTCGATTGCTGCTTTGACAGGAGCGGCAACGGCGCTGTTGACGTCAACTTCCTGAGTCTTTCCGTCTTCAATGATGTAGAATTTCTTGTCTTGTGCTCTTCTAACAACGGTCGTGGTGCCTGTTTGCACAAAGGCATCGCTGGTGGCCATTAAACCAACCGTGACGCCGGTGGAAAGAGTTCGGGAAACACCGTCATTGTAAACGTCCCACTCTTTGCCTGAGTTTGCGACATAGCGTTGCGTGCTGCTTCTGAGGTGGTCCATGATTCGACCAGTCAAGTGACGGCGCATTTGATCACCGTTAGAAAGCGTTTGGTCTTCCTCTTGCACTTCGCTGGCGATTACTGAGACAGGGCGGGTGCCAATCAGCACTCCTGCAGCATTGAAAATCTTGTATTCACCGTTTTCTTGAACAACTCGCAATCCTTGCCTGGTGTTCCATTCTTGTGTTTGTTTGTCGCCGTTTTGCTGCCAAGCTAGTCTGTCTCCAACATACTCTTTAACTACACCTGCATTTGTATCTTTTACGATTCTGCGTCCCGCGTGGTCGATTTCTGTGTGTCCACCAACTTGCGTTGTCACTGTGCCGTCTGCTTCGGTATGGGTCGCTATGTCGCCTTCAACCTTAGTTTGACTGCCCTTCACTTCTGCTGGTTTGGCATCGCCGGCTTTATTGAAGGTGGTGTCATATGCAGTGCGCTCGAATTCTACGCCATGCTCATCGACATGAGCCTTAGGAAGAATGCCGTCAACGGATTGTGTTGCCGACTTTGCTGGCTCGGTTGATGAAGCTGAGGCTTTAGCTGCATCCTTATCGTGGAGGATTTGTTTCCACTCGTCAGTTGAAACGTAATTGAAGATCTCATCCTTTTTCTTGGTTTGATCTTTCTCTGCTTTGGCGATGGCAGTGAGTCCAACCAAGGCTCCCAGCCCTGGAACAATCGAGGCGATACTGGCAGTTGTCTCCAGTTTAAAAATGTCGCCGGAAGTGCTGCTCTTCAGAACGTTCTCACCGATTGTCACTAAGGTCTTTGCTTCGGCAATACCTGGTAAGAACGAGCTGACGGTGTTAGCCAGGCTACTTGTTTTTTTCCAGGCGTAAGAAACTGTATCAATGGCGGTGTTCAACGATGTGCCCAGAACGGAAGCTGCACTTTTGGCTTCGGTTTCGGTGAAGTGAAGTGCCAATTCAGGCAGGTGCTCTGCGGTAGTAAGAGCCTTTTCGCCGGCATGAACGAGTGTGCCCAGTCCGTTTTCCGCAAGTTTTTCTACCGAGCCAGCCAAATGCAGCCCTTCTGAGGCTACTGATTTGATGCTGTCGATAATGCTCATTTCGTTTTTCCGAACCTTGCGTTGCCTGACGCCTGTATATATTCAATAAATGGCAATCTTCGACATCCAGACGTCTTTTTTCCATCCTGGTCTAGAGATAGCGGCTTAGACGGGGCGTTGGGCGCGGATTTCCGGCAGGCGGCTGCAAGATTAAATTTTTCAAGGTTGGATATAATAAGGGACAGGTGCCTATCCGGTTAGAAATACGGCAGTTTTTCTAACTTCGGCGCCAGGCAGTTTTGAGGGGCAGTTTTGAGGGTGGAGCGATGAGCGAATTTAGCAAGCAAGAAGAGCCCACTGGTGCACCAGGCAGGTATTGGCACGTCGTCGAAGAGGGGACAAAGATTTTTTGCGACCTTTGTCCGCGCGCCTGCGTTCTAAAAGAAGGCGATCGAGGCTTTTGCTTTGTTCGCAAAAATGTTGGCGGACAGATGATGTTAACCACTTATGGGCTGAGCACAGGCTTTTGCGTCGACCCAATCGAGAAAAAACCGCTAAATCACTTTTTACCTGGCACTAGTGTTTTGTCTTTTGGCACAGCTGGTTGCAACTTAGGCTGCCAGTTTTGTCAAAACTGGTCGATCAGCAAGTCTCGTGAAATTGAAAAGCTGAGTGAGAACGCGACTCCGGAAGATATAGCGAAGGCAGCTCTACGTCTGGGATGTAGCAGTGTTGCTTTTACCTATAATGACCCGGTTATCTGGGCTGAGTATGCTATAGATGCGGCGAAAGCTTGCCACCAGGTAGGCATCAAGGCGGTTGCAGTAACTGCAGGCTACATCACTCCTGAAGCGCGTCCAGAGTTTTATTCGGTCATGGATGCAGCCAACGTCGATCTAAAGGCGTTTACCGAACGCTTCTACCAGAAACTTACACTGTCCGCATTGGCACCCGTTTTGGACACCTTGAAGTGGCTTAAACACGAATCCGACGTCTGGTTCGAAATCACAAACCTAATGATTCCAGGAGAAAATGATTCTTTCGAAGAGATAGAACAGATGTGCGATTGGATTGTAACCAATCTCGGCGAGTATGTGCCGATCCACTTCACTGCCTTCCATCCTGATTATCGTTTGATAAATACGCCCGGCACGCCTCATGAGACGTTGATTCGCGCCCGCGGGCAGGCGCTCAAAGCAGGAATAAAGTATGCCTACGTTGGCAACGTTCATGATGTTGAACGACAAAATACCTATTGTCCAAGCTGCGCGAAGCTTTTGATTGAGCGAGATTGGTACGAACTAGGCAGCTACAGCATCAAGGACGGATGCTGCAAGTTTTGTAAAGTGCCAATAGCTGGCGTTTTTGAAAAGAACAAAGGCAATTGGGGACGGAAGAGAATGCCTGTTGTCCTCGAAAGCGGCAATGCTACACCAAGATATCCAGGACTTTTGTAGTTTCAAAGATAGTTTGCATCTACAATTAGAGAACAACTCAAAGTTTTTTCCGGCGGCGATTTTGACGTCCAAGAATTACCGGGTGCGTGCGCTCCATTTTGTCGGGATTTCGTTGATACCACGGGTGGTGTGTAGATAATGATTTTGAGAATAATGATGTTTATTGTCGGATCAGTCTTCCTCGGTGGTGGTCTACTTTTTGTTAAGCAATCGCTCGATGACGCGAAAAACGTGATTGAATCAGTTCTGTTCGCCCTGATGGGTGTGATGACAGGTTTGCTTCTTTGCTTCTGGGCAATTGCAGGCATTCCAGATTAACTGAGGATGAATAAATGAAATTGATGTGCTTCGCCTTGCGAGCTGGACTTGTTTTGAGTTTAACTGCATCTGTTGCACCTATGCTTTGCAGCCCCGCAGGCGCCAAAGACAAGAATGAGAAGCAAGAAGGTAGGGCGGGCAGCTGGAAGAACGGAGCGCAAGGCTCCCCCTCTTTGGACGCTTGTAAAAAACGCGCTGAAGCGCACCCGCAAGATGCCGAAGCTCAAAATGATTTTGGTTGGGCATTGCGTCAGAACGGGGATTTAAAAGCGGCTGAGGTCTCCTTGCGAGAGTCGATTAAATTAAACCCCAGCCTTGGCTATGCGCATTCGAACCTGTCCGTTGTTCTTCTTGACGGTGGACAGAAGGCAGAGGCTCTGACGGAAGCCCAGAAAGCCGTCGCGCTAGACGGGAAGCAAGCAATTTATCACTCGGTGCTGGGCAATGCGCTGGCGGCAAATGGAGATACTAAAGGCGCCATTAATGAATACAAGGCAGCAGTGGTAATCAGACCTGATTACGAAAATGCTCTGTATAACCTCGGTCGGGTTCTTGATTTAGACGGACAGCAAATTGAAGCGAAAGTAGTTCTTAGCCAAGCTCTTGCTTTAGATCCCGGCGACGACCGAGTCGTGAAGTTACTTGATCAACTGATGAAGTAGGACAAGTATCAGTACAAGCGCGCATAATTCCAAAAGTATTTAGATTCGCAGCGGAACTAGGTTATCGCGTGTTTTTGTCGCCCATACACGAAGAAAAAGTTATGGGTTTAGCATGTTGCGATGGCTGTTGTTAGTATTAGTATCAGGCAGATACAAACGCCACTACAACCTTTGCAGCAGATATTCAAACAGGTACTGGGTTAAGAAGATGAGTGCCAAATTAATCGAACTGACGGAACTGGAAAAATGTTTTTCTATGGCTGCTCGCCCTGATACTCACGTTCAGTTGGAAGCAGTAACTCCGCCTAAGAAAAAGAAGATTCGTGAGTGCGCAGACCTTCGTTTCTGGTGGGACAACGAGTGTGATACTGATTGCGCTCAACTTGAGAGTGCCGGCTAATTTATTCGAAGGCTAGACGTCATCATCTAGGCTAGGCTGCTGGGTTAGACGACTGGTTTTAAATAAGAGAGGAGCAATTTTGTTGCTCCTCTCTTATTAATTTGCTGATTCGATCCTACTGATCAATCCAAGTGCTTAACGAATTTGACGACATCTAACTCAGAGAGCTTTTTCAAGTTCTCGATTTTTATTTTGCCGATCGCATCCGTGGCAGTCTTCTTCTTGAGTTGGAACCCAGCGTCCTTCAGCTTTTTCAGAGTCTCTTCCGATAAATCGGTGAGTACAACTGACACCTCAACGTTATCTTTGTCGAGTCCCTTAAAAGTTGGTTGCGGTTTTCCATCCGCTTTTGCACTAAGCAATTGTTGTAGCAGTGCATCAAGCTTGACCGACTTATCTGCGCCTGGGGCGTCAAGCTTGGCAGATTTGTCTTTGTGCGGAAATTCCTTCTTCTGTTCCTCGTTATTTGCGTCTGCGGCACTTATTTCACGAGGTTGAGCCTTAGGACTCGCGCTTTCTTCTTGAAGTGCTAGTCCTTTAACACCAGTCGAGCTACCATACAGGTTTCCGCCTGCACTTTTTGCCATTGAAGACATCGGTAAGGGGCTCTGCGCCATAGAGTAGTGCGCATAGTGCGCATGTAATCCACCACCACCACCACTGCCACCCCTCATATTTCCTGCAGACATTAACATGGGCGCGGAGGCCGGACGATTGGAGAAGAAGCCGTTGGAATTGCCGCGACGTGCATCGCCAAACACTCCTTCTCGGTCGACACCTTCAGGCATTTCGACCGGCACCACCACAGTTTGCGAAGCACCGTTTTTGGTGACAGTCTTTTCTTCCACTGCGACGAATGATGTGTAGTTCGTCATGATGTGGTGATCCAATGCCGTCTTGATAATTTCATCCTTCAACTCTTTATTGACGCTGCCGCTTTGCGCGCCTTGATAGTCCTCCGCCATCAGCCTGTCCACCTTAGCTCGCGCCCAGATTGATCCCAGCACTTCATTGTTGTGATTGATTTCGGGGAAGTTGACTGCCAAAGTTTGCTTATACGGCTTGCCGGCAGAATATCCTGTTAGCGTTACTGTGCCGGCTCCCGGTTTGATATATCTTCCTTTGAAGTAGAGCGGCTTTTCTGCCCAGACATCGCTAACTTCTTTTGGAAATACTTCTTTTACTTCTAGTTTTCCGAAGTCTATTGATACATCAGTGAGCACGGGCGATGAAATGCGGTCATAGAATTTCTTGCCGACTTCTGCGCCAGATGTGTTGAGCAAGACATAATCAGCCTCACCACCGCCCTCAGTAGCGATGCCATCGATTAGTGTTCTGTTGACACTGTTGCCGGTGCCAAACGAAAACCATCGCGAGCTGGTTCGATGTTTTTTGATCAATCCTAAAATTTCAAGGTCATTGCCGACAAACCCATCGGTCATGAAAGTGACAATGCGTAATCTATGATCATCAGCGGGAATTGCGCAGGCTTTTTCAACTGCAGGCCCCATCCAGGTTCCACCATTCGCCTCGAGTTCTTCGATGAACTTGTTTGCCCGTGCTTTTCGTTCTCCGTTTACCGGTTGCGGCTGTTCGAATAGCAATTTTTGCTGATTGCTGAAGGCGATTATCTGAAATGTGTCCTGTGGGTTCATATGATCCACAATGTAGCTCAGTGTCTCTTTGGCTTTCTGAAGTGGCGCACCGCGTTGAGAGCCGGAGCAATCGATTAAAAAGATCATTTCTTTGGGAGCGACCTTTTCGACAGTGACACGTTTTGGTGGCAGTAACATCAACGTGAAATATCCGCTTTCAGTCTTGGCGTCACGATACGTTAGGTAGCCACTCTTTAAGTCATCACCCGCAACATCCCAACTAAGCACGAAATCTTTGTTAGGAATTGCCTCCTTGTCTTTCAAGGTAACTTTCGCTTCGTCTTTGCCAACGTTGGACACAGTCACTTCGTGCAGCTTCGAGCTGACGTTGTGAATCGGCACGCCCGCATCAACGTCAACATCGATAGAGATGTCGTGACCCGCTCGCGTGTTAGGTGGTGTTACAGGCGGTGTTATTTTGGATGCATCAGGAACTTGAGTGGTGTCTGGTGCCCAGCCGGTGCCTTCTTTTCCGGTCGGGTCGCCTGGAATGAATCGAGGTCCCACGACCGTCGGGAATGTATATGTAAATCGGCCTGCATCATACTTTAGAAGCTCAACATAAGTCAGAGTAATGTCGATGCTCGCACCCGGCTCAATGTTAGCCACTGATTGAGTGAAGATATTGGTGCGCTCTTGATCCAAGAGAGAAGCCACGTGACCTTGGGCTCTCGCTTCGTCGTAGATTTTTCGAGCTTCTTCTTTCTTTTTGATCGTGCCGCGAATCAGGCGGTTGCCCACTTTCATTGTCATGCTATCGACAGCGCCACTTTCGGACAACGGGAAGGTGTAGATCGCTTCAATTTTGTCTTTATAAGGGTTGGTGAAAGTCTGTTTTACCGTTACTCGGGCAACATAACCGGCAATTTTGGTGGAGACGCTCGTATGTTTCAACGGGCACTGTCCTACAGTTTTGCCCAGGCTCGACATCGCTAAAAGCGTCCCTGAACCGATCGAACGCTGTGAATCTTTCTTCCCTTCGGTATTCGAGGTTGTGGCCGCCTGCGCCGCAGGCAGAAGCATGCCAACGCTTGATGAACTGCACAGCGAGAGTAGAGTCGTATTGATTAAGAGGAATTTGCTCACTTTACTCATTGCCTGCACCTTCGTGTGTTTAGAGCCATCCATGTGTCTCATATCTTTCTACCTCTTATATACGCCATTAACGCCAGCGTAGCCCACCTGATCACCAAGACCCATAGGGTTATGGATAGAGAGCGCTCAGGTACATCACTCTAAGAACTAACGCTATATGGTGAGTTGGAGCAGAAAACATGGTCTTGAATCCGCCCTATGAGGGATAGCGTGCTTCGGCCGGATCAACGATGTTATTAACAGGTCTTCAATCTGGGATGAAGTCCAATGGAGTTATCAATGCGAAGAAGTTTTATTGACATTATCCGGGGATTGTATCATTCTCTCAGTCACCAAGATTCTGAACAGCCGGTTGAACTGCGAGTGGAAAACGCACGCATGTCTCAAACGAGACTTAAGGCGTTGAAGCCAAACGATTCGAGCATGGACTATAAAATGCCCATGGCCGTGCCGATTGACGCCACTGATCCAACCACCTTATCGAAGCGGGTAACTACCCTTGCAGGCATGAGCCACTATCGATTAGCAGCGCTTGCAGCCATTTTGCCGCCCGACAGGTCTGACGAGTTTGAAAGTGAAGTTTCGTTTGAAGATGGGGTCGTAGAGGCTTCGCGGTCAGAGTACGAACCAACGATTCCTGTTGTCGCTGACGACGAGTTTATCGATGAATCAGAATTAGAACGATGCGCAGCTCTAGCCTATTGAGACAGATCTCTGAAAACAAAGATGACACTATTGGTGGTGTGATCGATTATCGGTTTGCCGTCTAATCCACAAGCTCGAACAGCAAATAAATTCTCGGAATTGTGCATGATGCTGATAGTTCCTGGTGGACCTGTCCATGATTTGGGCGGTCGTTTGGCAAGAGCGTCTGTGCCATTGCGCGATAGTCCATAATCTGGCAGCAGTTGATATTGAACATACTGAGGCGAGTTGGCCGGCAACTCTTTGGCCAGCAATTCGTTTTCCGAGTAAGGGTTCTTGATTTTACTTAGTCTGGCGCTTGCGTCAAAATCTTCCAGTTCGGAGGCACTTTCTGGAAATTTCTTAAAACGTCGATGATAGCGTGAAAGCGTGTCGCTCAGCCGCGTCATGCAATCAATCATTTTTCCATCAGCTGCCTTGTTGCCATTTTGTGCTTCAAGCAGGAGGCGATAGAGTTCGGCGGGAGGCGCTGAATAACTACATGGCGCACCAAGCATGGTGCACGAAAGTATTGCCCAAATTAGTCTGTTCAGCCGCGGAGCAGGGAGCATCCATTAAGTCTAATGATGAACGCCGACAGTCGTGTCTTGTTCAAGTTCATCTAACCAATTCTTCGGCAGCTCGACTGAAGACTTTCCTTCCAGCAGGGCAACTTCTTTCAAATCCCAGAGATACTCAAACAAACCTTCTTGCGAGAAGGATTTTGAACTGCGCATGTCAGTTGCCGTGTGCAACCGGTTATAAACTCTGTTCAATCGATCTTTCAATATGTCAGTAGTCACAGTGACCAATTTTTCATTGCGAACGCCGCCGTTCAATTTAGAACTGCCCATAGCCTCACCTCTTATACGACTCTAAGACTGATATTCCCTGAAAGATCGAAAATTCTCGCAAAGGCTGATGTCAAGGGGCTTTCGAATCAAAAGATTTTACTCGCCCGCTCAAAACTGGCACCATTGGTCATATCACTTGGTAATTCCAGCTAGCAATGACGGAACTGGAGCGTGGCCGTTGCTCCAAGGGCTAGATGCCGGCAGGGCTGCCGGCATCTAGCCCAGGCTAGGCGCTGGCGCTCTTAGGCTAATGTTCATTGCCGATCAACGAAAAACCGCCCCCGCCTTATGCAGTGGGGACGTTGAATAATGCACGAATTGGAAAGTCGCTAGGAGCGCCGCTTGCGAGCAGCTTCAGCTTTGCGTTTACGCTTGACGCTGGGCTTCTCGTATCTTTCTCTACGCTTGATTTCTGACAAAATGCCGGCTTTTTGAATCTTCTTCTTGAAGCGCTTCAACGCGGCTTCAATGCTTTCACCTTCGGCAACTCTAACCTCAGACAAAGGTCCTCCCCCTTCAAGAGAAACAGTAAATATAAGCTTTTACAATGGCACGATCTTAGCATTTAAGACCTGAGCGAACAACAAAGCGCTAACAACATCCAGTCTGTAAGCGATTTTAGCTTCTGACTGATTGCCAGATGACGCGCAGGACAGGGAAATGCCTGATTCACATTTCTAATTAACCGCGCCGGGCAAGAGACCATCAAGGTCTAGTGTTGTTGGCTGACTTAAATCGAAGCACGCCGGACGCCTGCGCTCCAGCTCCCACGTGGACTGGAGATGACTCAGTGCGCAGCCTCGACGGCTGCTGTGTGTTGAGAGACAAGCTCTTGGGATAAGGTCGGCGGCACAGGTGAAAGGTGCGAAAACTTCCAGACATAGTAGCCAAGCCCTTGTGAAAGCGTTCGCAACTCAATGATGTAATCCCACAGTTCGCCCTGCGGTATGTGCGCACTGACTTCGTCCCATCCCTGGCGGTTTATGTCAGGTCCGTAACCAAGAATGTGTCCACGTAATCCATTCATCTGCCCCAGCACACCTGACGTGTAGGCGCTGGGCACGCTTATTTTGACTTCGGCAATCGGCTCCAGAATAACCGGATGAGCCTTGTTTAGACCTTCTCGCATGGCTAGAATCGCCGCCATCCTAAAGGACATTTCGTCGCTGTCGACATCATGATAAGAACCGTCGTACAAGTTGACTGACACGTCTACGACAGGGAAACCGGCTAAGGGACCTCTTCCTAGCGCTTCCATAACGCCCTTTTCAACGCCAGGAATGTATTGGCGGGGCACTGATCCACCGACGATTGATTCGGTAAACTTGCTGCCTGCACCGCGCTCAAGCGCTTCAATCTTTAAATACACGTCTCCGAACTGACCCTTGCCACCAGTTTGCTTCTTGTGTCGCCCGTGGGCGTCAGCCTTGCCTTGAATCGATTCCTTATACGCAATTTGAGGACGTGAGCTATCGAGAGAAATGTGGTATTTGCGTTCCAGACGTTGGCGAGAAAGCGTCAAATGCACTTCGCCTTGCCCGTACAAACAATATTCGTGCGTGTCAGGATCTCTATCCACTTTGAGTACTGGATCTTCTTCAACTAACTTGGAGAGCAACGTCGAAAGTTTTGCTTCGTCGTTGCGATTTTTTGGCGCAATGGCCAGCGAATAAAGCGGTGGCGGCATGTCAGGAACGGGCATTAATTGTGTTTCCTTGTCAGTGACAAGAGTGTCTCCGCTGCGTGGTGTGTCTAAGCGTGCAATCGCTACAATTGAGCCGGGACCGGCGTTTCCAGCGGTGTCCTGTTTCTTGCCAGTCAAGTTGTACAAGCCACCGACTCTCTCTTTTGCTCCTGAGCGAGATATGTCCGTCAACTGCGTATCGGCTGTTATTGTGCCGGTGAAGACGCGAGTTAGAGAGAGTTTGCCTGACTGTGGATGGATGTATGTTTTGATCACTTGGGCAATTACTGGTCCATCTGCTTTGACCTGAATCGGCTTGCCGTCCTTGTCTTGATATTCACGCTCCAGCGGATCTGGGCAAAGCGCAATGATTGCATCAAGTAAGCTGAAAACGCCAGCATCGGTCTGCGCAGAACCGACAAGGATTGGCACAATGGTTCCGGCACGGACAGCCTCTTTCAAATCTTTTTCGAGGGTTTCTTGTGGTGGATCTTTGCCCTCGAGTACCATTTCGAGCAAGGCATCATCGGTGTCTGCCAGGCTCTCGATCAGCTTTTCACGCGAAGCCTCGAGGTCGTCTTTTACATCTGCCGGTATTTCGGACTTTTCTGCTTTGCCTTGGGCACCATATTTGAAGCCTTCTTTTTTCAACACATCAACATAACCAACAAAGCTAGGACCTGAGCCAATTGGATAATGTATGGGCGCCAGAGGTCTCGGTGTTTTGGTGCCAGGCATGTCTTTTAAAACAGACAGCGTTTCTTCGAAAACAAGATCCGGTTTATCCATTTTGTTGACAAACACTAGTCTGGAAATGCCGATTTGTTCGGTGAAGCGAAGCAAAATGTCCATCTGAATTAGCCTGTGTGCATCAGGTTCGACGACAAACACCGCTGCATCCACACCCATTAACGCCAGTTTTGTCTCTTCGTTGAAATCGACAAACCCAGGGCAATCCAGAATGTTGAAAGTGACATCTTTGTATGTGGTGTGCGCTGCAGAGACTTGCGTCGAGATTTGTCGGGAAATCGACTCCGGTTCGTAATCCGTAGTCATCGTTCCATCCTGAATCTTGCCCCGTCGGGAAATGGCGCCCGTTAAATGCAGTATCGATTCGACTAAACTTGTTTTCCCACTACGATTGATTCCAATAAACGCTACGTTTCGAATAGCAGTTGACACGGCACTCTCCTTACTCGTTGGCAAGAGGACTGGGGATTTATAGCTTCCTCTGTCAAAAAGGGTATCGAACCTGTGTCCGTTTCAGCAAGCAGATCCAGTTCGATTTAATGTTATGACGGTTGCCAAAGCGGCTATCAGTAAGGTTTGACTCGGCAGCTCTGGCGCGGCAGTTTAAACGTTTTTGTTTCAAGCCACCTCGCTGTCAAGCTCACCTGACGCTGTCTGAAGCCTGGTTATACGAACCTTGGTCGTGCGAGTATTTATCTTCTTCTTTCTCGCCAACTTTAGCACCGAAGATCTTGGCCAGCGTTTTTGCTGAGCGAGGAACAATCGGAAACTGGTATCCGCTGCGGCGATTGAAGACTATAGAGTCTGCTCGACCCCATTTGAAACCGTTCATGGCGACATTCAAAGTAGCCACGCCTGGTAAGCCTGTGTAATCTGCGCCTGCTGCTAAACACAGTATGCTCAGAACCAAAAAAATTGGTGCCATAACCGCATGCACCCAGAGACCTTCGGCAGGCTTAATCAAAGATTTTTTGCCGCCTGGTAAGTGCAACAGAAACGGGGACAGCAAAGTGAATGGTAGAAATCCTTCCCAATACATGACCCGACCCTGTATCCCAGCCACGTAAGTTTTGTAGGCGAAGGAAACACCGACCACCATCAGAAATATTCCAAAAACCAGGGCTACTGGTTGACTCATTGACGGGAGCATAATTCTTTGGACCTGCAGTTGGAAATTGGAACAACAACAATTTAAGTCTAACTGATAGCCGTTTCCTGCGCTAGTGCAGGCAAGGCCGCCAGCTGTCCTGCCGGCATTACA
The DNA here is from genome assembly GCA_003151275.1 of Candidatus Melainabacteria bacterium. Next base: position 40,176 of record PLXC01000112.1, read on the forward strand.
GCAGCTGCTTTAATACCAGTCTATTAACTTGAACCATGACGGTTGGCTGGGTTTGAAGTTAGAACGTTTGACCATGTATTCAGGTCTCGGGCTCAAGCTAAGCTGATTGATTTTAACCTTGTGGCTGTCAGAGGCTAACTTTAGGTACCATCCCCGAGTAGTTTCATTTTCCGCAGCCGGGAAGGGCAGATCCCGATGGAACAAAGTTGGCAATTTAGCTGGTTTTGCAAGAGGGAGCGTGTAGGGTGACCAAGAAATTTCGCACTCGGGCATTTGTTTTTTCAATTTTTGAAGACAGCTTTCTGTGACGTGACTCTCTTTCAAAACCAACGTCCTCAGTTTCTTCATCGCCTGCAACTTGCGAATGCCTTTGTCGGTGACAGCCGTCCGTGAGAGCCGCAGCGTTTTCAAGTTTGTTAGCTTCGCCAAAACCCGCAATCCCTCATCGTCAACGTTCGTTCCATCCAGTTCTAAGTAATCGAGCCTTTTCAAGGCTAGAAGATATTCAAGTCCCCAACTAGTGACGAATGCGTTCGTCAGCTGTAGGCCTCTTAACTTTGTCATCCGTTGAATGAAAAACAGTCCTCGATCAGTAATGGCAACGCCATCCATGTTTAGCCACTCGAGCTGAAGAAGATTTTCAATGTAAGTAAGTCCTGCATTGGTCACGCATTTAGCGTCGACGATATGCAGTTCGCGCAGCTGTTTCTGGCTGTATAGCTGAGCCAAAACGCTATCAGTGATGTGGTCGCCCTTCAACTCAATGCTGGTTGCATTTTGCCTGCGGCAGGAAGCAACTAGCCAGTTCAACCCATTATTCAAGCCGATTCCCTCCAGCCTGTTCTTATTGTAGTAAAGAGGTCCCTCTTTCAGTCTACATGCTTCTTTGGAATTGCGGGTCCTGAATGCGTAATCATCTTGCACTGGTCTAAAATAGGAGGTTCGGAATCATAAGACCAAGGAGCGACACGTGAGTACAACTCGTCTTAAGCGCAATCATCATTGCGGAACAGTTAATCTGAACGATGTTGGCCAAGAGGTCTGCGTCGCAGGATGGGTGCACGTCAATCGCGATCTCGGCGGGCTAATTTTCGTTGAGCTGCGTGACTCGACGGGACGTGTTCAGATCGTCGCTGACCCCAATCGTAATAAAGAGATTCACGACAAGCTATGCACTTTGAAGAGCGAATTTGTCATTGCCGCCAAAGGCATAGTGACCAAACGTCCAGAAGGTCGCGAAAATAAAGAAAGTCCAACCGGATATGTGGAAATTTATCCCGACCAAGTTGAAATTCTAAATACTTGCCGGCCTTTACCGTTCCAAATTGATCAGTCTGGTGGCGTTAACGAAGAGTTGCGCCTGAAGTACAGATACTTGGATCTGCGCAGACCGGAGATGAGCAGCAATCTAGTCACTAGACATCGCATCACCCAAGCAATTCGGCAATATTTGGATGCTCAATCCTTTATCGAAGTCGAAACACCTATTCTTACCAAAGCCACTCCAGAGGGAGCTCGCGACTTTCTCGTGCCCAGTCGATTGAATCCAGGCAACTGGTATGCGTTGCCACAGTCGCCACAGCTGTTTAAGCAAACGCTGATGATTAGCGGTGTTGATCGTTATTATCAAATCGCTCGCTGCTTTCGTGATGAAGACTTGCGTGCTGATAGACAGCCCGAATTCACGCAAGTAGACATGGAACTTTCCTTTACAGACGAAGAAGAAATCATCGCTGTCACAGAAGGTTTGCTGATCAAAGCCTTTGCCTGTACGGGCATTGATCTGAAACCGCCATTCCAGCGCTTGACATACTCCGATGCCATGAACCGTTACGGTAGTGATAAACCAGATACTCGCTTTGGTGTCGAAATCAAAGATCTGACCGAAGTGGCGTCGACAAGCAACTTTAAAATGTTTCGCGGGGCGGCAGACAGTGGCGGCAGATTGAAGGCGCTGGTGGTGCAAGGTGGCGCTGAGACAGTCTCACGCAAACAGCTAGATTTATGGCAGGAGTACGCTAAATCGACCGGCGCCAAAGGGCTTGCTTGGCTCGCCTTTGGCCAGACGATTCGTTCATCCGGCATCGACAAGCATTTGACTGCGGAAGAGTTGGAGAAAATGAAATCACTAGCTGCAGCGCAACAAGGCGATTTGTTATTGCTTGTCGCCGATGCGGACAAGGTGGTGGCAAACACGCTTGGACGATTGAGACTGAAACTGGCAGAAGAGCTAAAGTTAATCGACGAAAACAGACACGAACTGTTGTGGGTTGTCGATTTCCCATTGTTCGAATTTGACGAGCAGGAAGGAAGATTGATGGCCGTGCACCATCCGTTCACGAGCCCGCATTTGGATGATTTGGACATGCTAGAAACCACGCCTGAAAAAGCGCGTGCGCGCGCTTACGATATCGTCTACAACGGTGTGGAAATTGGCGGCGGTTCAATCCGAATCCACAGTCAAGAAGTACAATCCAGAGCCTTCACGGCCATTGGTTTAGACCGGGATGTTGCCCGCGAAAAGTTTGGCTTCCTTCTCGAGGCTCTTGAATCGGGCGCTCCACCGCATGGTGGCATTGCTTTGGGACTGGACCGCATCGTTATGCTGCTTACCGGTGGTAAATCGATCAGGGAAGTGATCGCTTTTCCAAAGACTCAATCCGGTGGATGTCTGATGACTGGCGCACCATCTGTAGCGCCACAAGAGCAATTGACAGAACTGCACGTCAAAGTCGTGGAAGACACAAAGAAGCAACCACAGCCGACGCCGGTTGGAGCAGAATAGATTGGACTGATCGCTGGATGGTGGCAGCCGAGCCAGCTTCAAGTGATCATGCTAAAATGCGATACATCCGAGGAGCGTCAGAAACGCGTATCTTTATGGGTGATTTTGAATATGTCCGGTCGCCCTATAACTGATTCGAAAAGCATATTTACTAAGACACGCGTCTTTATGTCTATGACTTTGTGCGTCCTCGCTCTGTCGTCGTGCGCGATGGATTTGAAAACTTCGACTGACTACTTGATCGCCGGCAAAGAGTATTTCAAAGCAGGTGATTACAAGAAGGCTGAAGTTGAGTTTCAACACGCCCTCAAGCTCGAGCCGAACAGTCCAACCGTAAAAGCGACAGCGACCAATAATCTTGGCGTCATTTACAACGAAGAAGGTCGTTACGATGAGGCGATCACCGTGCTCAAAGAGGCGACCACAGTCGATCCTAAAAATGTCATCGCTCGTTATGTGCTTGCCAATGCCTTGTCGAAAAAAGGGCGTTTCGATGAAGCGTTGGTTGAGGCTCAGACTTCGACAGAATTAGACAAGACTGAGCCCGGGGCTTATCTCGCTCTTGGAGATGCTGCCTTGGGAAAGGGTGATGTCGCCCTAGCAATCACGTCTTATCGCTATGCCACGCACTTGGAACCCGACAATGAAATGTCGCATTTGCATCTCGGATTGGCTCTTGGTGAGGTGCAAGACTGGGATGGGCAGATTGCCGAAGAACGTAAAGCGCTGGACTTAAATCCGGAAAATCTTGAAGCGCGATTGGCACTGGCGGTTGCTCTTCATAAGAAAGGGCAAGTAGATGCGTCGGTCGCTGAAGTAAAAACAGTTTTGCTGAAGGATGGTAAAAACGCTGACGCAATAAGAATTTTGCAGGCGTTCGAACAAGAAGATCCTAAACCATCGCCAAGTCGGGGGCGATTGGACGGCACCCAACTAGGGCAAAACAAGTCCAAGATGTAACTGCAATTTAGATTGAGGTCGTGTGAATATTCGCCCGCTGCCGCTTCCTGACTCAGAAAATAAAGCGCCCAGTATCAAGTACGTATGGCTACTAAACCTGATTCCATATTTGGGTCTGGGTTATTTCTACGCGGTAGGTCCGCAGGCCTTCGTACTGGTGATGTTCTTCATAATTTTTGAAGTTCTGCTTGGATCCCCGACGCACCTGGTCTTCATTTACTTGATTCTTTCGGTTCTCGGAACTGCGAAAATCATCACAAAAGATCGCTCGACTAGGAGCAAACTGGCACAAGACCATCTCAGGCAAGAGCTTGTCTCGCGTGAGCTCGGCACACAAATTCCCATGGGTCAAAGTTCCGAATTTTCGCTCCCGACTCTTGAAATGAAGGCAAAGAGAGCAGAGCTAACGCTGAAGAAAATGAGCGCTAACGACAACGAAGAATCCAAACAAGCTACTGACACGGATCCCTTCTCTGCACCATCTGCGGTGCCTGCAGGGTCCCCTCCTGTTAAAACGGAGACAAGTCTTTCGAATATCTCGGAGAGTGCTCTTTCAGCTGAATCGACCGCAAGTCTTCCTTCTAGTTCCAACGGGAGCTTAGACTACAGTCAGATCAATAATTCCTTTGTGGACTCTATAGTCTCCAATGCTACTTCTGCTGCCACTCTTGGGGCGTCCGCAGGAACGCTTGAAGTAGAGCAGATGTTGAATCAAGAGGCAGCTTCCAATGCCGCAGATCTAAGCATCGCTCAAGCTGGTGCATCACTCAATTCATCTGTTCTGGATGAGGCCGCCGTAAAAGTCTTGCTTAAACAATCTGACGATTCAACCGACCTCGCTGGTGCCCCATATCCGGTGCCGAAAGTGAGTGGACAGATTGCACCATCTAACTCTTATGTGCCTGCAGCAAGCTCTCAATATTCAGCCTCTCCTGCAGACGCCCTGGATTCGAATGCCAGGGCTCTCGATATCAGTGTGCCCGAAGTGAGCAGCCAGTGGACCAACGCCGACGCGAGTGTTCCTGAAGTGAGCAGCCAGTGGAACAACGCGGACACGAGCGTGCCTGAAGTAAGTAGCCAGTGGAACAACGCCGCGGCTGGCGTACCCGATATGAACACGCAATTGCAGAATGCGGAGACGAATGTGCCAGAGGTAAGTAGCCAGTGGAACAACGCTGAAACGAGTGTTCCAGATATGAACA
>PLXC01000111.1:0-643 GCA_003151275.1 Candidatus Melainabacteria bacterium
AGTTCGGACCCTCGTGGTAAGGCGATGGGAGCACCCGAACATCTAGTCGGGGGCGCGACGCAAATTGTTATTGAACAATAGCGACGTCACGTCGATGTCACCATCCGTAGCGGCTGACTCGACTCGCAGGCTGTTGTTTTTTTCGCTTGAAGATTGGGACCAGATTTGGCGTCGCAATCAATTTATTTGTAGTGAGCTGATGGCCCGTTATCAAAATCTGCAAATATTATGGGTATCACCACCGTATGACTTTTCGCATGACCCGGGACACATAGACCGCAGAGTACTGCGTTTATCGGTGGATAAAGAATTCTCGAAAATGTCAGTTTTCAAACCTCTGAAAATTTTGCCTAATGTTGTTGGCAAATCGTTCAACAGCTTTGTCATGCGAACTCAAATTGAAAGCGCGATTAAATCGCTTGGCTGGAGCGAATTTGATGTTTGGATCAACGATCAAAAGGCTCGCCATTACTTGCCGAAAAAGGGTATTAAAAAGCTGGTTTATGACGTGACTGATGATTGGACACAGTTTGATCAACCTGTGCGGGTAAAGCAGGCTGTTATAGAAGATGACTCTTGGATGCTAGCTAAGGCAGATGAAGTGATCGTTTGTTCTGAGTGGCTTTACAAAAAGAACGCCGCC
>PLXC01000111.1:664-12472 GCA_003151275.1 Candidatus Melainabacteria bacterium
CCGAATTGTTTGAGTGCGCCGCAAACCGCCGCACTGGTTGCACACTCGAATGTCAAAATTCTAGGAGCGATAGACTATCAGCAATTGCCTTCCTATATAAAATGTCTGGATGTTTGCATAACACCGCATAAGGTATCACCGTTTACGGAGAGTTTAGATCCTCTCAAATTGTATGAATACATGTCGACCGGCAAGCCTATTGTATCCACGCCATGTTCTGGATTCAGAGATTTACCTGAACTGGTTTTTGTCGCACCTAACAGTGAGAGCTTTGCAAAGGCAATTTCAAAGTCACTGGTCGACGGGAGCGCAATGGGGCCGAAACGAATCGAGTGGGCACGGCAGCAGACATGGCAGCGTCGCGTCGATGACGTTGCACAAGTTTTGGGTTGGTCTTAGAAAAATCAGTGCGGTAGGTCAGTTGCGGCTGTTTTCAGAGGAAGGCTGTCAATCGATTTGCGAACATCCGGAAGAATCGCGGAAAGCATTTTCTTGGCGCCAAAATTGTTTAGGTGCACGATGTCTGAGAAATCGTCGTTTGTGAAGACATCAGAGTGAGAAAAGTCGAAATAACGACATGAGTTTGAAGTTGCCGCACGAGCTAACTTTGCGCAGTAAGACTCGTATAAACCGGCAGGCAGCATTGCTAAGCTTCTCTTCGTCAAAGGAGCGTTGATGAGAACAACATTGATGTCTCTTTGCTTACAAGTATTCAAAAGACGATCCAAGAACACGAATTGCTTTTGCATTTTTTCAAATGTGATGTTTCGATAGCGAGTAGAGTATTCCCTGATACTTTTTTGCCATTTCAGATCTGGATCTGCGTTTGCCGGAAGCTCGCGATTGGCCTGCAAGGCTTCCTGTTTTTGTGCAAAATAATCATGCATTTTGTCTTGAATCTTGGCTCTCATGGCGTATGTGAACACGCCCTTGCCGAGAAGAAAATCTACGTAGTCGGTTGGTTGAGTCAAGTAAGTGCCACAGAACTCTGCCGTGTTCGACCAGTTAGACAGTTTGCGAAAGGCGATGCCAGAGGCAGGTGATTCAAATAATGAATCACAAAAATCTCGTGGTGCCACCATGAGCACTAGAGTTTGAGGCGAATGCTCTCCTTCTAGATAATTTTTTATGATGAATAAATCGTCCGAGATCATAAATCCGAGAAACGAAATATTGTTGACTTGTACTTTTCGCTGTGTCTGTTGGCTTAAGGCATCTTCGACATAATGCACATGAGTGTATTGTTCGAAGGTTGGCTGAGCACCGTAAGTCGACCAATCTAACTGGTAGAGAGGGTAGAGGACCGTGGATGAGCCTGAAAAAACAACGTTCGGTTTTGTCGTGGACTTTTGCAATGCTTCCGCTGCAAAGTCCTCGTGAACTCCCTCTTTATACTTTGCGAACATAACTGAGGCGGCGCTGTTGAGCAACAAAAACAGCACAATAGCGCCAGCAAACAAGCTGGGTTTAAAGATTCTAGATTTATTCGATGCGGACACGTGGCTTCCGTCTATTTTTGACAACTGTAGTTTAGCTGAATACACATCTTGGCAGGGTTATAAACCGCTAAAGCACTAAAGCTCACTATGCCGGGTTTGGTCCAAACCGGGTAGGCATACAAAAGCTCTTAATTTCAAAATTTCGTAGCGGACGATTGCCTGTGGGCCGAAATTACATTTCGATAGACCTTAACCATTTTGTCGGCCATGCCATCACTGCTAAAAAGCGCTGCAGCTCTTTCTCTGCCGGCTTCAGCCAGTTTTATTCGAAGACTGCGGTCGTTAACAAGCCTGCTCAATGCAGTTGCCAGGGCAACCGAGTCGTCCGCTTGCACTAACAGTCCAGTCACCTCATGATCAACGATCGTTCCAAGACCTGGTCCATTCGTCCCTACCACTGGTAATCGCGCGATCATTGCCTCCACCGCTGACATTCCAAACGGTTCTGCTTTGGATGGTAAAACAAAAATGTCCGCTGCTCCAAGCAACTGAATTACGTCATTGCGGTAACCAAGCAACTGAACTCGTTCTCCTAAGCCTATGCGCCTGATCGATTCCGAAAGTGATGATCGTTCTGAACCATCGCCGATAATCCAGACCTTTATGGATTTCTCATTATTCATGTTTGCGACAGCATTAAGCAGGCAAGAAAAATTCTTTTCCGGTTCAAGCCTTCCAATGCCAATAATCACCACGTCATTCTCGTCGCAGTTAAGTTCATGCCTAATTGTTAACTTACTCGATTTGTCTGTTTCGAAGAGCGGAATGCCTGGATGAATGACTGTTATTTTTTCCCTAGGAACTGCTTCTCGCCGCATAAGTTCTGTAGCGACATTTTCTGTAATCGGCAAGAAGTGCGCGATACCCTGGTTTTTAAGCTTTTGAAATCCGTTCCAAAATTGCTTGGCAAGTAAGCTGTAATTCATGTGATTTGGCTGATCGAAGTGAACTGTCATGATTACCGGCTTATTCGCTTTTTTGGCAGCCAGTGTTCCGATAAAGGAATCTAATCCGAGATGAACGTGAACTAAATCAATTTGCTTACTTTCGAATAAATTTGATAAGGAGCTAATGGAACTGACGTCGAAGTAATTTCGCATCGGTATTGTGCTCACCTGAAACCCGGAGTTGGCGAATTTTTCTGAAATAACACCAACTTTGGTGCAAATGACAGAGGGCTGGAGCATCGTTGCATTTTGCGATGACAGCAGGTTATGGACATAGTTCTCCACGCCCCAAACTTTAGAGCCGGATAAAAGATGAGCGACTCGAATTCTTGAGGTTTCGGTTATGTCTGCCAGTTGCGTAGTTTCGTGGAACATAGAATGCATTTTACATAATCCATGTGATGTCAATTAACTAAACATACGTCGAAATTTAGTGAGAAACCTTCTAACGTTGTCAGGATTGGCATCGTAAAGTATATACTTGATTCGGTTTTTGGCTCCTCTGCGAATCCATTGTGCAAAAAAAGACATACATAGTTCAAATAATTTTGACAGGTGCATTTGCCCTTACGATTTTGGCGCATGGGGTGCCCACTCCTGTTGGGTTTGCGACTATCTCCGCACTTTCTCTGGGTTTTGGACTCATCTATACATTAAGGAATCGAATGGTGTCCGGTCGGCCGCTAATTCCGATCGTCTTATTGTCAATTCCTGTCGTCGTCGCAACGCTCTTTTATTTTTCAATTGGATTACTCTCTGTGGCGGCTGCTGACGAACCCATCTTCTGGGCGAAGGAAGTTGTACAGCGTACCCTGATCATATTTCTACCAATGTTGGTTTTTTCGTTGACACCAAAGAAACCGACCGACCTTAAGTTCGCAATTCTCGCTTATTTGCCTATTTGTGCAGTGATCGCAGTTATTTCTGTTTATGATGCTCGCCACAGTGGCTTTGCGAAGCCGGTCTATGCCCTAGGCATGCACAAAAATCACATAGCCGGGTCGTGTTCGGTTATGGCTACAATCGCCATCGCCGCGCTTCTCACCAGTAGTGACATAAAACGCAAATTACTGATGATAGGCTTCCTCGGTGCTGGGATTGTTGGCTGCGTGGCGTCTCAGGGCAAGGCTGGCCTAGTCTGCATAATTGTCGCCACCACCTTCATGCTTGTAGGCGCAGGTGCTCAGCCACGCAAAATACTATATTTCGTGATATCCGTACTTCTCGTCGGTTCATTGCTGTGGAATGTAATGCCGAAAGAGGCTATAGAGCACGTCGTTTCGAATAAAAAATTCTCCACTAATGAAATTCGAATGAGTCTTTGGACGGATGTGTTACCAGCACTTATGGCAGAACCATTCACCGCTGTCGGTTGGGGCAACGTTCTGGTTAAGGGAGATAGATATTATGGAGATTGCGCAAACGTGTTGCTCTATGATTGGTTTCAACTGACGATTGTTGGACCTATCGCTTTGCTAGCGGTAATCTTCTTTGCGGTCAAGCTGCCCTTAGATAATGCTCGACGAATGCCCAAAACTTCTCTTCTCGCATTCATAAACCTTGTCGCACTCGGGATAATCTGTGGACGCTTTACACATGCAATGGTGGATACATTTTGGATCGGTAGGGGCGTCACGCTTGTAACATGGGCTGCGATCGGTATGACGATTTTCGTCAAGCTCTACCTAGATCAAACTGCCCTGAAGAAAATGGGAGATGCATTACAGCGTCCTTCAGATCCGAGATTGAGTTATGCGAAAAGACCTGCATTGCGCTGATATACAAAGAGAAACAGGATCTAATAGGTCACTTAAGGTTTTGCGGATCTCGCATAGTGGTTCTGTTGCTGCCTATCGAGAGCGAGAACGGCAACTTATTAATAGTTTCCCGGTTGACTTGAAGCTTATTATTCCAGAACGTTGGCAACACCTCGGCGGTGCCGAGGATTCAGTGGATGAAAATTTTGAAGTTGTCAAAGCTAAGACATATGGCACGGGCTCGATTCCCTTGTTCGCCTACGATTTCAGGACGATATTGAGGTATTTGAAAGAATTTCGCCCCGACTTGGTAGACATACATGAAGAACCATATTCGGTGTCATGCTTTGAAATTGTTCAAATGGTAGAAACAATTCATCCCAAGGCCGCGTGCGTTTTTTACTCCGCTCAGAATATCCATAAGCGCTACCCTCCACCTTTTTGTTGGATGGAGCAATACGTTTATAAAAATTGTGTTGGTGCGTACCCTTGTAGCCAGGGGGTTAAGGATGTACTGGTTGCGAAGGGGTTCAATGTCAATTCAAACGTTGTGCCGCTGGGTGTGGACCCTGCGGCATTCAGGCAGATGCGTGTCGCAAGATCCCCTCACAAGCTGCAAGACGACACCTTCGTTGTAGGCTATTTCGGACGACTTGAGGAGTGTAAGGGACTAGAGTACGTTTTTCGTGCTCTGCGTGACCTGCCTGACGGCGTAGAATGGCAAATGCTCGTTGTCGGAAACGGAAGCTATTCATCGCAGCTGCAAAAACTTGCTGCGGAACTTTCGATTCAAGAAAGAATTATTTGGATTGGAGAGATCAGCGCAAACAATGTTTCTCAATACATCAATCTTTGCGACGTAACAGTAGTACCAAGTGTCACGACTGCTACCTGGAAGGAACAATTCGGACGTGCCGTGATCGAATCGATGGCCTGTGGGGTGCCGGTCATAGCTTCGAGCTCCGGTAGCTTGCCCGAAGTAGTCGGTGACGCCGGCATTGTAGTGCCAGAGAAAGATTCTCAGGCACTCTTTGAAAGTCTTTCAGCACTGGCAAACAATGTTGAGCTTCGACGGACGCTTCGAGAACGTGGTTTGCAGAAAGTTGAACGTGAATACACTTGGGCGCGGGTTGCCCAGCTCACCTATGATTTTTATCAAAAAGCCCTTCGCATAAGACGAAGCCGCTAATGCTGCTGGATCAACAGGTCGTCGGCGGTATTACCCCATAGGTCCGCCGCAATGTCATGAGAACGTCGTAAGCACCCTAAATGTTTCAGATAGCTTTGTCTAAGCCTGAAGGAAACTTAGGAAGCAATCTCTTTCCACTGAGAAACGTCCTTTGCGCGTTTCGGTTATACTGGACGACTTTAGCCAGCTAGCGTGAGGTCTCAAATTGAACGGAGTAGCGCAAGGCTCTTCCTCTGCCAATATGACACTTGATCAAGCAATTGCTGAAGTGGGCGGCTCACTAACTGATTTGAATTATTACAACATTCAAATTTCAAGGTATCGCTGGATTGCTGAGCAAGTTTTGAAATTTGTGCCAACTGGTTCCCAGGTAGGTGACATTGGTGCGGCTCCTGGTCACATCTCTCGCATGTTGAAGAAGATTGGCTATAACGTCACTAGTTATGATTTCGACCCTGACAAGGACATGTGGGAAGCGCCTGGTGTTTTGGGTTTTGCGCAAGTATTACGTAATGAAGGAATTGGAGTCGTTCACTGGGATGTTGAAGTTGTTGATCCCATGACTGTTCCTGCTCAATCGACTGAGCCAGCCATTTTAGATGCTGTGGTTTTTACTGAAATTCTTGAACACATCTATCGCTATCCGTTTGCTAGTGTCAGGCAAGTGTCTCATCTTGTGAAACCAGGCGGTTACTTCGTTTTAACCACTCCAAACCGTGCTTATGCCTGGTTTAGAATTAAAGCGCTATTCGGCAGATCATCAGATACCGATTTTGAATTGCTCAAGGATAGCTTCCCTCCGCACATGCGACATGTCTGGCAATATACGCTTGAAGAGTGTTGCAAGATCGTTGAGGCCGCGGGGTTTGATGTGGTTGTGAAAGAAGTGAGAAGTTTTCATCTCTGGACTTCACGCTCAGCCGACGGCACTACAACTTCCACATGGCGGCCGACAAATCTGAAACAAATTCTAAAATTGCCACTGGCAGTGTTTTTGACGGTATTCCCCAATTTTGGCAGCACTGTTTGTGTTGTTGGACGCAAACGCTCTTCTTAATCAATGAACGGTGAATGATTTCATCGCCGCTTCACTACAGGTGAGGCGGCATTAACATTACAAATTTTGAACCAGGAAAGGGTACTAGTTGGTGAATTAAGTGATGTAAGCGCTTGGCATTCACCGAACATCCCGTTAAGCTAAGCCGCTATGTTGTCATTTCCTGCCACTCGCGAAAGTAGCCTTCTACAAAAGGCGAGGACTCGTAAGCGCATCGTATTCTTTGACCATACGTCCTTGATGAGTGGTGGAGAAATAGCGCTTTTAAATCTGGTCACAACTTTAGATAAAGAGAAGTACGAGCCTCTTGTCGTTTTGTGTGCGGAGGGACCGCTCGCAGACATCTTGCGCAAGACTGGTTTAGAAACACATATCTTCCCCCTGTCTTCGAGTGTTTTGCAGACCCGCAAAGACTCTCTTGGTATTTCTTCAATCATGCAGTTGAAGAAATGTTTTGCACTTTTAAATTACACACGTAATCTTTCTGATTTGCTTCGCTCATTGCGTGCAGATTTGGTTCATACAAACTCTCTCAAGTCAGACGTGATCGGAGCTGTGGCAGGTCGATTGGCTGGAGTGCCTGTGATTTGGCATGTTAGAGATCGTATTGCGAGCGATTATTTGCCCTCTTCGGTCGCCACTACTTTTCGCTGGCTCTGTACGTTCTTGCCGAGTCACGTCATTACTATCTCTAACGCGACTCGTGAAACTTTGCCGAAGGCGAAACCGTTGGCGGCGAGCCAGACTGAGCGAATCACGATCGTGCATGATGGTGTGAACAAACACGCCTTTAGCGCCGTTGAGTGTCGCCAGTGGAAGTCTCAAGATGCAGTTCGAGTGGGTATTGTAGGTCGCATAAGTCCGTGGAAAGGCCAGCATGTGTTTATCAAAGCAGCTGCACTGGTGAACAAGCATTTCCCGAACGCTGTCTTCCAAATAATAGGCGGTGCCTTGTTCGACGAAGATTCTTATTTGTCCGAATTGCATGAACTTGTGCGGGTTGCCTCATTAAGTGACAGTGTTCAATTTCTCGGCTTCAGAACAGATATGCTGGAGGTATTTCAAAACCTGGACATAGTCGTTCACGCTTCGACAATCGGGGAGCCTTTCGGGCAGGTGATTGTCGAAGGAATGGCGGCCGGAAAACCTGTGATTGCCACTAATGGCGGTGGCGTACCGGAGATTATCGAAGACGGCGAAAGTGGCTTGCTGGTGCCAGCAAATGACGAAAGCGCACTGGCTGACGCACTGCTCTCGTTGCTGAATGAGCCCGAAAGAGCTCGTTCAATTGGTAGCAACGGTAAAGTCCGAGCGCGCGATTTGTTTTCTGTTGAGCGAACAGCTAGAAACGTCGAAAAGGTTTACGAGCAATTTTTCAAGCAAGTCTGAATTGACCTTGGCTAAGCTTCAGATTGTCTAATGAACTTGAAACCGGCAAATATGCTGGGTGTTGTAACAGTTCGTAGTCGTATGTGCGCTGCTTAATTCACGAACATCAGTATTCAAGGGCTTTTGCGCTATACTGTCGGACGATTAGACAACCCAACCTGTTTGTATGAATCACAGATCAGCCGGTATTTCTCTCGTTTTTCTTTTCCTTGCAGGGATTGCAATGTTCCTCTTGAGTTGTCCCGCATCTCAAGCGCAGGATGCTCTTTGGCGAACATATTTTAATTCAGCGGAAAAAGCCTATCAGCTAGGTGACTACAAGGAATGCGAAACGCTGCTCAACTCTGCTTCAGGTGCGGCGCGCAAATATGACGACTCTCTCATTACTTACTACTACCTGGGCCGCGTTACCGAGCGGCTCAATAGACCGCAAGAAGCTGAAACACACTATCGAACAGTGTTAGATAACCTTGGTCCAAAAATTTGGGCAACGCTTCGCCCGCCCGACGGCACATTGGAGTGGGACCAGACTGAATCGATCGAGTCCGAACACACGCTCACCTCCAGAGATTTCTTCAAAAGGTTCCGCAATCAACGCCAGCCCCTACAAAGCCGATTGGCAAAACCGATCACTACTGTAGACGTGCTAATTGATTTGGGATTGTTGATGCAGGACCAAAATCGGGATCAGGAAGCTGAACAAATGTTCAGACAGGCTTTGATGCTGTCAGAGCTTCGTTCTGAGACTGCTGCTTCAACGCAACCAAGAATACTTCAACGACTTGCGAAACTGTACGCGACTCAAAACCGCAAAACCGAGTCTGATGCGCTATATAAGCAACTGGAAGAAATCAGAGCCAAATCCACACCGGGGTTTGATCAACTGGTAGATCGAAATGTAAAAGATATCAATCGAATCGGAAAGAATAAAGTACTGACAGCCACACGCCTGAACAATCTTGCGCTGTTTTGCGCCACTCATGGCGACTACATGAAAGCCAGCGCTCTCTATACTCGCTCACTTGAAACTTGTGATACGAACACAAACAATCGAGACATGCTCATTATTATGCGAAATTACGCAGATTTGCTTGAAGCGATGGGCAAGAATGAGGAAGCGAAGCGGTTTTTGAGGCAAGCTGAAGGTTTGGGATCTGTTGCCGAACTTCGTCAAGCTCATAAAGAGGTGGTGTTGAAATCACCTGGCACTGAAGACGATTCGGAGCGTAATAAGGCTACAATTGCTCCAACTAAGTGATTGTTGGATTTGATGAAATTTACAAGATTCCTAGACCTTTTGCCAATTCATTGCCATATTCAGTTGCGTCGCCGCCACTACAGTTAGTGCCGAGTCTATTTTTGCAAGTGTTTCGACAACAATATTTTGACCAATCCGGAGAATCACCCCGGTTTATTGAATTTGGTGCACACAACTGGATATAGGCTTTGCTTAGATTCAAAAAAAATCCAACTCCGAGCCAGAGAAATGCGATTTCAGTCAGCCGAGTCAGGTAGCGTTGTTTTCAGCTCGCGATAAAGCTCACAAGATGGTAGCAGCATTGCGTCCGCATTCTCTGCTTCCGGCGAACAGCCATTTAACGACTAATTGAAACTCCATTGATGATTGATGGCCGCAAAAGGAACGTTTCGAATTCGCTAACGTGTAGAAAGCACTTTCGAATTCAAGAAATTCTTGTAGTCAAATGTATCCAAATACTGCCATGTGTATTGGCGGATTTGGTCTTTCTCGTCTTGCGACAGTTCGTTGGCTGTTGCTAGATTGGCTTCTGGATTGGCTTTGCGGATTGTGCCCCAAGGATAAACTTCCGTCAGTTCCTTGCCATTCCAGCTTGGTGTCTTCAGTGATTCGGCTCTTTCCAGACCGAGCTTTTCGCAAAGATCGCCAAGGGTCTTGAATGAATCAGCCATTACATCTTCAGCGCGCACGATGTGCATGCGATCTGGGAATTGCTCTTTGAAGAGCAGAGCATGATATTGATTCATCGTCCAGCCAAGCATGTAATTCTTCAATGACAGTGGCACTGGACGCTTTTTGGTGTCAGCGTAGGCTGACCATGGATTGCGTACAACGTGGAGAACGTGAGAGTCCGGAAGGTCTGTGAGGATCTTGTCTGCATCAACACCGATGATCGGGCTGTAGCCGACATGGAACAGCTCTCTGCCCGTGCGGTTGTAGTCTTTCCAGGCATCGAATGTGGCTTGGAAGAATGCAGCCATATTGTTGGCGCGTGATCTGCCGGTTTTGGCAACATACTTTACGTAGAAATCACGACGCTCATCGTCATTGAATTCCATCGGCTCATGGCGGAATTTGCTCACGTTCGGAGTACGAGCGCGCACTTTGCCTTCTTCGTCGATGATCGCTTTGTAGTCTTGCTCTGGTGTCGAATCTAGTGTGAATTCAGGCCAGCGATACTTGACTGGGAACATTGATGAAAGATTGTCATTAATCAGTCTGGTGCCTGGTTGCGACTCGAAAGGATAAACAAACATTTGAGGATGACCATCGAGAAAACGATGGGTTGTATTGCCGCCATTTTCATACATGGCGCCAATCATCAGTAACTTAAACTTACCACTCATGAACTATCTCCTTATCTCAATCCCTTTGAACTAATGGCTCGCTTGTTGTCGCATGCTTCGCCAAAGCTCGTAAGCTCCCCAGTACATTTTGAATGCTGAATTGTAGTTGGTAGTAGATTTACCACTGTGCCTTTTCGTTGATAGAACCGGTACTTCAAGCATCGGATAATTTTCGCGACGACAAATCGCATTGAATTCAGCATCGATCAAATCGTCATCTCGAGTCAGTTCTAGAAGCTTGCTGAATTTGCGTGGGAATATTTTTGGTGTGCCGTTGATGTCCCACGTTGCCAAATCAAAAAATGCTCTGCACTCTAAGTTGTAGAGAAGAGAACCCAGTCTGCGTCTCAAGCTCTCACGGATCTTTCTATTTGCTTTGATCACAACTTCAGGATAAGCGACAGCGTAAAGCAACGACAAGGTAAGAATCTCAGCACTGGTTCTGGCTGAATTTGTATAGCAAAGAACGTCTCCGGTTGCCTCTTTCAGACCAAGCTTGACCGAGAGTCCCCAACCACCATTTTTGATGTCCATAGTTTTGACGTTCGGATGCTGCTCAGATAATGTCTGGCATATTTCAGGAGACTTGTCTCGGCAAGCATTTGTGACGAGGATAAGCTCGTGCTCGCCTGGAATTTTAGAGAGAACTTCTAAATATGATGAGACGATTTCGTGGATGTGGTCTTCCTGATTGTGGACTGGAAGTACTACGGAAATAGACTTCTCCGTCACACGCTCACCCCGCAAAGCATACTCTTTGCCTTGGCCGCAACTGATTCAGCTGATAGTCCGAATTTGTTGTATAGGTAACTCTGGCTGCCTGTTTCTCCATCCGGAGATGCTTCAATTGCACATCGTGAGATGCGGCAGTTGATACCAGATTGAGCGACCACTTCGGATACGAGGGATGCCAATCCACCCGAGGCATAATGAGCTTCGACGGTGATTGCTTGTCTGAATTGTCCCAGCTCGCGCTGTAAATCTTCGACAGGAGCCGGGTTGACACTGGCGACGACAAGAACTCTGGCCTCAATACCTTCCTTACTCAAAATTTCGGCAGCCTTAGCTACTTCAAAACCAATACCACCCATGGAAATGAGCAGCAGGTCTTTGCCTTCGCGAATGACTTGAACTTTGCCTAAATCGAATCGTCCGTCCAAGCCAGGCACAACGATCCGATCGTCCTTACCAAGTCGGTAGTAGACCGGACCTGGTAGATCGTAGGTTTTTTCGAGGGCTGTCTTGGTTTGCTGTGCATCCGCAGGCGCAACTACCGTAATGCCAGGCTGGACTCGCATCACACCAATATCTTCAAGACCGTAATGTGTAGCACCGTTGTGTCCGTACTCCACACCACCGCCAACTC
>PLXC01000029.1 GCA_003151275.1 Candidatus Melainabacteria bacterium
GTAACTTCGATCAGATTGCAAAGGCGTTTTCAGATCATGGGTAATCATCGCCGTCACTTCTTGCCGCGTTCTTTTTGCCGCCTCATTCAATTCGGCTGCGTAATGAAAGTTTTTATCAAGTTCGGCAACTTCATCTGTTCCTCCAAGAGGAGCAAGCAAAGGCTTCCCGTCTGCCAGCCTGTTTGCATTGTCACTCAGTCGAGACAAACGACCAACAAGGTTTTTGCTTAGCATGGTCGCCGCGACAAGGGCGAACAACGCGCTTAAGCCAAGCGCGCATTTCAAAAGCACTCTGATCTTTTGGCGAATTTTTTCGCTCGGAATATCATCATTAGCAAGATCGCTCTTTTCGGCCAGCTCTAACAATCCGGCCCGCAGAGTAGTGTATAAATGTTGATCTAATCCAAGCCTCGCCTTTTTGATAATCTTAGGTACCTCGTCGAAACTCTTCGCGTTTCGAACCTGCTGTTTCAACGATTTGATATCCTGCAGCGCCGAAGTCATTCCACTCTCGCAAGTCTCTACCTGTGTAAGCAGGACCGGATCATCTTGAGTGAGTCCCTTCAGCTCTTGGAACCTTAGTTTCATGTCGGCAATGGTTTCAACTACGACTTTGTTGCGTAGATTTTTACTCAAGGCCTGATATGAAGCGAATTGCACGGCATCGCCTATCACTATGCCGTCGGACACGATCAGGTTTACCGCGTCATTAATCTTCTTGTTGCGATTGATTCGCTGAGCCTCTAGTTCTACCTGCCCTTGCAGGTTAATCAGCACAGCGAATATTGTGATCTCAAAGCACAGAGGGATGCTTACGAGCAGGAGTCCTTTTCGTAATAGCGTCAGTTTCATCTCATGCCACCGTTATGGTGCTACCTCTTTTTCAAGACTGTCCTTATCCTTATCGGCATTCCATTGAGTCTTGAACATCATCAAATCCGCCTCGAAAGCGGTCGGATGAACCATCACATCTCCGCTAAACGGATCGTCATAGCTATACAACAGAAAAATGTTCAGACAAATCACGAGCGTGACGATCGCGGTCATCACAACCTGCAGTTTTATATTTTTGACGCCAAAGAAATACGTAAATACAACGGTCGCCAATCCGCCTGCTACGAGCACCCACCAAAGAGCAAACGGTAATCCATTGTGCAGCGCCTCGATTCTCAAACGCCGAGCATCGCTCATTGCTGTAAGTGCATTGAGCATGACCTGCTGAATGTTGCTGTCACCTTGCGCCTTTGGCTGATACATGATGCAATCTTGCCAAATTGCCCTGTAGGTTCGGATCGTCGAAACGCTGATTTTCTTTTGTGCAAGCAGAGGCCATTCTTCTGTAATAATCTGATCGGCGTATTTGATACAAAGCCCTCTAAGATCGTCCCTGTCCTGTTTCGGCAAACCACCGGCCAAATTGAAGATGTCCGCCAGAGATGCCGCTTCTTGTTGAACAGTGGAACGCGCTTCTTCAAAGCGTTGCATCGCATCACTGACCATAAAGCCGAGCAGAACAGCGAACATCATTCCGACTACTTGAGACAGGGGATCGGTGACATCGTGATGGATTTTTAGATCAGTAGCCTGCAGCCAGCGACGCACACCAAGCAGTCCACCAACTGCCAAAACAACGACAATGAAGATACAAAAGAGACCGATTAAGGTGTTGATTCCCAAAGAATTACTCCCACTTCAATTTCATTGCCAACAGATCGTCGAGAAGCTGGCTGGTCGGTGCCCGAACCGCTCTAGGATAATACCCGACCCCGCGGCTTTTGGCCGATGCTTATCGAAGAGACGGGCAGACTGCCGTTGTCACAAGCGGTAGTCAAGTTCAAGCAAGGACGACGGCATGTACGTACAATACTTAGAGTTGTTGACTGTGAGCCGAGGTTAGGACCTTCGCATGCGAACCGATAGGCAGCGGACGATCGTTGCTCATCCAGCCGGAAGGCTCTTAATATCCTTGATCGCTAGTTTCGCAACTGGTAGTCCAGCCTTTGCCTATTATTTCCAAGGCTATTACGCCCCGCAAGTTCTGATTTCGCCAATGCGTGACGACATGATGTACACGCCGGTGGGGATGGGCGTGGTCACGTCCAAAGCAGGTTTCAGAATTCATCCGGTCACGGGGAAAGGCGACTTTCATAGCGGTGTCGACCTGGGTGCACACCTAAATGACCGTGTGTACGAATTGCTCGATGGCGTCGTCACCAGGGTGGGATGGCGGGGAGCACTGGGGGTTGCGGTGGAGGTTTACCATCCCTATCCAAACGTGCGTTCTATTTGTGGTCACTTGAATGCGTACAGCGTTCTGCCTGGGCAATGGGTAACGAGAGGCAGAGTAATCGGTTACGCCGGCTCAACTGGACGATCGACAGGGGTCCATGTTCACTACACTGTGATCAAGGAAGACACGAACGAATACATCGAACCGATGAAATATTTGTCGACTGTGCCCAAGTATGTGCAAGCCCTGAAGACAGCACGAGGTAGAGCAGCAATTGCAGCGAAGCGTCAACAGATGGAACACATTGAGGCAACAGCAACCGACTCCGACAAAGAAGATTTGCCTGAAGTGAAGAAACCCCCGAAGGCGCCACCGAAACCAAGCATCGAGCCGGAATAAAAAACCTGGGCGCGCGGCATCCTTGCCGGCACCTAAATGGCGGGCGCAGGCGCTCATTTCACTGGAAGATCAGACGCGCATTCAAGTCTAATTCTAGTCAATGGAATACAGATTGCCATCCTGACTGCCGATGCAAACTCCGCCGGCTGAGACTGCTGGAGAACTACAAATTGGGCGCTGGGTTTTGTATTTCCACTTGATCGCCCCGTTGCGTGTATCAATGGCATATACATATGAATCCGAGCTGCCCACATACAACATGTTTCCAATCAGTCCAGGTGACGAGGATAACAGTGGTACGGGACTATTTATGCCAGTTTTCCACAACATTTTTCCGGTTGTTGAATTGAGGCAATACATTTTCAAGTCGTCATTGCCGACAAATACTTTGCCGTTTGCTCCCACCGGTGAAATGCTGAATGTTTCAGCGCCCGCATACTTCCATTTCAAGTGACCAGTAGCCACATCAAGGGCATAGA
This sequence comes from Candidatus Melainabacteria bacterium, assembly GCA_003151275.1. The sequence continues at coordinate 3,109 of PLXC01000029.1, forward strand.
AATATTTGTCCCAACTCGAGACAAATACGGTGTCACCCATCACCATCGGTGAGGCGAAAATCTTGTTTCCAGTCTTATGCTGCCACAATTGAGCGCCGTCTGACAGTGAGACAGCGAAAACCGAACCGCTGTGTGAGCTTACCAGTGCCATATCGGAGACGATCGCGGGTGAGGAGGTGATTCGTCCGCCGGTATTGAATTTCCACTTTAACGCACCCGTTTTCGCGTCGATGGCATACAAAAAGCCGTCCCAACTTCCCACATATGCAACTCCATCGTAGACCGCAGGAGAAGAAGAAATTCGATCGCCGGATTCCGTGGACCACAAAACCTTGCCTGTGCGGGCATCTAAACCATATAGTTTTTTGTCCTCACAGCCGATCACAAGAATTCCATCACCAACGGCAGGCGACGATTTAACTTTGTCGCCTAATTTTGTATGCCATAACATCGAGCCTGTGCGTTCATCTACTGCATATACATTCATATCATCGCTGCCGACGTATACCACTCCCTTATATACAGCCGGAGATGAATCGATCGGACCCTCTGCCGGAAAGCTCCAGTGCAAGCGACCTTGCGCCAAAGCGGACGACTCAGCACTGGCCAGTCCAGTGCGGCATGGATTTTGCAAAAACATTTGCCAGCCAACGCGATACTTCGCCACAACGTTAGCCGAAGCCTTTAACATCTGTTCGTTCGTGGGCTGTTTGCTAACCTCATCGGCAACGTGAACGGCAACGCCCTTAAGTGGGATTGGCTGAGCTGTTGTTGTGCTGCTGTTCTTGGTGGCAGGATTAACAGGCTTAGTAATTGTGGTGGTCGTCACTGCAGGTTTGCTTGTCGCTGAACCCGGCGTAGGAGCTTGACCAGCGGCTGATTTCAGGCTTACCGCCATCGAGGTAGTTGCAATCAAAAAACTGTAAACAGCCTTTGAAAAAGTCGAGGACGTTGTCATGATGCAACCTTCTTTTGAGATGTGATCTCACTTCCACAGGTAGACGAAATTGAATTATAGAACTTTTCGCAGACGTATATGCTTGAGCAATATCCGCCGTCGAAGCCGAACAATTTCTGAAAAGCGCACGGGCCATGCATTGCATTGCACGAAAAATTTAACTGAATTGTGTCGTTAGATGTCATGTTAAAATGCAGGGCCCATCGCATGTTCATTAGGATGCAAAAATGCGTCTGTCTTCAGAACACGATGAGCTAACAATTCCACGAAAGTGTCAACTGTAGAACCTTCCGAGAGAAACTGCACATCACACGTTCAGATAGGTGATCATCTCAAATCGACCTGCAATATGGACCGCAGCGCCGTTTGAAAAAGTGTGCGATCGGAAATTTTCCTAGTTTACGGGCCAAATCTATTGTCTATTCGTACACCTGGTGATATCATCCGTGCTTGTGGGTTGGAGTGAGCATTTCCAATAAGGAGGAAATCGAATGAATCGAGCTGAGCTCGTCGAAAACGTGGCCAAGGCTACAGGGCAACCCAAGTCTGAAGTGACACGAACACTGTCAGCATTTATCCACACCATCACCGGCGCATTAGCCAAAGGTGACAAGGTTACTCTTGTCGGCTTCGGAACTTTTGAACGTCGTATGCGTAAAGCAAGAACCGGTCGTAATCCTAGAACACTGGCTCCACTTAAGATTGCTGCCGCAAGAGTACCTGCGTTCCGCGCTGGTAAAGAACTCAAAGACATCGTTAACGGCCGCTCCAAGCAACCAAATTTGGTGCTTGCTAAGCCTAAAGCTGCTTCATCGAAGCCAGCTGCGAAGAAGTCTGCCAAACCAGCTGCTAAGAAGGCTGCAAAGCCAGCTAAGAAAGCTGCCAAAAAGGGCGGAAAGAAGAGGTAGGTTAGGACCTCTTCCAACTAAACTAAATGGATTAGGTAAGGTAACGTCAGTCCATCCCACATTCCAGAAGCGAGGTCTCTTTGTAGACCTCGCTTCTAGCTTTAAGTGGTGCACGAATTTCCCGCTGCTTTCGATTTCCATTTTTCGAATGATCAAAACACAAAACGATTTGAGATCTGTCGACCAATTGGACAATTTTTTGCACCGCTTATGGTGACAAACTTCTCTCCACAGTCAAAATTTTCTGCCAGCGAGTAGGCTCGATGCCGGCAAGGGTGCCGGCGCTCCCAGGCACATAGATCTACCCAGAACGCCCGCGCCCATAGATTTGGCTGCTCTGGTTACAATCGCGTCAGCCCCGCAAACTGTGATAGCCAGCCGGCGCGAGTCGTGGATCCACCTAAGATTGCGCTCACAATAACTGTCAACAAGAAGAGGTGACAGTAGGAGCTATTTCGATCGCGTCTAACAAAACCAAATAAGAGCGATCTTATCCGTCTCATTGCATAGCCTGTCTTTGATTACAAATACTTATAGGCAACCTAAGCCTCTATTGCTTGGATATATATGTCTTCTTGCTTAATCTGAATTGTAAACAGTTAAACACATTTTTTTGAAACCAAACCCCCAACCGCCTTAACCCCATAACTACGCAAGACTTTGACCTGAACGGGATGTGCCATCAAGCACCGTCCTGCGGGAAAGTTTAAGCGTATCCAACAACCCACTAGCACCTCACGCGATACCACGAATTCAATCCGGTACCAGTGGTGTTATCTTCATCAGCCGATTCGCACCTGTCCACACACAGCGGCTGCAAACCTTCCTCTGAGAGAAAGGGGAGACTGCCATGAATTTTGGAATATTGTTCCTATTTGCATGCGCCGGTCTGATCGGTCCCTTGCTCTCCGGTTTCCGCCGACTGTCAGTTCCTCTGGTAGTAGGCGAAATCGGAGCCGGCATTCTTATCGGTCAAACTGGTCTGGGACTCATCAACCCTGCCGAGCCAACGATGGCATTTTTGTCATCGATTGGATTTGCCATGCTCGTGTTCCTGGTGGGAATCAACCTGCCACTTCACGACTCTAATCTTCGCAAGTCCATCAAGCACAGCATCACTGCTGTCGGACTTGTTTTTGCGTTTGCCATTCCGGTCGGCTTTCTTTTGAGCCACATCACCGGTCTGAGTCCCGCCATCTTCATCTTGATCATCGGCAGCAGCTCATCTTCTGTTGTTCTGCCGATCATTGCTGAACGAGGTCTTTCCGGGCCCACCGTTCTTCTGACCAAGACCTGGGTAGCACTTGCTGACGCAGCCACAATCATCGCCCTGCCGTTGGCGATGTCTACCGGAAACACCCTTAGGGTAATGACTGGAGCGGCCGTAGTCACTCTTGTCGCAGCGGCAGCTTACTTCGGTCTGCGTGCATTCCAGGCATCCAATGTCGGCGCGCACTACCGCGAACTCTCGAAGTACCGCGGTTGGGCCCTCGATTTGCGCATCTCAATGGTGATGCTGATCGGCTTGGTTTGCCTCGCGACATACTTCGGCACGAGCATCCTCGTGGCTGGATTTGCCGCTGGCACTGTTGTTTCTCTGCTTGCTCACCCCAAGCGATTCAACAAACAGCTGATCGGACTGGCCCAAGGATTCTTCGTTCCTTTCTTCTTTGTCGACCTCGGTGCCAAGCTCGATGTGCGTGCTTTGATTAGCACCGCATCAAACATCGAGCTTGCTTTGCTGATCTTCGTCTCGACAATCGTCGTGCACGTAGTCGTCAGCAAGTTGGTCAAATTGCCTTTCGCAAGCGGACTGATGGCTACGGCCCAACTCAGTCTTCCTGCGGCGATCGTCTCGTTGGGCATGACAAGTCACACTATCAACTCCGGACAAGGCGCCGCCATTGTGGGCGCTTCACTTCTGTCCTTGATCAGTTGTTCGATTGGAGCTGCGTTGATGAAACGCGTCTCTACAGCCGAACAACCGCAACCAGCTTGGGAAGAGTAACCGCGTCGCATAAAGCGTCGGGCATCTTCGCTTCGGCGATCAGATGCCCGACGCGCGATCGGTTGCTTGTCCACCCAGCTGGACAACTGTTAGTCGAAATAGGTACCCACTATGATTACCGCCATCGCCCTCGCTTGCTTGGCGGCAGCTTGTTACTTCGCGCTCAGAGTTCGCTTTTGGGTTCGCGAAGGTAAGAAAATGCAAACTGCCGGTTATTTGCCGCCTGAACCGTCGTGGTTCGGACGCATGTTTTATCTAGTCGTTTGCCGGGTCGGGTCTCGCATCGCATGCGGTCCCATCAAGGTGATCGGCGCAGAGAATGCTGATTATGCCGGACGGCTTGCAGTCGTCCCTAATCATCAGCATGGGCTCGACTTCGCGGTGATCCGCAAGGCGATGCCCTGGGCTTATCGACAGATAGGCGCTCTCAAGGAGGTTGCACGCTTCCCCGGTATGGCTGCAGTGTCTGCTTGGATTGGAACTTTCACAGTTCCGGTTCAGGAAGGCAAAGCCAAGACTGGCGGACAGGCTGCAATTGACGCGTGTGCTCGCTACCTGGCTCAACACGTATTCAGCAAATTGCTCATGTTTCCACAGGGCAAGCTGGTGTTTGACAATGTTTTGCGCCCAACAGACTTCCGCACAGGAGCTGTTCGCGCATTGCAGGCAGCGCATCTGCTGATTACGGATGGAATTGCACCGGCTTTCTTGCCTGTGGCGATTTACTATCATCCGTCCAGCGCTGCTGTTTCGCCTTTCCGTCGCACCATAAACTGGCTCTGGCGCAAGCTTTTGCCTGGTTACGGCAGCGGTCCGGTTTGCGGAGCAACAGTCGTGATTGGCAAACCAATCCTGATCACAGACCTGCCCAGCGACATCCGCGAGGCTACCGAGTTTCTTCGTGTGCGCATCCAGGAGCTGCTCGACCAAGCGATTGCCGCTTCGTAAGCTAGCTAGCCTGTGGACACGATACACCGTAAGGTGCAGACAAAAACTAGCGAACGAAATACCTCGCTAGCTTTTGTCTGCCGAGGGGGGCTGTTCAAGTCGGATAAACCGCATTGAACAGCCCAACTCATTTTTGCCCCCATCTTTAAAAGGACTTTGTATCACTATAAGCCATAGTATAAATTCAAACTTGCCTCGGCAGATTCTCGGCTGATTGAGCATTCTCACTGGTTCGACAAAACTAAAGTTCCACCAACTGTGTTCTTGAGTGCTTTTCCGTCGGCGCCATTGATTGGCACCGCCCAAATCTGCTCCGTGCATTTCCATCTGGAGAGAACGTCGGAAAACTGTACTGTCCCACCTTAAAGTTCTGATGCCCTGTAAATCTCATCAGGTCGGTGCAGCCTCAAGTTTATTGATAGGCCTATTATTCGCCATCAGCCAGGCTGTTTCCGGACATGACTTGAGGTTCTCGATAATCCCCGCCAGACCGATACGGCGGTGATAATAACCCAACTCCTCGTCACCCTCTCGATTGTTGATATAGAAGCGAAACAGCGCATCTATCACCGGTACCACCTGCTCGCGCGGAATGTAACCCAAGTAGACGGTGCCGTCATCCGCAACAATAGGCTCACCCTGATGGCGTCCATCTTCGGTGCCCAAAAGTTTGAGTTGATAGAGATTCAAACCGGAACCAACCAATCCAATTGCCTTGGTAGCGGGTCGATAGCATTGGCGTTCGCAGCCAGTCACCCCGATAGAAGTGTTGATGTGACCCCAACCCAGTTTTTCGAGATCATCGATCAATATCGGTTCAAACGTTTCCGAATCCGTGTAAGCTAATCGACAGGTGATGCGGCCAACACAAGCTCCTGACTGCTTTCGCAAAAGGCTGTAAGTGCCCCCATTGCGCTGTCCAAATCCGTAACTTTCCAAATCTTGAATGAACTTTTCTTTTTCAGCGCTTGGAATATTGCTGAACAAAATATCCTGATTTGGCGTTACGGTCAGTTCGATAGGATACCGATCCAGAATCTCTTTTATAGCCGTCTTTAGCCGTCCATTGGCGGGCGAATCGACGATCCTTCCGTTCTCGATAAAGGCGCCAAACGTCCACAAATCATTGGTCGGCTGCCGACACCATCCGTGGTGCAGCTGGCGGGGGCCGCAGTCGTGATCAGGACGCGCTTCTTGCAAGCGAAAGTCGACAATTTCTTGCACTCGGTCACGAAACCAGTCTATGCCCGATTTCTTGATCACATATTTGAGACGCGCCGAGTTTCGATTATTCCTTTCTCCCCACTCTTGATGCACTTTGACGATGGCGTCAAGTGTCTGCATGAGCTCCAACTCAAGAACAAAAGCGAACGGTTTTCCGAGCGCAGCCATGGTTGGCTTACCGTTTTTCTGACCCTGCCCACCACCAATGTGTATTTGGAATCCCTGCAGTAGTTGATTCTCAAAAACTGGCGCAATGGCAACATCATTGGTTCTGGACTCCACGCAGTTGTCCGGCACTATCGCTCCTGTGTCGGGGTGACGATGCACTGTGGCAAAGGCGATCTTGAATTTGCGATTTAACAGACCCTCCCCATATTGAAATTTTTTCTCTTCTTCGTCTGAGCGCACGTAATGCGGATCCACCTGAAAAATCTGGATGAATGGTGCCGCCGGCAATTCAAAAAAACTGCTCACTTTGTGCGCCCATTTGTTCGCGTCAAAAACATCCGAAAAGCGAGAAATAGGACAAGCCATGACATTGCGTGTGTTGTCTCCGCAGCCATTCAAACTTGAAAAGCCAGATTCGGCAATTCGTCGCACCACCTCCAACAAATCTTCCTTCTTGATCCAATGAAATTGAACATTTTGTCGCGTTGTCAGCCGAAGTGATGGACCGCCGTTACTTATGGGAGTTGCATATCGATCGGAAAGCTCGTCAAATAATTGCCAGGCGTCCTTTGTAATCGGTCCACCACCAGGGATGGTGACTCGAATCATATAAATCCAATCTCTTTCTTGACCTGTCTTGGATCTGTCGAACTCAAGATAAATCCCATAAGACTTGGCGATCTGCTCGGCTTCCCAGGCAATATCTGCTCGACTGTGATCTCTTACTTCATCGTGCAAACTTCCCCGCATGCCGCTGGAATTGAGCTTGTTTAGCTCTTCTCGGCAAAGAGGAATGGGCTGCTCTGACGCCGCCGAAATGGATTCAAGTGCCGGCAAACCCGAACGAGATTCGTTAGTCATCGCTCAGTGAGACCTCTTGTGCGAATGCTGGAAGATTTGCCGGATCGAGAAACAGCCCAGCTCCAGCTGTCGCATTGGTTAATTCGTCAATAATTATGAAAGAGCCTGTCAATTGATTTTGGTTGTAGGCATCGTATACAAGCGCTGAAGTCGCAGAAAACGAGACCACTCCAATGTCGTTCAGTGCAAGCGACTGTTTTGTGGAAGCGACGCTGGACAATGTATTGATGTCAACCTGACTCATAAACCGATCCACTTTTGCACGAGTGCTTCGGGCCGAGTGTTTGATCAAATAAGTGCGCCCCTTCTTGAGCGGTTCCTCATTCATCCAGCAAACAATGCCGGTGGCATCTTGTCGAACATGCGGTGCGGAAACCTGATGGGTGAGCATGTCTCCGCGCCCAATATCCAGTTCGTCTTCGAGCAATATCGTTACAGACAAGGGTGCGCTTGCAGTGTCGAGTGAACCGTCGAATGTTTGAATGTCTCGTATTGTCGAACGCTGCCCGGATGGATGGATGGCAACTTGATCACCGACGCGGAAAGTACCCCCGTGAACTTGTCCCGCATAGCCTCGAAAGGCTCTCTCATGATGGCGACTGTTTGATTTGATTATCCATTGAATAGGCAAGCGCGCAGCGCCATGATCCTCGACGGCAATCTCGATGTCTTCTAAATAACTGAGCAAAGTCGGACCCGAATACCACGAGATCTTTTCGCTGGGCAGCACTAGATTGTCGCCATGCAAAGCTGATATGGGGATGAAATCGATGCTAGCAAACGTCGCTCCTGCGCCGAATTGAACGCCAGACGGGCTTTCCAATTTTGCAAATGCCAGGAACTGATCTCGTATTGCTTGGAACGTATCTTGCGCATAATCGACCAGATCCATTTTGTTCACACAAACGACAAGATGGCGAATTCCTAAGAGATGCGACAAATAAGTATGACGGCGTGTCTGCTCAGTGATACCAGCGGTGGCATCGACGAGAATAACGGACAAGTTAGTGTTTGACGCTGCAGTAACCATGTTTCTTGTGTACTGGACATGACCGGGAGTGTCAGCAATAATGAAGCGCCGTTTGGGCGTCGAAAAATATCTATAAGCGACGTCGATTGTGATGCCTTGCTCACGCTCAGCCCGCAAACCATCAGTTAAGTTAGCGAAATTAATAGCACCACTGCTATGTATTTTTATCGCCTTCACCTGATCTTCAAACAGCGCTTTACTCTCAAATAGCAACCGTCCGATCAGTGTGCTTTTGCCATCATCAACACTACCAGCTGTAATGAAACGAAGTAACTCGGCTGGACGCGTCTTGGCGTCAACAACACTCAAATTCATACTAAAAATACCCCTCTCGCTTGCGATCTTCCATTGCCGTCTCAGAGCGCTTATCGTCAGTGCGCGAGCCTCGTTCGGTAACTTTCATAGTGGCAATCTCTCGAATAATATCGGCCACTGACGTGGCATCACTTTCGTGACATCCAGTGCAAGTCATGTCACCGACAGTGCGCATTCGCACTTGTCGCCGGCTCGATTGTTCACCACCCTTGAGCGGCAGATATTCGCTAACTGGCATCAACTGCCCGTCTCGATCAACAACATCTCGTTCGTGCGAGAAGTAAATGCTCGGCACTGCCAAATTTTCTCTCTCGATATATTGCCAGACATCCATCTCGGTCCAATTGCTGAGCGGGAAAACGCGCATGTGTTCAGATGGATGAATTCGGGCGTTATAAAGCTTCCACAATTCCGGTCTTTGGTTCCTCGGATCCCACTGTCCATAGGCATCCCGGAAGGAGAATACACGCTCTTTCGCTCTCGCTTTCTCTTCATCTCTTCGGGCACCGCCAATAGCGGCATCAAATTTATGCTTCTCGATTATCGAAAGAAGTGCTGGTGTCTGTAAGCGATTCCGGCTCGGTTCACCCTGCAGCTCCCGGATCGAACCGCCGACAATAGCCTCACTAACACTAGCTACAATCAGACGCTCTTCGAGCCGATTGATTAGTTGGTCTCGGAACTCAAGCACCTCCGGAAAGTTATGCCCGGTATCAACGTGCACTAGAGGAAACGGGAAAGCGCCTGGTCTGAACGCTTTTTCGGCGAGACGCAACAAAATAATCGAATCTTTGCCCCCCGAAAATAAAAGAGCTGGGCGATCAAACTCAGCTGCTACCTCGCGCAAAATGTAAATTGACTCTGCTTCCAGTGCCGTAAGATGGTCAACAGCTACAGTTGATGACGATTTACTTACCGGAGAATGTGGCGCATGTGCATCTTCCTTGTTCTTAACAAAGAGCTGAGCACCGCCTGTAGAGCCATCAAATTTGAACATGACTTGTGTTTCCTTCCAAAAAAAACTCCCTTGCTCGACTGGAGAAGGGAGTGACGCACTGACTGGGAGAATTCTTTAGAAGACTCTGTGCAACAACTCACCGCCCCGGAGGCAGGCGCACATACAAACGGGACACATACTAAAGTTTTCTTGCATCACTCCATTATCCATGACCGTATCGAACAATCAACCCTTATTTCCCAAATGTGAAGTTCAACGAAAATGTAAGCGGGCAGTCCAAAGCCGCCCATGATCAAGATCGAGGCGGGTCTGGAGACCCGCGCTCCATTTTCCAGTTTCCAGAAGTTGTTGATTTGACCAAATGAATTCCGCACTCTTTGTGCGCAGCATCTTCCCACCACCATCTACCGGCGCGCTCACCTTCTCCCTCTCTGGGCGCCCGCGTGCACGGGGCGCAGCCTATGGATTGATAGCCGAGATCGTAAAGTCGATTGTAGGGGATGTTGTTGATTTCGATGTATTCTTTCACCTGCTCTGAAGACCACAAAGCGAGCGGATTGATTTTCAAGATGCCACCATGAGACTGATCGACCTCAAGCACTTGCAGGTTTTCACGCGTACTGCTTTGTTGGCGTCGTTGCCCCGTAATCCAAGCATGTAGACCATTTAAGGCTCGCTCCAACGGTAAAACCTTGCGAATCAGGCAGCATTCCTTTCGGTTTTCTATGCTCTCTTTAAAAGAGCATGTACCTTTCGTTCTAACTAGTGTCTCAACTGCTTCACTATCTGGAAAAAACCATTCGACCTGGCAGCCGTACTTAAGACGGATCCTTTCAGCACATTCATGCGTCTCTTCATTGAGCCTGCCCGTATCCAGAGCTAGAATTCGAGCAACTGAATCAATTTTGGCAATCATGTCTATCAGTATGGTGTCTTCCATGCTGAAGCTCGAAGCCAGCGCCACGCGCGCACCGAAATGCTTGAGGGCAACTTCTAAAACCGCATTGGCGTCCATGAGATTGACTGACTCGAAAAGACGCAGTGCTGGGCTCATTGCGGGTGAGCCGACCGATTTTAATTCCTTACTCGATTTTGAAAAAGTCATAGTTACTATTACTTATGTGTATGTATCAAAAAAGTATTTTGCTCTATAAGTAAATTAGATCAATTCTTTTGATATTGACGAAACCCAGATGAACAGCCATTCACTGACAAAACGGGATGATACCACAAGCGATTCAAACCGGCAAAAAAATATTGCGTAACACAATTCAAATTTGTCTGGACTTGCCGAAGCCTTGCTATTACTGTCGTAAATGCCTTCGTGCAAATCGATGCGTCAAGGCAGGAGTAAAATGACAAAGGCATATCTTGTTGGAGCGGGTCCCGGAGATCCACGACTGCTAACGATTGCAGCGGCCGAGGCTATTCAAATAGCTGACGTGATTTTGTGCGATCGATTAGTATCAAAAGAAATTATTGCCCTCGCAAAGCCGCATTGTCACATAGTTTATGTCGGCAAACATCCGGGCGAACAGGAAGTAGTGCAAAAACAAATCTTTGATTACTTCCTCGAGTACGCCGACGGTAACGACGTAGTGGTGCGGTTAAAGGGCGGCGACCCCTACGTGTTCGGCCGAGGTTCTGAGGAATATATAGTTCTTAAGCAATTGGGTTATGACGTCACAGTCATACCTGGTATCAGTTCTGCAATCGGCGTGCCTGCATTGGCAGGCATCCCCGTCACGGCGCGCGGCGTAGCTGCGTCGTTTGCCGTAGTGACCGGGCATTGCTGCGGCGACTCCAACGTCTTGTGGCACAAGTACGTGCATATCGATACGCTCGTGGTGCTAATGGGTGTCAGTGAACGAGCAGTGATCGCGCAGGAGCTGATCACTGCAGGGCGCAACCCCCTTGAGCCAATCGCTTTTGTGGAGAACGGCAGCAGTGCAAACCAACGTGTGATCCGATCGACTCTTGGCGCGGTGCGCGACGGACTGCTTGAAGTGTCGTCTCCTGCTGTCTTTGTAATCGGCGCCGTGACGCGGATCTATGAGGAAATAGAAAGCAGGGTAAACTTTTCATCTCGACAACTTGTCGAGCCGGTTTTGCTTAGCACCGCGCGTAGTGAACTGACAAATAAGCATCTTGCTGAAGCTGACATTACGCTTTGTGAATTGCCGCGCAGCGCCGACAGTGCGGCATAACGGAAACCAGGGAACATTGGATTTGACAAACCAGTCACGCCAGGGATAATGATTTGATGCGAATGAATAACGACCCATGTCTTTGTTGCCTTATGTGCTCCCTCCCCGGGGAAGGCGTGTGGCTATACAAGTTCATTCAGTAAAAGAATTTCGCTTGTAAGTTTCAACTCCCTTCCTGTGCTGACAGAAGGGAGTTTTTGTTTGGTCGAAAAACAAGTTGGAGAGAGAATGGAATCGCACATACGGACAATTGCAAAGACTGCCTCCTGGAGAGTGCTTGGTACCTTGATCACATCAGGAGTGGTCTGTCTCGTCACGGGCAAAGCAGAACTTGGTTTATCTATTGCGGCGATGGACTGCCTGGTCAAGTTGCTCACTTACTATGTTCACGAACGAGTCTGGAACACAATTAGCTTCGGCTATCACAGCAACGGTCGGATGCAGGCGAAAGCGGTGGATTTCCATCATCAGCCTGCACATCTTCAGGCCAGCACCGAGAGTTGTTGAATGAACAACACACGCTGCCACTGTCCAGTTTTTACGAGTCACAACTGTTATGCAAGCCCTGTTACTACTAGACCACGGTTCAATTCGCAAAGAAGCAAATCTTTTGCTGGAGCAACTTGCCTTACTAATTCAAAACCTGCGCCCTGGCTTGCCAGTTCACTTTGCCCACATGGAGATTGCTGAGCCGACGATCGCCCAAGGTTTCGAAAAATGCATTCAAAGTGGTGCTACGGAAATCATCGTTCACCCTTACATGCTGGCACCAGGCCGACATGTAAGTTCGGACATTCCTCGGCTTGTGGCGCAAGTCGCTAGAAACCATGTCGATGTCAGAGTCCATATCACTGAGCCGCTTGGCCTGCACGAAAAAATCGCTCAAGTAGTGCTAGAACGCGCCGCTCTCTAGTGTTGTTCAAATAATTTCTCACATAATCAAAGTTTGTCACATGTCAGCACCACATAATTTTAGAAAATTTCTATTGCCGCGCATTTGGCTAGTCCTAATTTCGTTGTCCTTAATGTTGGCGTCGGTCAGGGTAGCATCAGCTCAGGAAGCCCCTTCTGACGAGAGCACTTCGACTGTTGGGCGATCAGAAGATCTCGAACAACTGACCAATCATGTCATTGCCAAAGAACTAGAATTGCAAAAGCTCAATGCGCATTTTCGGATGGAGTCAACGCGACAACCTCGCTGGCGTCCATGGCGACAGTTTGTATACGCAGAAACCAATGCCGGATGTACTGAAGCTGGGCTAATTGCCAGAATGGCTCTATCTTATCCATTCATGCGTCGGCCGGCAACGATTTACATGGTTTCCACCGTTACGAAATCTTCAGCTGGAAAAGTGCGCAAGGTCGTGAAAATAACAGCTTCACTGAGTAAGGCGCCACGTCCAGACGCACAGCTGGTGGAGCGCGCCGCGGCCACTCAGATGATCGGGCAACTGATTGGTGCCACCGGCGACATTTTTGAGCTGTCATCCAACTTGATCAGTAGTTTGAAAGATCGCAAGCACGGATTTGATTCGCGAACATATGCTCGCAAAGTTGAGCGAACCTCGAAAAAATTAGACGAGTTGTTGGCCCAGCGAGAAGAAACGATCCAAACCATACGAACAACAGCACCACTTTCCTCCACGCACGAACTGGAATTGGCACAGGCTGAAGGGGCGGTTCTCCACGATGTGCGTGATCTGACGTTACTTCAGTATGCCCAATATCACAGTGGTGCCAGAAAGTTGAGATTCTTTCAAAATGCAGCCTATGTCTTGAATATCACCAAGAATGCAGCCGGCGCTGCGGGCAATATGGTCAATTTGGAAAGCACTCATCTCAGTCAGCCTAAACTGGCAGGCACGGCATCATTATTGACTTTAGTGGCGGGTGCCGTGATTGTAGCCACGCCTGTTGTAGGAAGGGTTTCCGGTAATCTTGCTGGACTTGTTGATCGGCGGATCGTCTCTAAGAATTTCGTCAATGTTCAAAGTCAAGAAGCGCGTACTTTCGCAGATCACAGGCAGGTTTATGCGCAGCTTTTGAGCCAAGCTGCTTCCAGCACTGATGCTCTTACAAGAGCTCGCATTTACGACGGAGAAGAGAAGCTGTTGCTTGCACAACAAGGCAACCTGCAAAGAGAACACCGCCAAGCCAAAAGTACTACTGTAGAAAACGTTGTTTTCGCAGGCCTGGTCGGTTCAACTAGAATCACTCAAGGCGTGCTAGGCATGGTTGGTGCCTGGCACTATTACAATAAACCGTGGATCAACTCAAGGTTGACTGCCGCTGGTGCTACCGCATATGGTGCTGGCTCGCTCTTCAATATCTTAGAGACGGCACGTGTACGAACATCTGCGGAAGTTACCTCGCATAAGCTAAAGACGCAACATCTGTTGCCGAGCCAAGTCGTCCAGGACCGTATCGATAGCCTGGATTCCATGGAAAACGCCCTTACCGTATTAGCAGCGTCGCCGCACCGAATGAGGGAAGCAAATGTAGGAACCTCGGAATAGAAGCAAAAGAGCGAAAACTGATGAAGGCTCGGCTGATCTGCCCTGAAAAGTTTAATGAAACTGTCGGGATTGGCCGAAGAATGGATTTGAAAGCAATCACAGTGGGTGCCTGCGTTTGACGATATCAAGGACAATTTAGAGCCAAGCGCGGGGCGGGGGCGTGCGTACTATCCCCATGTAACCCAGCGCCCTGCAACCATAAAATAATCTCGACATTTAAAGAGATGTGGCATGGGTGATTCTCCTACTTTTACTGAAACGCAGACGGGCAAAGATCCGATTACACATTTCGGCGACTTGGCGAATAGAATCCTCGATGGTCAAATAGCCTCCCGCACACAGCCGCGTCCTGACAATTCCAACCCACCCATGGCTCGACCATGGATGAATTCACAGCCATGGCAAACTCCAGTTTCCCCGGATCCGCGCCTGCAGCCAGATCAAAGCCAAATTCCCGGGCAATGGAAACCGCTGGAAATCAATCCCCCGGCATGGACTCCCGCCTATCCGACCTCACTCCCATCGCCTGACAGCAAGCTAAATCCAGCCCCGGTTATCGACCACATTCCTACACTGCGCCCCGGGCAGCCAGCAAACGTAGATGATAATTCCACATTCCCGGGAAGCTCCAAAGAATCAGAAATCTATCGCGCCAACAAAGACAGCATCGTTCGAGTCTATGGTCACGGAAAGGATCAACCAGCAGATCGGCAATACACAGGTTCTGGATTTTTCGTCTCGAATCACGGCGACATCGCTACTGCCTACCACGTAATCAGCGACCTCGAGTCAATCAGAGTAACGACATCGGACGGCATCGAACACCCTGCCAAAGTGGTGTCAATTCGTCCAAGCTCGGACGTGGCAATAATTTCAATCGGGTCCGATCAATCAACGAAGCCTGTCTCTTTGGCCCAGAGCAGCAATTTCTTGCACGGTGGTGAGCCCTTGTTCACAATCGGACACCCCGCTGGTTGGCCGAAAGAATATTTATCGCCCGGCAATTTTATCTCAACTGATACCGCGCGTGATATCACCGGCTTCAAAGATATTGATGGACAAAATCCACATCATATTCTTCTAACCATTAGCCAAAACATTCAAGGCGGGGATAGCGGCGGGCCTGTATTCGATGCACAAGGAAAAGTGATTGGTATTGTCTCTCGGGGCGATCAGGGCAAGCACGGTTACATGGTTTCCGTAAACGATCTCTGGCCGGTAATGGACAAGGTGGCACCACCGGTGCAATCAACGACGTACCGCCCGAGCGATTTGCCGTTTGCCATGCATTTTGGGCTTGAGGAAACATCGCTTACAGCTACCTCTGCTCTGATCGGAGCTCAGTTGCTGCGAAACTCTAGAATGCTCAATCTAACTGGAGCCGCGGGATCATTTTTTAATGCTGGAATCGCCAGCACTGCACTGGTGTCACAAGACCTTCCTTTCCTACATACAGCCTTGGATAAAGGAACCACCCGAGAAAAGGTCAGCGCCATCACCGATGTGAGCGCGGATGCTTTAATGATCGGGGGTGCCGCTATGAATTTTGTGCCACGCCTGAGAGCGGTTGCTCCAATCGTTAGCTTGGCCGGTTCTGTTGTCAAATTGGGCAACGGCGTAGCATCGTTCCGCACATATTATTAACGACAGAACAGTGAAAGCGGTTCCATAACCCAAAGTGCGCTAACATCTTCAAGCGATACCATGGGATATCATGCTAACTTTTCACGTCATCACTCTCTTTCCTGAACTGATTGAAGCTTATTGCACAACCAGTATCATCGGTAGAGGCATCAAAGCCGGGCGAATCGCCGTAAAGTCATACAATCCACGCGATTACTGCCAGGACAAGTACCGCAAGGTGGATGATACTCCATATGGTGGCGGTGTCGGCATGGTGCTCAAGCCAGAACCCATATATGCTGCCTTGGAGTCCATAGAAAGAGCCCATAATAGCCCCGTTTGCATGCTTACTCCTCAAGGGCAAACATTCTCACAGCGCTTAGCTGAAAAGCTCTCAGAAGAGCAAGACATCACGCTCATTTGTGGGCATTATGAAGGCTTTGATGAACGAATTCGCAGCCTCGCCACAATGGAAATTTCACTTGGAGATTTTGTCGTCACAGGTGGAGAACTTCCAGCTCTAACCGTGCTTGACGCAGTCGGCAGGCTCATTCCTGGCGTCCTAGGAAAATTTGATTCGGCAGCTGAAGAATCATTCAATAACAGTTTGCTCGAAGCACCGCATTACACAAAACCAGCCGAATTCAGGGGTATGCCGGTACCTGAAGTGTTGCGTTCCGGAGATCATAAGGCCGTCGCTAAATGGCGACGACAGCAAGCTTTGAAAAGAACCTTCGAACGCCGACCCGATCTTTTGAAACACGCAAACCTCGACGCTCAAGATCGGAAATTTCTTAACGAGTTAGAGCAAGCAAACTAGTATAATTGTGGTGTTAAATATGGTTCTGTATATGGTGCATATACAAGGCGGGGCGCTTGCAAATACATCCGTTGGTCACCGTTAAAAAAGCCGCGAACGTGCTCGGGCTTGATAAAGCAATTATCAGAAGCATGCTCGATAACGGAGTGATTAAAGGCGAACGTCGCGTCGTCGGAAACAAGGAAAAGTGGTTCCTTTATCAAGGTGAAGTGCAGGACCTCCTCGATAGACGCATTCCTGAGCTGGTTAAAGAAGCAGAACGCACAACCCTGAACGGATTGAGCGACTTCTTTGACCCTGCGGCAGAGTCGCCTACGGAACAGCTTTTGGATCAATCAGTCGCTGGATCTATCGCGGATCACTCCGTCGTTAGATCTCTCCTCGATGATTCGATATCCGAATCTATCCTTGACGAATTCGTTGCTGGATCTTTCGTGGACGACTTTGTCGCTGGATCTATACTGGATCAATCCGTTGCTGGAGCTATCCTAGATGACTCGATCGCTGGATCTATCCAGAACGAATCCGTCGATGGATCCATCGCGAACGACTTTGTCGCTGGATCCATCGCGGCCGAATCCCTTGTCGTCACGGAAGTTGGCGATCATGAGCTCGACAACCCTGATCGAATGCAGCTTCAAACCGAACAACTATCAGTCGATCAGCTGCTCCATTCCCTAACCATCGAATTTGCTCATCGCCTGTGCGACGAACGCCAGCTAATTCTCAATCTGCAACGGCACTTGGCTGAGAAAAACCTGCTTCTGCAAAGCATTCCTGACTTAAATCAAAAACTTGACGAAGACAAATTGGTTTTGCAAAACAAAGACGCTGAAATCACACTGCTCAAGGCAAATATAAGCGCTCTCGAAACCGATCTGACTTGGTGGAAAAAACCATGGTGGAATCGAATGTTTGCTGGCGCAGTCAAAGGATAGCTAATGCACCTTCGCTAGCTTTTTTCAGGCGCAGGATTGTCCTTCGCCGGGATTGCTTTGTCGGTTAAGCATGGCAGACTATTTGTAATTACTTGTAAAGCACTATGTAAAGGCGCCTTAATAGCTCATAGATGCCTTTAAGTGTTATCAAAAGATACTTCTCTCATTTCATTCTTTAAGCACCACCAGCCACCCAGCAAACACGTCACCATTCAATCTCAAACCTCTCTCATCGACTTTCCTCGATGCGGGACGTGGCTGTGTGCTGAAAGTGACCTGTAGAGAAGCAATCGTTGTTCTTCAACCTAACTTCGAAGGAATTGATATGTCATCCCACAACGAAGCACCCAAGACGGAGGAATCGACATCACGACGCGCCGTGGTCGGTCTCGACACAGCAATTTTTTCCACCCGCTGGATTCTTTACCCGATCAACGTCGGTCTCTTCCTGGCCTTGACGGTCTATGTCGCCAAGTTCATCATCGAAGACTTCTCGCTGATCGGGCATGCGCTTTCGTTCACCACCGAAGAAATCATGGTCGCCCTGCTGGGTTTGGTCGACATCGCCATGGTGGCAAACCTGTTGATCATGATCATTCAGGGCAGCCATCAGATTTTCATCCGCAAGCTGGAAATCAAAGACATGCGCGATCGGCCGCAATGGCTTGACCACATCGATTCCGGAATTCTGAAGGTGAAAACGGCGCTGTCGATAGTCGGCATCGCGCTCGTTCAGATCCTCAAGGACTTCGTCAACATCGAACACATCGAATGGAATGTCGCCCTTCATCACATGTACATGCTTGGCGTATTCCTGGCAGCGGCGTTCATCGTGGCAGTGATCTGGCGCATCACCCATCCCTCGAACGACCCGGCGCATACTCCGATCTCGTGAACGAGCGGATTTAAGACCTCTCAGCAATGAGCGCCCCGACACACCAACCCTAAGGTGAATAAATTGAGAACCAAGATCTCTTGCCTGGTAGCACTGCCTTTGGTGGCGCTACTCCTTGCTGGCTGTAACGAGAAGAAGCACGACACGCACCACAAACGTGAACACGTCCAGGTGCAGCAGAAGACCGTTCAGGTGGAGAAACTCCACGACGGGCGCTATGCCTACTACGATGACGGCTTCTGGTGGTACTACATCATTGTGATGAACAATCAGAACTCGGCGGCGAACAGCAGCGCATGGTCCACATCATCGGCCGGGCGCGTCAGCCTCCCCGCCGGCGGCACCTGGTCCAAATCCACCACGGCTCCAGCCAAGGAGGAGGTGGAAGAAACTCAGGAAGCCACGGTCGAAGAAAACGCGACCGGTGAGCCAATGACCGAAGCTGAAGCTCAGGCAGCCGAACAGGCGAACGCCGAGTCGGATGCGCAAGCCGGAACGACTGAAACCGAAACCACGACTGAAACCGCTCCAACCGAAGCAGCTCCGGCTGCCGAAACTAGCGGAGGCGACGGCGGTGGTGGTGGTGGCGGCGAATAGCCCTACAAAACTGCCGCAGCAAAACCGCTTGCGTTGATTAGACCGGTGGTGAGTGCGAAGTCCGCACAGCCACCGGTTTTTCTCTTTTTTCTTTTTTCGCAATCTACGGTGCTAGACAGTAGGACGAGATGATGCCACCGTCGACGATAAGCTCGACTCAATGCCGGCGGTGATTTGTTGGCTGGAGTTCTAAACGCAAAGGGCGGTGCCAGCGGTGACCTGATTCGGCAGCTCCCAGCCTCGGAAGGTGCAAAGAATCAACTCGAGGTTTTCAAATTTTTCGCAAACACCGAAACCTTTTCCACAACTTCGGCTTCATCAATCAGTGCAAAATTGATCAGGAATTCACCGGCTTTTGGCTTATTCAAGTAATAAGTGCGTGTGGAAACAAGCGGTAGGTTTGCCAGCAACGCAGCGTTCTCAACTTCATCTTGATTCCATTGTTTGAAATAAATGACAAAGTAATTGCCTGCACTTTCATTACGTATGTCAATCAATGATCCAAATTGCTTCTTCAGCTCGTGGATTAACGCAATGCGTCTTCGGGCAAACGGCTTGCGCACCCTACGTAAGTGCTTCTCCAGATGCCCCTCGTCAAGCATTTTGCTCAGAGTAAGTTGCACCATAAAATCGGAGATACCTTCGGTTTGCAATTCTTTCACCGCAGACATAACTGGAATCAAGCTTTCTGGCACAACAGTGTAACCAACAGTGGTGAGTGGGTACAAAACTTGCCA
The DNA here is from genome assembly GCA_003151275.1 of Candidatus Melainabacteria bacterium. Next base: position 22,820 of record PLXC01000029.1, read on the forward strand.
AAAAGTTGCACTGTAGATCACGTTTGATTCGGGGCTTAGCGACCAAAGAGTTGGCGGTGGATCGCCAGCATAATAAAAGTGTCCGTCATAGTCGTCGTCGACAATCCAAACACCGTTTGATTCAGCCCAGGCAAGCAGCTCCTTCCGTCTCGCCGTCGACATAATAATTCCACTTGGATCATGATGCGAAGCCGTGACGTAAATCAGTGAGATCTTACCGGGATAATTTTTCAGCGCAGTAACACTCACGCCCTGTTCGTCAACTTCCACTGGAAGCACAACCAATCCCTGACTTTTGGCTATATTTTTGACGGCACCATAACCAGGCTCCTCAACTGCCACCACTTCGCCAGGTTCTAGCAATAGCCGGCAAAGAACGTTGACAATGCCGGATGAGAGAGAAAAAATTGCCACCTGTTGCCAATTGCACTCAATGTTTTTAGTGCGCAAAAGATAGTCCGCAATTGCCTTTCTTAACTCCTGGCGTCCAAGCACATTTGGTTCGTACTCTAATTTTCTAAAAGTTTCAGGCACACAGAGCTGTTGCATCATCTCGCGCCAACGCCGCATTGGCAGCTCGCTGCGTGGCACGGCACCATAATTTAAAGCAGCGAAACTAGGTGTGGACGGATGCTTAAACAACTCATTTACCATCTGCCTACCAAAAGTGGAAAGCCTGTCATCACTAATCCGCTTCCGGGCAGCGTCTTTTGGATCTTTCTGACTCACATCGCGCGGCAAGATGTAGGTGCCCTTTGTGCTGTCACCGCTGATATAAGCAAGCCGCGTCAATTCTTTGTAGGCACTGATGACTGTGTCTCTGGAGAGACCCAACGATGTCGCAAGCTCTCGACTTGGTGGCAAGGCGAGACCCGCTTTCAATTTGCCGGAATCGATTGCCGCGCTGATGGTCGTAGACAGCTGAATATAGACAGGTTCGGACAAATCTCTATTCGGCTCAAAAGAAATAATCAAAATCTACCCAGTTCGGACACGACGGCATACCAAGTATTGGCACTTATAGCATACCAATCTTACACGGAATTGATACGGTCTAAAATGTCATTTCACGTTGTAGCAGTAATACTTATCGAAACCAGTTGGCGACGAGACAAAGTGCAGCAATATGACGCGTCCCGCGGTGCCTTCCGGGTACTCTTCGTCTTACCGCTCCAGTCTTTGCTGAACTGATAAACTAGTGACGGAGACGTCGCAAAAACTGGAAGCCTCGTAGCCACATTGACGCGACTACACGACTATATCGGAGACAGAAAATGGGATTCCGCAAATGGAATAAACCAATTGTGGCATTCTTACTGGCAAGCTGCTGCCTGCAAAGTGCTGCAAGCTCAGTCACATCAGAATCCATTATCAAAGCGATCACTGATGCCAAAATAACTGCACCGGGATATAAGATCAACGCAGTGGTTTATCCCAACACTCATGAAGTAATTGTCTCGACCTACGCAAATAGCTCGTCAAAGGACGCTGTCACTGACTGTAAAATCGACGCGCTGTTAATCGCACGCAAAGTTATCGAAACATCTGCTCAAACAGTTCGCGTCAAGGTCAGATTTTATCAAGCAAATCAAGCAACGTATCAAGAAGTGGTGATTACCAAGCCTGAAATAACCGCGTTTTCGTCGGGCGCTGTGCAAAAGGACGAGCTGCTTACATCACTTGAGGTCGTAACCATGGGCGGTGCCAGTCAAGACGGCAGTCCAACAATCATCAGCCCTACAACTGGCAGTTCGATAGTCAACACTGCCGCCGCAACAACTCACCCAGCCGTGATCACGAGTCACCCATTAGCCACTGCCTCCAGCGCACTGAAGCCAACAGATAAGTTTCTCGTCTGCAGAAAACAGGGCTTGATGTTTTACTATCCCAAATCTTGGGGCTCAAAGGATTTAAACACTGAGTGGGGCGACTTTGTCGAGTTATTCAATAATCGTAGTGCTTGGATGAGCATTATGTTTCGACTACAAGACAAAGATAGTCCAGAGCAGACAGCATCAGACGAAAATAAGTATTTTTGGTCGTCACATCAACGAACAATGGTTCAGCAGCCAAAAGCAGCACAGATAGGCTACGCGAAAAACATACTGGCCCAGATTTATTACTTAAAAGATAATTCCAACACTCAAGAGCCTGACCGCTATGAAAAACACGTTTATTTCGGCTACAAGCATCGAATTTACAGCCTCTCTGTTCGCTTCTGCAAGGCAGATTACGAGAGCGCAAACGCTGATTTAAATACGATCTTAAATACAATGATTCGGGAATAGTTTTGTCGTGCCACCATCAGCGCAGACAATGGAACCACAGGCGATGCTCAGATGGCGCGACTGGATAGTTCTGGGATTTACGAGCCAAGAAAAATTATTGCCAATTTTTCGTGCCACGAGAATGCCACAATGTTGTCTTAGTATCCTTTCAGTCTGAGCCTCTTGCCCTAGGAATCCAGACTGACAAACTTAATACCGTGCGTGCTTTCCAGACGTGCAAAAAACCTCGAGCAGTACAGATTATGCTCGGGGAGTTTGTCGTTCGTATGGAGTTCTTAACGCGCGCTCTCGCGAGTTGCGCCAATTTTGTCAGGCTGACAGAGTAGGTGATCAGCTCCGGCGGGTCAGCCAAAGCCTTGCGTATTGCTAGCTTTCGAGTCATGTACGCAACTTTGTAAACTATCTTGTAAAGCGATTCGTAACAAGCCAACAATCACGAATACAGGCACAGATTTGATAGTGATCAAGTAACACCGTTTCTTTTAACTCTTTCTTCTTAGGCGGTTATTCCGAGCACCTCTTCCCGCGCACCTCAGCTTCTCCATATCCAAACCTTGCGATCACTATCGTGTGCTTGGCCCTGCTTTTAAACTTTCACCCAAAACTTCACCCCTTAAGGTCTGGAACCCGAAAGGTATACCCATGCGATTCACACTCAAAGCGCTCCTCTGCGCAACAGTTGTTAGCGCAATCTACGCCTATCGACGATGTAGCATCAAAAGCCCATCGACTCAAGACCAAGCGGATCCATTCGCCGTGGTCTTCCCTGACTCAGCAACAGCCGCCATCTCACCTGGCATGATTGCCACGACGATCACGTCTGCCAGCAAACGACTCGCCAGCGGAGCCACCTCTAATTGGAGTACCTCCGCCGCCAACCGATCCGCAAATGAAACTATCGTGCTCAGCCTCGACACCAAGTTTCAAGAGATGGTCGGCTTCGGCGCAGCCTTCACAGACGGGGCGTGTTACATGTTCAATCAACTGGCTCCGGAAGCTCGGAACAAGCTCTTCTACGAGCTTTTCCATCCGTCCCAGATGGGATTGAACATGTGTCGCACCTGCGTTGGCTCGAGCGACTATTCCACCCATGCGTACAGCTACAACGACGGTCCCGCAGATCCCGATCTGAAGAACTTCTCCATCGACCACGACCTCAAGTACATCGTGCCGATGGTGCGGGAAGCACTGCAGCAGAATCCGGACATCTTCCTCTTCTCCTCGCCGTGGAGCCCTCCTGGCTGGATGAAGTCGAACAACTCGCTGCTTGGCGGCAACGTCCAGCGCAAGTGGTTCCCGAACTACGCGCAGTATCTGTCGAAATTCTTGCGTGCTTACGAGCAAGCAGGGGTGCCGATTCGCGCCCTCACTGTCCAGAATGAGGTCGACACCGACCAGGGCAGTTTGATGCCGCAGTGCCTGTGGCCGCAGGAATACGAAGTGGACTTCGTGCGTTACCACCTGGGACCGCAACTCGAGCGCGAAGGTCAAAAGACCCAGATCTGGATGATCGACCACAACTTCAACCTCTGGGGTCGCGCGCTTGCGTCGCTGGAGGAGTGGGACATCAAGAAATACTGCAAGGCGATTGCTTGGCACGGCTACGTTGGCGATCCCGCCAAGGCGACTGTGGTGCACGACGCGCACCCGGATATCGACTGCTATTGGACCGAAGGTGGTCCGGGCATCAATGATCCTGAATACGCCGTGCAATGGACTGTCTGGGGGCGCGCCTTCACGGCGTTCCTGCGCAACTGGTGTCGCGGTCTGACCGGCTGGAACCTGGCGCTGGACGAAGCTGGCCGTCCCAACATCGGACCCTTCGACTGCGCCGGATTGGTGACCATCAATTCGATCACTAAGGCGGTCTCGTACAGCGGCCAATTCTGGGCGATGGGGCAGTTCTCCAAGTTCGTCCGGCGTGGTGCACGTCGCTTTCAGTCACTCGGCGAGTTCAAAGATCTCGTTCACGTGGCTTTCCAAAACCCTGATGGCAGCAAGGTTATCGTGCTGACCAATTCAGGTTCATCCGCAAGAACCGTTTCCCTAGAGC
>PLXC01000085.1 GCA_003151275.1 Candidatus Melainabacteria bacterium
GATAAACCCTGAAGCATATGGTTGACTTGACAATCAACCTTTTCATGCTTACAGTAAGTTGTCTACATTAGTACCCTCCACTCATCTGTCTAGCGCTGGTCTGCCTCCGTGCCGACTGCACTTCGCATTGTCAAAGAGCGCTGCAGAACGGAATCGATTTTTGATGAAGCCTAAAGTTGAATTGGCCACACCAGAAAAAATGTTCGAACATTTTGTGTGAGTCAGCCAATACAATTGAAGCAGTTGAGAAAGTTGAACAAGTCATTGACGTTCGAACTCAACTCGATTCAAGCTGTTCAACTCAGCCCGATTCGAGATGCTCAATAATTCCAATTCCCAAAAAGTTGATCGCGCCATCGACAAACTCAGTGGACTTTACTACGGAAACAGAAAAAATCGGTGCTCACTGTTATCCAACCGCCACATCGATCAAAAACTCGAAGGACCTTCGAAAAACATATGACCTGAAGCAGCTGTTTAACTGTCTCTATTTCGGCACCGCAGCAATTTCAATATTCGAGGTGAGCAGATCAGGGAAAGCAGAGGAAGCGCTGAACGTGATTGGTTCTATTTTGCAATCCGATGCTGGTTCTCAGACGCACGAGATTCGAGCCGCAATTTTAAAAAAGCTAAGTCGGAGTGCTGAGGCTCAGACAGAGTACGACAGGGCTCGGGAGATGAGACAGAGCGAAGCGTTCCAGTAAAAATTTCTGAATAATGCGAATTGCTGTACTGGCCGACACACATATTCCCAAGCGCGCGAAGAATCTTCCAGATTCTGCCTGGAAGATTCTAGAATATGCAGAAACGATTCTTCATGCCGCGATGTCCTTACCAGGGAATTTCTCGATCAGCTGTCGCAGATGGCGCCACTATATGCGGTGCGCAGCAATAACGACACTGACCTGACGAATTTACCCGAGACATTGGAATTCAGTTTGGCAGGCACTCGCTTCGCAATGACACACCAGGGTGAGTTACGGTCTGGCGACAGCCGAAGCCTATTAATACTACTTGACAACGACCCGTGTCGAGCGTAATATCTGTTGGCCTTACTAACCTCATTTTGAATCGAAATTGGCAATGCCATTTCGGAGTTCTCTTTTGGAAATCTGCCAAACGTGCGGAGCGATTTTAAAATGCACTGAAACACAGTGCGTCAACTGCGGTGCGGTAGCATCGGTTCCACCGACAACAGTCACACCGGCGCAAGGTGGTGGCACAGCTCACAATTTTTCGTTTTTCGAAGACGCAGTTCCACACAACGACAATGATGCAGCGGACCCTGTGTCTGGGCAAGAAAACTGGCCGGATGCAGAAGAAGAGTATGTTCTCTCTCGTTCAACTGTTTCAAGCTCTTCACAGCTGACGCCTCCACGAAATCAGCCAGATCCCAAATCGCCAACCGAGCTAACGCTTGAGGATTCGACCAAGCCACAACGTTTGGCGACCAAGCAAAAGCTGGCCACAGACATTTCGCCCCGGAAAAAGTCGACAGAAATCAAACGATTCACAGACAAGCACATGGCGATTGTTTTCATCACCTCACTGGTGGTCATCGCAATCTTTGGCGTCATGTTCGTGCTCCAGAGTGGATATCAAATCAGTATCACCTTCTCTAATCCACTTGAACAACTATCGATTTGGTTTGCGCAGCTAAGCGTCAGCATGAAGTTTATGTATAGCGCCATGGGTCTCGCATTATTGGCAGTCGTTGCGTTGGTCGGCTCATATGCCTACTTTAGTCCAAACGGCATAGACAACATTTTGGAAAAACAAAAATACATTCCATCGCAATTCAAAAAACAACACAACCAAGAACTCAAGCAGCTCAATCAATCGCTAAAGCCGGGTGGTTTGCCTCTAGGCATCAGACGTGAATGGAAAATATGGAAACCTCTTACTGCTAAAGAGTTGACACTAACTCCGAAAATTCGTGAGACGAGTCCGCACGTCTTAATCCTGGGAACTAGCGACAAAGGCAAGACTCGATTGATGGCGAACATGGTTGTGCACGACATAGAGTCGGCAGAACGCGCGGTAGTCGTTGTCGATTCAGATGGAAAGTTGACCGATTTAATTACGCGCTGGGTTTCTACCCATCCAAATGGAAAGGAGCTTGCCAAACGAATCAGCCTGCTGGATCCCACGCAGAAAAATAATTCGATCGGCTACAACCCGCTCGAAATGCCAGATGATGGAGATTTACAAAGCGCCGCTTCCGCCATCGTATATGGTTTCAAAGCCATGTACACAGAGGTTCCCAATACTCAAAGTCAATGGAGTCAGCAAACAGCTCACATTTTACGTAGTGCCGTAATGTTGCTCATGGCAAATGGACGGACCCTGGCAGACCTACCTCTCCTTCTAAACGACAACGATTTTAGAGATGTGATGCTGGAATCTGTCGAAAAGCGAAAATCGAAGAGAACTGAGTACACAACTCTCTTGGACACGTGGGGACAATACAAAAAATTAGCGAGAAGCGAGCAATGGATTCCGTGGGTGGAACCGATTTTAAACCGAGTCACTCCAATGCTTAGCGATGGGCGAATTGGTTCTATTCTCACCAAGCCAGTCGGAGATTTGAAACTCAAGGCACTGATAACAGAACGCAGAGTTTTGATTGTCAAAGTAGCCAAAGGCAAGCTCGATCAAAATGGAAATGTGCTTGGCAGTTTGATTGTCACCGGCGTTAAACAGGCGGCTCTCTCGCTCTCCAATGAAGCGGGCACAGAGCATCCGCCAGTCGCGTTATATTTGGATGAATTTGATAACTTCATTGAAAAAGAAACCCTTGAATCAATTACGTCTGATACCGAGGAAATCAAAGTTGAATTTATTGGGTCTATAAAAACACTTCAGCATCTTCCTGATGATTTCCGGAATCAGCTCACCAACGGTGTTGATACCATGTGCTGTTTCACCCTGACTAAGAAAGATGGTGACTTGCTTGGACCACAAATGTTTCGAGTGGATGGAAGAAAAATCAAGATTCGAACTATCCAGAATTTTTTCAACAGGATTAGTTCGTCACCTCAATTTGAACTAATTTCCGACGAAGAAAAATTGAATGTCGACCGTTTAGTAGGACAGGAAGATAGAACTTTCTTTTGCTATCGAGTCGGCACGGTAGCAGGCGTATTCAATCTGAAATCGCACACATTCAAAGACATTCCAAAATCCGGTGCTAACCAAGAATTGATTGCTCAGATGCGCAGGAATTTCTAAAGTCGAAATTTCTCATTATGCCGAGCAGCTTGCTGCTTAGGCTATCCTCGGATTATTCATAGCGTTGTGATAAGCTCATGCGGTGTCCGCAATCAGTAAGGGTCGCGAATGAACGCAATCAGCAAAGTTCGAGAAACATTAAAAAGCTTAAGCGCATCTGGCGAAATGCGCGAGTTTACGCAACCAGTTCCAACGGCTGTCGCTGCCGCCGAAGAATTGGGTTGCGAGGTCGGTGCCATCGCAAATAGCTTGATTTTTTCGGCAGAATCAGCACCACTGCTTATCATCGCCAGTGGTGCCCACCGCGTCAATCTAAAAATGGTCGCGAAGGAACTGGGCATAAAGAAAATTGACCGAGCTGACGCTGATTTTGTGCTGCAATCCACGGGTCAAGCTGTCGGAGGCGTTGCCCCAATTGGCCACCCGGCTCCAATCAAAACAATCATTGATAAAGCGCTGTTCGATCACAACGTTATTTGGGCTGGTGGCGGTTCGGAGCACGCCATGTTCTCAACCAACGCCGAAGAGTTAGTGCGAATGACTAATGGCAAGGTGATGGTGGTGGCGGACTAACCTGAGCTCGACCGTTTCAAATCTAAGTCTTGACCGTTTCAGGTCATGAGACTCCAGGACTGAGCCAGTTGCACGACACGGGCGGGACACAGCTGCCCTGCCGAGGCTGCTATATCGGCGGTCGCAAGAAAGATGTGGACACGCGAGAGGCGGGTCGGGGCGCCGCGTTTTTTACATATTTGTCAAACCAACTAAGCATCTCGTAAACAAGTTGTTCGTTCGATTCCATTGCGGTGTACCAATGCGGCTCGTGCGGCAGCACGACCAGGCGAACTGTGCCACCATTGCCACGAACTGCTTCGTAAAGCATGTGCGCCTGCAGTGGTGTAGTACCAGGATTCGCATCTTCCGCTCCATGCACAATAAGAAGGGGCGTCTTCAGTTTATCAGCGACGAAAAATGGTGACACTTTCAAATAGACATCAGGCGCATCCCAGACAGACCGCCTCTCATTCTGAAAGCCAAAGGCCGTAAGCGTCTTGTTATAGGAGCCGCTTGTAGCAACGCCGGCCCTGAACAGCTCGGAATGGCCGATCAGATTTGCGGTCATTAAGGCACCGTGGCTGTGTCCGGTCACTCCTATGCGATCGGGATCGGCGACGCCAATGCGAACCGCTTCATCGACAGCAGCCTTTGCATCAGCGACGAGCTGGTCCAGATAGGTATCGTAGGCTTTCTTCGGATCACCGACGATGGGGAAAGAAGTGTTGTCGATGATCGCATAGCCGGCGAGTAGCAAGAGTTTGTAATTACGAAGGTTAGTGAAGGTTTCCTGCGAACCTGCGACTTGACCGGCCACCGAAGCGTCCGCATAGTCGAGAGGATACGCGTAAAGAATCGTGGGAACACGAGTACCCTCCTTATAGCCAGGCGGAGTGTACAGCGTGAAGGAAAGGTCGAGCCCGTCGGCGCGCTTATACTTGATCAAACGCTTTTTAATCGCCCGCACCTCAGGCGCTGGGTCTGGAAGGTGGGTCAGAGCAACGTAGCTTGAGGCTAAGGTTGCTTCCCCCGCTGGCGCATCGACAATTTCTCCAAGCGTTCGCACATACACATTCGGCGGGTCAGTGGGAGATTGGTGCCAGGTCAGAAAGGTCTGCCCGTCTTCTTTCGCGAATGCGAGAAAACGCTCGTATGAAGCCTTATCGCTGCGAAATAGGCGTTGCGATTTTAGCGTTTTGAGATCGAGCCGATCGAGGAACGGCCGATCACCGTCAACCGAAGAGCCGACTCCAGAAAGATAGATCGAATCTCCTTCCTGACGGATCACCCAAGACCCATTAGCGAGCTGACGGTGCACTGGGTTGCCGGGGTTCGCGTATTTCTCGTCAGTGGAAAGATCCCAAAGCAAGCGAGGCTTTCCTTGTTGATCGTCGATGTCGACTATGAAGGTCCGCTTCCAGTGCCTGTTTTGATCATACTCTTGCAATAGAGCAACACCCGGCTGTTCGCCCCAATCGAGCCCGGAATAACGCTGCTCTGTTCGAGTGATCTCAAGCGGGGATGCATCGAAGGGCCCCTTCAAAAGCATGATCTTATCGCGAGCAGGAACATTAGTATTCCAGTCGCCGCCGTCCAATGCTTCAGCCCAAACCAGAGTAGCTGGCTCTGTGGCACGCCAGGAGAAATCACGCGGACCTGTGGGGACGCCATGAATAGGAACTCGATCCGCAAGTGGCAGCGAAGCAATAGTCTTTTTGAGAACGTGGGAGGGCGTTGTTACGTCCCAGACTTCGACTTCATGCGGGAAACGATCGTAAGTGGTGATGTACGAATAAGGCTTGTGGATGGCGGTGATGAGGACGTGCTTGCCGTCCGGCGCGGGATCGAGCGTTTCGAAATTTCCAGGCTTACCGATGGTCGTAATCTTTGCAGTTACCGTATCAACTAAAGCTAGCTGAGAGGCACCATAGTAATCGAAGAGGTCCTCCTCGTGCTTATTGCTCAACGTGTCGCGAGTCTCATAAGTGCTGCTCTGTCCTTTTTCACCTTTCGACTCCTGAATGCTTGGGCCAACCGGTGTAACCGATTCCTGCGGCGGCTCACCCATCCCCTGGGGCACCAGCTTGACTAAGAGGGTTTTCTGATCCGGCATCCATTCCATCTCGTTGTCGAACATGGGGTTAATGTGGGCGCCAGGCACCTGACGCACTTCGCCGGTTTGGGCATCGGCAAGCCATAGCTCAACCGAGTTGGCAGTGACGTTCACAAAGGCGAATTTTTTTCCGTCAGCGGCCCACACAGGGTTGCCTGGGCATCCGCTCTTAGGAAGGACAATGTGAACATGCGCACCATCGGCGGTGCAAACCTCGAAATTGCTCGCGCAAGGTGTGATGCCGTAGCCGCCCGGACTATCGTGCTTGCTGTGGTTCTTGGGCTCGACTCGCACGCCGGCGAGGCGTAAGAAAGGCGTGGCCACGCGGGAAATCGAGGGGTAGTCTTGCCAAGACACCAGCAGAACAGAATCATTTGTAGGGCTCACCTTTGGTACTGGAGGCGAGGGCGCATGCATGACGTCCAGAATATTTTTCGGCGGCTGACTATATCCAGAGGCAATTTCCACAGGTTTCGCAGCTGATAATGGCGCGTTCGACAATGATGACTTAGACTGCGCAGCAACGGGAGTGACCCCAGCGGTAACAACAAGAGCTCCGGCTAGGTGAATGCTCAGTAACTTCCAGATCGACATAAATTTCCTCGGCTTCAACTCTCAACAAAAAATAATGACAACACAGATGTAGCCATCGCTGGCAGACAGAATTCTTGCCGATTATCGCATGTTCCTCTTGCTTACCGGGTTAAGCAGGGAAGAAGCATCACAATTAAAGATGGTGGTTACCGAGGATGAAATCTTGCAAGAAGTGCTGCAAAAATTTCTCGAGATGAAACCGATTCGAAAAGACACGCAGACCCGTAGTTAATTATGATGCTTTGTATTTTGGGATCATGAGATGGAGGCAGCGAATTATCTGCAACATCGGCGACTTAGCACGGGTCAAAGGATGGAGCACTGCACCTAATGGTCTTCGTTGGGAACAATTGCACGGTATCACTGATCACGGCAACGTGTTTGTGACGCAAACCGCTGGTCTAGGCAAACCATACGTCGTAAAAAGACCAGGCGACGTATGTTTTCACGAACTGGGACATGCTTTCGACTACAACATCGGCCGCCATCCGCACAATCCGAACATGACAGAATTCTACAACCAAGACAGAGCGGGCCACGCACCTGAAACAAAATATCATAACGAGATAAGAGAGGAGTTGTTTGCCGATTTGTTTGCCGGCATTACTTCCACAGCGGCAGGCCTTGTCGACGAAAAGGAAAAATATGCGGCACAAAAGAAAGCCTATCCACGCTGTTGGGTGTATGTCAATCAATGTCTATCGAACTACAGCGTACATGCGCCATAGATAGGCGGCCTTTGATTTTAGTGATGCTGATGGATCGATGTATCAGGCGATGTCTTGAAATGAATGATGAAGGTGATGCTTTAGGAGGATGCTGTGACTGACCACACACCATCTTTTGGGGTATAAATAAATCACCAGCCGGTGAGATAAATGAGCGCAAATGCCCTGAGCGAATCCCGATTGGAGACTCTAGTTAATCTTGCACTATCGTATGCAGAAGGTAGTGCAGATGCAGGTGTCCAGCTAATTGAAAGTATTGATGAAGAAACAATCCCGCTCTTGCCTCATGAGCTCAGAGTCACAGTCATGGACGCAATACTGTCAGGGAAGAAAACCTCCCTTAACGAACGCGGCAAAACATTATTGCAAGCTGCTCTTAATGCCACTACCGATGAGAGTTTCCTGGTCAAAAAGGCCGAAGCTTACATTGATGCTGGTGAGCAACTGGCAGCCGAAACATTGCTCAAGTGGCGAGTCAAGCTGGCTGCAAGAAAGCAAGCGGCAAGCGATGTTCACATCGAAGCACTGATTGACCTTGGCGAGGTATATCAGTCAGGCGGAAAAAGCAATGAAGCGCGTGCCATGAGAGAGGCTGCCGCCAACGCCTGCGAAGTGCGAGCTGGTCAGAAAATCGGCGCGGGAAAACTCCTAGTGAAGGTTGCTCAGTCCTGTTATGACGCTTCCGACCTGAGTCAGGCGGAAGATGTTCTTAAACGCGCGGTTAGTCAGTTCGAAATATCAGGTAAAGGAGTTTCGCTTGATGCTCAGCGTTCTGCTGATCTCAAAGAATGCCTTCGTCTGCAGCACGCCATCGCGCAAAGAATGCAGAGAAGTGACGATGCACTGTCGGTTGCTCGTCGTATTCAGTTACTTCTCGGCGAGAAAACTAGAGTCGATGAAATTGATCGTTTGCTGCTTACTTATGCGAATCTCCCTGATTATTTCGAATTGGCTGTAAGACCAGATGGGGTTGATCTACTCGCAGATGATCTCCCAAAGATAGTAAAAGAGTTCTCTGGGTTGGACTTGGAAAGATACTTTATCGACGCCTTCTCGCATTCGCCTGGTCTTACCGCAGAACAAAGAGCCAAAGTGTCGGCAGACTTGTTCCGCGTATTACGCACAGTGACCAAAGTCGTCACTGGAACAGCAGGTTCGACCCTAACCCGCTCTGAGGAAACTTCGATAGATTTGCCACGAGGTCTCTCAGATGGATACGTGCAAAAAGTGAATTTTGGCACCACCGTTACATTCAGGCTAGTGCCAAATCCACCGGATGAGGCAATATTTGTAAACATGACTGGTATCACCTTCAGTGTCGGGGGCAAGCTGATTGCTGTGCCGCAGCTAGCACTGAAAGCCGAAGGGGACATTTGCGTAGTCAAACCAATGCTCGCCGAATGCGGAACTGTTGCACAAACTGCTTCATCGAGATTGCAGGCAATTACTAACCTGGGTAAAAATATTTTTGTTGGATTCTTTCTGAAAACGACAACATTTTCAACCAATTTGCCGGTTGTTCAGAACGAATTCAGGCGCTATTTGGATAGTGCCAATAACTTAAAGAGAGCACTGCAATATCAGGAGAAAGACCTTCTATCTCTCTTCGAGCGATGTGCACGTATAGAGGTGCATGACCCGCTCACTCGAGCGATTTTTCAAAATGGTGTACGCATTTGCAGGAACGCAGAAAGTATTCAGATTGAACGCCAGACCGTTTCCTCGTGTGATCTGGGCGGCGTAGCTCTGAAATTCGCTCCAACTGTTAATCTAGAGATGAAAAAGACAACAGCTGAATTAGACATTACCAATCTCAAAGGTGTCGATATGAGTGTGGCTTTCAATTCACCCTCAGAACTTAGCGCAATGGGATTGGACTTGAGGCGTTCCATACCTTCTCGAATTGAAGCGATTAGGCTCAGCCCTCCCAAAAACCGTGTCAGGCGGATTGTTGTTCGCACTGCCCCCGGCAGATGGATTGGGCTTGATCTGCACGAGCAAACGATGCGTCCCGCATTTGATCAAAACGGAAACTGGATGGTATTTGGAGTTGCAAGCAACCCTATATCTGGTGGCACTCAGAGCTTCTACTTGAGATTGGACCGCAACAACGAATTGAAAATGTCCACGCGCGAACTTGCATCTCTGGTGAGTCAAACTGCCATGGTAGGCATCGATCCTGGCGATCCTACAACATGGCAATGGGGCGCCGTCGCCATAGGCGCGGAAACAGTGCTCGCCGCCGGCACCATTTTGCGAGGCACCATAGGAGATGAGGAAACCGATAAGATAGCCGACGAAGTGCAAGAAGTGGCAAAGTTTTTCAAAGACCTCTTCTTCTGAAGAGGCGCCGCGCTCGATTCTTTCCTTCGTTTGCGCTCTGATGATTGCAGCTACGAACTATGAGGTCGGGAGTTCGAATCTCTCCAGGCACGCCAATTTAAAACATGATCAATCCACTCAAACATCTGCGCTTAACCAGTTTCTTGTCAGCCGTCTTGTTAGATCCCGGCGGCAGTGGGCTAGACGGCGTTGGCTGAATTAGGCCCGTATAATAGACAGTCTAGGTCAGTGGATTCCACTAAACTAATCGCCCGAGCTACCGCCTGAGAGTGAGACAAGTTCGGCTTTCACATGCTCCTCCAATCCACCTTGCAACAAATCGACAATGTCTTTCATGAATCGTGCAGCGGTCGCTCCATCCATTACTCGGTGATCGAAATTTAGAACGAGTGACAATTGCGGCCTCACTTCCACCTTGCCATTCAATGCTACAGGGCGGTCTTCAACT
>PLXC01000096.1 GCA_003151275.1 Candidatus Melainabacteria bacterium
CGATGAAAGGAATGATCGGTTTTGTCGGTGTTACAGGCTTACCATCCTTGAACTGGATTTTTTCCCCTTGAGGAACCTTTAGCCCGTTGAAAGTTCTGTCGATTACTTGTCCCATGTGTTTTTCACCTTTTTAGATCGGGTCGCCTCACCCAAATTTATCTAAAGCGAGGAGCCAGACGATTGAGTCCTCGATCACGCTAGTCAACTAGAGTAACAGGCCTGACGCGCGGCTTAGCAAATGATCAGTTTTTACTAAGGTGACCATTCCTAGCAATTTGGAAAGGCGTGCAGTAGGCTAAATTTCCTAGCACGGAGGAAGTATGAGCGACTCAACACTACCCCCAGTTTTAGCAAATTTGGTTCTGTCGAACCGTTTGCTCTTGCCTACAAAGATGACCCCAACGACCTTGACCGGTTCAAAGGTGAGGTTAGAGCCTCTGGATGTTCAAAGGGACAGTCAAGCACTTTTCGCCGCTTCAAATGGTTCAAGCATAGATTTTAATGGCAACACAATCGCTGACTATGACTCGGATGCATTGATTTGGCGCTACATGGGCGTCGGACCGTTTACCAACCTTGATCACTATGAAAAGTATCTCCAGGCTCTCGTCAGCAATGAAAACGGGCTAGCCATGTGTGTTTTCGATGCTAGCGAACATCAGGTCGGGGTGGCGACTTTCATGAACAATTTCCCAGAACATTTAAAAGTGGAACTCGGCAACATTTGGTACAGCCCGGTTGTGCAAGGCAAGGGCGCCAACATGGAAGCTACATATTTGATGCTCAAACATGCTTTCTCTCTTGGCTATCGTCGCCTCGAATGGAAATGTGACGCTTTGAACGAGCGTTCAAGGCGAGCCGCTTTATGCATGGGATTTAGCTTTGAATGCGTGCAGGAGTTTCATTTTATTGTCAAAGGAAGAAATCGTGACACCGCCTGGTTCCGCATGCTCGATCACGAATGGCAATTACAAAAGCGCATTCTCGAATCGATGATTTATTAGTCCCTCACGGCTAACTGCTTCTGTGTGCACGTCTAGATAAGTGCGGCTAATTCTCGGTTCTAGGCATTGGTATCGCATATGGTGGCACTTGCCTTGGCCTGCCGTAAGAGCATGGAAACAACTGGCCATTGACGTGCGTAAATCTTGACAATAGCGCTTTGCAGCGTAGCCGCGCAAAATCCCCTCCTCCAAGGGAAGTCTTAATTGTGAGTAGTTTTTGTCAAAATTGTTCTCTTAAATTGAGCAAAATACTTTGGGGTGAATTACCATGTGTCACCAACGCCGACATGAGGGAAAATCATGGCAAACATAATTGAGACTGCCAAAACAGGCCGGGCAAGTTGTCGAACCTGTAAGCAAACTATCGCCAAAGGTGACCTCCGTTTCGGTGAGGAAGTGCCGAATGCATTTTCGGCTGGTGATATGACTTATAACTGGCACCACCTGGCATGCGCCGCTAAGAAAAAACCTTCCGCCCTTAAACAGGCTCTTGGTGAAACAGAGTTGGATATTCCAGACAAAGATGAACTCGAACAAGCGATCGACGCAAACGTCAAAACCGAGAAACCCACAGTATTGCCCTATGCAGAGTACGCCCCTACTGCTCGCGCATCATGCGTCGGTTGCTCCGAAAAAATCGAGAAGGGACATTTGCGTTTAGCGATAGAGAGCGAAGACGATGGCGGTCCATTTCCCCGAAGCGGACCTCGATATCTCCATCCCAGCTGTGTTGGCGAACACAGTGGCGACGATCCTGAGGAGTTCTACGCAAAGATCACAGCCAACAGTAAGAATGTAGAGCCAAAGGACTTGAAGGAGTTGGAAGCTCAGCTAATAAGCTAAACGCAGTCCAACCTAAAAACCAAACCGCGTCAACGGTTGGCTGTTGCCGAACTGGATGAGGTTTAATCCAATCTTTCTGCTTGAGTTTTCTCGGCAGCAATTTGGAACTGAGCCAGTTCAGAGTTATGTTTTACGTTGGCCAGTCTCTTCTCGAGCTTTTTTACGGTAATTCCTTCGCGGATGGGGCGAGGAATCGGAATTCCGATATCGCAATACGAAGAGAGCTCCAGATATGTTGATTTGTTTGAAGCCGGAGTGAGCACCCAGCTGCCTTCGAGAGCCTTAAAACGATCAGATTTGACCATGCTGTAGTCGATGCGCTTCAACGGCACTTCGGTTGTATGCATCGTGCTGACTGCGGTGCCGATAATTGGCAGGTGAGCCAATTTCTGCTCGGAGACAACATCGTTCAAACCGTGGCTTAACACCTTTCTGTAAACCAGGTCAGCGTCGCCATTTTGTTCATTGTGGATAGCCTGCCAGACAATTTCCGTTGAGGCTTGGATGAGCAATTTAGCCTTCACCCAGCGATGTCCGTTCTGCTGTTTTTCTGTCCACCACGTGAATTCTGAACTTCGTTCTGACCCACTGCTAGCCAGTGTTTGCACGACTGGTACGTACGAAAGCAGTGCGATCGCAAAGAGGGAAAGCACGAGACGCGCAGAAACAGTAGTAAAAAACAACGAATCAGCCATGTCTACTTAATTCCAATCCACTTCAGCTCTATAAAGCGGAAGCGGCAAATCCTTGCGTAGCTCGTTTCAGTCGAACGAACAGACTGACAGTTTAGCTCTTGACGGCCCGAATTGGATAACTTTCAGATAAACATACACTAAACAATATGCGTAGATTGTGCACCAAAAGGATATCTTCAAACAAAACGCTTCCATAAAGTTAGAAAAGCTGGGGCGCATCAATGGCACCACAGATGGTGCGTTATTCGCCGGGCTTCTTAACTTTCGACCATAGCTTGCCGAGCCATCCTGAGCCTTGTTGCAAACGTGGATCGATTGTGTCCGCAGGCGCGGTGTAAGCGACTTCTTTCAGTGCAGCAGGGAAATCGACTCCTGTTTTTTGGCAGTAGTGCAACACAGCAGTCGCATGTCCAACTGTGAGGATGTCGTCGTCGATAAAGCCCTGGGCTTGCACAGCGGCCTGCAATAGCTTCTTATCGATTACTCCTGTGGACAGCAACACTTCGCCCAAACTGACGTTCAGCTGCCGGCTGACGCCTTCCGCCTTAGCTAGATCTTGAGGGGTGAGTGCACCGGCTTGCTGAAGGATATCCAGGACCGTATTGGCTCGAGCAATTTCGTCCTCTTTTGTACTGCGTTCGGAGATAATTGTGTCTACTGAGCAATTGCGAGTATTCGCATGGCGAAGAATATCCGCCGCTTGTACGCCAGTCAAATTTCCTTTCGCCACCATCTCTTGGAGCTTAAGACTTTCATTCAACATCACCTCTGAAATCATCCCGGCTTGAACGAGAACTTGGCCGACAGGTTGCTGTTGAACCAGGCCCATTTCAATAGCGGAGATTTTGTCGCCCTCGGTGACTAAGCCGGCTGACATCAAAAGATCGCCAACTCGAATGTTCGCTTGAGACGGGCGATATGCCCCAACTTCCTGCAGCGAGACTTCGATGGTTTGATGCTTACGAGCCGCCGCTTTCATTCCGTTCACAGCTTGATCTTTTGTGATCTTGCCATCGCGCAGCAGCACTTGAGCGGTCAGGGCTGAAGCCAGTAACGAAGAGGGTATGGCTCGCGCCAAAACTAGACAACGACCAAGAGGAAGGTTGTTTTCCTGGCTTTGGGTCATCGCTTCTTCAAGATTTTCTCGAGTGACCACACCCGCTTCTAAAAGTAATTCTCCAAGCTCACTGCCTGGCATACTCTCTCGCTGGGGAGCTTTCCAGCCAAGGCGACTGAACGCCTCTTCTAGAGGGATGCAGCCTTTGATAGCGACGTTCAGGGCGCGGATGCCGAACTCCGCTGAAATCACGCCTTCTCTTAGCAAGGACTGCACTTCAATAGCTGTTTGCAAGTCGCGCTCGGTCAACTCGCCGATGCCCATAAGAACACGACCAAGCGGGGTCGCGGACTTCTTGGCGACTTGGAGCGCTTCAAGTAAGACCTCTGGCTTGATTACATTCGCCGCAACCAGCAATTCGCCAATTCTCTTTGGTCCGGCTCTTCTTTCCCTTGCAATCTCCATGCCTTAATTTTTAAGACCCTTTGTTATTCAACGCCAATCTACACGCCCAGCGGCTCTGAGCAACGTTTCACTGATCATTAGTCTATCAGGGCTGATGGATTCCCACTACCGATACAAAACAAAGAGCAAATTTGCCCTCTCAAATTCTATGCCCACCCTTAAGCCTTATAACCCACCAGCACCGCTTTTGGTACCAAAAAACAGTAACAGAAAGATATTGGACCAGAAATCTGATCCAATATCTCTCAAGAGCCAAACTAATTTCCCTAGGTCAAGACTTGTCCGTAGATAGTCTTGGCAGACTAGTGGGGTCTAGGCACACTAGTGGGGTCTGTGCAGCAAGCTGCCCGACTCCGTAAGCTGCTCGACTCCTCAAGCTGCTCAGCTTAGTAGTTGTCGTCGTAAGGAACAACAAAGCCTTTGCCCTGGAAGATCATACTGTGGCTGCCGCTATGTGGGCTTGGATAGCCAACAAAGCCATGGTGGATGCCATAAGCAGCACCATGCATGACGCCGTAAGCGCCACCGGCAACAAAACCAACCGGTCCGCCGGTCAGTCCGCCAGCAATCAATTCGTACACGCCATCCTCGTCACCGAGGTTACGTGCAACCATTTTGGTTCCACCAATTGAGCCCTTGATGGCGTCTTGGAACATAGCGGTGGGAACATCCCACGCTGTGGTGACAGCCATACTTATTAAGCGCATTGGAAAATATTCGATTTCATACCAAACACGCGCTGATTCAGGGCGTTCTGGATACGCAAAACTCGGAGCCGATAAACCGACGGTTAAGCCGACAGCAGCGAGCAGCGTGGAGAGTACTTTCTTCATTTTTAACTCCATCTTCCTAGTTCTAAACGCCAGCCTTATTTCTCTTCCATAGTGATGTAGGACCAGCGGCTAAACGGTTTTTCCCAACCGAGCTTCCAACCATGCTTCGCGCCTTTGAAGCCACTTTCGCCTCCGCCCATGACCATGCCGACAGAACCACCTAATGGCACTGCAGCAATTTGTTGAGAAACGCCCTTCTCGTCGCCGAATTTGCCGGCTACGTGATGCATTCCTCTTTGCGAACCGTGGAAGCCACCTTCGATAGGACCACTTACTAATCCGCTCATTGCGGCACCACTCAAGGCACCTGCGGTTCTAAAAGGCGCTTGCAAAACCCACATAACTGGCTTCGCTTCATAATCGAGAGCAAGGGCTGGTGCCGTTGCGCCGACCATCATCATTGCCGAACAAACTATACGACCTAGAGATTTCATCTTCATTTACCACCGTCTTTCCAGTTATTACGGCCCGAGGGTTTGGCTCGACCTCGGGCCGCCAGTATCTACTTCTCTTCAGTAACGATGTACGATTCGGTGCTGAAAGGTTTTTCCCAACCAGTGTTGGCGCCATGGTACAGACCATGAACGGCACCATATGGAACACCAAAGACCATTCCGATTGGAATGCCCAGCACTGCTCCAACTACGTTCTGCTTCCAACCGTTTTCATCACCGAAAGCGCCGGCTAGTCCGTGCCAGCAGTGCTTAGGACCAGTATAGATGCCGCCGATGATAGCGCCTTCCGGCGTATCGATGACGACAGCTGTGGTGGAGCCCAGGAGACTTGCGCCTGAGTGGAGTGGACCATCGGCCAGCGAGGGAGCAGCTGTTCCCAAGGAAACAATTGCAGCACTCATCAACATCAACATTTTGTTTTTCATTTTTTACATTCACCTGACAAGGAGCATGGTTCAAGGAACCACGCTCTTCAATCCTCACAACTAGTATTTTGAAAGGGCGTTCATTTATTGACTATTCATCTTTAAAAGTGAACGTGTCCTTGCTGAAAGGCTTTTCGTAACCTTCTTTAGCACCATGTACGGCACCATCGAACATTCCATAAGCACCACCGGCAATGAAACCGAAAGGTGCGCCTATGATCGAACCCACGCATTGCATTCCGTGGTGATCATCGTTTCCAACTTTTCCAGATACAGCCTTGGAGGCTTTAATGGAACCTTTAACACTATCTTTGAAAGCACCCAAAGGTACTCCAACAACCATACCCACGCCAGTCCCGACCACCCTCACTGGAAAAATCACAATGTTTTTGAAGGTGTCATCAGCAGCAAACGAAGGTGCTACCAACGTGCCGACTAAAGCCGAGGCTAGAATGAAAGAGGACGCTAACTTCTTAAGCATGCAAATCTCCATCTCTTAGCAATCACTACGACCAATCCTGGACCAACTCGGCCACAAGACATGCACCATTGTACCCATTTTCTTGTGAAGGTCTATATTTGCGGCCGTTGAAATTTATAGTAGGTTGCCGAAGAAGCACAACAGTACGCTTTCTCGCGCCGTTTATATCCTTGTAAAATGTTTGTTTGAATTCGACATCACTTTGCAAGTCATATATCCGACATATGCCGCTCGCTCATACTCCCTGCCGGTCGCCAAGCCCTTTTCAAGCATATTCAGGCACCACGGGTGATTCCAAGTGATCTTCTCAGAGTTTGGTGCTATTGACGAAAATTTGCTGAAACAAAATTAGTCGTCTGGTGCAAAACGAAATTAAGTGGCGTCACTAAAAGCCGACTGCGCAGAACCAACGTGTTCAGTTGGGTGCCATGTGGAAGTTTGTTTGCCGAAAATGATCTGGCAGAAGGATACGAAGATGACTGGAACCCAGTGAGCATAAACGTATGAGCTAACCTGAAAGCTATGGATCAGAGTTCTCCAAACCGACATTTTATTGCGGTAAATGCGAATTGCTACAAACAAATTTAATTGACTGACAACAAATACTGCCAATGAAATCAAAGCGAAGAACTTACCATAAGTCGGCACACCCATCGATAAGCGCATGATCTCGGAGGAAACTTCAAGGATCATCAAAGCCGGCACCACAAAGTAAACCGTGAAAGCAAGCGTGTCTAAACGCTCCACAAAAGAAAGGCGGGTCGGCGAATTGAGCGGAAAAATATAATCGAGATAGCGACGAATGCTGCCTTCGGCCCAACGCCTGCGCTGCCTGAGCAAGCCCTTTATCGTTGGCACTCCTTCTTCCCAAACATAAGCATGCGGGCAGAAACGAACATCCCAATTACTGACTAGTAGTCGCATGCTCAAGTCGAGATCGTCGGTAATCGCTTTGTTGTTCCAACCGCCAACGTCAATTAGAGCTGCTCGTTTGATCAACTGTCCGTTGCCTCTTAACTCGACTGCACCACCGATCAAATCGCGGCCCATTTGGAAGTGAGTGTCCATCGCATATTCAGAAGCTTGACAGTCTACGAGAACACCAGTTTGGTGCTCAAAGATTCTCTTTTGTGCTTGCACCGCGCCCACACCATCTTGGTCAAGGACAGGAAGTGTCAAGGCGAAAAAGTTTGGTGCAACATAGGCATCGGCATCGAATACGGCAATTACTTCGCCTTTGGACAAAGGCAATGCTTCATTGAGTGCTGCTGATTTTCCTGGGCAACTTCCATACGCACGTCTCAAAACGCGAAGACGCGGAAACTCAACTTTTAAGCGCTCGAGGATGAAAGGTGTTTCATCAGTTGAGCAATCGTCGATCACCCACAAATAGAAACTGTCGTAATCAACTTTGAAAAAATTTCGAATGGTAGATTCAATTACACGCTGCTCATTTTTAGCGGCTATGAATATATCGACCCAGGGCTTCCATGCGTCATCCGGCTGGCTGCTGTCTCCTGTGACTGCGACATAGCTGCCGTCTGGTTGTTTAACCAGACCGGCCTTGCGAGCTTTGCGACGCCATCTGCCTTGAGCAGCCATGAGCCAAACACTGTGCGTAATCATTATCGCGACAGCTATAGAAAGCAAGATCAATACTTCTGGACCGGTGACGAATTCGTCGATAGATTTCAGACCGATCCAAACAGCAAGTGTTAACGCAGCTAATATGACCCGATTTCTCATTTCCGGTAATTTTGGCACAAACCTAGACTTATATCTAGCTTACCCCGGTATGACAACCTCAAATCTTCATCCATGTCACTGAAATATTCGTCCGTTAGCGGTGCACTTTGCATCTCGGTCTATTCCGCCACCGGCGCCACTCCGGGCAAGCTGCTCGATAACCAACCGTCAACGGTTGGTTTTTCAGGAGAGCTGAAGCGCTTCCCCTACTGACCTTCTTGACCTTTTCTGAGCCTCGTTTTATTGAAGTGGTGCAAACCGGCTAAAAGCGTCGGTATGCCGATGATAAACAAAGTAGTGGAAACCCCACCGGGCAGATTGTCCGCCGAAACGCCTGTCAAGATCACTGGGATCGTCGAGGCCGCAGACATAGCTGTGTTTTGAGCGGCAAAAACTTTTCCCCGTAGTTCTTCGGGCACGGCTGCCTGCAAAGCAGCTTGGGTGGGGACTGCAACACAAGCACAAGAAAATCCAATCAACCCTGAAAAAAGTAATGGAATTGTCATTAGTCCGCCGCGGAAGTAAACGTCTTTCCAACCGAGCGCCGGGAAAACTAAATCTTGCATGTAGCCGAGGCTAGCCAACATACACATGAAAAAGCCCAATCCGGCGAAGCCTGCATAGGCCAGCAGCGTCGGATTGATATCTCTGCCTGAGTGCCCAACCCAGAAATTGCCGATGCCCATACCTAAACCAGCAGCAGCGATAATGTAACCAAATTGGAAAGGTTGAATGTGCATCACTTGTTCAGCCAGACCAACGGCGATGATGTTCAACGTAATTATGGTGCTAAATAACAGAGTGATTTTGAAGATCGCTCGAAAAACAGGCGGGTTATTGGCGATGTAAGCGATGCCAAAGCGAAGCTCTTCCCACCAGGCTTCGCGCGGAGCAGTGGAGCGTTTATTGTCTTCAATAGCAAGCACTAGGATCGCTGCGATCAAAAAGCCTGCTGCCACTGCCCATGGAGCACCATCAATTCCTGTTTGTTCGATGATCGGTTCACCGATGGCGAAACCAAAACCCAAAGCGATCATCATGGTGGTGAAGAACAGTGAGTTGGCAGCATAGAGATCTTCGTGCTTGACTATTCGAGGTATTGAAGATGTTTCGGCTGGTCCGAAAAATTGTGATCCAATTGAGATCAAAAATGCCAGCGTGAAAGTCGCCATAGGCGATTTAGTAATCCAGGGAAGTGCTACCAGTGCGACGAATAGAGCACGGGCAATGTTTGAAAAGACAAGTACAGATCGATTTGACCAGCGATCCACATAAACTCCTGCCACCGGACTTAACACCACTGCAGGAATCGTGAACGCTACGTAGAGTAAGCTCGTCATCTGCGCGGCGCCTACTGGATGACCCGCAACAGAAGTAATATTTCGGGCCGTCAAAACGGCCACAAAGAGGACGAAAACTGCCCGATCCGCGAATTGAGAAAATATCTGCGCAATCCACAATTTCATGAACTGGCGATTGCGAAACAAAGAACCGTAACCACTAGTTTTGTCAGAGTGTGGAGGATCCGTAAGTTGAGAAGTCACTGTGGATACCAGAATTCAGCTGAGGGAGAAAATAGAGGTTGTAGCAAGGGAGCGCAGCAGGTAGCGCGAAGAGAGCGTTGGCGCGGAAGTTACTGATTATAAGGAAGCCTTAGAAAAGACTACTTTACCACTAGGCCTACTAGCCCCGCCCGTGTTGTCAAACAGTTCATAAAGATGCACTATTCGCTTTCTTGCTCGTTATTATCGTTATCGCCGCGGCGCGCTACAACACCGCGTTTGGAAGATCTGTAGAACTCCACAATCTCCTTTATTTCAGGATAAGGTTCGATTTCTTTTTCAATTTGCGCGAGAGCGGTAGTTAGATTCACATCCGTTCTGTAAATGATGCGATAGGCTTCCTTTATCGCCTTTCTAGTAGCCGGTGCTATCTGGCGTCGCTTCAGCCCGATCGCGTTCACCCCACGCACGGTAGTTGGGCGCCCATCACACATAGCAAACGGCGGCAGATCTTGTCTTGTCGCACTCAAACCGCTCATCAAAAGCATTCGTCCTAATCGGCAATGCTGATGTATTACGCAGACGCCAGCTAGGACAACATAGTCTCCAACTTGCACATGCCCGGCCAAAATCGAGTTGTTGGCCAGAATCACGCCTTGACCTACTTTGCAGTCGTGAGCGACGTGCGCGAAGTTCATGAAAAAACAGTCGTCACCAATTACGGTGACTCCACCTTTAGTCGCTCGATGGATGGTGACGTACTCGCGAATAGTCACCCGATTGCCGATCTGAACTCCGGTGGGTTCGCCCTTGTAGCCTAGATCTTGAGGCTCGAGTCCAATACTGGCACCGGCAAAAATATGGCAATCTTCACCGATTGTGGTGTGTCCATCTATAACTGCGTGTGGACCGATCTTTGTTCCTTTGCCGATTTTCACATTGGCACCGATCACGACGTAGGGGCCAATGTCAGCGGTTTCGTGGATTTCGGCGCCTTCGCTAATGACAGCGGTGCGATGAATCATATTTGACCAGTTGGCCCCTCCGGTTTTGTCACGGCAAATGTAATCTCGCCCTCACAAGCGATTTTGTCGCCCACTCGGGCGATCACTCTTGCCTTCCCTAACGGTCCGCGTCTCTTGGTCAGTTCTACTTCCATGTCCAGACGGTCACCTGGAACCACCATGGTGCGGAACTTGACACCATCAATGCCGGTGAATACGGCCAGATGACCGCGGAACTCCTCTTCCATCAGAACACAGATGCAACCTAGTTGGGCCAGCGCCTCAATCATCAAAACGCCTGGCATGATTGGTTTGAAGGGAAAGTGACCGTTGAAAAATTCTTCGTTGGCTGTGAGGTTTTTAAACCCACACGCTTTCTTCCCGGGCACTACATCGGTAACACGATCAAGAAGAAGAAAGGGATATCGATGAGGTAAAAGTGCCTTGATCTGGACAATATCCAAAGTGATTTGTGTGGCGGTGCTCATCGATTGCTCCTGTTTGCAAGTCTAAAAACCAAAGAAAGGCACTTGATAAAGGCTCTCAGTGCCGCTTCAGGCGAGGATTAAGTATACATGGCGATTTATAGACCGCCTGTGACAAGTTCTTCCTATTTCATGAACTTAATAGAATACGGCGACCCCGCCGTTTAAAATATGAATAATCTATCCCCTTATAGCAGCGGTTAAGATTGGCATCATCTAGCTTCGCTTGCGCGCCGGCTTGAATCCAGAGGTTGTACGTAATGGAATCCATTTTGCCCAAAGTAAATGTGCCTAAACCAAGTCTGACGAGTGCAACGCGCACAAACACTGTTGGCGAGTCTACACAGGCAGCCAATAAGATGGATTTGGAAAAAATTGCCGCCGG
The DNA here is from genome assembly GCA_003151275.1 of Candidatus Melainabacteria bacterium. Next base: position 11,381 of record PLXC01000096.1, read on the forward strand.
TGTGCGACTCATTCTTGAAGGAGCCGGTGAAGATCCGACTCGGGTAGAGCTTCTCGATACTCCGGCACGGGTAGCGCGAATGTACAAGGAATTGCTTTACGGTACAGACGTTGATGCCGGCGCTGAAATTACTTGCACTTTCAACGAAGAAAACGATGAGCTGGTGCTAGTCAAAGACATACCCTTTTCAAGCGTTTGCGAGCATCATCTAGTTCCTTTTATAGGCGTCGCGCACGTCGGTTATATTCCCAACCAGGGAAAAATCACGGGATTGTCCAAATTGGCGCGGGTGGTTGAATTGGCCTCGCGCAAATTGCAAGTGCAAGAAAGAATGACCGTGCAGATAGCTGACGCGATCATGCGTAGATTGGACCCGCTAGGTGTAATTGTAGTTCTAGAAGCCGAACACTTTTGTATGAGCATCCGCGGCGTGCGCAAGGCCGGTACGAAGACAGTAACAACTGCCACACGTGGTATTTTGCAAGAAGATAAGGGCGCCAGAGCAGAAGTGATGGCATTTATTCACGCCCGACAGGTATAGAACGGAATCGCCAGTGACAGACGAATTTACAAAAACCCTTGTCAGTCGTAGATCGTTTCTATTCACTCTTGCGGCGGTAACTTGTTTTGGTCTGACTAGCGAAACTAAGGCTGCGAGCAGCTTTGCACCATTCACTTTTGCTTACGTGACGGACACTCATGTGACGCATGGCAAACCTGACTCCTATTTACTCCTGCAAGAAAGCCAATTATTCCTGCAGGATTGCATCAAATCTTTGAACAACGAAAAGCTTGATTTCGTTATCTTCGGAGGCGATCAAGTCGAAACGCCGGGTCCGGATGAGACGAATTGGCAGCTTTTCGTGGATGTTGTGCAAGTGTTGTCGTGCCCGTGGTCATTTGTACTTGGCGAAAAAGATGTATCGGGTAATCCACCGGTAGATAAAATGCGTTTGTATGGACCTGACTGGAAAGCCAAAGGCATCCAAACTGATAAACCGTATTGGTCGCAAACGCCTTTGCCCGGAGTCCATATAATAGGTATGGATACCAGCCGCGCCGAGAGCACCACAGGTGATATCTCAAACGAACAGTTGGAGTGGCTGAAGAAAGATCTTGCCGCTAATGCTGGCAAGTTCACAATCGTCTTCAGTCATCATCCGTTGCTCGCGCCGCCACCATTCGATACTGGACCACCATGGGATGATTACATCACGCCTCAAGGAGCCTCAGCTCGGGAAATTCTAGGCGGTTCAAAGGACGTCCACCTGGCTATTAGCGGACATCTACACGTCAACAAGATTCAGCAGGAAAGAGATATCTGGTATGTATCTACCGCTAGTTTGGATGTATATCCATGCTGCTATAGAATCTTCCGCGTCACCCCTGAAAGCATTACTGTTGAGACCTATCAAATCACTTATCCCGCCCTAATTAAGAAGGCTAAGCAACAACTGGACTCGTCCACACTCTCGTTTAAATATAACGAAGTACGTCCTCAAGCATTCGCGGAATTGGCATTCGGTTCTCGCCTCGACAACAGCGCGATACTACCTCTGGTGGCGGGACAAGCGGCTCGTCCAATCGACGAGAAACGCCTGAAACAGGCTGAGAAAGAACGCAAGAAAAATGAACAGACTGAAGCCCCTGCAAAAGAAGAGAAGAAGCCAAAATCCGAGAAAAAGAATAAACAGAAAGAAGAAAAAGTAAAAGAGGATAAGAAGGAAGACCATAAGAAGAAGCAACCGGACAAAGAGTCAGGCTCTGCTAAGTCAGACAAGGCGAAGTCGGATGTCGATCTAGACAAAGCACCGTCTGTGGAGCCGGACAAAGCACCTTCTGCGGATGTGGACAAAGCACCTTCCGCGGATATGGACAAAGTACCGGCGGACAAAACACCATCCGCGGATCCGGATAAAGCCCCAGCCGTCAAGCATGACAAAACACGGTCCGAGAATCCCGATAAGGCACCAGCTGTCAATCCAGATAAAGCACCTTCCGAATCAGACAACCCCATTGATACCAAAACGACAAAATCTGAAAAGCCATCAAAGAAGTCTAAGAGTAAAAAATCGGATACCGACAACAAAAATACTAAGGACGAAATTCCTTCTAACGGATCATCGACGGACGGAGCATCCCCAGATGGAGCAGCCAAGGCCGGAGGATCCACGGACGGAGCATCCAAGTCGGGAGGATCCAAGCATAAAACATCCAAGAACGGAGCAGCCACGGACGAAACACCTGCCGATAAGTCCAGCGGTTCCGAAAAGCTTGACTCTCCTGCCGACACAGTTAAGGACGAAAAATCCTCCGGAAAGACCGATGAAATGGAGAATGTTGACACTCCTGCCCGAGCATCACAGAACAAAAAGCCTGCCGCAAAAGAGTGATGGCACCAAAAAAGTTGACGCAACCTGTCGAGACAAATAAGCCACTACATATGGGGTTGATATGACCAGCCAAACGGATGATGAAAAAAAAGCGAAGGGCGCAGAGTATGGTGGTCATTCCTCCTTGAGCTATAACAGCTACCTGAAAGTTCCGGATCTGAAAAATTTGCAGATCTGCCAGTCAAATCCTCCCCATCACGACGAGCCACTTTTCATCGTCATCCATCAAACTTACGAACTCTGGTTTAAATTGATATTGCACGAGATTGATGAAGTGATGAAGCTCCTGGCTGACAATCGCGTCAAACGCGCGACGCACTTTTTGCGCCGAATAGTGGCAATTATGAAAGTGCTTGTCAATCAAATTCACATCCTTGAAACGATGTCGCCTCAGGATTTTCTTGGTTTTAGAAATAATCTCAACCCCGCCAGCGGCTTTCAATCAACTCAATTTCGCGAAATCGAAATTGCCTGCGGACTGAAAGACAAGAGACTGCTGGAGCATTTTAAAAATGACGAAATCGCTTTTACTGACTTGATGAGAAGGTATGAATCCCACACCCTTCAGGACGCCTACTATGAAGTTTTAAAAAAGCAAGGTTTCGTACTGCCAGGACCATATGATGTAGATGAAGCGGATCCAAAATCAGTAGAACGGCAAGAAACTCGGATCCAGTCTCTGCGAAAGCTTTACGAGCAATCCGAGGAGTACGCCGATCTCAACGATCTTGCAGAAGTGCTGATTGATATTGACGAACAGATCTCATTGTGGAGAACCAACCACGTGACCGTAGTCGAACGGGTGATCGGATTTAAACGTGGTACCGGCGGTAGTGAGGGAGTTGGTTACTTGAGATCTACCTTGCACAAGCGCTGTTTCGCCGATTTGTGGAAAGTGCGGTCGGTCTTAGAATTGCCCACCATAGTTTGTGGTCCATCCTAATTCTACGCATCGAATCTTAACCGGCAGGATACAATCCTCAAGTGATGAGGAAATTCCATGATTGATACCACTTCAAATTCTAAACTGGCCGCCATTGATCACATTGCTATCCCCGTGACTGATGTTGACTCCTCGGTCAAATGGTACACATCGCAATTTAACTGCACCATTGAATATCAAGACGAGACGTGGGCTTTTCTGAAGTTCGACAATATTAAGTTGGCCCTGGTCGTTGCCCATCAGCATCCTCCGCACGTGGCATTCGTCAGCCCAAATGCTGATAGTTACGGTCAGTTAAAAACCCACCGTGATGGCAGTCGATCGATTTACATAAAAGATCCTGCGGGCAATTCCGTTGAGATTGTCGCCCAAGATTCCGTTTCTAAAGCTGGTGGCTAATTGTGGCTAAGAAAACTCCGGCAGTGATCATAGTGGGCGGCGGACTGGCGGGCTTGACATGCGCAGTCAAATTACATGAAGCTGAAGTTCCCTTTTTGCTCCTCGAAGCCTCGGACCGGTTTGGTGGACGGGTGACCTCCGATCGCTATGAGAATTTTATCCTCGACCGCGGCTTTCAGGTCCTTTTGACCGCTTATCCCGAAGCGAAACAGATGTTGGATTACAGCAAACTTGGCCTGCACGACTTCTATCCGGGCGCCCTCGTATACAAAGGCGGAAAGCTTCACAAGCTAGCCGACCCGTTTCGACACCCTATAGACGCCATATCCAGCGCCCTTTCACCGATCGGTAGTTTTGCCGATAAAATGTTGGTAGGAAAGGTAAGACAGCTCCTGACCAGCACATCGCTTGAGAAAATATTTGAGAAACCAGAGACGACAACCGAGAAAGCATTGCTGGATTATGGCTTTTCTCCATTAATGATCGATTGTTTTTTTCGTCCTTTTTTTGGTGGGATCTTCCTTGATCGCAAGCTGACCACGTCTAGCCGGATGTTCGATTTTGTATTTCGCATGTTCGCTGAGGGCGCCTCGGCACTGCCAGCCCGGGGAATGGCTGCAATCCCGGACCAATTAGTGGCAAGGCTGCCGGCTGCTTCGATTCGCACGAAGGCTCACGTCCGCAACGTTCAAGAAGGCTTTGTCATATTGGATGACGGAGACACCATGGCTGCACCGGTAGTTGTCGTTGCCACTGAGGGACCGGAGGCAGCCAGGCTGCTTGGCGAAGAGGTCCAACTGACGCCAGCCAAATCCGTACTCTGCACCTACTATGCGGCTCAAAAACCACCTTTTGAAGAGCCGATTCTGGTCTTAAATGGCGAAGGAACAGGCTGTGTGAACAACGTTTGCGTGCCCAGCAACGTTTCCCGGTCGTACGCTCCAGAAGGTCAATACCTGATCTCGGTATCCGTGCTCGGCAACCGTGACGAGGACGAAGACCGGGAAATTGACGAAGAGATTCGCAAGGACCTGACACCGTGGTTTGGTGCTCAGGTACAGTCTTGGCGTTATCTTAAGTCCTACAAAATCAAGTACGCCCTACCGGATCAAAGCCCGCCGCAGCTTGCAACTCCACAAAGACCTGTCAAACTGAAACCTGGAATCTATCTGTGTGGCGACCATCGGGATAATGCTTCTATTAACGGTGCCATGGCATCCGGAAGAAGAACTGCCGAAGCGGTGCTAAAGGAATTTAAGTCTGAGGACAAAGTTGGTTGAACATATTTTGAAATTTGGCTGAACTGGGCATACCCATGACAGCAGGATGTCCTTGCTATCATTTGGTGGAGCACAGGCGATGGCATGTTTCTAAAGTGAAAAAGTCAGTTGGAAGCATGTGAACTCTGGTTTAGAGAGAATTGTGAACCCCGAAGCGCAAAAATCTTTTGAAAAACGCAAAAAGTGCCCGGCATGTAGTCGAGAGTTTACTGGCACGTTAGTCGTCTGCAAGCATGACGGCACTCTTTTGATTCCGATCAAAGAGGATTTGATGATTGGCACCACTCTTGCCGACAAGTATCGAATTGAATCCGAAATCGGTCGAGGCGGTATGAGCGTGGTCTATAAGGGACGCCACGAGTTGATGGATCGTATGGTTGCAATCAAGATGTTGCAGGCTCAACTCGTTAACGATCAAACTAGCATCAAACGCTTTAAGCAGGAAGCAAAAGCAGCCAGCTGTTTGACACATGCAAATGTGATCACCGTTTACGATTGTGATGTCTCTCCGGCGGGACAACCATATTTGGTGATGGACTACTTGGAGGGTGAAAGCCTCGCCGACGTTATTAAGCGGGAAAACGGCGTTTCTGAAGAACGCGCGCTCAATATTTTCATCCAAGCTTGCGATGCTTTGGAACACGCTCATGCCAAAGGTGTATTGCATAGGGACTTGAAGAGCAGCAACATCATGCTCGTAGACTTTGAAGGAAGAACAGACGTTGTTAAAGTCGTGGATTTCGGAATTGCGAAGTTGATGCCAAATTCTGGCAAGCAATCGCAAAATCTCACTCAAACAGGCGAAATTTTCGGCAGTCCGATTTACATGAGTCCCGAGCAGTGCCTCGGTTCGCATCTCGACCAGCGTTCTGACATTTATTCTATGGGCACTATGCTTTACGAATCATTGATGGGCCAGCCACCATTGATGGGTGACACCATCATTGATACCATGCAGATGCACGTCTCAACCATGCCTGCTAGCTTTGCCGATATGCGACATGATTTACATGTACATCCACAATTCGAAGCCGTGGTTTTCAAATCCTTGGAGAAGCGTCCAGAAGATCGTTATGACTCGATGGAACAGTTTCGTGATGCTCTCGCTCACGTAGCTCGAACGATCGAGATGGACCGGTTTAATCCGCGACCAGTACGAGATATGTCAGTTTTGGAACCGCGTTCGACAAAGCAAAATTTGAGTCCGCAACGAAATACCAACGCGGGCAGTCTGCCGAAGGCTTCGATTTCTAATTCGCAAAAAGTCGATAAGGCAGTTCAACCTGCCAATACCAGCACGCCAATGGGAAGCATTTCCCGGGTCAGCCAAACTAACATCAAGGCCCAATACATGCCCAATAGCCGGATTAATGATCCGACCAGATTGAACAAAAGCAAACTTGGTGATCTGAAGAACGCCGAAACGAAAGCAGGAAAAAGTAAGCTGCTAATCAGTGCTGCAATCATGGTGGCAATAGCGGTGATTTTGATCATTGTCATGGTCGTTATGTTTGCCACCAGGCACACGCCGACTTAATGGTCATGCCACTTCTCTTTCATTGCAGATGACCAAATCGGGCTAGGTCTGATCGGTGTGCTCGCATGCAGCAGAGCTTTGAGGTCAGAAGCGGATAAGTGAGTTCTCATTCAAACTCCGCATTCAGACGGATCAAATTAGTGTCTAAAACCAACCAAAATTCGTCCAGCAGAGTTAATTTTTCAACCAATCAGAATTGGTAAGATCAACGCTGTTGGCGAACAGGTAGAGAATAAGCGCTAGTCTATGCGCCAGTTGTGCGGGTTTGCGCGAAGGAGCTTATGCTCCTTGAGCGCTATAAGAGGGGTAATGCAATAATGCCACTTGATCACTTTGTAACGCTTGGACGTTCCGGTTTGCGTGTCAGCCCGTTTTGCTTAGGCACGATGACATTCGGAGAAGACTGGGGATGGGGCTCTTCCGTAGAGGACTCACACAAAATTCTCAGCCGCTTCATTGAACTTGGCGGTAATTTTATCGACACTGCCAACTTCTACACCCGCGGACACTCCGAACAAATTATTGGCGAGTATTTAAAAAAGAGTGTTAAGCGCCGAGATCAATTAGTCCTCGCCACCAAGTTCTTTAGCTCTCTCTACACAGGTGACCCCAACGCTGGCGGTGCTAACAGAAAATCTATGATCGCTGCTTGCGATAACTCGTTGCGTCGTCTGCAAACAGACTACATCGATCTCTATTGGATGCATTGCTGGGACCGATACACGCCCATCGAAGAAACAATGAGCGCCCTCAATGACTTGGTGAGCGCTGGTAAAATTCGGTACATCGGCTTCTCCGACACTCCTGCCTGGAAATGCACTGAAGCCCAGATGATTGCTAAATTTCGTGGCTGGGCACCATTAATTGCCTTACAAATTGAATATTCATTGTTGGAGCGAACCGTGGAAGGCGAGTTGGTTCCTATGGCAGCGGAAATGGGGCTTGGGATAACTCCATGGTCACCACTGAAGCAAGGCGTTCTGACGGGCAAGTACACACGCGAGAACCATGGCAAAGCTGAAGCCGGACGAGGCGAGTGGGTTGAAGCAGCTCTTAATGACAAGGCTTATACGATTATTGACGAACTGGTCAAGATCAGCAATGAACTAAATTCGTCGCCTTCACGTGTCGCCCTTGCCTGGTTACAACAGAAACCCGGCGTCACTTCGAGCATAATTGGGACGCGCACTCTCAAGCAGTTGGACGATAATATTGCTGCACTGGATGTGATCTTGCAGCCTGAGCAGGTCAAAAGACTCGATCAACTGTCAAAACCAGAACTGAATTTTCCGGCTCAATTCATTGAGAATGCTGGTCCTTTCGGAATGGGTGGTACCACTATTAATGGCCTCAAAAATGACGCCAATCCTCTGGCTCCAAAGTCCGACAAAGAGAGATATGAAGTGGCGGCGCGCTAAACACGCGCGTTAAAGTGGCGCAGTTGCTCGATTTCGAAGGCACCACAGGCAGTGCTTTCAGTGACGGATGAGCGATCCAGTAGAATCTCTTCTGTGGCGCGCTATTTATTTCACAGATGGGGTTTGGAGCTTCGACAACAAGGCTTCGACAAGCCGCAGTCTCTGCTTGAGATGGGACTTCGCATCAGGCACCTCACAGTGGTGTATCTCTGCCGGCAATTGTCCACGCTCACGCTCGAGCAATTCGACTAAAAGCATCCATTCGACATCAGTAAGCACAGGTTCAGTTATCATTCCCATTTTCTCCTCTATGACTATCAGTGATCAGATCGCCCTCGCGGAAAGTGACTTTGCATCGGCTTTGCCAACACAGTCGGCTAAATCTATACTGCAAATTGGACGAGCAGGTCCCTGTCTCCAGTGTTTCATTTGTGCCAACTCATATCCTCAGCCGAAATGATGAGTTTCAATAACCGATTGGTTACATCTACTCGTAGTGCTAGACTGGATCTTCTCTTCAAGACGCTTGTCGCCGAGAACTAAGAGTCGATAACTGTTGAGACTCACTATAAGCTTTCTAAATCGCGTGGGTGAATTTAATTCAGCACACGGAACGATGTCTGCACCGTCTCAGAAGATTTAAGATTGACACCAGTGGCGAGCAGGTGGACATTGAAGATTGGTCAGGTCGCTAAAGCAAACTTATTGCCTACGCCGCAAGGGACGGTGCCGTTGGTTGCCAGTGAAAAACTACAAACTAATCCGTTCTCACGCAAGGCACCACCGTTTGGAGTTCGGCGCTGGTTTCCAGGTTTGGCAATGGTGCAAACTTATGAACGCGCCTGGTTACCCAAAGACATCTGCGCGGGCATAGCGTTGACTGCCATTTTGATTCCCGTCGGCATGGGATATGCTCAAGCATCGGGACTGCCCGCTGTTTGTGGCATCTACGCTACGATCATCCCCCTATTTGCTTACGCCATTTTCGGACAGAGTCGAATTTTAGTTCTGGGACCTGACTCATCATTATGTGCCATCATCGCCGCCACTATTTTGCCGCTAGCTGGTCACAGCAGTGAGCACGCTGTGGCTCTTGCCAGCGTACTTGCCATGCTATCGGGAGTCCTTTGCATTGTAACTGGACTGATCAAATTCGGCTTTGTTACAGACCTCCTTTCCAAGCCCATTCGCTATGGTTATTTGAATGGAATCGCCCTTACTCTTATCGTCAGCCAACTACCGACCCTTCTTGGATTCTCCGCAAACGGGGTCGGATTCATTCACAAGACAGGAAACCTCATAGAAGGGATCGTCAATCAACAGATCAACTGGACAGCGTTTGCTATTGGGTCAGCGTGTCTCTTCCTGATAATGCTATGCAAAAGCCTTTCGCCGAAGATTCCCTCAGTGCTGCTGGCAGTAATTGCTGCAACACTTGCAGTGACGATGTTTGATCTTTCCGCAAAGTGCGGGGTTGTCGTAGTTGGAGCGCTTCCACCTGGCTTTCCAGCTTTCCATCTGCCAACTGTTTCCTTGAAGGAAATCGACACCTTGTTCGCTGGTGCAGCTGCCATTGCCTTGGTCTCCTTCGCTGACATGAGTGTGTTCTCTCGCGCCTTTGCAGAACGCGGTGGCTATCAAGTTGATGACAATCAAGAGATGATCGCTCTTGGTGCAGCCAACCTGGCTGCCGGTTGTTTTAGCGGCTTCTCAGTTAGCGCCAGCGCTTCTCGCACTCCCGTGGCAGAATCAGCCGGCGGCAAGACTCAAGTAACCTGTCTATTCGGTGCCGTCGGCCTTCTCGTATTGCTTGTTTTTGCGCCAACACTCTTGCGCAATCTACCCAACGCTGCTCTGGCGGCAATCGTTATTGCTGCCGCTGTCTCACTTGTGGAGGTCAGGC
>PLXC01000168.1 GCA_003151275.1 Candidatus Melainabacteria bacterium
TCATGGTCACCGGCGGATATCAGCAACAGTGCTTCATCAAAGAGTTGATGGGTGCCTTCGACTGTGGACGTCGCCTGGCGCATACGTTCAGTCAACTGGGAGGCGTAGACTTCGCTCTCACGTAGTCTTTTCTCTAAGTCTTCAATCAACGCATACCACCCTTCCGCAGAGTCTGTGTCATCCCAGACCTCTTTCAGTTCAGAGTTTTTGCAAACGCGCTCCACAACTCTCAAGGCTAAATCGACGATTTCTGCTCCAGCGGTAAAATTTCTCTCTTGCAGCCATTGTGCCGCTTTAGGCGGTAAGTTTGGGGAAGGATTGCCCGCGCCTGCCGCAACCATCTCGGCAGCTGCAATGGCGCACTCACTTTCGGTTGTCTGCAGGTAGTCGTTCGGGCCCAACTTGCCTGCGACCATCAGAGAGCGAAAGATCCGGTCCGCCCCTTTAGCGTGCAGCAATTCGTCAAGCCACTCACGGGCGCCGTCATTGCCAAAGCTGCTTACATCCCAGGAACCCAAGTTAACACCTCCGCGCTTAATAGAGCTTGCGCATGGATAAGTATAATGCACCGTCTGGGGCACCTGGAAATATCTTTACGGAGTTTGATGGTTTGATGGATCAAACGAATGAAAAAAACAGTGAAAGCCTGGCAGATGATTCAACAACTAATGAAGGTCTAGAGCCTGGGCAACTAATCGAGGGCCGCTACAAAGTACTTTCTTTGCTGGGCAGGGGCGCTGTAGGGGCGGTGTATGAAGTGGAGCAGGTATTTCTGAGGAAGCACTTCGCGCTTAAAGTCCTGGATCCGATTGTCGCATCTGACACGAATATTCGACGCTTTCAACAAGAGGCTCAAGCGGCAAGCAAGTTAGATCATCCAAATCTAGCCAAGGCTGTCGATTGCGGAGTCATAAGTGACAATCAACCATTTCTTGTTATGGAGTTGATTGAGGGCGAAACTTTGCAGGCCTATTTAAAGGCACATGGAAAATTGCCTATTGAACTGGCGCTGGATCTATTCATTCAACTTTGTTTCGCGCTCGGATATGTCCACACCGAGGGCGTAATCCATCGAGATATTAAACCGTCCAATATTATTCTCATGAAAAAACAAAACGGAAAGTGGCTTCCGAAAATTGTTGATTTTGGAATCGCCAAAGTCGCTTTGATAAGTGAATCAGAGGCGCAAGCGTTGACAAAAACGGGCGAAGTTTTCGGGACACCTTTGTATATGAGTCCCGAACAGTGCAATGGCATCAAGGTGGACGGGCGAAGCGACATCTACTCTCTGGGATGTGTTCTCTTTGAGGCACTGACTCAAACACCACCGTTTTGCGGCAATTCAGTCCTGGAAACAATTCTCCGCCATCAGTCAGAGACTGCACCCACGCTAAAGGAAGCGAGTCTGGGCGAACAGTATCCTGCAGCTTTGGAAAAGATTGTGGCTAAGATGATCGCAAAAAAGCCAAGTGACAGATATGCCAGCGCTCTCGATGTGGCGCAAGATTTAAGCGCCGTTCAGCAAGGCAAATCCGATTTAATTGTAGATCGGCAAGGCGTCGAGACAAACAAAAATGCTTCTAAATCGAAACTGATTTTGGCTGCGATGGCATCTGTAATTGGTTTGCTGATCATCGCCGTGATTTTATATACCTTGAGCCGCAGACCTGAAGCAGCTGACTTGAAAGGCACTCATAAAATTGAAGGTCAAGAAAAAACAACTGACACCACGGTTACAAATCCAGACTCGATCGGATTAGCTAATAAGGAAAAACCTTTCTCGGTGATCTCTGCAAATCAGCGGATGTTTACCTTTCCGGATAAGGAAATTGGAACTTTATCGTGGTGGCAAGACGGGCGTGAAGAAAAGAAAAAAGCCATGGGTCCGGTGACAGTTTCGGCAGATGTGCCTCTTGTATTTACCTGCTACGACCCTATTTATAATAAACCTTCGTATTTGACTCGTTTCGGAAGAAATGAATTGACCGGCATTAACTTTGCACCGCATATGCTTGAGAGTACAGGAGCAAGTGGCGCATCCTCAAATCAATATACTGACTCCCCGCTTCGATTCTTGCCACTTATGCAGTCACTAAAGATGGTGTTACTGTTAAACAACCCTATTTCTGATGATTCATTGGATATTGTTGGTGCGCTGCCTAATCTTCACTGGCTCGTTGTGGATCAAAGCTTTTCGAATGGTGACAAATTAGGAAAATTATCCAATCTGCCCAAGCTGCATGTCTTGGTGGCACACAATATCGACAGCCCCTCGCAGCTTCTGACCCAATTAGCTAAGGGCAATGCGCTAAGGCGCTTATCTTTGAACGTGGACAAGCTGACTGACAAGGATGTTGCGCTCATCAGTCAGTTGCACCAACTTACTACACTGAGCATTTTGTCGGATTTAAATGAAAAGTCCTTGATTCGCCTCTGTTCTATGTCCAAGTTGAAAAAGTTCTGCATCCTCGGAAACGCTATAAATGAACGATCGATCACCAGTCTTAGAGGCATGAAAAATCTTGAACAATTAGCAGTGGTGGCACCAACAGAGCATCAAGTTGAACTCGTCAGCACCCTGAATCAAATCAAGCAATTATCGATCCCACAAACAGCCATCAACGCAAAAACTGGAATTGCTTTGAAAGCAATGCACCACCTGCAATGCCTCAGTCCTTTATTGGGCACAGCCGACGAGTTGCGTGATCCCAATGCTCATGATCAATTCCTTGGCACCAAGAACAATTTCAAGGTGGTTCCAATCCATATTAAGGATGGTCGCAGTCCTGTCGGAGATTGGTTCGAGAATTGTCTTAACCCTGAGTCGCGAGCAGATTTGTAGTCAATCACTGACGCACTGCTTGCAAGCAAGCTAGAACCTAGAGAGTCACTTTCGATTGCGAAGATACTGCTCTGTTTCGGCCAACGCGGGCGGTGTACCGATTTCATAGAAGCGTTTGTGGACCTCAAAACCAGCCATTTGTCCCAGTTGTACGCGACGTTCAAAGACCTCTGAAAGATCGAAAGGTTGGTGTGCAGGAAAATCGTCAAAGCAGCTCTTGTTCATAATCGAAAGACCGTAGTCGATGTGCTCCATATCAGCTGTGGGATTGTGCTTGTCGTACAGCTTGATGATTCCGTTTTCAAACAGCACATTGCTGCGGTCCCAACGATTTTCGTTCTTTAGAACGGTCATCAGTGCCGCTTGATGGCTATTGGTATATGCATCGAAGACTGGCTTATACTCTATATCTAAATAGGTATCGCCATAAAGAACCGCGAATTGATTGGGAACCATATTTAGTGCCGCTTTGATGGCGCCGCCTGTGCCGAGGCGCAGTGGTCCATCGTACGCATAATCCACCGAGATTCCATAACGAGAACCCGAGCGCACAAAATCTTCAATTTGTTGTCCGAGATGAGCGACGCTAAGGACAATCTGTGTCACTCCTTGTTCTGCCAGCAATCGTAATTGATGATCGATGAAGGGCGCGTCGGCTACTCTCAGCATTGCTTTGGGAATCTGTTCCGCGATCGCACCCAGTCTTGTGGCTGTGCCGCCTGCAAGGATGATCACGGGCGGAAATTCAGACGGCAATTTTTGTGCCCTCGAACTCAAACTCAGACGACAATTTTTGTGCCCTCGAACTCAAACCTGAAGCGCACTTCTGTCAATCCAGCACTTCTCATAGCATGGCGCAGTTTTACCTTCTCTTCTGTGTAAAACATCAAGAAGCCGCCACCGCCCGCTCCAATCAGCTTTCCGCCCAGGGCGCCATTCTTCAATGCAAGTTCATACCAGCTGTCTATATCTGGATTGCTCATAGAACCTGAACGCCGCTTTTTGAATTGCCAATGCTCATTCATCAACGAGCCGAAGTCACGCAGATTGTCGCTTTCAAGCGCATTCTTGATTTTGTGCCCGAGCTCTTTTACATGGTGCAAGTTCTCGATCATTTGTGCATCTGCACTCTTGCTCTTCTGATCTTGTTCTTTCAAAATTGAACCGGCAGAACGTGAATAACCGGTGAAGAAGAGCAGCAAATTATCTTCGAGGTTAAACAATGACTCCGTGCTCAAGTTCAGCGGCCAAGCCTTTACTTCACCATTGGTGTCGAACTCAAAACAATTTATACCGCCGTAAGATGCGATGTACTGATCTTGTTTACCGGTCGGCTCTTTTAGTATTCCGATCTCAATTAAGCAAGCTTGCTCAGCTAATTCTTTCGGGTGAATCAAATCCTTTTTGTAGTGATAGAACACTTTTAGTAACGCAGTAGTGAAGCTGCCAGATGAGCCCAACCCCGTTCCTGCAGGAATGTCAGCCATACTGGTCAGTTCCAAATTCAGTTCGTGGATGCCCAATAATTTCGCCGCCTCGCGAATAATTGGATGTTGAATATCTTCTATAGACGCAACTCTTTCCATTTGCGAATATTTGATAATCATCTCATTGATGAAAGTTTGATGGAGCGTGATGTAAACGTACTTATCTATTGCCCCTGCTATTAGAAAGCCGCCGTGTTGTTCATAGTAGGAAGGCAAGTCCGTGCCCCCACCGCCAATTGAAATGCGAAGAGGACTGCGTGCAATGATCATTTTGCTCCGCCCGCCACAGCTGCTACGGTGCGCTCGTATATCGCGTTGACGATGCGCAAAGCTTCCTGTGCATCGCTAGCGTTCGGGTCAGGCTCTCGATCTTGTTCTATATCTTTAACGAACTCTTTAAATTCCAAACTCCACGATTGATCTTCGCCAGGGTATTGCCAGATTGTGGTTTCAGGTGGCCCCATTTGTGGATGCATCTTGTAGAAGGCTAACTGCTCCGTTCCGTAGCTGCCGCCCAGACCGTCTATTTGCAGTTTGCCATGTTGTCCATAAATTTCCAGTGAGAAAGTGTTCTTCCACTCTGTCCAACTAACGTGCAGCCAGGCAACCTGATCCTTGCGTGTGCGTAACATCATAAAACCGTTGTCTTCCACGGGCATTTGCCAGAAGAAGGTCTTGACGTATCCGTCTACGTGCACGAAGTCGCCGAGATACCAGCGCGATAAATCGATCAAGTGCAATCCTTGATCCACCAGCTCACCGCCACCACTGATGGTGGGATCCGCGCGCCATTCTTTCTCATAACCGAGTCGACCACCATGTCCGTATCTGCCGCGAATGAACATCAGTTGCCCGATTTCGCCAGAATCGATGATCTTCTTAGCCTTCCGCATGGCTGGGTGAAAACGATGATTGAATCCTGTTCTCACTTTGAGCTTTTTGCTTTGCGCCAACTCAATAACAGAATCCAGTTCTTCGAAATGACGAGCGGCCGGCTTATCAACGAGTACGTGCTTTCCAGCCTGCAGCGCAGCTAGCGTAACTCGGGCTAGATTGTCTGGTGTGGTTGCGACGATTACGATATCCACACTTTCGTTAGCCACTGCTGCTTCCCAAGATTGCATGGCAATGGCACCGGGATATTGTTTGGCGAGTGCCTCTGCTCTATCCATCATTACATCAGCGGCAATTAGCAACGTATGGAGGCCGAGATTCTTGGCCCTCTTGTGACCAATTAGTCCACAACCAATTATTGCTACATTCATGCTACCCCCAGTTCTCCCCGCGATCGGCGGGCACGATACGTCTCAAGGTATAGATTTCGGACGACTTCAGTTTACTAAGATGTTTGGCAAGATCCTGCCAGGGATCCCACACTGCACTCAGTAATTTGCCAGTGATACCATCGCTCTCATCCGACGCTAAGTATACGCACAGCTCCGCCGCTTTCAGCATAGAAGCGCCGCCATTTTCCTTTTGTTTGATCGAGCGCTCGTAAAACTCTTTGCCGACTTTAGCAGGACCAGCTTCGAGAATTTCATCCAACAATCTGGTATTGAGCGCACCAGGGGCGACGGCATTTACATCGATGCCACAACCGAGAGTCTCGTGGGCAATTGTTTCGGTAATCCTTACCAGGGCAGCCTTTGCCGCGGCGTATGCGCTCAAGCGAGGCAATGGCGCTGTCGCGCCTCCACCCGAGAGATTTATAATTTTCCCTGCTTGATTGAGTTTGAAGTGAGGAAGCAAGGCTCTGCACATCAAAATCGGACCATATAAATTGATTTCAAGAGAACGGGTCCACTCCTGCCAGTCAACTTCTTCGATGCATCCTTTGGGTCCGTAAACGCCAGCGTTGTTAACCAGAATATCTATTTTCGGGTTCTTTTCTAAGGCAAAATCAACCAGGCGCTCGACTTCTTCAACACGTGATACATCAGCGCCAAACCAATCAAAGTGTTGATCGGGTTGATTGCAGTCTGCTTTCAATTCGTCATAAGCTTCGCGCAGACGATCGTGGTTGCGAGCGCAAATAACTACGTTTGCACCTGCAATCAGATAAGCCTGTGCACAGACTTTACCAAATCCCTGATTGGCGCCTGTGATGATCGCCGTCTTTCCATAAAGAGGTTTCATGGTTTACCCACCGCAAAGTAGTCGATTTTCTTTTCCGAGCCAAGGCTTTTGCTTAAAAAAGCATTCGCATCGAGTACCAAAGGTCGCTGCATCCACGTGATCAGCTGCTCGGCGGAAATATCTCTAAACTCAGGCCATTCGGTCGCCACCACGAGCGCTTGCGCTCCCTGAAGTGCTTCACGCGCGGTGCTCTTCAAGTGTATGCCGCTATGCGCGTCCGTCGGCAGAGCGGAAATTGCCGGATCATGAGCTTGCACGATAGACCCTTGTCGAGCCAGCCATTCGCACAGCTCCACGGCACTGGATCGCCGCAAAATATCAGTGCCCGGTTTGTAGGTTAAACCGAGGACTGCGATAAACTTCCCGTCTAAGTCTGTTAACTTTTGATGCAAGCGCCGTGCGGCCCAACCTTTGTGTTCTTCATTGCTGACTCGCACCGCGGATAGTATCGGGGTTTTGAGTCCATGCTGGCTGGATAATTGCGTCAGGAATTCAACATCGCGGGCCAGGGTGCCACCCGCAAAAGCGGCGCCTGGTCCGAGATACGCTTTGGGACCAATGCGTTCTTCTGATTTTAGTCCGCGCTCAACTTCCTTGGCATCCGCTCCCACTTGTTCACATACAGTAGCGATCTCATTGATGAAGGAAATAGACAGCGCGAAAAACGCGTTAAGCGCGTGTTTGGTCATCTCTGCGGATTCTATGCCCATCCAGACAATATTGTCAGTGAAAGGTGCAAAAAGATCGATCACTTTCAAGCGCGCCTTCTCGCTTGAGATACCGACCACAACCCGATCGGGTTTTGTAAATACCGATATCGCTTTGCCGATTCGCAAATTTTCGGGACTGTAGCCAAACAGCAAACCCTTCTTGGGATGAGCTTTTTGTGCGTGTTCAATCAGTCTGGAAGTAAAACCCACCGGGACCTGCGAGGAAATCAATACCATCGTATCGGGCTGCAGGTGAGCAAGAATGTTATGAATTTTTTGTTGAACGAAGTCAGTGTCGGCTCGATCTTGGTCATCGACCGGGGTGTCATAAGTGATCCAGACCAGCTCGGCATCCGCAGCTGAGGCAAAATCCGAGCTGAAACGCAGTCGCCCGGCTTGAACACCGGCTTTGCAAGTTTCTTCCAACCCTGGTTCAAAGACCGGTGGCTTTCCCAACACAAGATCGGCGATCACCCCACGGTCCTCGTCGATTCCAACAACCTCGTGCCCGGCTTTGCCCAGACAAGCTGCAATGACGGTTCCTAAATGCCACAACCCCACAACGGCTACTCTCATTTTCTGACTAGTAGCTCCCGATTCTTTCGGTAGTAAAGCGTCCGCGAGACCAATGTCTTGCTAAGGAATGTCTCAAATCCGCTAGAGAAGTTATCATACTTTCGCTAATAACGGTTAGCACAAACAGAGTCGCCGTTAACAGAAATGCTTGGAATGGCGGCAGTTACAGGGACTCCGGTTGCCGAAAGCTGGGCGGAATCGCCGCTTTCTGTTTTCAGGTGTGATTAAGTTGCTTTTACGGATGCTCCTTCAGTTCATACATTGTCGTAGGATCTTGGCAATTGCTTCTTTGCCACAGGGTTTAGCATTGTCCGTGTCCCAGTTAGCTAACGAACAGGTTCAAACTAACGTTCAAAACGTGCAGGGAAATGGTGCGTGGGGAACGCTTGATAAAGTCGGTTTGCCTTTGGTGGCAATGTTTTTTGCCGCTTTATTGCCGCTGTGGTTTTCTTTTGAACACAGAATTCCGTCGATAGATGAGTCAGGGCACATCCTTAATGCGTTCAGTTATGCCGATCTCTTCAGGCATCCACATTTCTTTCGCTCCGATTGGTGGCATCAACTTTTGACCGTGAACAGCTTCTACCCGCCGTTCGCGCACATGGTCAACGGTCTTTCTAAGGCGGTGTTTGGGGGTAGCAGGTCAGTCGACATTGCTGTTCTGACATTGTTCAACATCGTCTTAACGCTGAGCGTTTACGGTATTGCGAAGCGTTTGACAAAGTCGGTTTTGTGCGCATTTTTTAGCGCCATCATCATCAACTTCTATCCGGAATTGGCGTTGATCAATCGCGCTTTCTGGTTAGATTTTCCGCTTACCGCAATGGTCGGGCTGTCGTTATTTGCCCTATTTGAATTTCGGGACAAGCCAACTTGGCAGCGCGCATTGTGGGCTGGTGTTGCTGTGGGTTGCGCATGCATGACTAAACAGATCGCCGCGGCGTACATAGGACTTCCCCTGGTGGCAGTGATTTGCGAGCGCCTGATTAACAAATCAAGGTCTAGAGCTGACTTCTTGCAACTGGGGATTGTCGCTTCTACAGCTGCCCTGCTGAGCGCGCCTTGGTTCATTCTTAATGTTGAGAAAGCTAAACTGATGGCAGATGACTGCGCTGTGCATATCACTCAGGCACAGTCATTCGGGGGGAATCTCGCACACTATGCACAGGTGTTACCCGCGGTGATGTCACCGCTTTTGATGGCATTGTTCTTGGTCGCACTTGTGGTGATCCGTCGGACTGTTGCCAGCAATCTCTACCCGCTTATCCTATCTGCTGTTGGAGGCGTCTTGGCCGTGAGCACGTTGGCTTGGATCCTCCCTAAGCCTCAATATATAGCCCCTGCGCTGATAACCACTGCAATTGTTTCGGG
>PLXC01000175.1 GCA_003151275.1 Candidatus Melainabacteria bacterium
TAAGGATCTTGGCACCATTTCTGCCCGATTATTTGAAGCCATCTCGCTCATGTTATAAGTTTCTCACTTGCCCTTTTCGCTTGGGGCGCCATATTCAAAGGAGCCGGGACTTTAAAAAGGAAGGCTTTTTTAGCACCCAATTCCAGCAATCGCTTTCAACACCGCTGCTAAACCGCTCAAAAGCACGACAGTGAACATTCCGAAACCTGCCACCAATCCAAATAATGCGATTCCAACGTCGCTAAATTCTCCCCTCTGGCTACGGTTTCTCATTTTGCTCTTTCCTTTTATATGTGAGTTGAATGTCGACCGCGTGTTTAGGCAAGCGTTCGCGGCTTGCTTGCCGTTAACAGCTCGATTACTGGTTAGTGTGTCTGCCCAACGCGAGGTTGTATTTAGATAGTACCGATTCTGGCTCGATTTGATAATGACCTTTGCGCGTTAACGAAATGGTGTAAGTGTTTTACTGATCAGTACATCCCCTATATACAGCCTGGGATTTGACGTCGTTTCGACTTCCACACCAGCGCGCCCGTTTATGTTCGCGAGTGAGCGGTGCAACTGGCAGGCGCCCTCTCGGCCTCCTTGATTAAGAAGAACATCCATGGAGATCCTCCGAATAGCACGCCCAGGGAACTTCTGGGGAGTTAATGCGGTCTGCTGTCTGTTATCTAAATCAGAGATTGTCTAAATGGCTGCGAACCTAGCTAACTCAGCCACCGTATAGACCGTAAGGTCGATGGCCGGCACCTAGCCGCCAGTGTGAGGGAAATGCAAGCTGAACCAATTCCAAAGTCAGACGAGGAATTAACTCCTCGACAGAAGGCTCTGAGCGAGAAAAATCCCTTCAAGCGATTCTTCCAGGTCCTTGGACCGGGCTTAGTAACTGGTGCATCAGACGACGATCCTTCTGGCATAGGCACTTATTCGGTTGCCGGAGCCGAATTCGGCTTCTCCACCCTCTGGTTGGCCGTAGTGACACTGCCTATGATGGCAGCCGTGCAGTATAGCTGCGCTAAAATCGGCATGGTGACAGGTCAGGGTCTTGCTGGGGTATTGAGAAAGCACTACCCGAGACCGCTCCTACTACTGGCCGTTGCCGCTTTGTTCATAGCAAATACTCTTAACGTCGGAGCAGACATTGGAGCGATCGCTGCAGCCATTGATTTGCTGCATCCGGTGCCAATGCTGCCCACCATATTTTTGGTGTCGGTAGGCATATTGATTATCCAAGTCATGGGCTCGTATAAGATGATCGCTGACGTCTTCAAATGGCTGACAGTGGTGCTGTTTGCCTACATTGCGACTGCTTTTTTCGTACATGTCGACGTTGGACAAGTATTGAAGAACACATTTATTCCAACCTTTACCCCCACTGCCGAATTCGTCTCCACACTCGTGGCTATCCTCGGCACAACTATTTCGCCCTATCTCTTCTTCTGGCAAGCCAGTCAGCAAGTCGAAGAAGATAAAAGCGAAGGCAAGAAGGCACTCTGGCAACGACGTGGTGCCTCGCATGGGGAGCTGAAGGTGGCGGCACTTGACGTCAATGCCGGAATGTTCTTATCCAACTTGGTCATGTATTTCATCATCTTTACCTGTGCTGCCACTCTCCACGAAAGCGGCCACATTCATATTACGACGGAAATAGATGCGGCTAAAGCGTTGGTACCTGTAGCCGGTAAGTTTGCTGAAGTACTGTTTGCGATTGGTTTGATCGGCACCGGACTGCTGGCGATTCCGATCTTGACTGGCTCGGCAGCTTACGCTGTTTCTGAAGCGTTCTTATGGCGCCAAGGATTGGACGAAAGACCAGAGCGTGCAAAACAATTTTATCTCGTGATTGCCGTCTCAACTCTTGTAGGCATGGCGATGAACTTTTTCGGCATGAATGCTATTCAGGCGCTCTTCTGGTCAGCTGTGCTGAACGGAGTAGTGGCGCCACCATTGTTGATTTTAATCATGCTCGTCGTGAACAATAAGAAAATAATGGGCGATAAGGTGAATGGTCGTCTCACCAACATAGCGGGCTGGGCATCGACAGTAGCTATGTCAGCAGCAGCTATAGCGTTGTTCGTGACCTGGGGCAAATAAGTATCTGCTATTGGCGCAGTCTTATGACAGCCGCGCAGTCTCATTGCAGCCACCTATTCGTTCGTTGCGCCCAACACAAAGGTCAGGACAAAGCCTGACCTTGAAGTGTGAATAGAACGACAATCGCTGCCTGCAACTATTGCTTGGACTCGCTAAGCCTTAGCTATTGAGCTAATTGCGGCATTAGTGGTTGGTCTACGATGTGGATGATGCCATTGCTGCAACGTATGTCGGCTTCCTTCACATGGGCTTTGTCAGCATATAATCCAGCCTTTTTAGCATCCTTGTCGGAGTTCACCGAAAGCTTGATTTCATGTCCTTCCATGGATTTGACTGAGGCCATGGCTGATAGCGCTTTGGAATCAAGCCGAGCGTCAGGCACTACTTCGTAGGACAAAACTTGTGTCAGCTTCTTTTTGTTGTTGAACAAGGTATCTTGATCTGCTTGGTTTATTTTTCCCCAAGCTTTGTCATCAGCGGCAAACACTGTGAATGGACCCTTCCCTTTCAGCTTATTGTCCATGTCAAATGAGCTGTTTAACCCTTCCAACATTTTGTGGAAGCGACCGCGGACGCGCAGTGTGTTGATGATGTCTTGCTTTTCAGCTGTGGACATTTTGCCGCCTGTAGTTGGGTCGTTCGCGAACGACGCTGGGCTGATGACCGACAGAAGCGCAATGGCAAGCAAAAGTGACTTCTTGTTTTCTATGATGCGACGCATTTTCTTCTCCATTATTGTTCAAAGACCCAGTGATCGGGTCCGGCGACCTGAACACAATAGCAGACCTTTGTACTACAATGTGGAATTGTCTTCTGCAGGGTCTTTTAGCTCTGCAGTGTCGACCTCAGTTGTTTGAGAAGTTTCTTTTTTCGGTTTGGCGCTAAGCATTTTCATTTGCTCTGTCACAGCTTTAATCACGGAAGCGGAATATTCCGAAGCGGCTTTTAACCACGAAGATCGGGGCGACTCTGGCACCACATCTGGTGCTTCTTCTCCTTCAATATTTTCTGCCCCGGAGACACTTCCTGACGTTGGCGAACCTGGAGAAAAAACGTTCGGCGTTGCAATGCTATTCAATACTGACGGCGTCGGGATGCTATCTAATTCATCGAGTGTTGGCAGAGATTCACCAGTGCTCTGCGAGCACCATTGGTTCATTACTGTTGGTACGGCTTCGGCGCTATCTGACTGTTCGGACTTGAGCGTATCCCAATTTCCGGACGCCGTTGCTTCCTTAATATCGTCTGAGATATCGCCAGTGATTTCTGCCTTGGCTTTCGTGCTTTCAGCGCGCGCCTTGGTTCTTTTTTGCAAGACTTCAAACGCATTTATGGATCCGAATTTGCTTCTCGCCTCAGCAACTTCATCTGGGCTGATATCGTCGTCCTCACTGATGCTCACTTTACTAACTCCCACATCGTTAGTTTGACCCTGAACCGCGACTGATTCAGTAATACCCAAGACAGCTTCGCTAATACCCTCATCGTTTTGATCTGGGTTGATCTCTGATTTACTGGTACTATCGTGTTCGATGCCGGCAAGGATGCCGGCGCTCCCAGGTGTTGTCTCCGCGTCATCGACCCTGACGTCGGCGCTCTCAGGTTTTGCCTCCGCGTCATCGACACTGGCTTCGGCTTTATCGATTTCAAAGTTTTCGCTCGTGCGGACTTCTGCGTCACTAAAAAATATGTCTGGGTTATTATTCCCAGGAACACTATTGAGCTGATCTGATGAGTCGGACACTACGATCGCGTCTACAATTTCTATCTGCTCACTTGTGTTTTCATGGCGATCCTGATCATGAACAACCGTTGATTGCTCAATAATCGATGTGGTATCAGGCAGAGGACTATGTTCACCACGCGCGGTTGCCAGTAAGGCCTGCTCATAACTTTGGTGCGCCACGGTTTGGTAGTTTAGTTCAGTAGCCGGTGTCTCTTTAAGTGTGTCGCTTTCGCCACTCTCCGCGACGTTATCAACAATCGGCGTCCACTTAAGGCGAATTCCTTCAGGCGTGTGCTTAAACTGACTAGCGCTGTCACTATCTTCGCCACCCGGCGCGGAAATTTCAGCTGCTTTGCCAAACCATTGTGCTTCGAAAGTGTTTCCAGTGGTGCCAAAACTTGAGAGGTCGTCAGGAGCTGTTCCAGACGTTTGATACCTGATCAGTCTCTTCAGTGCATGCCAAGAATCGCTTTTGGGACTTTCATCTTTATCAGCAACTTCAGTTCGAGAATTGTATGAGGCACGCCCAGAAGCTTCACTGCTGCGGGCGTCTTGGGCACTGGACTTTATTTTTACCCCAAAGTGTTGGTGGTAAAAATCGAAGACCTTTTCGTCATCGCGAGGTTGATCCGCCCCGGATCTTTCGGCGCCACCACGATCGGAATCTCCTCCCGGCTTCATTGAGCCAGGCTCTTCCGCACCTGTAGGTGTAGAGTTTCCGCCGTCTTTCATAATTTTTGACTGAAGCCCTAGAAACAGTCAGGTCCGAAAAGTTCGCTAATGCGTTCTCTTGTGCAATATACCCAATTGCCACCGGTACAGTCCAGTATCCACAGATTTTCGTCCCCAAAAAGGGTTATCGGGGAGACCCTGGAACGACGGCGAATAGGAATTTATGACTCAGCCCTACCGGATGTCAATAAGACTCACTATAATGAGTGAAAGGAGGACAATATCGAGACGATTTGGCGATTGTCGGCGAGATTGCATCGATCGGTTGGTGATTCGAACTTTGGTTCGCCTCGCTCACCACATACGGTGCCTTGATATTGGTAAGTATGGACGCGCGATTATGTAGAGCAAAATGGGGCGAATACAAGCTTTTGGCGCACGAAGCGACTGAGCAATTTCGCTTTGAGGAAGCAGAGCAATATTGGTGGCTTGCCATTCGTCAGGCTGAGGATGCGCAGTCGCCCCAGATGGTGTGTATGTGCCTGGATGGGCTGGGAGACTTGTTCGTCAAACAAGGTCGACATCAAGATTCTGAGCCTCTGTATCGAGAATCCCTGCACAAAAAGGTAGCAGCACTGGGTGAGAATCATCCGGTAGTTGGACGCGCTTACAACAGCCTCGCATTCTCTCTGTACAAATTTGGTAAAGTCGACGAGTCCGAACATTCGCTCAGGCAAGCGCTGATGATTTTTCAAAATACGCTTGGTTTGGGCATTCCAGAAGCGCAATGGAGCGCCAAACATTTGGTGCGATTGTTGCGCGAACAAAATCGCATGCCCGAAGCTGCTGAAATGAGCAAGGTGATGGACCGCGCTACAGTGACAAATTTATTGGAGCAAACGGCTAACGGCCCGCGTTTGCCGGCAGCTCTTTGTGAGGTGTGCCATCGACCTTATAAAGGAATGCAATGCTTGCGCTGCACGCAAAAAGGGATGTCTGCACTGCGGACACTCGAATCCGTCCCTGGTCATAAGGCCCAGAAGTAGGAAGGACAGATAGTTAAACTAGTCTTCGGTCAAACGTTCGTTGTACTTGTAGAGCGAATGGTCTTCGGGCACGGTTACGGCCTTCCAGCTGCCAGTCACATTTCCCGACGCCATCACATCCATTTTCTTCACTTCCTGGTAACGCCTCAAGCTCTGGAGCAAACGCGCATAGTTCTGTTCCATGCGCACGGTTGTGGGATGTTGGTCACCCAATTGTCGTTTGCAAATCGTCAAGGCTTCGACATAGTAAGGCTCGGCTGGTTCAAACTTGTTCTGCATGTGATAAAGAGTAGCCATATTCTGTAGTGCACATGCCACATCCGGGTGGTCAGGCGGATAGTTGGCTTTGTACAATTCCAGATAGCGCAGGGCAAAACGCTCGGCATCATCATACTTCCCTTGGAAATAATTGACTTTGGCAAGGTTGTTTACCGTCGCCGCGATGTGCAAACTTGTTGGTGGCAGCACTCGGGTTTTGATGATCAATGCATCGCTATATAAGGATTCGGCTCTGTCGATATGGCCAAGTCGGCAGTAAACGTCGGCAAGCCTTTCAATAGCACCGACAAACCGTGAGCTTTCTCGTCCAAACTTCTCCGCTTTGCGAATCACCTCAATCCACTGGCGCTCAGCATCAGCATGGCGACCATCCTGGAATGATTGTTCGGCCACGTTGCGACTCAACTCCCAATCAGCGTCCATGTTGAGAACGGGGGTGTTGGTTACTTGAGCGGTTAGATCACGTTGCGACCAATTCAATTCCTTCATCGCCTGGGTGACGTTGATTTGCTTCTTGCGAGCGTAGTCGAACAAGATGAATGCGTGTTCGGCAGTCATCCGACCCGCCTCCATCATCGAGTTGCAGCCGGCAGCTAGGTGCAGGAAATTGGAGTCACAAATGTCGGACATAAGAAGCATTTGCAGCATCAATTGAGAATTCTCGCGACCAAGTTGCAAAGCTTTGTCTATGTCCGAATCGGTCACCAGTCCGAGCAACTTCAAAAACTCGATGAACGTAACTTTTTTGTTGTTGCCGATCTCGTTCATCCGCACTTTCTGCACGGCTTGCTGAAGAGTCAGTCCCTCGCGGTCCATCAAGAACAGCACTCTCGTTGCATCTTGTGTCGAGCAACTGTTGGCCAAAATCATTTCCTGCAGCTGCAGCGCGTTCTCCAGCAACGCCGGGGTGCAAAAGTGCGAATCAACCAGAATCTGTCCCAATAACTTGCCCGTGCTGACACTCATTTCAATAGCATTACTTAGCTGCGGCTTTGTGATTGTGCCGGCGGCTATCAACAACTCTCCCAGCAGCACAGTTCGCTTGTCGGGCAGTCCATAAAAATCTCGCTCAGATGGCTGCGCTCCACTTGTTGTATTGCGCCGAGAGCTGGTTTTGAGTGACTTAATTGCTTGATCTCGAGTGACCCTTCCATTCCTTAATAATGATTGGGCATTCAAGGTTGCGGTCAGTCCCGCCTCTGAAATCATGCCGGATAGCACCAGCGAACGCCCAAAGGGTAATCCTGTTTCCTCGCTTTGTTTGAGAGCAGTGTTTAGTTGGGCGTGAGAAATCAAACCGCATTCAATGAGAAGTTCGCCGAGTTTGTTGGCAGACGCATCGTCTGGTTTTTCGTAGCCTACTTTATTAAGAGCTTCTTCGAGTGTCGGGTGTTCACCCGCTGCAACGGCTTGCAGTGCGCGCTTTGCCAGATCTGGGTCGACGCTGTTGCTCTTTAACAATGTCTGGCACTGTATAGCAGCGTCCAATAATGCTTCGCGAATATATTGCGACAGCACCAAAACTCGCCCTAGGGCCAGCCCTGTTTGATCGACAATTTGCAAGGCCGCTTCCAGCTTTTTACGTTCGACCAGCCCAAGTTCGACCAACAGCTCGCCAAGCCGAAGATCCTCGCTGATAGCTGATGCATCTCGGTTAGTCGCGCCTTCTGGCATTAGTCCTCAGGGAGGGTAGTAAAGTTTTCGGGAAAAGAGAACACAGGTTGCCTGGCGTAACCGTGCCACAGGAATGATGGACAGTTCCAAACATATCATTCCCTATTACAGTCCGCCTACACTCCGCATAGACCCTTCGGATCGTCAAATGTGACCAATCAGCCTCATGTGCCAGCCAACATCGCGCGTTTCGTAAGAACAAAGAGAAGCGAATAGCGATCAAGAATGAGTTTTTTGAGGCGAGTGCGCCACCGAAATTATCAGCACGCTTTTTCTTTTGCGGCTGGAAATCCCGCGCTCCAAAAGAAATCGCCTTCCCAGTGGGAGAAACACCATGGCTGTGCGTAGGACCACCCAAGACAACAGGCTGCGCAAAAGTTACCTTAATGTCACGCTACAACAGTTCTACCTGTTCCAGCCCCAAAACACATCAGAGCTAAACAATGATCAACACCGCACTCAACCTGAAATCAGCAACGCTAGCCCTGGCTGCGGCGATTTTTATGGTGCTTGGGTTTGGTGCTGCTCAGGCTCAAAGTCTGCGCACACCGTTGATTCAAGGCGCACCAAGCGCCGCAGCTGGTCAGGCTCCACAACAAGGCAATCCGCCTCCAATCGGTAGTGGCTCAACGCCAATGGGCGTCAATCCAGGCATGTCGGGAGCTCCTCTCCCACCTCCATCCGATGTTTCATTGCCTCCCTTGAGCCCACTAGAAAGAGGGCCAGGCGGAGGTGTGAGCTCTATGGTGGCACCTTATTTGACACCACCACCGTCAACTCCCGGCGCTGACCCAGGTATGTTGCCAAACAACGGTTATCCATCTGCAATACAAGTGAACATCAATGCCGGTGGCGGCTACCCTGGAGACCAAGCTCCCAAAACAAGATCAGGTCGGCAAACCACACGCGACCTGGGGATAAAACGTACGGCAGGTTCATCACTAAACGACTTTGGTGAACTGCTGCCCAATAAGCCAGACCTAAAAATGCAACCTCAATTTTCGCAAGACGGTCCGCGGACCGTATCCAGCGGTGGGGGTGGACAAGGCGGTGCGACCCGCAGTGCCAACCTGGCCGGTGCCCAAACCACTCAAAGTCTTTATGGTAATCGCACTCTATTCAGAGGACCCAATCTTCGCGCCCGCGCCACTATCGCAGACCACTAAGTAAGCCCCAAGTTATCGTTTTAAGTCATCCGCTCGAAAGTCCCAGTAGGACTCAATCAAAAAAAGGCTCAGGAGGCCACACCCATGTTGAACGTTAAGATTTTAAAGGCAGCACTCGCGTCATTGGCGCTAGGCACCGTTCTGAGCACTCCATCTTTTGCCCAGGGCACAACCACCCTGCGAACACCGTTGATTCCTGGTGCCCAGAGCACCGGACCTGGAATGCCAGCCGCGGAAGGCGCACCACCGGCAATTGGTGATGGACCGACCCCGATGGGCGTTAATCCTGGTATGGGCGGACCTTCGACACTCTTGCCGTGGATTCCAGCTATCCCAGCTAACCAAATCGACCAAGGTAGTTCAGGCATCAATCTTCCTGTCGCCCCAGCCATTGTCTCTCCTCCTGGAGTACTTGGACCAGCTTTGACAGGATTGATTCCAGCGCCACCGTCAACTCCCGGGGCTGACCCAGGCATGTTGCAAGTCCCTCCATTCGCTAACACATTCAACCCCGCTCTTGAAACTAACATCGGCGGCGCCGGTGGACTACCGGGCACAGGCGGTTACGGCACATCCATTCCACAAACACGCCGCAGTGGACAGACTACACACCAATGGGAACTGCGTGGACGTCACCAGGCTCTCGGTGCAGGTAGTGGCGCAGTAGGCAGCATCCAAGATGAAGTTGCACGTACTGGACCACTAGCCGGCTTCGGTCTGCCATTCGGCGTACCGACCGGTAACGGTTTCGACAAAGGCACATCCGCAGGCACCGAAATGCGTAACAGCTCAATCGACCTGGGTGGTGGACAGCGCTTGAAAATCGGCGGGACCAAAATCTCAACCGGCTCGTCGATTCAAGACTTCGGTCTGAGCGACACCCGTAACAACGGCATTGCCGCCCTCACGGCGCAGCAAGCTACTGAGTTTGGTCAAGGCTGGAGACGTATCCCGCTGTACAGCAGCCGGACCACGGACTTCGGATTTAACTACACCCAATTCAACCCAGCCAACGAAAACGCACAGAAGACCGGACAGCTCCTATTGCCTAAAGGCGTAGAGACAAACTTCTAGTCTTAGAGGAATCGAGGGGGGATTGTCCCATGGTGTTCGTAATCCCCCCGCTTTCCAGCTCTAAAGCATTCCCGTAATATTCAATACATCGAACCACTCCTCGCAACCCAAAGCTGATTCTCATGAACTCCAACGAACAACCAAAGAACAACCAACGAGTCTTCGCAAATATAGCGATGTCGTTGACCCTAGTTCTCGGAATGGTCGTAGCGTACATGCCAGCCGCCGGAGCACAAGGAATGGGACCAGACCAGGAATCCCTACTGCCACCAGAAGTGGTGCCTCTTGATCCTCAAGTAGCGAGCAAGATGTCACAAACCCAAGCTGCAACACGTGCACTGGGCAACAACTTCGACACACAATCCGCACCAGGATTAGTTCAAGCCGGTGGTAACACCTCCACCGTCCCAGCAGGACTGCCGCTATCAACTGGACAATCAGCCCAGGACTTTCGCCAAGCGGCATTCAATTCACTGATGGGTCAACCAGTGGCTCCAGTCGCTCCCCAGGTCAACCCTAACTTGCAAATGATGCAAGCTCAAATGGGTCAAGCTCCTGGAATGACACCGCAAATGAGCGGTCAAGCCGGACAATCTGCATGGGTAACACCAGGTCTGACTGCACCGGGAATGGCTTCCAATCAAGCCGCAGGTGGGATGCAATCCCAAACACTATCGGGTGGTGTTAAGAACCCCGAAATCGGCAGACCATCTAAGCTCTCCAAGCTTAGCCACGGAGTCGGACTAGCAACAATGATTGGCTCCGGAGTGTTCGTCGGTGCTGCAATGAGCAGAAACCCAAGTTCAATGTTTTCGACAGGTTTATTCGGTCTCGGTCTTGCAAATTACGCAATGCGAAACGGTTTCTCCAGGTTTTAAATTTCAGGATTTCAGCAAATGAACATCAAGTCTCTAACACTAACAATCATCTCGGTCGCAGCTGCTGTTGCAGCAGCCCAGCCTGCTGTTCAAGCGCAAGAAGAGAAACGCACACCATCTGCTCGCTGGGACTACGCGCCAAACGTATGGAAGAAAGAGACAATGCAATTGCCTCGCAACCATGGTTATGAAAGCGGTCCTGCTGTAAACGTTAGATCTGGATCTGTCCCCAGAAGCAATATGCTCGGTATTGACCCTAACTATCTCGCCAAGGCACCAGCTCCGATGGCTGCTCCTCTCATCCACGTCAGTCATGCTGTTTCCGCAGTGCCAATCGTGCCAATCGCTGCTAAACCAAAAAATCCTTTAGAAGCCTTCCAACACGCTTTCGGACATCCAATTTCAGCAACTCCACCAATGGTGGCATCTCTCCCACAAGGCTTGCCTGCTTTACCTGGACAGCCACTTGCTGCTCCAACATCAAAAACAGTTTCAGCTCGTCATCTCCCTATCCGCTCACACTCTGCCAATCTCAATGGCAAACTCTTAACTCCTCAACATCGTTACGGACAATCTGCCGGATCGCCTGCAGCTCTTCCAATCGCCAGTTATCCAACTGGTGTCGGTTTCACTCCAGGTGCCTTCAGCCCAAGAGCTGGAAGTGGCACGAGCACCAACGCAGTGGTTAACGGCAGAATCATCCGACGCTAACCAACATTCAGTCTAAATTCCAAACTATCCAATTCCACCAATCCCAAATCCCACACTCTAATCGTTGACAAACAAGTTTATCGATTCTCACCCAAACCCTAGGAGGTTCTCATGGTTTCCACAATCAAATCTTTCGGTAAAAAGATTGTTGCATCACGTTCATTCAAGGTTGCCTCCCGTCTAGGTTTCCTTCTCGCTCCTCAACTAGTGCTCATGGCTATTGGCGTTTACGACCAAGCAGTACATGCACAAGGACTAGTCGGCGCACCGGTTGACCCACGTTATGGTCAAT
>PLXC01000100.1 GCA_003151275.1 Candidatus Melainabacteria bacterium
TTGTCGGTAATTGTCAGCGTTTCATTAGACACAGGCAGTCCTCCAAAAGACATCGATACCACACGCGAAGTATAGCAATACCTCAGAGTGATCTTTTCGCGCAGTACGTTCCTGATTCACTTACGTAATGCCTCCTGGTAACATCAAACATATGCGCACAATCGCGCTAATGGGCAAGAAAAAGATGCGCCTTCAGTCTGCTAAAGTCGGCTCTTTTTCCGAGAGTTTCATCAAAGCACGAAAGTCCTGAGCTAACAACCGATGAAAGTGATGTTCTCCCATCTCTTTGAGTGCGGAGTACCGACCGCGATCGTACGATGTTGAACACAGACCGCGCTGCACTGACTCGGAGATGCTTATGTCTTCCTGTTGGACCACTTCGCTCGCTGCCATACTCTTTTCGATGAAGTCTCGCGCTTCGGGTCCGTCGACGTCCTGGAAGTAGAAGTCGATGATTACGAGAGTGCGGTCGTGTGTGATCGGCATGACCCAGTTCGTGTCCATTGTCGATCCGTATCTGTTGATCATCAGGTTTGGATACATCCACACATAGACAGCTTCCTTCCCCAGTCGTTCAGCAAAGTCTTGCCCCACACTTTCGGAGTCACCACCTGTGGTATCACTAGTGCCGGCGCTGGACTGTATTGAAAAGCGATCGAAGATTTTCGTCTCATACGTAGTCAGATCCAATTGGGCCGCCAATCCTTTGTGCAGCCTGTCCGGGTTCTGAGTTTTCAGGTACGGGCTGACAAGTTCGCAGAGCGTTGCAATTCTATCTGAAACCAACACTCTCGTCTTGAGCAAGCGCTGGAAATGCTGAACTTTCCAGTACCAGGAGGCCCATAGAGAAGAAGCCCTCGCTTCAAGTGTCGACCGCGCTATTCCCGAGTTATTAGCCAAAGAATTAGGACCCGACTGGAGATGTGATTTCGTCGCCGACGGCGAAAGTGCACTTAATGAGCTTCTACCAATACGAATCGGACCCTGCCGATTCCGATGAAGCAGCGAAGTAAGCCGGACGTGCATTGCTGCATGCAGAGTTATTCCAGTAAAAGCAACCGATAGTTTCACCCGACAATTTCAGAATTGCGCAATAATGTTGAGGAATGGGATTCTTCAATCAGCAATTAGTGCCAAGAAAAACTAGGTCAGTCATAACCTTTGGCGTGCTGGCACTTCTCGAGTGTCAAACGACAGTAGCATCAGCAGAACTAAACGCGCCGGTCGCACCGGCAACGGATGCGAGCGCTGAAGCAACAACAGCTCTCCCGAATGATGCGAACACGAAAGACGCGCAAGCAAAAGATGCGAGTTCATCAAAGAATGAAGTCACCGCTGGTAATGGCAAAATAAACATTTACGACGAATCAGATCTTGAAGCATCCCCGCCAGAAAAGGTTAGAAAACACTGGTTTTGGTTGAAACACGGTCCTTCTTTCTGGAAATTGCGATATTATTTCGCTGCGCAAAATGCATCCGAGTGCGAATTCTTTTATGGACTGATTCAAGACAATCCCCTGCTTGGACGAGCGTCGGTCGACTTCAACAGCGCAAACGGTTGCAAGTGCCACGGAGTCGCTCAAGTCACTCACCTTCCATTAAAAGGCGGCGGCGCCGGGCAGCGAGGCTATATCCATGTTAAATGCGAAGACGGTCGCCACATGAAGGGGCATTTTACAACCACATCCCTAACTACCGGATTTGCAGAACTCACGGACGACAAGGAACACAAGTTCGAAGCCACGTTCGGACACAGCGCCGATCAAGCCGTCGACAAAATAAATGCGCTCCGAAAGAAACTTGGTTGTCCGGAAGTTACAGCTGAAGAAATCGAGACTAAGGTCAATGCAGAGATACTAAATAGACAGAAGCGTTAGATTTTAGAAAGCTTGGACAAGACATCCGGGACGCCCGGCTGCGCCGTCGCATACCAGTTCCAGCATGATCTTGATACCAGATCGTTTACGGACAGAAACTCCTGAGCCGGCTCAAGGGTCCGTAGCTCGCACCGGGTGATCAGGAAAAGAAGATGCGATGACCTCACGAATGCTATCTGGTTTGCGTCCCAAATTATTTTCAAGATCTTTGGTGACTTCGGAAAATTCACCTCGCTCGATCGCCATTAGCCAGGCAGCAATAAATTCGAGAATGTGTATTGGTGAACCTTTTGCAGACCCGGTTTTTATAAACTCTTCCGGTGAGATTCGAACATACTCAATTTTTTTGCCATGAATCTCAGAAAGCGCCGATGCCACATCTGCCATTGAAAACGCTTCACTGCCGCCAATTGTGTAGGTTGTGCTGTGAGGCTGATTGCGCAGCAACAAGTTGGCCGTTCCTTCTGCCATATCACTGCTGGATGCCAGAGCCGCTCTCCCCGTGCCACCTGGCATTGCTACGATGCCTGTGTTCAGATAGGTGTCACCAATAAAGCCTAATATAGCTTCCGCGTAAAGTGAATTTCGCAAAATCGTGTGCTGCATACCAGACTTAAGGATGGCTGCCTCTGAGTTATCGTTGGTCTCCGTGACCATAGGAATTTTCTCGGTCGTGCCGGGCTTCTTCTGAATTGACGTGTACAAAATATGTTTTACACCGGCGGCCTTTGCAGCGCTAATCGCATTAGCTTCCTGCGCTTGCCTCTCGGTAAAAGCCTCTGCTGATACCAGTAAAAGAGTTTCAATTCCAGTGAAAGCGGAGACTAGTGAATCGTAATCATGGTAGTCACCGTGTCGAATGACGACGCCCTGCTCTGCTTGCGCTGCAAGAGACTTGGGATTTCGAGCCAGCGCCGCTATTTCGCAAGCTTTTGTCTTTTTTAGAAGGAACTGTAAAACCTTGCCACCATAATTGCCAGAGGCTCCGGTCAGAAGTATCTTGGGTGATTGCAATTTCTGTTCTCCATAATCGCACGAACAAAAGAGCCACCCAAATCGCTTTGCGGTGGCTCTTAAGATACTGCCTGACTGTCCTTTCGATTGGACTCAGTATTTATGCTCGCTTCAGTCAGTCCGTCACGTGCATCGGGCTCTCTGCTACGGTTTCTGGTCAGCGCCGACCTGATGTTTCCGCATTGCCCCTCGGCTCAAAGTACTGAACATTTAAGTCAGTGCTCACCGGTTATGCAATTAGTATAGCAAGCCAAAAATGATCGTCCACTGCCCCATAGACTATTTAACAATC
>PLXC01000130.1 GCA_003151275.1 Candidatus Melainabacteria bacterium
ATCGTAGTCTTACCGACCTCGTTAGTGAACGTAGCCTGACCTTCCTCGATATTCAATGTAGTCTGACCAACCTCGCGAGTAGAGGTGGCTTGAACATCGCGGGCAGGCTTGAGTCGTTCATGCTCGGAGGCACCAAATTTAGTACCTGAGTCTGAGCCAGAAGATTTGGATTTATTTTCGGAAGCCTGGACAAGTTTGTTTTCTTTTAATTGATCCGCGACGAAAGCCTCGAATTTCCCCGTTTCTACAGGTGAAATCTTACGAGCCCGTAACGGCTTTCGCAGAGGCGGGGAAGCAGACACGGGACTGCTCGCTGGCACGGGACTAATCGCCGGCACGGGACTAATCGCCGGCACGGGACTAATCGCCGGCACGGGACTAATCGCCGGCACGGGACTAATCACTGGCACCGAATTTGATGGCGGACGTTCGCCATTTGGCGTCATCTTCTCTGGTGTCGCAATCGATACCACATCCGGTTCTTGCTCCTTTGATTCAGGAGTCGATTCTGCATTCCCCGGAGCATCTCCAATGGTGGCAGCTACGATTGCAGCATCGAGGGTTATTCCTTTCTGTGCGACCAATTGTAGCGCTTTTACGCCGAGTTCAAGGGTGACCAACCGATCCGCTATTCGTGACTGTACCTCAAGCGCAGCCTGGAGGACTACCTCGCTAATGTGACCTTCCATCGACAAAATTCGCCCAAGAGGAACTCGCATGCGACTTGCAAGACTGACTGCCGCATTAATGACAGTGGCATCGGTCAATTCAGCCTTAACGAGGAGTTCGCCGATCTTGATACTGGACTGATCTTTGAACAGCATTAGGTGCTCCTACTCGGACGCGCCAAGACGATCGGATAAGTTTTTCCTTGGGCTTGATTCATTGACAGCTTTGCCACCATGAGCAGCTGCTCCACACTCGAAAAGTCGGGCTGCAATGAGCTTATTCCAAACGCAGTAGAAAGCGTTTGTCGATCAATTTTCGGAGCAAGAGGCGCGCCAACGATTGCTTGATAAACACGATTAGCGACAAAAGCTGCTGATGGACCTGAAGTATTGGGCAACAACAACGCGTAGTCATGCTCCTCGAAATGAGCCAGCAAATCCAAATGGCGCTTCACCATATTGATTCGCGAGACAGCAGTTGTTATCGAACTTGCGGGTAAAACAGAAGTTTCGGTTGAGTTCTTTTCGACGTATCGCAACTGGAAAATTATTATTGATAGCGGCCAGTTGTAGTGCTTATATCGATAATATTCCTTTTGCAATTCAAGCAGTAAAGTCTCGTATTTGCACATTTGACCTTCGGCATCAAGTAGTTGTCGATAGACTTGGTCAACATCTAGCTTCTTCTCTCCAAGAAACAACAGAGGCGATTGTGACGTTCCGCTGGGTAAAATTTCAATTACGCCGCATGAAGCAAAATTGTAGAAAATCGGGATCCACTCGTGCTCAGCCATCGGGTAGTCTCGCAAAATATCGGCTAGAGAAATCTCATCAGAAATACGATAAAAAACATCTCTCTGCTTTTCCCATGGAATGCTAACAGCTTTAGAAAGCATCAATTGAAGGTGCGACTCGTTGGCGATGCCATCAACTTTTGCCAGCACCGCGGTCATAGAAAGTCCAGCGTTTTCTAATCGTTTCTTCTGATCAACTAAGGTCATGCCTTCCATAGTTGTCATTTCGACTGGGTTTTTCAGAGTGCGTTCTTCACTGATCTTCCCAGGCTGAAAGGAGTATGTACCCGAAAGCCATAGAAACATCTCCAGAAGCGCACCATCTCCTCTGATCTCCTTTACTCTCGCGTCAACCGGCTGTCCATCTGCGAAACTAACGGTGCCTTGCCCTCCACTCCCAAGAATCTCCAACGATCCTGTCAAACGTTTTTGTTCAATTTGTTGCAGGAGGATTGGCAGTGGGCACCAGGAAAAGTCCCCTTCGAAAGACCCTGGTTTCGCACCAACGGCTTTCCGCCCACCTGTCGCGGGCTTCCCTACCTTTACTGCCGGGGTCTTAACGTGCTTGATGTTCTGAACCACGTTTACGACGTCAAGAATAAAATCCAGCTCCGAGGTTTCGTAACGCCAAACATGCTTGAGATGTTCGCCATCATTTTCGAACAACTCCCAAACCGGCTCGCCTTGCCATAACGTTCGAGTCATTGGCCCTTCAGTGAGCATTTTGGGACATTTGACGACCAGATGAAATTCACCTGCGCCTGACAGTCGAGACCAAATCAGTTCAACCTCGACGTTGGTTTGAGCTTTGGCGCTCATGAACAGCTGTTCTATGTCTTTGCGGCTGGGCGACGCAGAGAGCCCAGGCAGCGAAATTCTTGAGGACATAGTTTTCATAGGCTAATCGTTCAGTCTTCGCCGGTGCTCGATTGGTAACAGAAGAATTGATTTCCGTCGACCCGACTCGTTCGTCGGGCCAGGTTTTCTCTTTCGACTTCTCATCTAACTATAGTTTACATGCCTCCACTGTTGTGTGGTTGAGCTCACATTGATTACTCATCTTGTCTAACGTACTCAGCCACAAAGCGTGTACTGCACTGGGTTTGGTGCGAACATCATTATTGCTTGTTTCATACAATTGGATGAAAAAACTCCGCCGTCGGTGACATCACAGCACTCAATTATTACAACTTTTTAAGAAAGCCGATTAATACACTGCCTTCCTCGAACGATTGGCCAGACAAGAATCGAAGTGAAAAGCACCGCCACTAGTATCAGTTCGCTAACTTTCCGTTATGGAAATGCGTTGCGGCAATATGTTGCTGACCAAATTCCCAAGCTTGGATTGACACGTTTGTTGCAAGAAGGCAGCGCTAGCTCTAGTCGTTTACTCTAGCGATCGTCACATGCTTGCACCAAATCCCAATACGAATTTGGATTTCGACGAAGAGAAGTCCAACATGGTCAGGTGTTAAACTACATGCCATGAATTCCAACCTACAAACCGAGAGCAAATCCGTATTACTGCCAAGTAAGCGTGTATTCGCTCTGACTTTAATACTGGCATTAATACTTCCTCCTCTTGTAATTGCAGTTGCCGGTACATTTCTGACTCACAAGCCGGAGAGCCTTTATCTGAGTTGGACTTTGCCCAACGACCAAGCTGTTTTTGCTGGCATCATCATTTTCTTACGCATTGCTGGGAATTTTAATTAGTAGGTATTTCATGGAACCATCCCTAAAGACAGATCAATTCTTAATTGAAGTACAGCGCCGAAACCCAGAACAGATGTCACAAATTCTGACTCATTTGCCATCGACTGATGATCGCACGCTACAACTTGCGAAGGACGTCGCTTCATTCACTTACAGCGAAGAGCTCAAGAAAAGCGAAATAATCGAACAGCGAGCGTTCGGACTGATGCAATTTGCCAAGGTTGGGTTGACCATCATCATTGGCATCACGGGAGTGATCAGCGCTTCCAATGTGCAAGATACTCCATTGCGAGAGTCTCTAATTTTTCTTCTGTCTGTCGCTGGCACGTTTCTTGCCAAGCTCTTTTATCGCGGACTGAAAGTCGTTCGAACCGGAACCTTTTTCCGCCCCGATCTGGATACGCTTTTCAAACCAGACCATTACGACATATACGAAACCCAATTAGGCGAATCATATTCAGACGCTTTGAAGATGCACATCGCAAGGATGATTTCTTATTACAACCAGACTGCGCATGACAATCTGGAACGCATCCTTCAGTGCAAATGTTGTTTCGTAAATTCGTTTGGTTTTCTGATTGCGTTTCTTGCGTTCTTTATCTTGAGTATCGTGCATTTATTAGAGCCACGCTTCACGCTGTTTTTGCCGTATCATCGGCTAATCGGCACTGCTCTTTTTGTGATCGCTTTGACGACAGACAACATTGCCTTACACTTGCATTTAGGCTGGTTCCGATTTGAAAGAGAGCTTCCGCGATTTTAGTTGCACTACTTTTTCATACGAGCTCGGCCCGTCAGCAAGTTCTATCAAACACGATCTCAAACAAGCATGATAGGCTAGTCATTTCACCCGATTGGATTGATTAATGCCATTTGGATTTAACAAATCTGATAAGGATAAACTTTCTGAACTCTTCGCACGCGCGCGGAAGTTCTATGATCAATCGCGAGTGGAAGATGCCGAAGTCACATGGCGTCAGGCGGTCGCGTTTGGCGAACTGCATGAGGATTTAATGGGCTTAGTAGTCATTGAAGCAATCGCCTTTGGTGAAAAACAATCATTGTTTGCCGATTTCGATCCTGCCAAAGCCAAGTTTGACCAAGCCTTGCGGATCATGGCATTGGATCTGGATTGTCCTGATGTTTTATACGCAATGGCCTACTCGAAGAGTGCGGCTAATGAGACCGGTCGTGGGCGAGACGAAGAAGCCATGCGCTGTTTCAAGCTGGCGGTGAATCACTTCGCAAAGGCAGACGATCTCGCAGGGCTTGAGCTTGGATATGCAGATTGCCAGCACCAATTTGGACGCACTTTGCAGAGACTGAAAAACTTTACCGCGGCAGTGGATGCACTGGAAAAGGCGTTGGAGCTTTACGGATTTTGCCACTACAGATGGTGAAGAAGGCGCTTTCATCTACCACGGAATCGAGAATCTTGTCGAATTCTACAATTTAAGATTGGAAAAGAAGAAAGATCCGCGTCGTTTTTACGCTCTGGATGCCGCTGAAGACGAGGCTGTTTATTTCTTGATGCGCGTTGATGTACAAAAACGTCTGGCAGAACAATGTGTCCTTCCCTTTGTGGGAATGTAGGATCGATTGCTCATCTTGAAATTTCCAGCACCATTTAGTGGGCCGAATAATCGCTATGAATTGTTTTGCACAAGTGCATCTTGTCACTCATAATCCAGCCCGTGCAACCGAGAACCACGTCGTAGTGGAAATCAACATACGCTAGAAATTGAAATAGTCCCATTCTGATGGCTCTATAGGCATAAGGCACTTTTATGGAATAATTCCGCCAATACGTTAGACAATATCTAACTTACAGGTCTAAATATACGACAATTACTGTCAGTATGTTAGACTATGCATTACATACTGGCGAAATCATGACAAAAATTGACGCCTTCCGACTTCGCAAGGCAATCCCACAGGAAGAATTCGACTACACACTGCTCACAGGAGCATTGTCAGAATACGCTGGCGTCCGACAAAAAATCAACGAGCTGCTCAAGTCGGGTGTCATTGTGCGCGTGAAGAAAGGATTGTATGTCTTTGGACCAGCCTACAACAACGCTCTGGTGTGCAAGGAAGTTCTCGCCAATCTAATCTACGGGCCATCTTGCATCTCCCTGGAATATGCTCTCTCCTATCATGGACTCATTCCTGAGCGAGTCGAATCCCTCACCAGCGTGACTCCTAAACGAGACAAGGAATTTAAAACACCACTGGGACAATTCAGTTATAGATATCTGGGGTCCGAAAAATATCCTCACGGAATTGAGCAAGTGTGGATCGATAGCAAGCATCCAGTGTTGATGGCTTCAGCAGAGAAGTCTCTTTGTGACTATGTTGCCCTCAACAAGGTGACTGGTATCACGGGAAGCAACGCAGCCAGAGAATTTCTTGAATCTGATCTTCGCATTGACAGGGAGAATTGGTCGCGATTAGATGCCAACGTTTTGCGGAAGTTGAACAAGTTTTATAGCAACCAGAATATCGAGCACATTGTGGAGATCCTATGAACCCTGCAATCCTATCCATGTTGAGCCGCTACCAGTGCGTGACAGTACAAGATTACGAAAACGCGCTCAAGGAGATTATTCAGGAGATAGCGCTTTTGGGTCTGTGGCGATCGAAGTTTTTCGAACACGCTGCTTTCTATGGCGGAACAGCGCTGAGAATCCTCTATGGGCTTGACCGCTTTTCGGAAGACCTCGACTTCTCGCTTCTAAAGCCGCAAGAGGATTTTAGTTTACGCCCGTATCTTGTGGCGATCGAAGTGGAACTTGAAGCGATGGGATTTCGTGTCACCGTCGAAGAGCGCGACAAGAAGGTCGCGACGGCGATCGAATCAGCGTTCATCAAGGCCGACACCAGGGTGCATTTCATAAGGATTACCGTGCCTGAAGCCGTCTCTGACCGCATTCAAAAGAACAAGCTCCTGAACGTGAAGTTTGAAGTTGATACCGATCCCCCTGGTGGATTCAACACGGAAGCAAAGACAATTTTGCAACCGATTCCCTTTTCGGTGAACACATACAAGATGCCCGACCTGTTTGCCGGCAAGATCCATGCGGTCCTTCATCGACAATGGAAGAATAGAATCAAAGGCCGCGACTATTACGATTTCGTCTGGTACGTGGGCCGCGATGTGCCGGTACACTTAAGTCATTTAGAGCAAAGACTTCGGCAAACTGGCGGGTGGACGATGAAACGAAAGATGCAGCAAGCAGACTTGCTCGGTCTTTTGGAAAAGAAATTTGAGCAGCTGGACGTTGCTGCAGCAAAGAAAGAGGTAACACCATTTCTTCGAGATCCAGCAGCAGTCGATGTTTGGTCAAGAGACTTTTTCATATCTTTATTGCCA
The DNA here is from genome assembly GCA_003151275.1 of Candidatus Melainabacteria bacterium. The sequence goes on from PLXC01000130.1 coordinate 6,552, forward strand.
CGACTGAAAGTGGAGCTGTAACAATGCCACCATGTAACATCGTGAATGAAAACCTGAACATTTAAAGAGAAAATTCACACAGTTACCTAATGTCGCGCTAAGATCTTCTTTCTATTCCAGATCACTCGCAAGCAGGTTCTCAATGAGATCAAATCGCTTACTGGCAGCCGTACTTGGACTTTCTTTCGCACTCATGCGAGAGCCAAGTTACGCGGCAGTTTCACAGAGTAATCAGCCCTCTGCTGCTGAGAGTTCTGCCGCGTCTACCGCTTCTAGTGCTCAACCGCTGCAAATGGAAACCCTGATCGCCGCCGCTCAGACTAACTACCAGCACGGTCGTTATAAAGAATCTATTCAACTTTTTGAACAAGCACAACAGTTGGGCGCCAACACGAGTTACCAAAAGGCGCTGATTTCACTTGGTCTGGCCGAAGCGTATAGGTCGTCTGGAAGGTTTAAAGACGCCGAGGCACTCTTCAAAAAAGCCATTGACGAAGCCGAACAAGAAGACCAGAAGCACCTCGACAAGAAATACAAGGCGAGCAAACAACGGGCCAGCGATCTGGTTCCGACTATGATGAGCGATCTGTCTGTGGTTTATCTGGACCAGAGTAGATTTCCAGAGTGCGAACAAATTCTCAACAGTTCGCTCGCCATCGGGACGAAGAAGGTAGGACCAAATAGCACGGCTCTGGCTCTACCTCTCAACGGTTTGACGAGACTGTACCTCAAGTGGGGAAAGTTGAGCGACGCGAAGAGAATAAACGACAAAACTCTCTTGTTATTCAACACGCCTCAATCCAAACAAAATTGGCTATATGCTTACACCGCATTCAACATGGCCCAAATACTGAATGAGAAGGGCGATTACAAGAAGGCCGAAGCACTGTACAAAGCAACTTTGCTTGGCATCCAATCTTTGCTTGGATTCGAGCACGAGTCCGTCGCTGCAGTGCTCGAGCCTCTTGGTGAATTGTATCGAAAGGAGAGCCGATACAGTGAAGCAAGAAAAATATTTCAACAGGTTCGCAAGATTCGTGAATTAGCTTTGACAAAAGAGCATCCAGACTATGGAAAAGCACTGCTTGACTTGGCTTTGGTCTGTAGAGACGAAGGTCGTTATGTCAAGGCACAAGATCTTTGCCAACAGGCGACGGCAATCATCGAACGCGCGCTAGGACAAAGCAACGTCGAGATCTCCAAGTGTTGGATTACACAAG
>PLXC01000031.1 GCA_003151275.1 Candidatus Melainabacteria bacterium
CAAAAATATGCAGGCACCCAACTTCTTAGTGAGGATGTTCGGTATCTGAATAATTCCGTCGAGGCACCAGTGGTTGCACACGTGCACCATGCAGACAAATGGGCATCGGCAGGTGTATCAAACTAACTGCAGCAGCAGTATCAAAACATAGGGCTGCATCAATCAGATTTAGCGGGCATAATAGCGATTAAGAACTTCCGGGAGTATCCTGTGGTCAGGCAAAATCGACAGTCCCGACCTTTGAAAATAATGCTGTTCATACTTGCTCTCTTAGCCTATGCGCCACGCGAAAAAGCCCTGGCGGAGGGCAAAGTAGACCAGCCCACCGCTCAGAAAGACAAAATAGTAGAGACGACTAAAGAAAGCGCCGCAAGCCGTCCCAAGATTGACCCAGCCGTCGCGCAACAAGCCGGAGCAATGCTCGGCCAAGCTATACAACTCTCCAACCGAAACCAGTGGGTCAACTGCATCGCGCTGTGCAACAAAATACTCGCCCTGACGCCCAATAACCCCGAGGCCTATCACACACGCGGACTGGCCTACGAACGAGCGGAGAAATACCCGGAAGCAATCAGTGATTTGAGCAGAGCGATATCTATCAAGGGCGACAAAGCCAATCGTGAGACCTGGATCGGCCGCGGCGATTGTTATCTAGCCACAGATCACACTGATTTGGCGATCAAAGATTATGACAGGGCGGTTAAATTGCATCCGAACTTCTCCGGTGGTTACCTGAGACGAGCGCAGCTTAATTGTGAAAACAAGCATTACGATGCGGCTATCAATGATGCGGATCAACTGGTGAAATTAGAGCCCAAACAAGGCTGGGCCGTGCAAACACGGGCGATGATTTTATACGAGGCGGGGCGCTACAAAGCGGCGATTGACGATTACGGACAGCTGATCAAAATTTCGCCATCTTTAGACCGGGCCTACATTTCGCGGGCACGTGCCTACGAAAAGCTTGGTCAATTTGCCCTGGCAGCCAAAGACAGAGAAAAAGCCAGACAAATTTCCCGACAAATGATGGAATAGCGACCTGTAAACGCCGATGCCTCTTACTCCAGGTTGACTGGTACCTGCGATACAAGAAGTTAAGTATTGGCAGGCACAGCAGGAATCAACACTCAAGAGTGTTTTCTTTCGCGTGTCGCAACATGTGTGGGTGCACAGGGAATCCGATTTTCGCAGCAGCTGCAGCTTTCTTCACGATCAACTCGAAAGAGTCGACAAACAATGAACCTCGCTGTCCGATAAAGACGAAGGTGGATTTTTTCATGGTCTTGTTGAATTCGTATAATTCTCTCAACGCTAACATCTCTTCTTCATTCAAAGGTTGAATTGACTCAGCGGCGGCACCACCTTTCACACGCTTGATCAAGACGGTGCCTTTATCGACGTCAATTTGCTCCCACTGCAAATCCAAGAGCTCGCTGGCGCGAAGTGCATGACGAAAAGCCATGCGAATCATCAATGCATTGCGCAGTCCAAACGCTTCGTGCTTAGATGCCGCTACGATTATTTTCTCGACTTCTTCGTCGGTGAGAAATTCACGCTCGCGAGCAATCGAGCTTTTCAGGCGTTTCAGCGGACTCGAACCAGTTTTCTTTTCGGACTTCTTATTTGGCATGCAGTCTTGAGGCGAGACGAGATTCAATGTGCTCTCAGGGTACAACATTGTTCAGGTTTTCAACAAATGGAAGTATTTTTCTGGACATATGGACGAAAGCAATATTCTGGGGCACATGCGCAAAAACTTTGCAAATGTTTGCGCAAATTCATGATCAATCGAGCTGTGGCGTTTAATCGATGGCTACAATGAATCGATATGAGAAAAACAGATCCATTTTTTACTATTGCAGCACTGCTGATTTGCACAGCAGTGCATGCGAATGCGCAATCTGAGCATAAAGCACCGCCAATTCTAGAACACATGGTGCCAAGCCCCGTGCATTCAATTTTCCCGTCAGAGAACCCAATTCATCTTGCCATCAAAAATAGGAATGCAATTTTTATGCCGTTTCTTAGCACGGGCAGTCTGCGCATTGCCGAGGCTTGTACGCTACCTGGTCAGAACGGTATCGGTCCGTCGGGTATTTGGATCGAGACCGAGCATTCACCTTTGACGCTGCGCGAGGTCGAAGATCTGACAATTTTTTGCCATGCACAGGGACTCGTTCCTGTAGTCAGAGTGAAAAAAAATGATGTGGACCTGTTCAAGCAAATCCTCGATCTAGGCGCGCTTGGTGTCGTCATCCCGCAAATCCATACGGCAGAAGACGCGGCACGTGCGGTGAAATCGTGCCTTTATCCACCGGAAGGAAACCGGCCAGCTGGTGTCGGAAGAGCATCCGGATTCTTCACGCAATTCGCGCCGTATAAAAAAGTAGCCAATCAGACTATGTGCGTGATTTTAATGGTGGAGACGCAAGATGCGGTTCGAAATATCGATGCGATCTGCCATTCCATGCGTCCCGGAAAAGACGTTCTCTGGATCGGTCCATATGACCTGTCTCAAGACATGGGAGTCGCAATGGACTCAAAGGAACATAAGATGGCAATTCAAACGGTAGAGGATGCCGCGGCCAAATATGGTATCACGCTTGGTGGCAATACCTCATCCCTGCGAGAGGCTGACGAAATGTATGAGCGCGGTTACCGGCTCTTCACCTACGGTGATTCACCTGAAGCAGCGGTAGTGAAGAATTCTTCCAGCTTCTTTGCTAAATAACGAAGCCGTCAAGCTTTGTTATGTTGCTTGGCGATCAGGTCATAGACTTTATCTACGTCTTTGATATTTGTAAAAGCGGGCAGCGCCGGTGTCCGCCGATTGCTGGTGATTGCGATGCTGGCTGCGGGGCCGAAACGGCCTAACAATAGAGGGTCACCGCCAAAAACAAGAGTGCCTATGCCCTTTTTATTTACCATTTTACTGATGGCCGGCAAGTTGTCTAAAAAGAGTGCTTGAGTTGAACGTCCACGGGAGGTGGAGAGAATGATCACTCGCTGATTTGTCAGGGCGTAAAACGTATTTTTTTGCGCCCAGCGCTGGTAGAAAAAACGACCAAAAATCATGTAAGAGCCAATCAATACAAAAGGGATGCCCCACAGCACCATAAAGATGGACCCCCCTGCTTTGGGGTTATTAAGGAAAATGGACAGTACACTGCCTTCCCAGAAGAAGGCGAAGCCGCCCCAGAGCAAGCTAAAGGGTATGAGGAAAATATCGGCGGCGCTAAACCAGCTTGGCTCAGGTTGTCCGCTCCAGACGATTTTTTCGTCCTCTTGCAAATCTGTTTTGAAAAGTTGCGGTATGTCGCGACGGGCGTTGGAAATACTTGGCACAATTTAAACCAAAGCGGAATGAGGGCTATTATATCCATTCCCGCGTTTGAAAGTTCCTGACTCCCCGGCATCAATAGCTGCATCAAACGATGAGCGGGCAGCTTATAGATAACGTCACGACTCTGCATCTGGTGAGTAATCTGCCTCCGACATGTTGAAAGTCCAGGCAACAGCTTGTTTGGCTGTGGACATGTTTGGAGGCACGCGGATGAAATAGTCGCGAATGCTCCCATCTGGTTCGGCAGTGCTATTTCTTACCTTAACGATAACGAGCGGTTCGATGTTTCGTGTCTCTTTTCTGTAGAGTTCCCCAAACTGATCTTCGTGGATCTTTTTAGCACCACACTCTGTGACAAAGCGAGCCATTCCAAAACTCTCGAGCATGATGCGACGTACTTCAAGATTGGTTTCTTGCAAAATCTTATCCGCGGTCAGCTGCTCAGGTGCTTCTATAAGGAACCGCGGAACCTTCACTCCGTGCCGAGCGAACACTTTAAACTCGTCACTGAAAGCCAGGGCTGGCCCGGTTTCTGAATGAAGCCTGTTAGCGGCATCGTAACTACAAATTTTGGGTTGCTCGCAGACCAAACAAATTTCATCAAACATCAACGTTAGTGGCGTAACTTTGAAAAATTTGAGCAGCCCTTGGAGCTTCCTCTTATTATCAGAAGATATTTGAAGAGTTCTCTCAGTTTCAACCAACAGTTGATACAACGGAAGAAAGCCTATGAGCGCACGAGTTTCGATGAGTTCATTGACGGAAGCTAGGCTGAGTATGCCTAATTCAATCTGACGTTGTTGCTGGGGTCGGACTTCGAAGTTGATTTCACCAAAATTTTTGCACATCGAAGCTATCGCCGGAGACATCAGGTTCGTCAACACTGAAGCTCTTATCTCTGCTGGTTGATTTCCTATTGCGTAATCCATAATCTGGCGACCGACGATTTCCTTATAATTTGAATCCCGTGTAGCAAACGGAAAATATTGCGAATAGCTTTTCTCGATCGTTCCTAACAGTCCTAAGGAGTCTTGCGATTTGATCTCTTTTTGCAGTTGTGTAGTCAACACCTTTTGACTGTCGTGCAATGAAGGAGAAAACCAAGACCACGGTCCATATAAACCGGTTTGCGCAAGCACCAGGTTCAAAGTACCGGACCAAAAATCTTGCTGTTTTGTCAATACAAAGCGACTTCGTGTGCGCTCATCACTTTGTTCGTTTAGATTTTTCCATAGGTCACGCCACATCCATCGAGATTCATGAGGCAAAAACGGATCGTTGGCAGGCGTAGTAAAAAGCTCCGGCGAACAGCCACCATTTTGTAAAAGAGTCTTAGTCATAACCAACTGCCATGGGCTTTGACAGACAATTACGATCGGAGCCTTTTTTCCGTACACTGAATACAATTCATTGACAGCGGCGACAGCATCTGCGCGAACGTTATTGACTAGAGTTTCGCTTTGCCACAGTTTCGAAAGTTGAGCAATTGCTTTGCCGTCCAATATCGACTTAAACATAGTGCTAATCCAAAACTTGCGAAATTGCACTCGGCGCATATTCACGTTGAATGACGATTTTGTATAGGCCCGGTGAAAGGTCAATTGCGCTGTGCTCTTCGTGGACAAGCTTAGTTGGCTGATTTATTTCAAGATAACGATCAGTGTGCCAGGTATAAGTCTTTGCATGCCTTGCATCAATACGATGGGCGTGTCCTGTCACTTCTCCATGCGCCAATATAATATGTTTGCCGTTAGCGCTTTCGATGCCAGCACCAATCGGCAACGATTTAACTTTCAGTAAGAATACGTCACCTTGCCTGATTTGGTTCAACATAGCCTTCACCCTCGAAATTCCCAGCTTTTGGTTTTGTTTGATGCCTGGATCTATTCTGCTCTTTCCAAGTGCAGGTTTCGTGTCCCTCAATGTTCATTTAATTGTTGACGGAAGCGAAGCCCGGGTCGAAACCCAAGCCCGATCTCCTTGAGCGAACCCGAATTGGACTCAAGACGCATCAGTATTCATGCGCAGCCAATGTCTATCGACAGACCAACCAAGAAATCGCCGACCACCGGAAGAGTGCCTACCATCAACATCGAATTGGGCACCACCTGCAATGGCGACCAAACCTTGCATAGCTGGGGCGAAGCGAAGCTGGAATTCGTCAGTTTGCGTTGTCATATGCTCCGCGCACCAGTCGAAGAAAGAAGTTCGCGTTGATTGGTCGACTAATGAAAGATAAAAGATCATCTGACGCCACGCGTACGCTGAGTTCTTTATATTTTGAAGTTCTGCTTTCCAGTCATTCAACCGCAGTTGTTGCCGGTGGCAAACCCAAGTGAAACAAGTACGCGCGGATGCTTCGAGGTCAGGTCGCAACATATCAGTAAGCTCCAGCGCGTTAAAAAGACTAGCAAGATTGTGAGTAGTGAGGATCTGTGATTGCTCGATAATGGCACCGTTTCGTGCCACGGACCATCGGTCCGCCTTTACTTTATCTGAGCCGGCACCATCAGCGAGCTCCGCACATATGCGAGCAAATCCAGGCGAGATCGAAGTCTTACCACTCGACTCGAGATCATTCAGTTTAAGAATGGCGTCGTAATTGATACCATAATATCTTTCATAAGCAGTTCCTCGCAACAGAGTAGCGGACTCTTTAGCTGCATTAAGAAAATTCTCTGCAAATTTGCCCATAAAAATGTCGGCAGCCAGCTCCTCAACGAGAGGAATGGAGATTCCACTTGCTCGCGCCAGAACCCGCAATTCTTTGATCAGTTTATTCGGAAATATTGTTTGTGGGAAAGACAAAACCGCGAGAGTCGTAGATTGAATAAGTGCTGAGCGGGCCGCATTACTTGAAGCTTCGTTTGATCCAACCCACGGCGCTATTATGGAAATCCATGGAAGTTCATCAAATCTGACCTGGCTGGCAAGATTAAGTAACAACAGGGAGCGACGTCGGCGAAAAGCGCGATATGAAGACTCAAAAACGCGCGCCAGAACTGGATCCGCAATCGACGAAACTCTGATACGTGCAGTCAACATTGAAAGTAGTGTAGACATTGCCTCGCTCGATGTGACAATTCGTTTTTGGATGAGTGCATCGAGCGGAGCATCAAGACAACGCATTGCTTTATTGACGACAGAGTGCGGAATCTCTGCACCAGATTTGGTACTGATTCCAGATGCTTCGGCGGCAGACAACGGTCCAAAAAAGTTTTCTAGTTCTGGAATGCCTTCATCCTCGGGCTGGTCTTGCAATCGATCTGCCAACACTCCAGCCAGCACATGGTGCAAAGGTCGTTGTGCCATCGACTCCTGCCCAGCGCGAGTTAAACGCAGCCGCTCACTTCCGGGAGCACCGTGTTTCATGATGTAGGAAGCGAGAATTTTACGAACCATTCCAACATCTCGGCCGGTAAGTGATGAAGGATTTTCAATGGCTTTAGTTAGGAAAACTCTAAGGCGTGCAAAGTTCTCCTTCCTATTCTCAGGTTTGCCGCACCGCATATAGTGCGCTCGCGCACGCCTATAGTCAGTTAGCAACTGTTGAGCACGAGATGCAAAATCCTCGGGGTAATGGCGGCATGGCCATCCTCCAACGACAATGGGTTGTCCGTTAGCCGCTCTCACGAGCGCCCCCTCATTGTCAGTCTGAAAAGCGGGCGGCTCTCCATCAATTGTTTCTAGAAAAAGACTCACCACTCGATCGTAAAGCGGAGTCCAAATTTGGATCGCTTCGTTCATGCACGGCACCGAAGCTTGAGGACGCTTCGCGCGAAGGCCAATCACACATTGACCAGCAGTTTGAACGTAAACACCCGCGTTCAGACGAGTAGGCCGAGCATTTGGTGCTGGATAAAAACGCAGCTGCGCAAAAAACGGCAGAATAGGTTCGACTAGCTTAGCGGCTAGCGCAGGCTCCCCCTTGTTCATCAACCAAGTCGCTATAAGCAATGCTCCTTCCTCTGGAACATTGATACGAAAACATCCACTTGCCAGCAATGCCGACAATTCCGTCTGGCCCTGATCGCTCATGAAATACAAATTCAACGGGCCACGACCGTCTTGCTGACTTATAGATTCAACCGTTCGATTAGTAGCATCTTCATGAGATCGCAAAGTCTCAAGCTTCTCAAGTTCATAAGGAGTTAGCGGTCCTGAAGCAGCAAAACTACCTGTAGCAAATCCTCCGTGAACCACCTCAAGTGTGACCCAAGGAGGCGTATTTTGTACTGGAGTTCGCGAACCAATTTGCAAAGTGCGATCAATCAGTCCGGAAAGCACCTGTTGCCACTGCCTAACTCGTTTTTGCGCGTGCTCTCCTGAACTCGATAGCGCCTTAAGGAGCTCAGAAACGGGGTAACCAGGATTGATGTGCAGGTCATCGTCTTCAGTCATGTTAAATGGACCTGGAGGCAGGATTTGAACCTGCGCCCGGCCGGTAAGAAGCCGGCTGCTCAACCACAGAGCTTCTCCAGGACAATAAGTAATAGTTGACGAATATGCTATTGAACATACCGTTCCCATTCCACACAATGGGTCGCAATTAACACGACTGTGCAACTACATTTGAGAAGTGATCAAAGAATTATAGCGCGCCGTTGCGTGGCACATTGTCACTCACAATTCAATTAGTATTCTTGATCAATCTCCAGCTATATACTGACACAAGACTAAAGTCGCAAAGAGATTATTGTTGGCTGATCCAAGTGCTTATCTGTTCTAAAACAGCAGGCGACATCGTCTGCTCGATTTCACCATACTCGGAAATTGCGCCGGTTTTTGAATCTTGGAATAAGTGATTGGCTTTTGGCACCACAATCACGGTGATATTTTTATTGTGCGCGGCAATATCATTGATGAGCGGAACGTTGAGCTTAACTGGCACCTGAACGTCATGCTCGCCGTAAATAGCAACAACCGGACAAGTAAGCGATTTCAAAGTAGGTGCCGGATCGTACGAAACGAAATCGGCAAACCACGGCGATGTAAGTTGTTTCATCGCTTTTGCGATTAGCTCCGCAGAGGCACCATTCGCTTTCAATATTTCGGAAACTTTCTCTTTCAACTTCGCTGTGTCCTTAGTAGTGCGAACCACCTCCAAGATCGATAGTTGCACAGCTCGGTTTTTCACATCAGGAAATGCATATTCATATTGCGACTTTAAGATCTCGTATCCCGTTACGACTGGCCCTGCGAGCATTGCAATGAAGACAATGTCCGCTCTTCGAGTTGCCACCATTGGTGCAACATCGCCGCCTTCGCTATGGCCTAGCAATCCGATCTTATGTTGATCAACATTTGGATACTTACTAATGAAGTCAACCGCAGCTGAAGCATCGTCTGCGAAATTTGACATTTTCGCAGCAGAATAATCTCCAGTTGATTTGCCCGTTCCTCTTTTGTCATAGCGAAGAACAACGATGTCGTGCCGCGACATCCAGTCGGCAAGCAGCAAAAAGGGTTTGTGCCCGAATATCGGCTCATCTCGCGTATTGGGACCAGAACCACTTACTAAAACGACGGCACGATAGGGTCCAGCGCCAACGGGTGATGTAATGGTGCCAGACAGCGTGACATTATCTTTGCTCTGAAATGATACTTCTTTGGATTCATAAGGAAAGGGCGGCTTAGGCTCTTGTGGACGGTGAACACCAGTGCTTCCGCGAGTAAGAGTAAGTGCTAAAGTCTGCCCACTCTGCGACCAAGTGCCGACCAAAGTGTCAGTTTTACCGTTGTATTTGCCGTGGAAACTGAAAGCCGGTTTTTCGCTTTTCGCTGTAACCTCGTCAACATGAATTTCAACTTGGTCCAAGACCATACCGAACGCGTTCTGACTAGGTGAGTCAAGAGTTCCTTTATATGACTTATCCGCAGCCATCTTGAAGTGTATGACCACGGGCATCCCAATTGGCTGAATCTTACCTTGCCAATCTCCAATTACTTTCTCACCAAATGTGGTATCAATAGCTTGAGCGACCCCATTACATAAAAGAACGACAAAAGTTAGAAAAACAGCGCTGAATCTTTTTAGAAATAGCATCAAATTTTTCTTACGTCTGTTCAAAACTTAGATTCTTAGGAAAGACCTTCCACTGGCTGATTGTAACAGGCACATCTAAATCAACTTCTTCAAACTTAAGACCATCGAGCCAGAATTTGCCGTTGCCTGAAAGCTGGGCACCGATAGAAATGACACCAGCATGATGCGGTACATCCACAACTATTTCGTGTTTGGTCCAATCGTGTGTTCCAGCTCCATCTAAATCAAATGCATTTTCAGAAAACAAATCATTGCTGACAATATCCATTACACACAAGTGAAGTCCACAATGACCTTTGACTTTAGAGGTCTTAGTGTAAGCAGTGAATCGCACTCTCTTTCCCCGATAAGATGGGGCGCCAAATTTTTGAAACAGCCAACCATAATCTGACTCGCCGACGCTTACGAGAGATTTTATGCAGGCAGAACGTTTACTTGTGTATGCGACCGCCTCGTCTGCGCCAATTTCATACACTCGTCCCTTCGTTCCCCACTGCAACCAAGCTTTCGGTAAGACACCGACAAAATCGTCATTAAGATATTTGGCTATCTCATTTTTGGAGAAGTCCATGTTTACCGGATGTCCAACCCACACTCCCCGACAGCCAAGTGCGTAATTGTCAGTTCTAGGCACGTCCAAATCGACTTCTTCGAACGAAATCCCAGATATGTACATCGCTCCTTGACCGGCTACTATTCCGGCAAAGCGAATGGTAGTAGCTGTTTGCGGCACGTCCAGAACCAACTCACATTTGGTCCATTCGGTAGTCCCAGAAATTGGTCTATCCGCCATATTATCCAGAGCCAAAGTCGTATATCCAGGACCAAAAACGCACAGTGATATTACTGCAGTCTTCGCGACGTCCTTTGTTCGGACATGGGCAGTTAACCGAATTCTTTTGCCTCTGTAACCTTGTCCCTCAAAATTCTGCATCATCCAGACGGTTGAGTCGCTTACTGCCTTTCGAACTTCAATGCAGGCGGATTTTTGTCCCTTNNAAAGTAACCTTTTCATCCACTCCAAGATCAAACTGCGTTTTAGCGTCCGATGACCAGTGATGCCAGCCCTTGGGCATGGCACGAATTGGTAGCTTGGCCACCGTGCTCTTTTTGGCTGATTTTTCCAGTGTATTCAGAGCCATGATTGCCGACCTCGTAGACCATCCGTGGTGGATCTATACCCGATTATCAATGCCAATATCAGGATATTCGAGGTGTGACAGGTGCAGCGGAGGATCAATCGAAGATCGAATGGATTGAATTCCATCTGGACCATCTGAACGCCACTATATTTAGTGCCGCAAAGCCAGGTCAAATGTGAGCTAATTAAACCTGTTGAACTTGATGGCGCTCAGATTTTCGGGAGCGAATCCAAAATCATGTCGTTGCACTTATCGATTTGGCCTTGCAACGTGTTAGCAAAAGTGTGATTCTTATCTGCTATCTGTGCCTGCTCAAAAAATTTCTTCGCGTCAACATAACGTCCTTGACGGAGTCGCATGCCACCCAAGTTTTGCAGGCAGTTCCATCTGTAAAAATCGGCAGAGTCATTGAAAGGGTTGAGAAGCACTCCCGAGTCAACAAGTTTCAAACACTTTGTGAGATCTTCCTCCGCCGTCAAACCACTCCCTGCAAGGGATCTGTATGCTGAGAGCGAAATCCAAATATCAGGATCTTCGGGCGAAAGCCTCGCGCTTATTTCCATCGTTTGAATTCCTTTACTTATCGCCCCCTGTTGCATGAGAATTTGAGCTTTCTCAAAATATGCACGTCCATAAGTTGGCTCCAGCTTGACCGCGTTATTTATAGCTTGCTCAGCCTCTGACAAACGCTGACGACGTAGGCACTCTTCAGCCAATTCACAATAAAAAGCCGGATCATAAGGATAGATTGCGATCGCCTTTTTGATAACATCAATGCACTCATCTGGTCGTTCTGGAGAGCCGGCATGTTTCAAGGAAATCGCACGATGGAAGAGTTCATTGGCCTCAACCCAATTCGCCTGACTGCCAACCATTGGAAAATTATATTCGTGCGATGCGGACACAGGCTGAATCGCAATCATCGACAACACAAAACAGGCGTTTAAATAAAATCGACATTTCAAATTAGTTATCATATTATTCAATGCCGGCAAGGATGCCGGCGCTCCCAGGAAGTACGATCCCACCACCATGGTAGACGGCATCCAGAACTTGATCTCAAATCTCCGAGCTACCGTGCTTGCTGCTTAGGAGAGAATAGCCCCATTGAACGCTCGACAAAGCTTGATTTGATCAGTATTTGCACTAAAGAAAAGAAGACAGACCAGTACTATGGACCCAAAGACCGTTGCGTGCACAAAAGTAGGGGGTTTTTCACTGGACCTGCCCATACAATATCCACTACCATTATGCACAAGGGTCTTACAAACAAAAGAAGGATTTTACTGAAGTTGAGGCCGATTTTGAACACATACCGAGTCGCACTTTTATTTGCCGTTGTGCTTTTGGCAATTAGCGGCGAACGGTGCCTGGCGATGAGCGACGAGGTCAGAAGCATGTGCCAGCAGGCAGAGCAAATGATTAACTCGCAAAGATTCAATGATGCCGTCAAGCTTTTACATCGAGCCGAAAGCCTAGACCCAAGCTGCGGAGAAGTTCATGGTTACTTGGGGATGGCTTTTCAGAATAATTCAAATACAAAACAAGCAGTTGAGGAGTATTCGAAAGCGTTGCAATTAAATCCCCAAATGTCATTCATCAATGTAAATTTGGGAACGTGTTATATGAATTTGAATCAACCATTGCAAGCCGTTCCATATTTTCAGAAATACTTACAGGACAATCCCAACGCTCCCGACGCGACGCAGGTCCGTCAGTATATTCAACAATCAGGTGCTAGAGAAGGACAGTCCGGCTTTCGCTCACTAGTGGAACATGGACAAGCACTAGTTAGCGCAGGCAAATTTAGCGAAGCACACAGCGTGTTTGAACAAGCTGTTGCGCAACAACCGAATTTTGCGCCTGCACATTTTTATCTTGGTTACACTCTCGCACAGACAGGCCAAAGCCAGAAAGCAATCGCGGAGTTTCAATATTGCCTGCAACTTGATCCAAGCACCAAGGAAGCTGTTCTCAACATAGGATCCAATTACCAAAGTCTTGGAGACACTGCTAACGCGATTACATGGTACGAGAAATATCTGCACGAGAATCCAGGCTCTCCCAAGGCTGGGGACGTAAAACAGAGAATTAGCGGATTGCGTCAACAAGCAAAAGCACCAAGTAATTCGCCTAGTGCAGCATCGCAAGATGATTATCTAGCTAGTGCCGCATCTGGTGGCAGATGGTTTCGTTGGATGAGAGTACCGATTCGAGTTTGCATCACCAATGGTGCCGGCACCGGTGGTTACAGAGACTCATTTTATAAGGTGCTGATGGAAGCCTTTTCTATGTGGGCTGTCGGATCAGAAAATCGCCTTGCTTTCACACTGGTGAACGATCCATCTCAGGCAGACATTCTCTGCACATGGACTGACAATCCAAATCAAATAGCGGAAGGCGGCAGAGCCGTTGAAGGCGGATTGACAAAGTTATCTGGTCAACCACAACAAAATGGAGACATCGGTATAACGAGCGCCAAAATCATTTTGTTAACCAATCGTGGCGGCGCACCTCTGAGTGATGACGACATGAGAAAAGTCTGTCTGCATGAAGTCGGGCATGCTCTCGGCATAAACGGACACTCAAGTAACAACTCCGACATCATGTTTTTCACCGAATCTCCGACTGTGTGGCCGACACTCACCAAGCGCGACAAAGCAACGATATGCGGATTGTATAACAACTACCCAAGAGCCTCAGGTCAGTAATTTCTAGTGGCTCAGTGCGTATTACTAGTGACAATCACTAGTGACTAAATCCGAGATCATCACTAATGTTAAGTGCGAAGAAGATTATACAAAACTGTCAAAATCGTCAGCAGAATAACCATGACGAACCCGTTTTTTGGTTCAGATATCAATGAAGCAATGAGTCCTTGTTTATTGTCGTAAACATCCTGCAAATGCAATTCTCGCTCTGCTAGCTGTTCTTTGAGCTTGTCCTTAACCTTGCGATGTTGAACTAGTTTATTCTCGAGAGTAGTGACTTCAGGATCGACCTCACCCTTGTCAAACTGCTTGCGCAATCGATTTTTCAACTGTTGATCCAATTGCATCTCTACAGAGATAGCACTAGCGACGTCTTGACGCAGCTTAATCAAGTTCGGTTCCTCTTCGTTGTAGACCCTCTCAAGTCTTCTCTTTGCGGGGCTTAGAGACACAGAAGGATTTTTAAACTTCGAGAGTAGTGTTTTAAGAAAATTGTCTTTTGGCTTGCTCATTGCATACACATATTTAACGGGTTATATGGCACTGGAATTCGGGGATTTCTGAATAGCCTTTGCTCCGTTGTGAGGTGAATGACTTATTGCTAGTACGATTAGGAGTTGGGATTATATACAGAAGAGCTAGTTGGACTGCACTGCCTTCGCGAGGTGCTCATACAATGACACGAACTTGAAGCAATCCGCATGGGTTGCAATCCCAAGTCTACCGCTGGCGAACTCAAGATCCGCAATATCATCAAACATTGGTTGAGCCGTAAATCCAAATATATCGTTCATGTCGTAGACATTGATCCATCGTTTGACATTCCGCGGTTTTGCGATCGGTCGCTGATGTGTATCCAGACCAGGAAACATATGCAAGTCGGCAAACAAGGGAAATTGTGCTGCCACCGTGATCAGCAAATCAATCTCCTGGTCAGGACGAAAATGTGATGCCACATCGCACATTATGTTGGCACCCATGCTATGAGCGACAACGATCAAATCCGGATCATCAGGTGTTCGCTGAGCCCAACCTTGATCAAGCGCATCAGATATTTTTTTCACGATCGGACCAGGAGCCTCTGGCGTTCCTCGTTGACCAAAATAGAGAAAAGAGTCACCGATGAACGAAAAAAGTCTCTCGTGAAAAAGTCTGCGCATCGGATTAGTCACAGCTGCTGCCGCTACATGCGTAGTGGCACGCCGTCTAACTTCACGCACCTGCCTAACACTATTCTTTGCCGTAGTACTCAATTGCTTGATACGCGCTTGCACTTGTTTCGTCCGAAGCTGCAAGCGATCTTTAGTCAACACGCTTGCCTTTGCGTAACGAACCTGAAGCCAGCTGCCCGCCAACTTCATGTGCTCAAGGCTTAAGTTGCGCCGTTTGGCATCAACCGAGGAATCGTTTTTAAGTTCATTTTCTAACTTGAGCAACAACTGAGCATCGTCCACAACTCCTTCAAGCCACTCAACTTGCTCATCAAGTGACTTGAACCGTCGACTTAGGTCCAGCGCACTAAAAGCAAGTTCAGACAACGCCGCAGCATGTTCAAGTGAATCGTCGATAGTTTGCTCTGACGCTGTTGCAATAATGAGATCAACAACTTTGGATATCGATTCTGTCCTGGCCAGATCGATCAGTGAGGTCCCCTCCAAATCAGGCTCTTGCAAATGATCGTGAGCTTGGTCTTGCGATTTCGCTTTATCGTGCCTTTTCGCCGGCAGATATGGATTTCCGCTGGTCATGTTAGTGGCCAAATCGCCCCAATAGGGGCTGATCACTTTGTCAGCGCTAAACTGTCTTCCCAGCAATTTGTAAAAAATGTTGACGAAGTATTGGTTGCGTTGAAGCATCTCTTTGTCGTATTTGGGTCCCAGCCGCACATTGACGCCGTGCACAAAAACAAGAGGCATGCTTTTACTCATCCTTCCATGAACCGACCTGAATTAAAGATACCCAGCGCTAAGCAATTCAAAATCCAATAAAAGACAGACAACCGAACAAATCCATTTATTACGCGGTAAGTGGCTAATCAAGCTGCTGGTGTGACTTTCCGCACATACCAGCGTTACAAACAGTGCTGGGGCTTCATGTTTGACTGAAGTGCAAGGATGCCCATGTTATACTCACGGATCGGCTCTGCTTCTCTAGCTTTCGCAACTTCGACCTTAAGGACAAACGGATGAACCCGGAAACAATCGGACAAACCAAGTTGCCACCAGCTGATTATGAGGCTGAGATTGAAAAGCAGGTTGAACGCAGACGAACTTTTGCAATCATCTCTCACCCCGACGCAGGTAAGACGACTCTCACCGAAAAGTTGCTTTTGTTCGGGGGAGCCATTGATGAAGCCGGAGCAGTGAAATCGCGCCGTGCCCAGCGAAGCGCCACCTCGGACTGGATGGAGTTGGAAAAACAGCGCGGCATTTCGATCACCTCGACTGTGCTGCAATTCGAATATTCGGGACATTGCCTGAATTTGCTGGACACCCCGGGTCACCAAGATTTCAGTGAAGACACCTATCGCACATTGGCAGCGGCAGACAATGCGGTAATGCTTATAGACGCGGCAAAGGGACTTGAACCGCAAACAAGGAAACTGTTCGAAGTTTGTCGGCTGCGCAAAATACCGTTATTCACTTTCATCAATAAATTGGATAGACCAAGCAGAGAGCCGTTAGAGCTGCTTGATGAAGTCGAGAAGGAATTCAACCTCTCGACTTATCCGGTCAATTGGCCGATCGGCACTGGAGATCAATTCAAAGGCGTTGTGGATAGACGATCGAAGCTGGTCCATCTGTTCGAGAGATCAGTTGGCGGGCGAACCATAGCTGATGTGGCTACTTACGCACTCGATGATCCGAAGGTCAAAGAGCTGCTCCCCAAACATCTCTATGACCAACTGATGGAAGAGCTACAAATTCTAGACGCAGCAGCGCATCCGCTGGATCTAGCGAAAATACATGACGGTTCTTTGACGCCGGTTTATTTCGGAAGCGCCATGAATAATTTTGGAGTCGAGCTGTTTCTAAATTCGTTTATTGAATTATCGCTTAAGCCTGGCTCTTTTCCATCATCTGAAGGAATTGTGCCACCTACCTTTCAGGACTTTACCGGCTTCGTCTTTAAGCTGCAGGCGAACATGGATCCGAAACACAGAGACAGAATTGCCTTTGTGCGTGTCTGCTCAGGAATGTTCGTCAAAGATATGGATGTAACGAACAGCAGAAGCGGACGCACTATTCAGTTAAGCCAACCGAAAAAGCTGTTTGCGAAAGAGCGTCAATCTATCGAAGAAGCGTTTCCAGGCGATATTGTCGGATTCAGCAATCCTGGTGCCTTTGCCATTGGCGACACCATTAGCAGTGGCAAGAAGATCAACTTCCCAGGCATCCCAACGTTCGCTCCTGAACTTTTTGCTTTCCTCGAGAATAAGGAGCCAAGCCGCTACAAACAATTCCACAAAGGAATTACGGCACTGCAAGATGAAGGTGCAATCCAAATTCTTTGGATGACTGAACGAGACACACGCATACCATTGCTCGCCGCGGTAGGTCCGCTCCAATTTGAAGTTGTGCAGTTCCGCCTTCAATCTGAATACGGCGTCGGCACCATACTTAGGGTCGTCGACATGCACACAGCCTTGTGGCCAGTCGGCGCTTGGGAAACAATGAAGACTGCGACCAGTCGTTCTGGATACACCGTAGCCACCGACAAGTTCGAAGACCCTGTTCTACTATTTAAAACCAAGTGGGATTTGAATAAGTTCAAGGAAGTGAACCCTGATATCGAGTTGAGTAAGGTTGACCCGCGCACAGTGCCGGCCACGATGGACATCAGCCGAGACGCGAAGTATTAATTCGACCTGTGTCCATGTGGCTTACAGTAGCGTGTGACCTTGAACGCTCCTACTGACGGTAGCGGGTGAACATGCCTACGTGGGCTCCGATTTTACGCTCTTTCCTTAGCAACTCACATTTGTCTCACGTAAGACCCACTAAAGTGTAAAAACCCACCCCTGGATTTTACTATGACAGAAAAATTTGATGCCTTTTCGAAAGGGCAAGAATTGGCTACAAGAGCCGAGTCTGGCGGCGCCCTTAATGCAATAAATGACGAATTGGCAAAGCTCCACAAAGAGCACCCGAAAGAATTCGGAAAAATCGTCGAGTCGATGAAGGGCAAAAATGTTGCCGACTTAGCCGAAGATCAGTCCAGAGTTCAAAGGGAAATGGCTGCAAGATCGACATTGGGCAAAGCATGGGACAGAATGGTGGGCAACCCTGACCCCAGCCTGAAAATTCCGAAGCTAACCATTGAAGGCGATTCACCGAAGGATAAAACCAAGGACCCAAATCACATCTCCATCGCCATCCTGCCCGAATTGACGATCACTCAGCCGTCTGAAAAGTCGCCAGCGTCTATGCCTTCTGCCGCACCAAAACCGGAGCGTGAGTATACAAACACAGCCATTGACAGAGAGCGGATGGCAAACGATTTCCTTGTGAAACCCACAAGTAAAACCGAATAAGTAGGTTCATGTTATGCTGTGCACAACTCTTTCGTAGGATCTGTGCCAACCATGAACGCTAAACTTACTAACGCTGCACGACACATTTTGGTGGCATCAACCGCTCTAATTTTCTCAGGTTGTGGTGGCGCTGAAAAAACAACAAGTACGACAACAGTCTCACCGGATGGTAGTGAAACAGTCAAAGTAGAAGAGACTAAAGATTCTAAAATCACGACGACGAGAACAGTCGAACCAAAAACATCTTCAGAAGAAGAAACAGCCGATGATGCCCATCATCCCAAAGAAACCACCATAGATGTATCCACTGGAAAAGATGACAACGGCGATACGGACAAAGTGCACATAAGAGCGCCTGGTGTCAAAATTGACTCAAGCGATAATGATGAAAGTGTTCATATCAAATTGCCTTTCATCAATATTCAAAAAGATGGTGCCGGTAGCAAGGTACGCATCAAAGCACCATTTGTGCGAGTCAATACGAATTAAAAACGGCGCTCGAGATTTAGACACTATCGTCCGACAGCAGCAACGCTCAAGGATCATAGAATCCTTGGACAAAACACAGAGACCATGCTCTAAGATTGAGCACGGCCCCATAGTTTTACTTGCAGCGAAAAATTCCGGATTACTTAGCAGCGGCTCCGGCTTTCTCTTTTTGTTCTTTTTGCATTGCAGCTGAGCGCTTTTGCAACTCTTCGTGCGAAACATCCTCAATGTGCGTTGCGACGTACCACTTGTGGCCAAATGGATCTATGAGTCCGCCCGTTCTATCACCATAGAATTGATCGGCTAACGGACGTTGCACGGTAGCACCAGCCGACACTGCTTTGTTGAAAACAGCATCAACGTCTTCTACGTACAACATAATTGTCACCGGCGAATTTCCGATCGTAGCAGGGCTCAGAGCCTGCATTTCAATACACTCATCTCCAAGCATGATTGGTGAAGTACCGATCTTGATTTCAGCGTGATGAATTTTATTACCGTCGCCCATGCGCATAGTTTCAGTAGCGCCAAAAGCTTTCTTGTAGAATTCAATCGCTTTTGCGGCTTCTCTAACGATCAAATAAGGTGTTGCCGTGTGGTACCCATCAGGAATTGGTTTTACCTTGCCAGTCATATCTTCTCCTTCAAAAGCACAGTGACGGCGAGCACAAACTCGCCACTCAATTTCAATCGAGCAATAATACTACTGATATAGCAACCGTTCCTTAAATCGGCAGGAACGGGAAATAGCTACTGTTCCTTCAGCTAGAAACAGCTTCAGTCGGCAATTACAACCTTCGCGCATGGTGAGCTGCGAGATGGGCTAACCCCGTCTTTGCGGTCCCAAGAAACCTCGGAAATACAGATACAGCAAGATACTCAGCGAAAAGAAAAACATGAGGAAGAGAGCGAGGGGGTAACCAAAATACCAACTCAGCTCAGGCATGTTGAGAGGTGATTTCTCAGTATTGAAATTCATACCGTATAAACTTGCTACAAAACTGGGCGGAATGAAAAGCGTCGTGATGATCGTCAGCACCTTCATCACCTCGTTCAAGCGATTGCTGACGCGCGTGTAATGCAGCTCCATCAAAGCTGAAGCGACTTCACGATACATCTCGACAAAGTCGATAATTCTAACGGCGTGGTCGTAGCAGTCACGCAGATACAATCGCGTTGTTTCCGAGATGAGGGGATTGGTGTCGCGATAGAGCGAGCTTATCGCTTCACGAGTCGGCCAAACTGATTTGCGAATCGACAAAATATCGCGTCTCAATTCATACACTTCTTCAGGAGTGTTCTTTTCGCTTTTCTGCAGGATTTCATCTTCGATGTTATCGAGTCTGTCAGCCAGTTTTGCCAACAGTGGGAAATAACTGTCGACGACTGCATCGATGATTGCATACAACAAATAATCCGCCTTTTCAGAGCGAATTCGTCCTCGCGATTTTCTGATTTTGTCACGCACAGGGTCTAAACAATCAGTTGTCATTTCGCGGAACGACAATACGTATGTCTTTCCTACGAAGAGACTCAGTTGCTCGCTCTCTGAACTGTCACGGTTGACGAGCATGCGAGTGACCACAAATATGTGTTCGTCGTACTCTTCAACTTTCGCGCGCTGATGAACGTTAATGATGTCTTCGAGCTCGAGTTCGTGCAAATTGAAAAGCTTTCCAAGCCGGTCCATAAATGCTTGAGCGTTCGGTCCAAATCCAACCGGGTCAATGTTTATCCAAGTGACAGGCCATTTGGCAAGAAACTCAATTAGACCAGCTGGATCCCGAACTGCCTGCTCCACGTAGCCATGCTCGCTGTAAGCCATAACATGCATGATCGGGGAATCGGTACCACTGGACTGGCTCTGGTCCATAATCCCGGGCAAATTGAATTCCGCGGTGATTCGCTGCTGGCGCCGTTTAGCTTTCGTTAGATCGGAACTCATTACCGTCTCAGGGTTGGATAGCCGCTGCTATTTTAGAACATCGGTGCTTTTCATGGGCACCAAAAGATCACACTTGCCTGTCAATGTTATTGCATAAGCGGCGCTGAACATGGTTTAAGCCCGTTACCTGCGGAGACGTAAGGTCGGTCAGCCCCTTAAACCGGGCAAGAGGACGCGAAGATTAAGGAGACTGCATTTTGAAAAATTGGATTATGGCCCTCTTCTCACCTATAAGCCCTCCCAAAAACTATTCATTAGCTGATCGGAATTTTGATCAGGAATACAGAGAACTGAAAGATGCGTACTTGAAAAAACAACGCCAGCTTCCTGGACGCACTGTTAGCAAAGCAAAATTCGAATGCTCTATCTAGTTTTGAAAGCGCTAAAGTAATCTCAAAATTTACGCGAAGAAGCACACCGGGCCTGGAAACAAGCCTGGTGTCGACTTCTGTCTAGGCGCGACGAGCGAGCCAAACAACAACGAACAAGCAGCCGATGCTAGAATCACCCAGGCTCACTCCAGTAGCGTGGGCAACTTTTGCCGTAACGAGGTGCTAATGAGTCGTCTAAGAAGATTGTCGATCTTAGCAATATGCGCTTGCACAGTTGCAACCGCTGGACACAATCAAGTGGCTATAGCGGATGGATTTCCAAGTCAGAAAGAAGTTCAAGAAATCGCGCAACAGTCTTTGCAAGAACTCGTTCAATTTAGTAACCCGGAGCGGGGGATTAATATCAAGTATCCAAAGAATTGGGAAAAAATAGAACCGAAAGACACTCTAATTGTCTGCAAGTTCTTAACTTTAAATGGACTCGCTAGCTACAGAGTTGCTGTGGATCAATTGCCTGCCTCAATAACGTTGGCCGATTATGCAAAAATTACCGGAGACCAGATTAAAACGGCCATGGACGCTCAGCACATGCCGATGACACTCATTGAGGAAGGCGCAGATGAACTCGCGGGAGTGCCGGCGCGAAAATCATTTTATAATTTGAGCATCGGAGGAAGTCTACGAACCGCTAGGGTTCTGCAATACCTCGCTGTCAAAAATAATAGAGGTTACGTTTTTAATTACACCGCTGACAGCGAGCTTTACGACAATTTTTTACCAGTAATAATAGAAGTGCTCAAGTCCATCGAGCTTCTTTGAACAATGGCCGAGCAAGAAGTGAACAAACAGTGAACGATCACTGAACAAGAAGCATTCCAGTAAGCACCGGATATAGTGCCATCAGGATAGAAGCGGCTGACGCGGTTTAGGGCTTGGTTGAACCTTTTGACGAGGCAGCGTTTTCTTTCGCTTTGGTATATTCAGCCTCAACCGCGGGTGATAGCGGCAGATTATTTTTCTTGAGGATGACAATTGCTCTCTCATAGTGCGCTACCGACTCCGCATAATTCTTTGCAGCGGCACTGACGCGAGCCAAGCCAAGAATTGATTGAACCAAATCAGCGTGTTCCAAACCTAAAGCTTTCTCATGTATAGCCAAACTCTGCTTGTAGAGGCGATCGGCTTGCGCACCATCACCTTGAGCGTAATAAAAATCAGCAAGATTTGCGGTTGTCTTCGCTAGGGCGGGATCTTGCTCGCCTAGCTTCTGCGCTTCTGTTACAGCAGCTTGATAACTCGCTTCCGCTTTTTTCAAATCTCCCGAAGCCTTAGCTGCGTCTCCGTCGGCGCTGAGCTTCTGCCAAATAGCCTGGTCGGTAGCTGTAGCAGTCGAGGCGGTAGAGGAGGCTGTCTCGGTTGCATTTGGAGTGCATGCACTCACTGTGATGCCAAGCCCCAAAACACAAATACCGGCTCTCAACAACTTTTGCAGACGCATCCTTAACTCCTTTCAGCCCCGCCAACGGCGGGCTTCTCATAGACACCAGCAGCCGTTGCATGATTCAGCCAACCGCTCTGAGCAAATGAGCGTACATCAATTGGCGCCCGAATATAAGGGACGGGGCTTAGCTGTGAGAGGAAATTCAACAATTGTTTAGAGGCAACTGAATCTGTTGATTTAAAAATGCTGACTAGGGAGCGGACGGAAACCATGGCAGCGTCACGGGTTGTGCACCCTTAGCATGGATCCAGCCAATCGGAATTGCGTTTGTTCGTTTTGCCATCGATAAACCGCCCTGCTTCAGGGTGTAAATTTGAGACGAATTTCTTGCATCTTGTTTTGGTGGAAGGAACAAATCCCGATGGCCTGTTGAAGTGAAATTAGAAACACTAAGTCCATTATCGGAGAGGAAATCCTTAGAAGAAAAAACGATGTCGCTAATAGAGTCATTAACGAAGTTCACGCACAAAAAAGTCTGTCCATCCTTTGTCCAGTATGCGAGATGGTCACCCTGTTCGTTGCTTGGTTCACCCAACAATTCAAGCAGGGTATTTTTGTTCATCCCGAGTTTCGCTTTTGCAAGCGAGCTACCTGGGACAATTAGAGTTGAAGTGATTTGAGATTCTTCATGCTTGCTCGCACTAAGGGTAGTGCCAGATGAAGTGCTTTTAGGAGGTGGAGCAATAGCACCAACTTCCCACCAGCGGGACTGATGTGAGCCGCTGGTTGACGACGACACGACTCCTACAGGCAGTTCATTTCCATGCGACTTGGCAATTACTGAAAAGCCACCGCCGCGAAGAGTCATTACAGAATAATTGGTTCTCTTAACCGGCTCAGAGAACTTAGCAGAGTTCGTTAAGTAATTGGCCAGACTGATCGCATTTTCCGTTTTAAAAGCAGGAGACGAGAATGCGATTTCAGATACCGTGCTCGCATTTAATAACACGCTAAGAAAATAGCGGTGATCCGACGTCCAGTAAGTTATTACGTCGCCTTTGCTGGACGTAGGCTTACCTAGCAATTGCAAAACTTCACCAGCATTCATACCGAGTTTCATACGAGCGACGGACTTGTTTGGCACGATCAAGATTCGAGGATTGACAGGCTCTGGTTTCGCATCCGCCGGTGTAATCCCATATTTTTCATCGCTTGTAACAAGCAATTCTCGCCTTGATGGTGTCACTGGAGGAGCATCGGATCCATGGTCTTCAGACTCGACGCTCCTTGAGTCAGCCTCTAGTCCCGGTCTCGGGGAAGTAGGTTTAGCCGAGATCAAGATATCGTTGCCAGTCCATTGACTTTTCATTACGGGTGTTTGCAGAAAACCGCGTTCTCTCAAGACTGTATCCTGCACATTATCTTTCAATCCGGCGAACATTTGTCCCAACGTTGTTGATGTGCCCTGCTTCTTGAGAGCATCTAGCAAAACAGCAGTAAAAACGCCGTTGGGTAATTTTTTACTTTCCCATGAAATTTGATCTTCTTTGCTTGAAGCGATCACCAACTGCCCGGAGCCAGCGCTAAACTCGCCGGCATCCACACCGGTTCGGACCAATCCTTTGCCACCACTTTCAGTGGCGCCGCTATGACAAGCGTCGAGAAAAATCACGACTCTGTCGCAATGAACGCGATCTTTTATATCGTGAGCCAATCTCTGCATGGGGATGCCGGTCGTATAGAGATCGTTAACGTCAGTGTCGTAAGCAATTAAATAATTCTGCCCGCCTATATCAAGCTCAGAACCGCTGCCATGTGTAGAAATGAATATAACCACGAGGTCATCTGGATTGGCCACGTGAGGAAGCCACTTATTTCCCAGTTCAGAAAGTATTCGCCGTTGCGTGGCATCCTTATTCAGAAGAACGCGCACATGATCTGGGGCAAAGCCGGCATCATGTTTTAAATATTCCGCGAAATCAGAAGCGTCCTTTGCTGAATACTTCAGATCTAAAGCGGAATTACTAAAGTCGCTGATGCCAATAACCAAAGCCCATTTATCGCGAATTGGACGATTGGACGGCGGCGACTCTGCATCTGCAGCGAAAGACCCAGAGCCCATAAAGGCCAACGTCAGAATTGCTGCAACATAGCTAGCAGACAGCTTTACCAGGCGTTTCATGTTTGCACTATTCCTCGGGAGCTATGCATTTTCAACAATTCTCTTCCAGGCAGGCACTGAGCCCTGTAAACCGCCATTTATGCGCTGAATGGCAGTTTCAATTTCCAGCCGCACTTCGAATTCCGCATCCTGCACGGCAGACTCCAGAAACGGCAAGGACTGAGCAGTGCCTACTTCCGCCAGAAATCGTGCCGCTCGCCACCTGACCAACTTATTCTTGTCTGCCAGTGCTTGACACATCGAAGATTCCGCAGTTACATCACCGAGATCGGAGAGCGCATCACCAGCGGTGCGCTTAACGCCCACGGAAGGGTCATGCAATAGAACCTGACAGAGAGGCTCGACAGCCGCACCACTCCCGGTGGCACCCAGGGCTGCAGCAGCTAACCTTCTGACTTGATGATGACTGTCGCGCAACGCGGTAATTAACAATGGCAGAACGCTTTCGCTTGTGCCCATGTCTTGAACAGCTCTTAACCGGGTGCTCCAATCGGAAGCATTGAGATCTTCAGTCCAAGACTTTAACGATCGCTGCACCGCATCCGGTACTGTTTTGCCTAGCGCTAACCACTCAAGCTCGAGCAGTGCCTTCTCGTCAATCACACCGAGGATCTCTTCAGCCACTTCTTGCGCGATCTCCTGGGGCGTTCCGTAGCGCACACCGCATTCAGCCCAGTATCGCTCTTTCAAAAAATCTCCATTCATCTGTTCTTGAATGCGCATCGCTGTGTCGTTGAACCGCGCTCCAAGTGATACTCGATGCTCCTGATTCGGTCCGACTACTTTCACTTGGATCGGAATACCGCGAAAAGTTTGAACGAATACACCGACCTGCCCGTCCTTTTCCGGCGATTGAGTTAACGAACCCGATTGCTCAGAGTGATCACCGCTGAGAATGCGCGTCGCATTGTCAAGGATCGGCTGCCAGTCTGCAGTCGGCTTGCGATTCAAGGTGACAAAGTCATGGCAAACAAAAATACTCTGTACGCCTGCTATCTCTAGCAATTTTTCCAACCCAGCCGGGCAGCCTTGATGTTGCTCAGCTGTGTATGTACCTGGCTTACCATCCATCGAGTCAAGAAGATTCAACTTCATGCTGTTGGGATTGGGGGTGGTTTCAATCGATTTTATTGGCATGCGAGCGTCAAAACGGTAGCGGTAAATCCCAGAATAACATCGTTACCCCATCCACTGCCGGGCTTCGATGATTCGCCTAATTTCTCAAACTAGACCGTAACACTTAAGTCGGTTGAAGAACCGGATCAAGAGAGTTGTCAGCGGGAGCGGTTATGTTATCAGGTAATGCATATCTTGGATCGGCGGTTGTACAGTCCAGACACCAACTGGGCGCGAACTTGTCGTCAATTTCTTCTGATCGAGGCTCAGTCAGACTTGCCTGTGTTAACGCCTTCAATAAACTAAATCAATTGTTCAGCGACTTGGTGTTTGACCTGCGCCGCAACAATTTCCAAGATTTTCACAGATCGTTTGAACAAGCGAAGAATCAAATAGAGCAGATGTTGAACAACCTGAACTACGATCGCAATAGACTGGTACTTGCCTTCAATTCAGAGGCACGTTCCGTAAAGTCGGGCGACAATCAAAATTTCGATGTCAGAGCGGCGCTCGATGCGCATGGGCAAATAGTTTTGCAATTCATGGACCGCTAATTATGTACAACAGTCCAGAGTTTCCAACAAACTGAGACTCATAATTTTAAATCAACTGGCGAGACGTTATCAGCGGTTCTTCAGAGCACAGTAGCCTTTTGGGGTTGCGGAATCGCAAGGCGCCTTATTACATTCGCAAGGTAAAGTCGCTCGACATCGAAGTGGTTCCAGTGCGCAGCAAACTCTCGGGGTTGCAAAACATGGCATCCGCTTATTTCTCGATGGAACCACAGAGAAGCGCCCACCCGTCAAGTCGGAGGTGATCGCTGCTCTCGACGGCGATGCCTGGGGAACTACGCCCATCCACATCGACGTCGCACCACTGGCGGTGAACGTCATGGTCCCCGGCAAACTCTCGCAAACCTAGATAGATGTTTTTCGCCGAACCGGTTAGAACGCTCTGCGCATATCTTGATTCACATATAAATTGAATGCCGAGTTGCTCACAATTGGCTGACTTTTTAAGTCTATTGTCTTTGTATCAGCTCCGACGTCGCCCGATTCAACCGATTAACTTCGCTAAGTACTCACTTTTGCCTGTGCCAACAGGCTGGAGGATATTTGTATGTCTTTTGAGCAAGGAAAGTCACCAGAGAGAGGTTCCGAATCAAGGTCAGCAGGGCGATCGCTGGTATCATCAGCGCACATGGAGGAGTATCACGCAGTAAACCCGGCAACGAAAGACCCTCATCTTGCGGTGGGACACGATGGATCATTATCCTTCGGGTCACCATTTAAAACGGCAAACAGTTCCACCATCGGAGATGCCAGCGGCGCCAAGAGCGCTAGTGCGCATGACGGCGGCGTCAATCATTACTACTGGCCTGATAGCCCTCCAAATGACGGCGGCGCCAAGGGCG
>PLXC01000076.1 GCA_003151275.1 Candidatus Melainabacteria bacterium
GAGGCGAACGTTTAACTAGTAGACCGGTCAGATGGGACATTTAAAGTGTCAAAAAAATTGACATTTATATCGTCAATTCACACCGCGTCTCAAAAGCATTGATAGAACAACTGAACAAGCCTTCCGAAAGGACCAGGCACCTGGATTGGAGGATTCATATGTCTGAAACAATGAAAGTATATTTGAAACAACAAGCGAACATCCAGAAAGCTATGAGTCCGATGTTGGACCAGCAAGCGCGAGTGTCTGAGATAGTTAAAGCGCATTTGGAACAACAAGCAACTGTCCAGAGAGCGATGAAGCCGTTTTTGGATCATCAGACACGCTTGAATGAGTTATCGAAGGCATTTTTAGAACAGCAAGCCAGTATCCAAAAGGCAATAACACCGTTTTTGGATCAGCAGGTCAGTGTTCAGAAGGCGATGGAACCGTTTTTGGAAGAACAATCAGGTCTACAGAGAGCAATGAAGCCATTTTGGGACCAGCAAAAAAGTGTTTCCGAAACTTTGGAAGTGTTTTCGAAACAATCTCAAAAAGCAATAGAGGTGCTGAAGCCATTTTTTGAGCAGAAGGAAAGCCCTTTTCAGATTCTGAAAAATCTTCCCGAAGCGAACGAATCGGTAGTTCTTTTGCAAAACCGTTTTTCTCCCAAAACGTTGGAAATGTTCTGGCATTCACAAGAGGTTGCGCTTAAATCATGGACCAGCTCTAATCACAAAGTATACGAACACGCGGACTTGAAGGAGCGAAAGCATAATAGTTCAAAGTCTGTTCTTTCAGAAATTTTGAGTTCTAGCCAAATTGAAGCAATTGGTGGCTTGTTGGTAAAATCCACGTTTGGACCAAATCTAGTATTAGTCAATCGATCAAGTTTGCCAACCAAATCTAACGATCATCAAGATCTTCCCGTTTGGGACAATCTGCAGTCGGATGATTTCGTCGATAGTTACTTTGCGGTGATGTTGTCCAATCAGCTCGATGATAGAGCGATGCAGTCACTTACGTCGGACGTCAATTCAACACTCACTTACGCGGCCGAATTACTTTACGATAAACTTGGTCCTAGATTAGCCTGGCTCATTCCGCAGCTTATAATCGGCATCTGGATAAATGCAGTGTACGCAGTCCTGTCTGCGCAGCTAATGATATGTTGTCCTCAACTCAAGCAAGAACTAGCACCTGTAATTTACGAGGTACATTTCGGAAGTGAAATCGACGTCACTAAGCAGAACGAGCTTCACTGAAGAATAGAGGGACTGTATGTACTGTCAAAAAGAAACTGTCGAGATATTCGACTTGGAAAAGTCCAAACAAGAAGCGTTATTGATACTATGACAAAAAAGCGCATACCAATAAGTATGGAAGTTTCGGCTGCTGTACTTTTTGAGAGCGACTTTACCTGTTGTAAGTGTCGTGATCGTACTAAGCCGACGCAAATTCATCACATCGATGAAGATCCAAGCAACAATGTAATCGATAATTTGTCCGTACTTTGCCTACTGTGTCATGACGAAACTCAAATTAATGGAGGGTTTGGAAGAAAGCTGAATGCAGCATTAGTTACGAAATATAGAGATGATTGGATTGGTCGGGTTAAAAACCGACGAGAAGAGGCTGACAAATTAGCCATTACAAAAATGGCCGGACTGTCGTCCAATGGCGAACCGAACCTCAAGGAAAATGCTGCAGACGAAGAAACTTGGAGAAGCATTCCAGCGGCACCAGAGTTGGTAAGTTACGTCGAAAGTCTACCAGCCATCCTCAATGCCGCAACTACAATTGCTAAGCCCAAAATGGCTGGAAGTACAATGGAGATGATCGAGGGTACTTATTTTATAGTCGATGTTGTTGTGCAAATATTAGTGCATTTGTCACAATGGTTTCCTGACGATCATTTTGGTGGCATTTCAGCACAGGAATATTTTAGTCAATTAGTTTCGACAAAAGCGATATGGCGTAGAGCGCTGGCAACACCTGGCGGCGAAGAAATGGCAGGTACTATGGCAGGTATAAGTTCTGCAATTGGAGTGCTGAAGGATGTAGCACAAGCAGTGGACGAAGTGGTATCAGCGCTGCTTTATGGTCGCGAAGGCTTTTATCTAACCTCGTGGCGTAATTCATGGACAAAAGCAATCACTTTGTAAATGGACATCAGGCAGAGCAGAGTTTATCGAAGGATCTCAAAGTCTAGTACCACTCTCAAATTGTATCTGCCGCTCGGCTTGCAACCAGTCTGCAAGCGCTTCACCATCTTTACACCCTCTCTTTTCTCCCATAAAAAATATGCGCAGGTTGCGATGTTTGCGTAGGCTGTCGTGTGTTCTTCCTCGACACTCTCGAATCCTTGATAAAGACATACATTCTCATTTTTGACAACCGCGCTGCCGCTTAAATCAAAGGTTTTAGGCAGCCGAAGTCTTTCGGATTCGATTCCTAAGAGCAGTGGAAAGCAAGTGGTTTCAAATGAGGAATTCTGCAAAACCTCTGGACTTGGGATGAAAACCTGAAAAGCATAGTTGGAGAATAACAGCACAAAAACCATGTACGGATGATTTTTGTTATCGGTTGTTCTTCTGCAAAGCAAAGCCGAAACGGTATCCGGAGGAGCATTCCCCGGAATTAAGGCGAACAAAATTTTTGAGCACACATTGTTCAATGTAATCGTATGATCGCAATTTCTAATCCACTCTTTGACTCCTTGGAATTTTTGCAATTCGTCGGACGGCATTAGAGCTAAAGCCATGCGAACAAATGTTTTGTAAACGGCTATCGGAATAAATGACTCTCTCAAAACATCAAACCTTATAGCTTTTTGGGTTGACTCAAAGTGAGCTATTTTCCAATCCTCGCGCATATGAATTTCAAGTCCCGAGGCAGAGGATTGAATCCGCCAGTAAGGGTCTCGCGACAAGGCCGGGTAACCTTTTTTACCTTTTACGCAGGACATAACTCGATAAGGTAGACTCCATCGTCCAAAATCGTTTTCAATCCCGTTGCCAAAAAACTTATTGCAAGAGTCACATTCATCGTCTGAAAACAAGCGTCTATTTCCAATCGACTCCATTAGTGCATGACACTCGGTTCGGAAATTAACTTCAGGACCGCCTTTTCCACAAAAACGACAAGTTTTACTACCATCAGAGCAAACCTTGATCGACTGTGAGCTTGAAATATCTTGGCTGAATTCCCAGCATTCGTAATTGTCTTCGTAAAAGGCAATTGACCGTTTGATAGCAGCTAATGCCTTGGTGAGATTATTTTATGGTGCCTCCATATTTGCAAGTACCTAGTGCATGTGTTTGGTTTCTAATCTGACTTATGATTTTAAGTCATACAGTGTTATGACCATATCATCGAAAAATGAAACATAAACTACGTTATGCGACGCTCGGCTTAGGCTCTATTCATTGCCAATATGCAGCACTCAATTTGCTCGATGTTTAGAATAAGCTATTCATGATCAACAGGCTCATCCTGATTGCGAATCTCAGTGGCAACATCATGTCGGCTACGGTTCGTCAACAGTTTGCGCAGATTCGCTACTATTTCGCGCCAATCGTTTACCGGCATTGTAATTGCCAGCGGCTGTGCCAGTTTCTGTCCGTCCACTTTAATCGCTCTTGATCCAAGTGACACAATTCAATCGAAGTGTCCGTAAAATTATGCTCTCATTTCTTCGCAATGGAGAATCGACAAAGACTCTGACAGGTTCTAAGCAAGCTACTTGTTCACGTAGCACATAACTCTAGCGTTGAAGCTTACGGAGACACTAGGTCTGATAAGACAACGGTATTTTTCAATCTGTTTTCGATAAAACAGCAATAGTATGCGCAACTTCAGCATGACACAACATACATACATGAAACGAATTTGCAGTCGCTACTTCACACATCTTTTGCAATGAATTGCCACCACATTTAGGACAAATCCTAACTCCTGGATCGCTATTTTCTGGTATGTATATTCGTCCTCGATAAGACAACTCGGGCTCCACGTTGGCATCAAAAACAAAACCAAGATCACTTTCCTTACTACAACATCTTAAGCACTGTCCTCTAGTTCTTTGATAAAGAAACGCTTGAGTATAGCAATACGGGCAAATCCACAGTAGCCGTTTCATACGAACTTTTACTACGAAAGTATTTGTCTTTGCATCACGTTTATGCCGATAGGCTTCAAAATATTCTGTTTCTTCCATAATGGTCGCCATCAGGGCAAATTCATCACCCTCCAATCGTTGACGATCATAGATGTTTTGAAAAAAGTCGAGGCAAATGAATTCAACAATCTCGACTGCCATTTCGAGTGCTTCTTCTCGAATCAGTTCGCTGCCGTAATGCACCGTGCGATTGCGCTGATTTCGTACTCGTGTAAGCAGCCAGCGATGTCGCGTTCTCAAATCCATTCCCTTGAGAGAGCCTAGTAGGACGATGCAGGTGGCAAATGTTATGCTCTCAAATAATCCTGATTCGAATTTAGATCGATCAACTTGCGCCGGCTTAGCAAAAACCAGCTGCCAATCTACTTCAATAATGGCCTGTTTAAGTAAAAGTTCCAAAGACGTAAAAAGCATCAGCATCGCACCGGACACATTGATTTGATGATCCAGTAGCATGCTTTCAGGCTTTCCAAGTTTACCTGAATCACCCCGCAATACTTGTACGGCAAGTAAAACCAAGCTTAGTGCAGCGCGAATTGGGCGATGGACAGAACCGATTTGTTGACGTTGAATTGTCATATCTAACTCTTACGACACCTAACTTGCATGAAGTTGCTTCAAGCGTCTACAACTCTTCCAGACTGTGTGTTTTCCAATCAACCGATTGGCCCAAATGTGTAAGTCTCTTTACCGACTCAATGCGAGACTGAATGTCGAGTAATTCAGGTAATAGGCGCTTAGCTTGCGACAATTATTGCAGTTGTAGTACCCAGCCTAGAGCCTTCTTCGCGTTATTTGAATAGTGGGCGGTTCCTCAGTTCTTACACGAACAGTAATAGACTCTGAGTCTCTTTCAAAATTCGTAAGGATTCCTCTAGCAATGCGAGTTTCCTGTCTGCCATTTTGCTCTGGAAATTGAACCGCGAAGCTAATAGCTTGATGTAATTTATCACTAAATACTTCAATCAAATCGGCGCCTGCTTCATTGCCGTGACACGCTTTGAGCGAGATACCACCAGCAAAAATGCCATTCCATTCAATACCATTACCATCGATGTAAGTGACCGTTTCCTCAGACATATTCACGCTCCTCTTATTCTCTTGCTCGGAAATTCTGCCGCTGCCCACCGAAGTTCTCTTCTTCTATTTCCATGAATGCACTCCTTACGCGAAAAGAAGTAGTTGGCTATTTAAGCACGCCTACACTGAAGCTCTACTTTTTCTTTGCAGGTGTCTGTTTGTGAATCGTTTGTCTTATTGTCGTTGCCGGACGGCGCTGTGCTTCTTGGATGCAACGGTTTTTGCATCACGTCCGACCACAACTAGTTGTTGTTTTTCTTTTTGTCGGTCATGTTGTTCCCTCAATATTGGTTTTTCAAAGTCGTTTCTCGCAGAAACTATGTTTGCTAAATCCACTTGAGATTTGTTGTCAGTATCATACGACAGACTGCCCCAGAAATCAATAGAAAAACTGCCGAAACCTTGATCTTTTGCGCCGCTAATAGCACTTGAATACGTGCTGGATATATAAGTGTGTGCTGGTTGGTATCGAAACCGCATATAGTGTCATTGAGGTGCTTCACAGCAATTCTGATCAATTGGATGCAGTTTTGAGTACTCCCTGCCAGGCATGCATGCAATATCAGATTGGCGAAACCAGCTCTTAAAAGTTAGTCCCTTAGCCCCGAATGGAAACAAGCGCCGCGTTAAAGACGGATTCTGGATACGCGCACTGTGCGTTAGCGGGGTTTGTGATGGTTCTTCACAGGACCGCCAACGCAGGATGAAGTCATGGTGAAGATAACCTGAATTATGTTTCTTTTTCTGCTTCTGACTTAGCCTGCCGTAGCGCAACATCGGCATCGCCAGCGCCAGGCAAAGGTTTGTTCGGTACAGCAGACGACTGATGCGGACCGCTACTTGAACTGTCTTCGAACCATTTGACGATAGTGTCTTTGGCTGTAGCCAAAGAAAGTTTAGCCTCTTTTCCCAGCGTTGGATCTTCGCCACTTATCGTCGAGTGACTTGCGTGTCAACTGTTCTGGATGTAAACCCAGAATAACGCAAGCTTTGCGAATTTCTGGCGGTAGAGGCTGTGACTTTTCTCCTGGCATAATCTGAACTTCCTCCACTTGCGCATCAACAGTACTCGATGGCGTAGCGCTGTGTTTCTCAATTGTACCGGCTCTGCACCACCGCAGTGCAAGCCGATCTCTTGGTCTAACTACTTTTTGTCAGCCGGCTTGACTGCGGAGCCGAGCCGGTTGCTTTTGCCCAGGCAGCGTTAGCTGCAACTTCGGCAAAGGAGAGTGGCTTATGACTATCGAATTAGATTACGGTCTTGAACTGACTAACAACAGCAAAGTTGGCTGGGCGTTTAGTCTTCCACGTCACAAGAGTTGCATTGATGCAACGGCAATTTGCAAAAGACTATGTTACGGCAATGGCATACGTTATCAATCAGTTTCCCAGAAAGATAAGCGGGAACGCAATTACAAGACTGCAGAATTTTTACTGTCACACGGAGGTCCAACATTGCTCGCCGAGAATTTGTTGATGACGGTCGATCTGGCGCGTCCGCGAGATTGGCTCACAGCCAAGATTACAAATACGACGACTGTTGTTCCGTGGACTCTTCGTATTCATGATATCGGGGATTTCTATTCAGTTGATTACGTCAATGCCTGGTTTTCGGTCATTCAAAATCGGCCAGAATGCTCGTTCTGGTTTTACACGCGAAGTTTTATCAATCAAGAAATGTTCACCGCTTTAACGCGACTGGCATCGTTGCAGAATTGCCAAGGTTGGCTATCAGTGGACTCAGATAATTACGAGAAAGCGATATTGGCGAAGTGCACAGCAGCGGAAATTTGGAAGCTAGCTTTGCTGCAAGACAAAGATTTACCGCAAGAAGTCTTACCGAGGCTGCGAGAAAGTGTCGGCGCCTCTGAAATTGTCAGCTTTCCTTATCACCGGAGTGGACACCACGTAGTGCCACTTCGCGACAAAGTTCTTACAGTTTGTCCAGCTGTGACAGGCTTCTATGAATTGCAATCAGACAAAAATGCTCCACGCCCATGCCAACTATGCACTTTCTGCCTACCTTGAATCCATGTAGTCATGGGTGTGCACACTTCTGTTATGTATCATTTTCTGCTTCTGGCTCAGGCAATGGCAGCGCCACATCAGCACTGCCAGCTCCTGGCAAAGGTTGGTTCGGTACACCTGAAGGTTGATACGGACTACCACCGCTCCCAGAACCACCTCTAAAGCCGAAACCACCGTTATCCCTCAGCCATTTGAGTACAGTCTCCTTCGCTGCATTGAGAAAGCTCACCGCTTCTGTGTTTCCATCCAAGTCTGGATGAACACCTGGCGCACCCATTTATTTTTGCCATGCCTGATTGACGGACTCGATTGTCAGCTGCTCTGGCTTTAATCCAAGAATCATGCAAGCTTTTCGAATTTCTGACGGTGGTCGTTTTTTGGTGGCATAGTATTCGAAGATGTCCTAATCGGGCCATTTTGCGAGACGTCCTTCAAATCCAGGATATTTGAAAATTAGTATGTGTCCGCCAGAAATGCCCTTCGAAATTCGACCGACAGCGTCCATTTTGGAAGTTGGATACCATGCTGTCTTAGGTCCCATATGTTGCGTAACTGCTTCGTCGAATGAAGCTAGGAGCCCCGGTAGCCTTGATTTTAAGATTCTCGTTTCTGCAATGTCGTCGTCGCCTATGGTATTGCCCTCACGAATGTGTTTAATAGCATAAACTACAGTAACTTGATCAGGCGTCGGCTTTGGCGGAAACATACGCAGATACACATCAAAAGCCAACGTGCATAATACAAGTGTGCAGAGAACGATAACTATGTCTTTTCGATTCATGGTTTTAGTCTTGCATACATGCCAATTTGGGGCAACTGGGCGAACATAAGACGCTCTTTTGTACACCTTGGAAAACTAAAATTAGTCCTTTCACTACTGAATCTTTGCACCCAATATGGTGGCACGCGAGCTCGTTTAAAACATAATATGGATTATCCGACGGTCCGAATCGCCGGATATTCCGACAGAGCTTCCTCAAAATCACTATCTGGCTAGCCACTGGGTTTCGGTTAACCACCAAGCTGGTCGCGTATCTTCTGTGCACCAAAACCCATCAAATCGCTCAGACAATCCGATCTTCTCAAACGTGTTTCGATTGTTGCCACAAATTATTGTGTAAAACTCGTCAATTGGCGAGGCTACGAGTATGGAGTAATCGCGTGAATAGGCTTTACAAACATAGTTCCATTCTGTGTTATCGACTGTCCAAGGTTGGTCGGTTTCTAGATCTTCAATAGTTGCTGAATTGATTTGATAATCAAATTGGTTTGCAACAACAAAATCCTGTAATCCTAGCGCTTTAAAGGTTTCAGCAAGCGGTTTTTGCAAGAGTGGTGGAATCCAGTTAAAAATAGGCATAAATACTTTATTGTAAACACAATATCCCTCAAGCCTAGCAGCTCCCGCTTCATCCCAGTGTTCTGGACGAAGAGCCATGTTTGTCGTTAGGAGGACTCGATTAAGTTCCGCGACTGAATCGAATTTGCACTCTTCACAAATTCTTTGCCACAAGGTTTGTTTGCCGAATTGCTTTTCGAGTTTGGCAAATAGGACTTGGTCTGTGTCTGTATTAGCTGCTATTTCACTCATCTGTTCCATTGCTTCCTCTAGAGATGTTTCATTGCCATTGAATACCCCTAGCCGATAATTAACTGTTTCTGGATCGAGATCTAGTACTGATGAGAAAGGATGAAGCGCAATGTATACGCAATCAAAAACCTCTTGATACCACTCGAGAAATTTCTCGTTCCCGTCAGGGAGTCCAATTCGCTTGTCAATCTCTGTCATAAAAGTCAATCCGAAAGGCGAATAATTAGTCACTATGGTTATTACAAAGAGGCCTTGCCATTGTCAAGCAAACATAATTGCTCTTACCGGACGTTCACATCCTCCAATTTATAGTGAGAGAAGCTCTGCGTCGGCGATAAAGTCTCTCAATAAAAATGAGCATCTGTTAAGTCTTTCAGCTATTTCTGGGTTAAGCTGGTTTTGTGGATTCCACCAGTAGTGAGCGAATGCTGGGTTTAATTTCGCCATCACCTTAAGACATAAGTTGTGATTTTTTGATGGCACCGTATCTAGGGCGCGCCCGCATGAATAGGCAACTAGATCAGCGGCCTCAATTAGCAGTGGTTTTATCTTCGAAATTTTCTCTGGTTTAAGTCCAAACCCGCTGATTAACCTTTTAATTTGTATGTTTCCAATACCCCAAATTCTTGCGGTGTCGTCTTGATCTATCCAAAGATGCTTAGGCACTTGTGCCGATAGAATTCGTTCATCTCGCGCCATTGTTGCAGCTGCAGTGTAACCGAGCGCAAATAGCTGACTGTCAAGAATGCGCATCTCTTTCCCCCAACCATCAAGAGTCGAGGCGGGGAATGTTTCTTTGTGAACCACTCCGAGATAAATTTGAGCTCCGCTGCGGCCCAAAATGGTTGCAAGCTCGAGCACAAGTTGATTGATGTCAGTTGTCGTAAGGTCCTTCCACTGACTTTTAAGTCGTTGATGATCACTTAGAATTACCCTTGCATGGAAACCACGACCAGTTGAAGAACCATACTTCGCAAGCGTGGAACTCCAATCTTCTTCGAGTTTGATCGTGTTCACCTGATCGCAAATAACCAAGGAATAAGTAACGAATTCTTGGCTTGAGCTTTCATCGCCAAACAAGTGCAACCTTCCACCGCTTATCGTGATGTTACTCACTTTTTCTCTGCGACCGAGTGTTTGCATACTCCCAAGATAGACATCGTAGCCACGCTCTGGAAGCGAAAGCTTTTTCGTCTGTTTTATTGATTTTTTACCCACAACTCTAGTTTACTCCGTCACACACAGCACTTTGTCGAGTTCTAAACTGAGAGGCTGATAAGGCAGCTTATGTTTCTTTTTGATGTCACTTCAACAAGATCAGTTTAGCCTCGCTGTCGAGCGAATAGACACAGCCAAGCGCTGCTTGCATGTCACGCAAATACGCTAATCCAGATTAAATCTAACGCTTACAAAATCTCGTTCAACTCTGGTGGCACTGAGGAGAGTCCTATTTCCTTTCATTTCCCGAGGGGCACCGGTATCATTTTTCGTATGTCCGGCAATTGCTCACCGCTAGTAGTGACGTGAACTGGATCCAGTCCACGAGGCTTCGCCAATATAGGTAAAATCGTGTGATTGATCGGCGATTTATCGGGTGTAAGCTGCGTCAGGGACAACTGTTTAGAGTCCAAAGGCACAAAAATTTCACGCAATGGTTGTCCGCTCTCAGTCGCCAACTCTCTTGCAGACTGAATTATCTTATTTTTCTCGCGATAGTCTAGGTTCCTTTCATTGGCAATCGTGATTGCCCTTGCGAATGATTGCATGGCGTCGTCGTAGTGCTTCTCACGAGTCTGGACATGCCCCAGCAAATAGAGAAGGACACCATTCTCCATGGAGCCAGGCCGGTAACCGCTAGTGTGCTCAATCAATTTCTTGGCTTCATTCAATCGCTCTTCAGCGTCTTTGTAATCACCTTGCCGAGCATATTCTTGTGCATCTTTAATCGCTGTATGGGCCTCAACCGGCGCTGAAATAAAAGCAATTGCCCACTGAGTTAATGGTTTGGCAGTTTCGTTGATTACATCATTAGCAGATACGGAACCACCCTGCACGGCAAGAATGACCGCCAATGATTGAATTTGAAACAACCTGCGTTTCATTTCGTAGACTCGCATTTCGACTCCACATGGATTTCGCAACATTCTACCTCATGACGTGGTCGGAACCCAATACAGCGGTTTGTGCCGAGCGCCCTGGTGAACGTGAATTTTTGCGGGAACTCGAACAAGTCCTACAAGATTAAAGTGTCGCACCTGGGTATTAGCGTGCAAGAGGGTCCGTATAACAGTAGAGAGAAAGCATGACTGCTGACAAACCGTTTGAAATTGGGCTTGTTCTGTCCGGAACAGTTTCTGCAGGTGCGTATACTGCCGGTGTGATGGACTTTTTGATTGAAGCCCTAGATGCTTGGTATAAAAACAGAAGCGATAATGTAAAAGACACCCCGACACACGACGTCCTCATTCGCGTGCTCGCTGGCACCTCGGGCGGTGGATTGACTACAGCTGTGGCGTCAGCTGCCCTATACAGCAAGTATATGCCGCGCCACGATGGTGAGCGCCCTGATGGCAAGAACAATCGCTTATACACAAGCTGTATGCACGATATCAATATCGAACCGCTGTTGGAGACCGATGATTTAGCAAACAATCAACCTCTGCTTTCGGCGTTGAACTGCAAGGTAATCAATCAAATTTCCGAAAGAATTGCGTATGTGATACCAGATGCACGAAGAGCGTACGTGGCGGAAAGTCTAGCCTTTTGTATGACCTGGCAGCGCCAATCTCAAAAGAAGACTGGGTGGTGCTTTTGAGTTTGACATTGCCAGGCAAAAAGTAGAAAAGCGAAAAAGGAAACAAGGAAGAATATCGGACTGAACGCGCTCAAGCGCCTTATGCCCAGGCGCACTCGTGGATGTTCTTCTTTAGTAAAAATACCGGTCTCAGCATATCAACAAACATTGCAGAAAATACATGCTGTGTCTCGATTGCAGATGATAATCCTGCCGTTGTCGATCAAATAAAAATGAACATTGTCACTAATATAGCTGCTTGCCGTTCGGTAGTATCTTCCGAGACTGGCACGGCGATTAAAAATGATCAGCGACAAACTATTGAACATGTTGGATTCGTCGACGGACGCAGTATACCGTTACTTCTCGTCGAAGACATTCAAAAAGAAAACATCACCATTTGAAAATCAGCTTCCCCTCAGCGAGTACTTTTTTGCACCAAGCATAAAAATCTGACTTGAGTTCATCATTTCTCTATTGCTGCCGTATGTGGTGCCTTCTGATGGCAGCCATCCGATCAACACATTAGGATTGTTGGATTTTGGGCATTGTTTTAACGAAGCTACTTGAACGTGGAGTACAATTGTTACTCCGTCGGCTGGATGGAAAAGGTCGAATGACATTGTCAAAAAAAAATAGACATTTGGTTTTGGCATGCCTTGCCGCCATATCAATTGCATTCTTTTTTAGATTCCAAGGCCAAGAGAAGCTGACTCTCGATAATTTCAATCAAGCAGGATGGAACTGCACGCTGAAGATTAAACACGTAGGCGACAAATTGTTCTATGTATTTTCGGCCAAGGATGAGGAGACAAAGTCATTGTTGGACTCAGCTGCGCAGTATCAAAATTCAACAGAATATAAAAGATTGATAGATTCTGAGTTCCAGAAACCACCTGTTAAAACCCAACTTGCGCCGGTCGAGCGTCTTGCTCTTGCACTGCGGCGGCGTGAACGAAAGTTATCCAACGTTTCGATCAGATTCTATGATCCACAAGGCTTCAATGTAGATGAGATCAACATTCCAATGTGCTCATCGTCTGATACTATTGACCTTGAGAAATTGGCTCTACATTTACCGCTTGCCTATGAAGCGAGCGGTTCTATGCAACGACAGAAACTATGTCCAGGCATAAAGTCTTGGAAAGCGGTAGGACTTCCAAATTGCTTTTCAGAGTTTCCATGGACAACCGATTAAACGCCGATGACGTTCTGTTCATCCAGAATCAGATCCACCGCGTCTAAAGAAAAAATATCTTGTAACAGTCGCAAATAGTCCTATAACTGTCACCGTTGTTGTACCAATCAGTCCAAGAATTACATTCTCTGGCAAATGCCATGTAAATCTAAATTCGTTTAGAACTAAATCCGTATAACCGCTTACGAAAACAATCGAGCCCACGAAAATAAGCCAGCGTTGCGTCATAACAAGTATCTTATCTGTCAACTCGCGCCTGTGCGCGATGTCCTGCTCAAGATCCTTGGCCGCAAGTTCGTCCATTTCTTTTTGATGGGCTAGTTTCGCTTGACGCTCGTTTTTTTCTAACAACCAGGCCTCAAGCTTTGCCTGCTTGTCGTCGGTTGACGACGCGCCTGGAGTTGTCACAGCCAAACCCGAGGTCCCAACCGTCAAGGTTTGCGCGACAGCAGTGCCCTTCTCAATCTTCTCCTTGAGATCAGCAAGCCTTTGTGCGACTGAAGGATCAAATGCCACTTAATCCTCCCTCTTTATGCGAGTAATCGCTTGGCAAACATTTGCGCTATTATTTCGTCCGGAATTGGCTTGAATGTGGGTAAAGACTGCCACTCAGGATCGCTTTGGATCATGGATGAAAGATCAAGTGCTGAATAGCTGCCATAGCTTTTCCAGACCCATTCCAAAAAGTTCAATATCGATGGCTCAGAAACGATAAGACTAGTGTCAGCAGGTTCAGTTAGTGGCTTGTCCTGCACATGTTGGAACATCTGATAGACCGTTGGACAAATCGGTCCGATTTCCCATTTTTCAAATTCTTCGAAGAACAAACGTTGTCCCTGATTCATCGCTAAGTAGCAGCCCTGTCCCCAGAACAAGAGGTTTTGCAATTTCATTTGAGTAACAGGGACGTTCTCGTCAACGCCCTTACGGATGAAGAAGTTAGCTATAACGAGGGCAGGCAATAACATGGTAAAACCCTTTGTCCGGCAGAACGTTTTAAAAGATTATAGCGGCCATGGCAAGGCTGTGCTGAAAAAAGTCTCCCGTACATTCATTCAGAAGATACCGAGAGTCGTGTACATCGGAAAGACCCCACTTCTGCTCATCACATTGTTTTAAATCGTAAATCCGCAAACTTCCAAAATGCATCCCCTTTGTATCTTTTTCAAGGGACGGTCATTCAAAAAATTAGACAAATGATTTGCATATATCTGACTCAGTCGCCTTACGTTGTGCCAAAACCACGAAGAGAGCCATGAGCTAACTCTGCCGCATTACATTCATCGAACTTTGCTTTTTGCAACGGTTTGTCCACAAAGTTGGAATGGCTTATGTCGCAGTTAGAAAGGTAGCAGGATTCTTGTGGCAATGGATTCTGACACCGTTTGGTCTACGGCTGTCTGAGAGAGGCGCTCATGTGTGTTTGGCATCAAGCACAACTGCTTCTTCTACCGTGAGGTCCAGAGCGCCCCAGTTGTTCCAAAACAACCAATCGAAATCATTAGCGAAACAGATCAACTCACCAGTCTTCTTTGCTTCGTATTCTTTAAGCTCGCTGCCGATCTCAAACAAATAAGAATCATCCGAACCCACACTCCCGATCAACTTAAAAAGGTTGGCTTCAGGACAACGTTTAAATCTCCTCACCAACCAGTCAACCGGACTGTTATACCCGTTGGGCCCGCACGGAATATACCAATCGACCCCCCAACCTTTGGCAGAAAAATTGTACTTTCGCCCTGCCACCATTTGTTGTCCGGTCTGGTTCCGTTTGCAGAACGCCCGTACCATCACCATATTTTCGTCCTCCCAAGCCAATCAACAGTGTAACCAAATCCAATCCAATTTCGAATTCAATACTCTTTTACCTGAGAGTGCTTTCTTGATTGTCGTATTCCCGAGTCATTGCACTCGACACGATACTTCTTTTCTAACGCCAATCGTTATACGCGACATCACTCAGGCAACCAACTATTGCGCCACCACCTTCACCTTCTTTGCGCATGGCTAAAAAATGCTACTAGGGCTTTGCTAGTGTCTTTTGACATCCAGCCTTGTGGAACGCCTGCTGCCTGCATTTCCTGCAGCATAGCTGGTGCCTGTGGTTCTGCGGTTCTAATTCTATTTAGGTCAACATCCATTTTGCAAAGAGTTGGTCATATTTAGCCGTAATTTGTTCAGTGCTCAGAGCTAAGGCGCTTTCAGATACTTTTCCTACCCATCCCAAAGTGACGGCTTGGACTATTTGATCGATGATTGCCTCGATTTAAACTCCTGATGTTTGACTTGAGAATTTTTCGATTCCGTTGCTGACTGTCTTCAGCGGATCTGTGACCAACCGTAAGTATGCGCGAGCGTCTGTGTTTGACTGAGCGCCGATGTCTTCGACGTCTTTTCGACGACTGAATACGCTCTTTGGATTGGCTGCACGAGGGCTTTGTACTTGGTTTTCGGGAGATGCAATTTTTGGTTGAGTAAATTGCTATTGACTTCCATGAGTCTTGAATAGACCAAATTTTCGTAGCCAATCTCGTCTTTAGGCACTAATGCAACATCTATGACTACCCACTAGCATAAAGCCATCCACAACATGTTGATCAGCATTTGCAGTACCGCTTAAAAGCTCGCCAGCCAGTATCGTTGTACTGGATCGCTAACGATCGGTTGAACGTGTCGTTGAAAACTGCGCCAAGTTTGAAGGAGGCTTGCGGTTTCCATGCATTTTTTGCTTAAGTTTGCATCGCATCGATAGGCGCATTATTTGGCCTAGCCCGAACATTTTTTCTGTTGCCTCTAATGCCATTTCCTAAACCTGTTCTAAACATGTTTCTACTTTAGGCAGGTTTGTTGGCAGAACTTTGACATCATCGACTCGAGATCGACTACATTGACTAGACCCAGTCTCAAAGCCCCTACACGCTCATATTCAAAGAACGGCTGACTCTAAGAATGTGTCCCGCAGAATAGCAAAGTAAAGGATTCAACCGCCTATGAAAGGTAGAACTAAATTTGGTATCGAAGTAGACAGACTCTAGACTAGGACTCAATTCCATGTGTTTCAATTGAAGAGTCGACGTCCTAGAGATTCTGTGTGAACTGATTCGCTGAACTAATGACGCGCCATTCTTATTCTGGAATAATAGTGCGGCGAAACGTTAGGGCAACCCGGAGTCCCTAAACCTCAATTTGTCTAGACGAAACTGCATCAAAGTAGATTCTCCTGACTACACAACAAGGAGTTCTCGGTGAATATCAGATTAGCGATTCGATACGGACAATTAGTTCGAGCAGCCTATGATTTTGCGAATGCTAATGTTGTCGCACCGGAACAACTTCCTGCTGCCTATGACGATGACCAGCTCACTTATAAAGTGATCTCGGTGATATCAGCCAACGACTTGTGGACCGACATAAATGTCTTAAGGCCGATAGCCAGAGTACCGATTGGACTGGTGTTGCTTGATGCTGCGTATAATGCAGTGATCGCGATACGCGGTACATTAGGCATTTTTGAGTGGGTCCATGA
The DNA here is from genome assembly GCA_003151275.1 of Candidatus Melainabacteria bacterium. The sequence goes on from PLXC01000076.1 coordinate 16,377, forward strand.
TGCGCTCTACCTGCAAAAGCCATGTCCGATTGTTGGAGGCGTCGGAAATACTGAGGATGGCTTTACCGATATGTATGAGTCGTTGCAACCCGGTGTTGCAGGCGGTGCCCAAAGCCTACTGCCAGCATTACTGGGTTTACCGTGGAGTATCCCGACAGCAAATATTCAGTCGCTGACAATCTGCGGACATAGTTTGGGCTCGTCGATTGCAACTCTTCTTGCGTACGACGTCGCAAAGAATTCCACAATCTCCTCCTTCAATTCGCCAGCTGTCTATACTTTCGCAAGCCCAAGGACAGGCGATCCTCAATTCGCCTTGGACTATAACGCAACAGTGAAAAATACTTTTCGTGTAGCTAACACAGTCGATTTGGTGCCGCATTTGCCTACCGAGTTACCGATCGCGCAAGTTCCTTTTTATCATCACGCTGGTGAACTCAATGAACTTGAGCCCTTCGTCGACGTTCCTCAATATCAGAATCTTCTACAACGGACTGTGCCGTGCCACCACATTATCGAGTCTTACTTGCATTTGATGTACTTGGAGGCGGGTATCGCCCCCGTGTTTCCATTGACGCAGGAGTGCGTAGTACAGCTCGGAAGTGTGCCGAAAGTGCCTGGAACGGCAGCGGCGGTGTCTTAGTATCGAGGTGCTAATCATGGTTGTGGATTGACCGTGTAGAGTGGTATCATTGCTCGCCCCTCATTGTGTGCGCGAGCGCAGGTGTAGTCAATTTTAGCCATGCTGGCAACTCCGACCTGATTGAATGCCCTCAACGATGGACAAACGAACATTTACGATCGTCCGTGAACGGACATGATCCCGGCGACCACAACCGCAATCTGGCAAATTGGGAAACCCAGGATGGGCACTACTGCCATTTCCAAGTTCCGGATGATATGCCGTGAGATCTCGGATACACTTGCTGAAATTGCTATCGTCACTCCAGTAGAAGTCGGTATCCCTGATTAACGTTTGTCTCTTTGTCCACATGCATTTCAAGAAAGATCCGCAGGGCTACCCTAATGGAGATGCTTTGGACATTTCCGTATGCTCAAGAGGCACTTTGATGAAGAAGGTGTCACCATTCATGCATTTGCGCAAGAAACCGGCATATCTGAACGCGGCTTCTACAGGAAGGTTTGTTCGTTCCAAAAGATGGTGTGAAAGGTCTGACAAGGGCGGCTTCAGAAAGATAGCTTAAGACGTTAAAAAGCAACTGAAGAAAGTCAAAGAGACTGTCCCGGCCTAATGAGCCTAAGTATTCGCTGTTTCACATCTATCGGTCTACGATTAGCGCTGTTGTCGCTTGAGCGATTCTCAGCCTCCTTGTCCACAGACAATCTTATGCCGGCAATAGTCCTGCAGTCATAACCGCTATTTCCTGCCGCCCCGCCTGAGTCCCAATTCCAGACTGACTCAAGGCGCATAAATCCTTGCACAAACGAATTGATACTCTTATTAACTTCCGCTGCTGTAATCATTTGGACATTACCGTGATTCCCAGTATGAAATGGAGGATCGCGAAAGTTAGTAATCAAGGTATCGGTCACGGATAACGTATAGTCGCCAAATGGCTTATCAAATCCGATGCTGTAAGCAGGATCAATTTCTTGAGTTGCTCCTTGAAAAAACTTCTTACTATGCATTTGTAGAATGACGCTACCGAAAACGTTCGAAAAGAGTGGTGGATGATTTGGATCCGAATCATCGAAAGACTTGGTGTAATACGCTGCCGGGAGCAAATCGGCTGAATTTTGATTTCGACCAGTCCAGTTTTCTCTTGCGCTGCAGTCGATCACAAAACTGCTATAGTTCGTTACTTGAAAATTCCTTTTCGCGCCGATGGTCAGGAAGTGACTGGTCGGAATCGAGAGGGAATGATTGACAGCGTAAATATCCTTCAACATGTTGTAATCGCAATAAGCATCTACCTGTTTAAATGTGCGATACCCAAGCTGAATATCTGGATTTGTTCGAAAAACATAATCTCTGCGGGGGGCTAACGCTGTTTGGAGAACATTTGATTCAAAGCGGTTTGAAATCTCCGTGTTAAAAATCAGAAATCCTTGTTTGGGATAATGCTTCAACAGCTTCTGCATAAACACATTGAGATTGTCCTCTGGCTCTTTCGGAAAGATGCTGTTTACGTTGGTGTAAAGAATTCCAGGAGGGCGGCCGGAGGCTGTTATTGTTTGATTCGGGATTCTAATTGAAGTTCCCGCTACTGTTGATTGCGCGTAACTTTGTGATGAACACAATATCAAGAGAAACACGTTCCCAAAAACAAATTTCGATAGGAGCGCCACATGATTAAGCGGATACAACATCGGTGCCACCACCATTGGTTGTAGATTTGGCGGCAACCGTTTCGGGCAAAGATGCTTCAACTGGAGAATCTGCCTGTTCCATAGCTGGCATCTTGCGTGATTGGCTTGCGACTACTGATTCGGCGAGAAAATCAAGCATCGCGGGGAAAAGATCAAAAAGTGTCTCCATATCATCAAAGATGTCTTGATGTAACTGACCGGATGCTTTGTTTTTTAATTCACGAACTTCGCCGTCAGCTCGATTGAGAGTAAGCATCACACTTGATAGTTTTAGGAGAAGCAGTTTTACAGAGGCAGAAGTTGCAAAACTCTTAAAACGCTCCGGGTCGCTTGACGTTATCCGAAATTTCGCATCCAACTCCGCAACCCCTGTGCTTATGGGATCGTGAACATCTCCCCAATCTTCAGTTTTCATCACTACCGTGAGATTGTCCGTCGACTGAAATAGTGTATTTACAATCACGTAGTGATTGGTATGCTGAGCAGATCCAGTCAAACTTACCACCCATCCGTTGGGAAATTTCTTTCGAATGATCGGATAGTTTGCCGCTCCGCCATCCGGTGGTAGCGGTGGATATACGCCTAATCGTTTTGCAAGTTCATCGTAAACACTGGACATATTCACCGCCTCAACTACATAGCAAATAGTGCTTGAAACATTGTGCGATTGTCGTTTTAGCATAATATCAAGGAAGAAGCCAGTATTTGGCACCTACATCTCGAACCCTGTACTGATGAAACTTGATACTCACCGTCTCTTGAAAAAGAGCGCCTGGAAGAGTTGAGACTTGTTTGAATCAAAGAAGAAATGTCCACATAAGAAAATTGCAGAGCAGCACCCTGACGGGAATTCCAGCCGACTGCCAGTTTCGGTCACCGTACGATTTCTTTTATCTTATGGTAAGAGTGCCTTAGCAATTGAGAGCATTTTACGTTTGACTGCCACCGCGTAAGGTGGCGGGTTTTGGACGTTGCAATCTTTTAGTTCATTTTTGTTTTCTCGCAAAAATGTATGACTTGGTTATCAGAGTGCGTTGGTTTGCTCAATTTTTCAGCGACTGTCACTAACTGCACATTGCTCTAATCATTGAAAAACTCCAAGCTTTTAAAAAGCCTTTCCATATTTTCCACTATGCATTGGCTCTATACACTACAAACGACCATCAGTATAGTAGAGAAGTCCCGCAACTTGGACACCGTGTCCTGCAGACATGCGAGAGATGTCTTTCTTCTCGCTCTAGTGGCTCGATGAATTTATAAGACTTGCAGGAAAACTACTCAAATCAATTTTCGTTCCATCTGGATTAGCTTGGTCAGGTCTAAAGCGCGTTGGCACCTTTCTCCAGTGACTATGAGCAATTGCTCTTTTCAAAGTTGTAGATAACATCGATTCGACGTTTAAAATTTCGAAACCGTTTTGCCCTTCAAATGTTGATGCCAGCTTTTGCAAACGCCGCTTTACCGTTTGGCTGTCTGGGATTTGCCAGAAAAGCGATGCGGTCTCGGAAATAGTCACAGAAAATGCTTGTTTCCTCTTTAGCGAATCTGGAAATCTAGTGACGGCGATCAACGATCGGACATTTAAATCCTTGTCCTGACGTGACTCTCGAAACGTGTTGACTGCAAAACCATTCTCGTGAGCAAAAGCTTCAAGTAAGTCATGATTAACTGGATAAACAGTTAAGCGTACTTTTCCTAGCGTACGCGGTTCAATCACAAAAACGATTAGTGCCTCGTCGATGGAATCATTCAAGTCCAGCTCATAATTTAACTGACTTGCTGTTGTCGTCGCTTCTTCAGCATATGCAGGCGCGATGGCGTATTCCGCTGTCGCCAAGAAAAAATATAGCGCTACAAGAATTACTGATCTATTCATTTGGCTAAATAATTACTGAGGGGATAGATTTGACCGATATCATGCAAAAGCTGTGCCTGCGCCGAATTGTAATTAGCCATATTAGTGGCAAGCGCCACCATATTCGTATTGCGATCACGCAATGCCGTTATCACATCAAGATTTGAAGCAGAAGCTTGCCTGCGCTTTGCAGGGGTGTCGGCCATCACCAACTGCTCAGTTGCCTTTTGAGCTGTTGCTGCCGAAGCTACAACTCTAATCTGGGCAGTCTGAACGTTAATATACGATTGGTGTACTTGTTGCATCACTGTGTTCAGTTGGTCTCTGAACTTTAGGTATGTTTGCACAGCAAGTGCGCCCTGTGAGACCACATTTGCGAAACTTGGTACAAGTAGATTAGTGAACTTATAAGTAACGTCAAAGCCAATGACATATGAAGGCACCCGATGCAAGCCGTTAAAAGAGTTGTGAGAGCCTTCATCGGTGGCAGTTAAGTTCAAAGATGCTGTTGGTAATAATGCCGCACTAGCAACGCCTATGTTTGCCAAAGCTGCTCGCCGCAACTCGTCAAATTGAAAAAGTTCCGGTCTATTGTTCAATGTCTCCCGAACAAGCTCCACAAATGGCAAAGAACTCAGATCTCTTGCCTTCAGGGCCAGGTTCTCTTCCCTACTTAGCAGATCGGTACGCTGATCCAAATTGAGCAAGGTCGCAAGAATAATCGACGAGTTTCTCAAAGTGATGTATTGATTAATAAGATCTTGCACGTCGGATCGCAACTGCGTGTTCCATTGATCGAATTGATAAGAGAACCCAGCTTGAGTCGTTTCTACATCATGTGCTGTGACTAAAAGGTCAATTTGTCCATTAACGAGGTTTTGCGTGAACCAAGAATCCTGTTCTAGTAGCGTTAGTGTTTCTCGAAGTCTCGATAATTGTTGTCGCAAAGCGATGCTTTCCGCTTCGCTTGTCGTGTTTACCAGGTGCTGCGACCCTTTTTCGAGTTGTTCGATTAATGAAAGTAATTTTTGCGCGAAATTTTGATTATCCTTCAGGTCAGCCTCTAGCATTGCTTTCATCTCTCTAGATTGAGCAACGAGGTCAACGAGAAACGAAGCCGCATCTTTAGCTTTATTTTGCGGCGCCGAAGACGCCTTGTTAATCCTTTCAATGGAAATAGCGGTGGAATCATCCGCTGCTGATGCTTGATTTGCCCGTCTAAATGCAGCAATCAAAGCGCTTCTAGTTTCAAATTTGAGCCCACTTGTATGAATCAAGTCTTGGAGCGATCGTCCCAGACGTATCTGATCATGATTGATTGATTTCAAATCTGTGGCTAGCTTAAGAAAACGCTTTCCGTCAGGTTTATCTTTATCAGTCAAGCCACTCAAGTCAGCCATAATAACGTCATTCTCTACTTTATTGTCCTTCCTCCAATGCTGTAATCGTCGCTCGATCAGATCAAGACGAACAATTAAAGCATCAGTTGTGTTTTTCAAAGACGTAAATGACGGAGCTTCTGGATCGGCACCAATTAGAATCTGACGTTCTTTGTCATCAATAAGCTTTACCGTCTTGATTAGCGCCGCTGCGGCAGGATCTTGCTGACATTGAAGCACTGCTGCAGTATCAGATTTTGATGCTAATATGCTCGCGTCGACAACAGTATTGAGAAAAGTGCGCCATTGTATTAGGATATCTCTTAAGGCTGCAATTCTGGTGGCGGTTGTTCGAACAGCAACGTCATCCTTCAGATTTAAAGCATCTTCACCCGACTCCGCCATCTCATCGCTTGTTGACGCTATGTTGTGAAGTTTAAACTCTTCATTTGCTTTCATGATTTTCAACATACGCCATAAATAGGTTATTTCATTGTGAGTAGTTTGACGCCTTTGCCTGTGACTGACTGCTTCCTGAAGAAGTTGACGAATACGACTAGCTGTTGAATGAATGTCCTCTTGCTTTGCTTCACTAGGCGCTAAAGACTTAACCAATCGATCAAGCTGGTTTTCTGTTTCAGATAAGTCCTTTTGAACACGATCATCCGACTTGTTAACATCATCTGCTGTCGACATCGCGTTGCTGAGAGCTTCATTTCCTACTTCTACTTCAGCAGCAAACAGTTTCTTGAATTCATTCACCTGTGTGGCCGAAAACAGAGCTGAGTCAAGACGCAAATTTAAGATTACTTGATTTCCCAGCATGCTGTAATAATCGCCTACTGCGTTATTCAAAGTATCGTTGCGCGTCGCCGCAAACTGTCCTTGGGAAGCTAGATACAATTCGTGAGCGGCAATCGAGCCAAATAAGACTTTCCCGCCCTGGAACACCCCATAATCGAGACTGGCAAACAGTTTTGAATCTATAGTGTCCGTTCCCTTACGCGGAAAAGAGCTTGTATAATTGCGCGTGCCTTTATTGTTTGCATCAAGCTGGACAGTAGGCAAAAAATTCCCCAGAGCGCCAATGTAGTTCCACCTCGTGATTGGAATATTTTGGTGCGCTATACCAATCTGCAGGTTTTGCTTCAGCGAGAGTTCCATAGCCTCCGCAACATTTAAGGCTTTGACATTCCTAATTTCAAGCTGTGCGACTTTGATATCTTTGTTGTGCGGAACAAGGGTCGGCAAAAGCTCTCCTAAATGGGTCATTTTCGATTTGCCCAACCGTTCGATGCTGGCCTTTAGCATCAATGGCACAGCCACATCTTTGCCAGCTTTATCTTGTTGAGTCGTCAAAGCAGCATTTAACGCCACATACTGATCTCTAATCGCTTTCGACCCGTCTGGTGAAGACGCCAATTTAGTTATGTACCCTTGCAACACTTTCGTCTGACCGACTATCAGCTTTGCGTTGTTGTTGTTGTTGTTTGGACTCTGGGCCGAGCCGGCTGTGAGCGCGCAGAACCAGATTGGAACTAGCGAGGCCACTGCAATTTGTCTCTGAAAAAGATTGATCACTTAAACCCAGTGTGGTCGGTCGAAATGCTAGTTACGCCGAGATGCCATTCAAAATGTCTGAAATTTTCTTACGAAATTCGTCATCACTAATTGGCTCGATCAAAAATGCTGCCCCCATTTCTGAGGCATGTGTTTTGCATTCTGCCGTAATCTTATCGCTGTGAACTTCTGCATCACTGCAGTATAAGAAGAAAGGGACCGGGCTGGGCCCAACCTTGTCCAGTAGCTCAAATTCTCCCAGTGTCGACACCGACACCGAGCATAATACGATTTTCACCTCGCTCAATACAATCTGATCTACAGCGTTTTGCAGTGCTGTCTTTGCGCCGCCAAAGAATTTTGTTTTAGTATACGAATAACCAAGACCAGCCAAGGCTTCGTCGCACTTTGTTTGACATTCGCCACCAAATGTCAAAATATCAAACACCATATTTCACTCGTCCTTACTTCCTGTAAGCAGTCCGTCAGTTCTCATGGTCACTGCCCCGAACTTTGCTACGTCGCAAATTTGCACAACCTAATTTCTGAGCGTGGCTTTGCGCCCGCGCCCAAAAACAAACGCACAAAGAATTGTACTTGCTTATATTCAAGGCTCCACAATATTTGTCAGTAACTATATTTTAGGCCGTTTTGAGATTGACATTCCCGCGTTTCCTTGAGCATCTTCATCGGAAGGCCGCGGAGCAAAGATTTTTTCTGGTGCCAGCGAATAGAAGTCCTGATGATGATACCCGCTTGTCAATGCCAACCATCACCCGTTTTTAGTCACCCGTGATAGTGTAGCCGCGCTTAAATGCATTCCACGGTCCCGATCCGTTGTCAAAAGTATTTCGAAGTTTATGTCTGTTGATAGTCGCACAATGAGTGACCACTTCTCGTAGAAAGGCCGGCTCGTTGTTTCCGAGAGTGATAAGGCATTTATTGTCGAAAGTAAGATTAATCGTCACTTAGTTCACTATTAATGAAATCGTTAATCGTTGCACGGTTGTTTGCAGAACACAGCTCGGAAAAATTGATTAACCAAAACCGTCTATGTCTAAAGACGTCTATCTCAAGTGCGCTTTAATTGCGCGTTTTCTTCCTCAAGACTCTTGAGTCGCTTAACATCGTTTGCGGTCATGCCACCGTATTTGGAGCCCGCTGGTAGAACGTGCCGTTCAAGATTCCCTGCTGTTTCCACAGTTTTTATGCGATTTCCCGTCCCTAGATTCTTTGAGAATGGCAACAATCTGCTTTTCCGAAAACCGACTGTTTTCATTCTCAATCGTCTTTTCTTCTGGTGAATATACTGCTTAGGATGTCAGCAAGCCGGTTTGAAGTGATTTAATATTGAAGAGTAGGTCAGTACCACATATGATGACACCAAGCATCAATGAAAAGAAGTTTTTAATGCAACGACCTGACAATTGTACTTTAAACGTGAAATTATAATCCCTTTATGCTCCATTCCAGAGTCAAGGACAAGTCAAATGTCAATCGCCAATGTTCTTTTAGTACACGGCTATAGCGTTCGCGATTTTAAATCGTATGGACAATATTCAGCACTATTAGCAGAAGCTTTAAACTTAACTCCTAGCCAAGTCTTTGTTAGTGCTTTTGATTCACTAAACAATCAAGTTACTTGCGATGATCTCTCGCGCGCTTTGGAATTACGTATTAAGCGCCTCGAACAGGCTCGCTTGATTGATATCTCCAATTGCGCTCTCTTGTGTCATTCGACTGGATCGATTATTGCAAGACGATGGATACTCGATCGACTAAACAAAGGACAAGCATGTCCCTCTCACTTTGTATCCCTAGCAGGAGCGAATCATGGGTCAACAGTTGCACAGCTTGGTGAAACGCAGTTGGTACAATTCGGGCGTCAGATCTTTCAGGGGTCGTCCGTCGGACTTAACATACTTTCCGATTTGGATTATGGAAGCAAGTTTCTTCTACGGCTTAACCGTGAATGGATCAATGCACAAGCTCTGGGTGCTTTCAAAACTTATATTTTTAGTTTGATTGGTGATAAGTATGGTGCAAACGCTCCATTGCTACCAAGTTCTATGCCTGTATTCTGGCAAGTAAAAGAAAAGGGCTCCGATGCAACTGTGAGAATTAGCGGTTCAAATTTAAACTACAGAATGTTCAGTCGCGACTTTTCCGAAGTCGACCCGCAAGATCAAATTTTATCTACCCCTGACACGGCTCATTTAATTCTTCCAGGTTATTCGCATACAGGAACAGATGGTATCTTGGAGCGTGCTGCAAGTATGACAGATAACGCATTTCAAGCTGTCCTAGCAGCATTAAACGTGTCGAATTCTAGTCAGTATCAAACTCTGATCAACAAATGGAACAGTCTTAATGATGCGTGGAGTAACACCTCAACACCGCAAAAGTTAGTAAACAGCACGGTTGTCTTCAACATCTCGGTGCCAGGCACTCAGGAACTCACTGATTTTGTCATTACTATTCAGGATGGCAGCGGAAATGCGAGAAATATTTCGAGCGCCATTCTCGACCACCAGCCGACTCAAAATAGTACAAACAAGTCCTCCCTTACTTTTTATCTCGATTACTCAGCTTTTAATGCAAGTCATCCACATATGCTGAACATCGAGGTTCACAACAGTTATGACAAAATGCAATATCGATCCGTTGATGTCGTTATTCCAGCGGCCTTAGCTCAGTTAGTGCGTCCAAATCAATGCACCTATGTTGAGTTGGTTCTCGACGAAAGCTCTTTCCATATTCTGCCTTCTAATGACCCCGCAGTTACTGATGCGACTCGCTGGCCGCCTTTGCCAGGCATCTAATAACCAGCTAGTTTGAAATTGAGTACAAACCCGTAGGCTCTGAGATAACGCTTTTGAGTGTTGCCCAAAAGCTTTTTTTGTTTCTAATTGTCCCTTTTCGCTATAACTTTTCACTTTTGGAACACCATAATTTGCATTTAGAATCGAGGCACCATAGGCAGTGGCAAGGCATCATCGGCATCGCCAGCGCCAGGCAAAGGTTTGTTCGGTACAGCAGACGACTGATGCGGATCGCTACTTGAAGTGTCTTCGAACCATTTGACGATAGTGTCTTTGGCCGTAGCCAAAGAAAGTTTAGCTTCTTTTCCCAGCGTTGGATGGCGGCGCAGCACCGCCGCTACTCTTCGCCATTTATCGTTGAGTGACTCAACTCGCGTGTCAACTGTTCTGGAGGTAAACCCAGAATAAGCAAGCTTTGCGAATTTCTGGCGGTAGAGGATGTGACTTTTCTCCTGGCATAATATCGCCTGCATTCCAATCTGATTTGTCTCCAAATTGCCGATCGCCAAGCAGCTCAGGCTTCTGGAAATTATCATCGCTAAGATGTCCATCAATGAAAATACTCGCTGGTAAAGACAGCGGTCCATGAGGCTCATTGTCTATTTGAAAAAGCCAATGCAACTTGGCATAGCAAACCCACTCTTCCGTATTGATTCTTCAGTCGATCTAGTGCATCGGGTAGATGGATACCGACGGGGCTTTCTGAAAAAAAAATATTTCTCCAATGACTCAGTCCTGAAGGGCTCAACTGAGAAAGAAAACGGATAAAGTGGCGTTGTTTGGGCGCTGATTGATTTATTCCGATAAAGCTATGGCTCTCGGCCAATCAATAAGAATAGATTCTGGACAGTCAGAAAATGGCCCATCTCCTCACGTGCCAACTGCACCAGTTTGGTTTGCCATGCTGCCACCTGCGGACTTGCTTTTCTATCGATTGAATAGCATGCGTACAGATACTGAACAAGAAATTGATGTTCAATTTCTGCTGCAAGTCGCAAGAATTGCTCGGCCTGTTCGATCGGTTTAACATCAATCGATAGCTTCGGCTCACCAAATTTTCTAACAAGCTCCTGCACCCTATTTTGCCTTGGCACCTCGACTTTGACTACATCATTCAAACCAGATATGAGGGCAGATGTGTTCACAAGCTCGTTCAGCCTCATGTCGACATCAGCCTGCGGCACCCAACGAATGTTCGCCGATATATCACTGCTCATTTTTTGTGCCAAATTGCAAAAGCCTCATTTAGTCAGGGCCGCTTTTAAGTGTCGGAAGAAAAAGATCTTGTCGGATTATATCCTCTTACATTTGAATGCAACTTCTTTACGTCATGCGTTTCGGTCCAAAAGTTCGATGAAAACTACATTTGGAAATATTCAAGAGGCATTCGAATCATTGGAATGGCTGAATCAAGTTCGGTCGAATTAATCTCAACAGTATTCCAATTTGCATTAGCTCGTGAAACTATACTTGCGGCATCCATACGTAAAGTCCAAATTCGCCATTGCGCTCCGCGTAGCACAATGGGTTCTGCTCCATATGTGGAGTTCTTCTTGTAGCAGCGTGGCACTTTGCACAAGGAGAGCAATCGTTTGCTCAGGTTGAACAATAATGAATCGATACGAACAAGTCATACAAATCCTTGAGAATGCTGTTCATGGCGACAAAATCGGTGCTCACGGTAATTTCTGGAGAGGAAAAACTCGCGACCAGTTCGTAGCCACAAAAGTATTTGCCCAGCAACTACTTGTTGTTGGTAACAGTGCTGATTCCAACATCGTCAAAGCATTGCGCGGACAGAATCCGTTTGATGATTCGAAATATCCCCAGATGCCAGCTAACTATCCACCTATAGTCGAGGACCAAATTCAGATCATTGCCAAATGGATCGATGATGGCTGTCCAGAAACGCCTAGTCAATAGGTCAATCTCTTAAGTTACACGAACTCTCTCTTGGAGTATTTCATGCGCATACGAGTCCCATTATTAGTTGGACTGGCGTTAGTATCACTCGCGATCTGTGCAACAGTCTCTCTGAGCCAACCACACGCAACTGCGCCAGTTAACTTCCCTTCTGGTTTTGACTTCCCCGCCGCCAAAGAAAGTTTGCTGCAACTAGTAACCAACAATGACCTCGCGGGCATGCGCAAACATTCCTGGATGGTCTTTGCTGGCATGACTCAGTCTGTTCCCACTGGTGAAGCGATTTGGGAGACATGGTACCGTTCGGATGAGACTTTCAATCCGGGTGCAGCACCGCAAGGTGTGCGTGTCTTACGGCACAGGTTTCGACCACCGCGCCAGTTCATGCCGAAAAAAGCAACGCCTCTCGCCGTAGGAAATTCATTGTTATCCTTCGTGTTATTGAGTCCTTCTGCTCACAAATTTATTCGAACCAATCAATTGTATAAAAGCCAAACCTTGGACGGACTTCGTACACAAGGAAAGACGAATATCCCAGACTTTCCAAATGATGCGATGTCTCTCAAAGCTGTCTGGTGGCCTGTCAAAAAAGACGGATTCTCAGCCTTGCCTGTTTGGGATGCCCAACCGACAAAACCCATAGTTGGCAGCAACGACTTTCCGACTTGGAAACGAATTCTCGCTATAGATCCAAATCGCACCACAATTCCAGCCGGTGAAACGACTAGCCTAAGATTCTATGATGTGACCGCTCCCACTCCGGAACAGGCGTCTCCCGTAATGATCAATAATGTCACAGTAGCTCCAATACAAGATCTGTATTGTCTGAAGCTGACCGCTGATGACTTAGCAAATGCTGACTCCAGACAGAATTTGAACAGAAGTTTTCGTGAACTATACCGTCGTGATGTTACTGCTGGTGATTATGTAGCCCTGGTGGCACTACATTGCACCACCAAAGAAATCCCGAATTGGACCTGGCAAACATTTTGGTGGCACGACAAACCAGATACCGGAAAATTTGCGGATGGTCGGCCAGACCAAGTGACTGGAGTCTGGCGTCACTACCTAATGAATATTAGCTATGACATGGTCTCTCCGACAGAAGCCGATGGAACACCTCACGTTTGCTATAACCCTTGGTTGGAGGCGCGGTTTCAAAATGGCACAATGTCTAACTGTATGACTTGTCATCAGCTTGCAGTATGGCCTACTGATGGAACTTTTTTGCCCATCACTCGCGGACCACAGAGTGATTCGTTTTTCGATCAAAAAACCAAGCTAGATTTTCTTTGGTCCCTTGGCTTTGAAAGCAAGTGAACCATGATTGACGCTCAGATTCGATCCGTGCTTAATAAAGCAAAACGAGCTGCTCTGTCAACGCCGGGAATAAAAGGCGTTGACTACGGTTACATATATAAGGCTGGCGAACGCACTGAGGAAATCGGCATTCGATTTCATGTCGAGCGCAAGCTTGCCATTGCTGATCTGACAGTCAGCGAGCTGATTCCAAAGAATTATTATGGGCTCCCTTGCGACGTCTTGCAAGCCAAGTACTCTCCTCAAGATGATTCCGGCAACGCAAAAGACATAGTCAGACCTTTAAGGCCAGGCATCAGCATCGGCAACAAGACAAACCGAAGCACTGGTACCTTGGGTATTTTTGTCAAAGACAAAGCCGCTAACATTTGCATTTTGAGCAATTGGCACGTCTTAGTAGGCTCAAGCGATGCTCCTGTCAATAAAGAAATAACCCAACCGGGACCTGAACATTTTGGAATGGATGTGCCTCCGACGGTGGCATATTTGCTGCGATGGTTGAGCCTTGATCTAGGTCTCGATGCAGCGGTTGCCAGTCTTGCCAAGGACATTCAATATGACGCTGAAGTGTTCGGCATAAATGTGAAGGTCGAAGGAGTCAAAGACCCAGAGTTAGGAATGCACGTAGTCAAATCTGGTTCGGTCTCCGCCATTACCTATGCCATCATTGATGGTGTCGAGGGCTCTTTTTCGGTTGATTATTCCGACTATGGTGACAAAGAAAGATGGATGGATGGCTTCCATTTGGTCAAAGACGTCCAGAAAACTGAAGACGAGGTCAGTCTCGATGGGGATTCAGGTTCAGTATGGTTTGATCCACTAGACAACATGGCCGTAGCATTGAACTTTGCTGGTGAGGACGGACTTGGCCCCACCGCCGACTACGCTCTTGGCCATCCGCTTACAAAAATATTAAAAGATCTCTCTGTGGACCTGCTCTAACCATCGCTTGTCTTATCTTCTCATTACAATGTTCGACACTCTATCAGGCCAAATCCAATGACAGAATTAGTGATTACAAGACTATTTGATGAAGCCAAAATCTTTTGGAGGCGGAATTCAACCGCATTAAGGATAGATTTACAGACAAACCGATGTCACTAGTCGACATCCAATTCTTGCTTCGTTGGGCAGCTGACAAAGAAGGCATCACATCTGTGAGGAAGTATTTACAGAGTCGTTTTGGTTAAATACACCAAAGAGCGTTGGTTGAGGTGCATTTATTTGGCTCGTGCAGTGCCGAAACACCGTTTCGAAGGCGAGTATGATGGATTTTGTCATAACTTCGAAGACTTTTGAACCCATTTACATGAGGAGAAAAATTATGCCAGTAAAGACAGATAGATTCTTAGATACTCTCGATTTTACCTTGAAATGGGAGGGTGGTTTCTCCAACGATCCACTCGATCCGGGCGGTGCCACCAACTTCGGAATTGTGCAAACTGAGTATGATGCCTTTCGTAAACGTTTGGGATTGTCGTTGCAATCAGTCGAGTTAATAGAACGCAAAGAGGTTCTTTCTATTTATCAATCCAACTATTGGTTGGCAGGAGATTGCGACAAATTGCTTCAACCACTCGATCTCGGTCACTTCGATACATGTGTCAACTTCGGACCGTTCCACGCTGCCAAATTTCTTCAGCAGGCCCTCAGCGTTGAACCTGATGGATCCATTGGTCCCCAAACTCTAGCTGCTGCTGCCAGCGCAGATCCTAAAACTGTCGCATCCACAATCTGTGATGAGAGAATTGCTTTCAGATATGAGCGTGTCAAGCAAAGACCTGACCAAAAAAAATTCCTTCAAGGCTGGCTAAACCGAGACAATGCTCTAAAACAGTTCTGCACGAAATAAGATTGAAACAACCTCCATATGAACTGGTTTGTTAGTTCCGATCTGACGTTTTTTCCTGCCAAAAAACAGAGTATGAATGAAGACGCCGAATGGAGTAAAGTTCGTCCGAACAATAATTCAGCGACCTAATTGGATCAAGCCCATGAGAAACTTGCAATTCACTTTCGCGACTCTTCTCACTGAGATTACAGGTTTCCTGCTGTAATTTTTTTCTGGTGGCCAGTTTTACTCCTGTGGTTAGCGCTGCTGTACGGCCAGCACCAGTAATTTCCACCCTGATTAATTAGCTCACCGCCCCAGTTGGCATTTTGACTCTGCTGCGCAGACATTGTTCACGAGGAATCCTTCTCCTCTCTCTTCGGCTGCCAACACGAGCGCGAGTTATCAGCTCTGTCTCCATGCTGCTGAACCCAACCAGTGCCACCAGTAAACCAGAAAAAGCGATCGTTAAAATCTCAAAAAACATATTCTTTAATTGGACATGGGCAGTTGGGAGTGAACTAAGTTTGATCCTGTGGCTCCGTCTAAGGAAAAAATGTTGACTCTGCACCGTCAAAGATCAAATGGAGTGACATTCACTCTGCTTTTCGCGGGGCACATTGCTAATTATTATTCTCCGTGGATCAATACGAATTCTATCCACGAGCGATCGAACAAAGGTTCTCTTAACGACTTGCGCGTTGTGGAGGTTATCCATGACGCATTGCTCGCCCTTTACGAGAAGCATTGATCTCAATACTGTTATTGCCCGCTTCAAAGAGAAAAACAAATCTGTACCAGCTGAAGAGCCAACTGATAAAGAGTTTGCAGCTCTGTGCCAACTTATCGCGGAGACAAAAAATGAACAGCCTTTGGTAAAGCAAGACTATCGACCCGCATCAAGTCAGTTAGGGTGCAGAGATTGCTTTCTGTTTTATCAGAGCAATTGAACTGAGAAATTCGACAAGGCAAAGGCAGTGAGATAGTGATCTTCCGAGACAGGGTCCATTATTTTAGACTAGGGCACCACAACAAGAATATTTACGTGCCAACGACAGTCATCAGAAATATCTTGAAGCACGTTGGCATCGGCAGTGACGAATGGTCCAAGGCTATTTGCTAAAGAGCAACCGGCGTGGTTCCTTGCTCTATCACAAACAGCAGATGAGAGTCGTTGTTAAGCGCGCGCGCTAACTTGGGAGCGTTTCGTCTTCGACGACCGCAATAGCTGCCTCGGTCTGCACAAGGGCAATAGACTTTTGAGCACTTTGTTTGGTTGTGTAGCGCTCGGTGGTTGTAATGATTTGCCCATTGCTAGCGACGAAATTCCAATAGTATTGGCTATCAGAACTCTTCTTAATTACAAATTTGCTCATTGAATTTGCCCCCGCCCAACCTCTGAATACTCTTACTTTAGAGATGGCAGTTGGCAATCGTATGACATTTGTGAAATTGAAGGCGAAGGAGCAGTGAGCATCTTCCAACTGCGTCCTGAAAATGCCAGTTTCGAGACGTTATTTGTCACGTCTAAGAACAATGGAACAATGACTAAATATTGCTGCATACTTCAGAATAAGCCTGGCAGCGCCAATCTCAAAAGGAGACTTGGTGGTGCTTTTGAGATTGACACTGCCAGGCAAAAGGAGTGAAAAAGAAACATAATGGAAATGATCAGACACTGGCAAATAATTCTGGCGGCGTATGTGGTGGCATCCCTTTTTCCTCCGATGTCCGGCCTTCCATGAGGTCAATATTCGCGGAAATGTTTTGATAGTTCAAGCCACCGGACAGACACCCCAAGTTCATCCCTGTAGTGCCCGGTTGAACTTGGGCTAACGGGGAATGTATCGTAAAAGATTCAGCCCCTGGTTGATGGTGCCGTTCCAGTTCATTCCAGCAGTTGGATTAGCTGAAGCCTGTGATGGAGCGGTTTGCGTTGCTGATTGTACAGGCGGAGGATCGAGAATAATAAAAACATCGAAATCAGGAGGTGCGCCCGCGGGCGGTTGTTGAAATGGCGCTGAGCTTGTTGTAGCCTGCAGAGCCGCATTGTCAGCGGTGGCATTGCCAGCATTGTTGATTCGTAAATCGGTGATTTGTCCGTTGCGATGCATTTTGAATAGAACCACGATGGAACTATAATTTCCCTAAGGCGCCTGCCAATTTTCTCGGACAGTCGATTGTAATGAACTTAAATACTGAGTGTAGTCGATATTCGGTGCCCATTCGTCAAAAGCAGACTCGGGATATTCAACTGAATTCAACTTGGCTAGAACTTCATCGGCTTCACGATACTGTTTGAGATTTCGATAGGCAGCCGCTTCGTAGATATATGCCTCGCGCAAATTTGGTTTTAGGGTACGAGCAAGCGAAGCATCCGCAATCGCGTCATTGTAACGACTCATTGAATTCAATATTGCCGCACGAGTGCAAAACACTTCAGCATAATCTGGATTCAACTTAATGGCATATCCGGCATCCTCGAGGGCAAGATCAAGTTTCTCTAATTGCCATTCAGCTCTGGCCCGTCGATTGAAGGGCTCAGGATTTTTAGGTTCTGCAACGGCTGCGCGTGTAAAACAATCCATCGCCTCTTTGTATATCCCATGGCGCGAAAACAGTTTTCCGCGATCCATCGGCGAGTTTGTGCCGACCAGCTGAGATGTGCCAGCGTCTGATGAAGAACTTCGTTTGATTCTAAACGATTGGTCATCACCAGGCGTACTAGGAATAGAGTCTTTTGGGGTCTGAAGTCTAGCGTGCTGAGCTTGAAGAAAGTTATCTTGAGCACGTGAGCTTTGGGCGATCGCCGACTGTGCTGCAAAAATTGGCAACAGT
This sequence comes from Candidatus Melainabacteria bacterium, assembly GCA_003151275.1. The sequence goes on from PLXC01000076.1 coordinate 34,236, forward strand.
AAGGAAAGAATCAATCGACGCATTAGATACGCTCAGGAAGGGTTGACAAAGATCATATACCAGGATTGTTAGGAAGACATATGAAAAGACACAGGGGAGTTCATGAGGCGCCATCTCATTTAATCACCTCTAAATCACCATGGATCGTCTGAGAATTGAACCCAGATGTAACTGCAGGAACTTCTTGAATATGGGCAGTCTCATACTCAATGATCTGTCTCTGTGTACCTCTAGGAAATTCCAAGTCTGCATTACCATCCAGAGACGAATAAGCCTTAAGGACAGCGTCGTCAAATTTTTGATTGCTGCCTTGAATCAAACTTGCTTGTATATGGTGGTTGGGCCATACCTTGATCTGCACTCGATTGCTTCCAGCTGGATTTCCATGTGCAGGCATTGTTCTGGTCAACGCTGCGCAGACAAGCTCGTTTACGTGCTTGTACCACCTGTCCCACAACAACGACTCGTCAATAGAAGCAGCCTGAGGCACCTGCGTTGGAACGATGTCCGCTTCAGTTCGTTTTATTCGCTCTCTCTTAACACGAACTTCTTGTGGTCGAGTAGGCAACTCAACAGATCGAGGTGGAGTTCGTACTTTTCTGCTTCGGTCAGGTAAAGGTGGTGTAAGAACATTAGCCGCCTGTGTTGGTAATCTCTCTGGCATGCGACTAGAAATGTTAATCCGCTGTTGAGACTGCTCCTCAATAGTTCTTACCGGTGGTTGATCGTCAAAACCTGAAGCTAAACGCATCGGAGGATGATCAACAAAACCGTCTGGTCGCAGAGGCGGTGGCTCGCTCGTCTCAGATCGTGGCTGCTCGTTTATTGTCGCGCGTGACGGTGGAGAGTCACTATCTGCTATTGCTCTCAATGGTGCCCGCTCTAAATCGGTGCTTGCACGTAGAGGCATATGATCGACTGCTTGTAGTGGCAGCGACGGTGCTACTGAAATAGGTGTTCCGCTATCCGGCTTGAATTGAATAATGCGCATGATCGCTGAATTGTTTGGAATACCTGCACGTAAATTGATTTGAGGAGCATCCTGCTCACCATCAACACGTCCCTGCAACCGTCTCATTTCGGTGTCTTGTACTCCACCTTTGAGCGGTGAAGATGACGACTGCTGAACTCCTCCTTGAAGAGAATGACTTGATGCAGCTCCTTGCAGAACGGGAGCAGGAACGACAGGGCCTTGAGCTTGCTCAGCCACATTTGTCTCGCTAGACAGCTCTGAGAGGTGTCCTTCAAGTGGCTTGACTTCGGGGTTGGGAGAATGACGGTAATCCCACGGCGCTACTGGATTGGCATCAGCCCATAACCCGAGATGGTCTCGTCGAGCCGTTTCTTCTAATTGTTGAAGAGCAATGTTGTTCGGAGCATATTTTCTATACCACCAGGCATAGCCGGCACGAACTAGCTCGTTGCTTAACAAAGTGCCCTCAGGCAGCTGAATATCAGCGATAGTACGACGATACCGATCATGACCGTAAATGATCACTGAGACCAGCTTGTGAAAACACAACGAAGCCGTGTACTGCTTGGCACTTTGTCCGAAAGGTTGCGCTTTTTCAGGCGCATCGATTCCATTTAGCCTGATCTTTTCGGCTATTCCATTGTGCATGACCTGAATGGTATCGCCGTCAGTGACAGAAACTACCTCACCTGAGAATGTCTCTGCAAAGCAAGGAGTGCTAATTAACAGCACTGCGACGATTGACAGGAAAAGAGTAATTAACTTTGATAGCATGCAATAATCATTTCAAGGAGGATCTGACCTTCACAATGGATTGTATCGTGCAAGTGATCAAGCTTGCTCCTGTGCAAGAGAACTTACACATCCTAGAATTAGTTATAAAGGCGTTCCAGATGGCGGTGGTGGAACTAGCCACACCAAAGCCATCGAAGTAAAGCGGGTCACTGGAATGACTAGAGGATGCCCTGCGGCATTATCATCTCTCTTGGTTGGTGTGACAGAATTTCTCGGTCAAACAAAGGGTATTCGAGCTGCAGTCGATTAGTCGGTCAAAGATATAACGCAATAAAATTACACTCCAAACTTGATCTCATGGTGTTATTTAAGTGATTTTGAGGCAGTGTTAACTTGTTTAATCGGAGTCTCCCGCAGAGACTACAGTATGGCATTGGCACTTGCAGTAAAATCAAGATGACTCAGATGCAGGTGCAAGCCCAAGACCTAAGCAGCCATTACATAGATGTTCAGGGCGCATGCGCGCTCGCTCCTCCGTCGCTCTAGGGATAAAAGATTTCGAGAACGAAGCATAGAACCGAGGTATGCGCGCCACACGGCTGCCCGGCAGCAAAATTTGTTCCTGAAGCTGTTTCATCATGCCAATCGTCGCTTTAGCACAAGTCGGTAATTTGCTTTGAATCAGCCCGCTTTACTGACCGCGGAGATTAGCCATTTTCACGAATAATCTTTTCGTATAAAGCTTCAAGAATATATTGATGTCGACTTGGTCTTGGCTTGCGTTTCGACCTGGTCTGATCAATTTCTTCAAGTAACTCTTTTGGCAAACGTAACTTAACAGGCTGAATGTCTACTATCGATTCAACTTGTTGGACTTGTGGCTGGGCGGCACTAATAAAGTCGTCGACTGTTTTCGGTCTGGGTGCTACTGACATATTTTTAGCCTCAATTAAACAGCAATAGGAAGTCGTTTTGATATCATCGCGAGATCATTTAGGCGGTCAAAAAGGTATTGCATCTCGGCACTTGCCTTAGTGTCGGCATGTTTTAGTTCGACGGCGCCAAGTCCTTGAGAGGCAGCCGAGCGATAGGCCTTACGATTTCCCAAAGGAGCGTCTAGGTATTTGAGCCCTGGAATTGCGCGAGCAATGGCCACCGCCTCAACGTTGTCTGTGCCAACTGAATCGGCCCGGTTGAGGAAACAAACAGTCTGTAGCTTGTCGTTAAATGGTCGCGCCTCTTCAATGAGTGCAGCGACCTTATCTAAGGTCCAAATATCAAAACTGGCTGGTAGGAATGGAATGACATATATGTCGGCTATAGAGAGAGCCGCTCTTTGACCGGCCGAATCTCGACCACCTACATCAATGATCACGTGGTCGTATTTTTCAGCCAATCGCAGTCCTTCGCTGCGCACAGCCGTGCCGTGTAGCTTGACGCTTGTATATCCAGCACCCCCGACTTGCGCTCTCACCTCATTACGCAAAAGAGTGAAGTCGCTGGCCGACTCTTGATCATCAGCGTCGATTAACAAAACATCCGATCCTGATATGGAAAATAGTACAGCCAGATTAGTTGCCAGCGTGGTTTTGCCCACACCACCTTTGATACCGCCACAAACTAAAATCACTTGGACCTGCTTTCTGTTGCAAAAAACCTTTAGACACCTAATATGATACCACAATGATTTCAATGTGGTATCAAAATAATTTCAAAATGATGCTTTATTCAAATTGATTTGATGTTGTTGTGATATCACATTGAGTTCAATTGAAAGGACAATGGAGCGCCACTATTTACCCGCTTTTCTGCCGATTGGATATACTCACGGTTCGGTTTCGATATGCAGCAGGGTAATAACGATAGATCCGGAAACTAAATTATTGACTGTGGAATTACACAGTACTAGTTGACCTGAGTGCAGCTAAAGTCAATTTGTGATGAGACGAAAACGGTGTCAGGCATCTCAGCGCTGGGTCGTCCAAACAGATCTTGTTTTCTTTCATCACAACCTTTTAAGCGAGGCAAAAAACGTGGAAAGACAAGAAGCAGATGTTCAAAGAATCGGACGAGAACTCAATATTGTTTGTGGCGGCATTGCCCAAGGCGCTCTCGACGAGGCCTGGAAGCGCTCAAAGAATCCCGTAGGTTTGTGTGGAACAGTAGCAAAGGATGCCTTGATTGGAGCAGGAACTTCTGCCGTCTGCATGATCGCTCCTGAGATAGTCTTACCTGTCGTTGCTATTACAACAGCAGCCGTAATTCTCGAAAATCCAAACGTTCTAAAACGGACCTGGGATAGAAATGGTCGAATAAACGATGCTTGCAAAATAGCTTCGAGCGACCCGACCAAAGAGAACTTAGCCAAAGATATGGTGGCAAAGGAGTTCGGCAAGCCTTTCTTCGACAACGCGCTTGGTGGTGTTTGTGGCGGACTGGGGATGATTGCCGGTGTAAGATTCGCCGAAGGTAAATTGGCACAAGTGGCTCAGGAAGCAATAGCTAATAAGAGGTTGGTCATGTCTGATTTAGGAAACGGCACCCTGCAAACACGAATTGGCAATAGTCTGGTGACAACTAGAGAAGATGGAACAGTAATTAAACAGTTTGCTAGCGGTTTCATTGAAAGACACATCCCGATGAGCTCTGGCAAATACATGGTGACTGAGCGTTCCCCGAATGGAACTTTGACGACTATTCTGCCAGAGGGAACCAGGCTGGTCGAGAGTCCAACAGGCAGGGTCTATAGCTTTGAACCAGACGGCTCGTATGAGGTGATGAAACAGACCGGTTTGAAAATGAGCGTGGCTACAAATGGTGAGCGCACATTTGTTCACCCGAGCGGTGTTGCCACCAGATATAGTGCGAGTGGAAAAGAACGGTTTTTATCTGCTGAATAATTGAGTCACGATCATGCAAATGATTGCCTTGAGCCAATCTTTAGCTTTTGCGTTCAAGCGATTAAAACATAAAGGACATTATATGACGCCTTTAAAAATCGGCAGGAGGTTGCAAATGTGAGAGTTGCACGTTGAAGGAATAGCTTATGTCATCAAGTCATGCTCTCTTAAGCTATCCTGGATCTTTTGCATAGCTACGTCAGTTAACTTTCCGGCTCCGCCAAATTGAAGCACGATTTTTGCTAACCACTTCAATGGCACAGAAGGTAGAGTATCGGCCAGTCTTTGTGCCACTGCACCAATGCGAGCTCCAATCACCACCCTCAGTTTGTTAATGTCATTTGTGCTTTTACGCGGCCAGAATGGACGAGGCACTTCCGCTCTGGCTGTGCCAAAAAGCGGAATTATAGGCAGATGCGGCCCTGTAGGGTCAGCGACCGCTAAAGTGGTACGCAATTGATTGGGCCATTCGGTAAAGAGCGGATTCTCTTCTGGAAGCGCAAAACTTGTTTCCAGAAAACGTTGGCAGTTGCGACGGCCTAGTTGAAAGTCGTGATCCCTAAAGTCTCTGAATAGAAATGCTCCGAAACCAAATAGGGTGGCACCAGATATGTCGATATGGCGAGGGTCTTCTTTGGGAAGCAGCGTCGCGCCATCTGAGGGTCCAATTAAAAATTCGCTGTACACTTCCTCGTCGGCAGCTAGTACCAACTCCTCCGTTTTGAAGCGCGCTTGCTCTAACCAGGCTCCCATTAAACTGGCAGCCAAGTTTAGCAAGCTCAAGTTAGCCTTGTGGGGCTCAAGTTGAAAGTTTGTTGACACAGGAGGGTCGAAACCCGGAAATGGAACAATCAACAAAAGCCCCTTATCTGCTAAGTCCCCGCGTCGTTCAAGACGCATGCAAGCACCGCCCATCAACTTTTCGCGAGCCAACTCGGTGGGCGCGTTATTCATCGTGCCACCATCCATAGTGAGAAATGAATAAGAGGTCGGTGTTTCTAGCCATACAGGCTCAATAGGCACAGCGTCGAAACACTTGTCACCTGATTGGGTACATGCTGCTTTTGGAATACACCAATTGCGCGAAGAATAGTCACTGACGTCGCGGCTTGTTATTCGTGGTGCCAGTCCAATAGGGAACGCACCAGTCGCCTTGGCTGTCTCTTTCAATACTTCCCAGCCGTTGGCAATATTAGGTTCTAAGATAACGCCTGAGCCATTTTTGCCACTGGTGGTGAGATAGAATTCCCGATAGTCCGCATGAATTCGAATATTCAATCCATTTGTGCCAGGGGGATTGGTGCTAGTCACCATTTTGATTACATATGGAACGCCACCCATATTTGCAATTGATAGCCCGACTTGAAGTGGGTCGCTAAAGTAGCGGGGTCGCCTCGGTCCATATGGCTTGCTGATTGCGGCACTTGCAATGACATCGATGATTGACGAATTAAGAAGAGACGTAACAGGCGCAAGTTTGTCCGAATCAAGATCATCGATGCCACACAGTTGAGCGATATCAATTATGCCTACCCAAGCATCGTACAATCGATTACCTGAAGGTACTGGATATAACCAATCAGAGATGTGACAAGGATTGTCTCCAGTCATGGAGGTAAAGATAGCGGCAGACATACCTCCAGCCGATGCGCCCGTAATTACTTTTATAGACACCTCATGAGGTGGCACCAAATTTTGGTCGATGCTTGGATCGTCTTTTGCTTTGTACCACTCTTCGAGCGCCTGAAGAAGAAAATCCAACACACCAGCTTGATATGCCCCGCCCGATATTGCGCCAGCACAGACAAGTCCCACTTCAAAAGTTTTGGCCATCACTCATCTCAATTTCCATATACACAACTGCTAAGTGATGATATGCCCAAACCGAACTAGCTTCTGTCTAGTTTTGCTACTGACATGCGGAATAATTTAGCCGCAAGAGCCTCTTACTGCCGAAGACAATTAAAGTTTGAGTCTGATTATGAGCGTAAGCGTGATCTGAGCATCACATTCATCTCGCTCTTAGCCTAATCTGCTAGTAAACAAAGCAAATATTTGAGAGTATTATCTGTCACGATCCTGATGAATAGCTGTTCGACGCAGCTTAAATTTTGCTTTTGTGGTATTGTAGTAGTGGCACATATGGTGTCGGTATTTTCCGCATAAACCAATTAATCGCTGCGATTATTGGTTACTTCCGTGCGGCTAGCGAGGTTAAAAATGGAGCACTCTATCAATGGTCAAGCATTTCAACACAAAAAAAGGGAGGCGAGCATCTCTCAGTGCTCGGAACATCTATGCCGCAATTCGAACAATTCACAGTTCTGCCAGGAAGTACACGCCGAGTCCACTTTGGTCACCTCACAAAAGTATTAGACAAGACTCAAAATATTGAAATAACCATGCAGGTAAGGCGACGACAAGCTCTCGATGCCCTGTCCTTAACTGCAAAAAGGTCATTTTTGACCAGGCTGGAACTGGAGGAAGAATATGGTGCGTCACCTAAGGATTTAAGTGTCGTGCTGGCCTTTGCCGACCACTTCGGTTTAGAAGTAACCGATCTGGATGCTGGCAAGAGACTGGTTTCATTGCGGGGTAGTACTGCAGCCATGCTTGGCGCTTTTAAGGTGCAAGTCTTCGAGTCTCAAAACAAGGGCGTATCTGTACGTAGCCGTCTCGGTCCAATTTTCATTCCCCTGGAACTACAGGACATTGTCACTGGAGTTTTTGGTCTAGATAATCGACCCCAGGCAATATCACACTTGCGCTTTTCTTCCTCGCGCGCTCTTACACTAAAACCTGACGCATTTGACGGCAGTCAATTGGCTAGCATTTATAATTTCCCAGCTGGCGATGGTAAGGGACAGACAATTGCTCTAATTGAGCTAGGTGGTGGTTATCTAAATTCGGACATTGCTAAATACTTTGCCGCTCTCCATCTACCTCGTCCAACCGTTAACGCCGTGCCCGTAAATGGTGGCAATAATAATCCATTCGTCGACACAGGGGCAGATACGGAAGTCGCCCTTGACATTCAAATAGCCGGTGCGGTGGTCCCGATGGCAGACATCGTCGTCTACTTCGCCCCAAACGATGATCAAAGTTTCCTGAAAGCGATACTTGCGGCAATACACGATGAAATAAGCAAACCGACAATTCTTTCAATTAGTTGGGGCGCAGCCGAGAGTGTTTGGACCGAACAACAAATGCTAGCTATGAATCAAGCATTTCAATCAGCGGCAGCGTTGGGCATTTCGATATTTTGCGCAGCCGGTGACGACGGCGCGATTGACAATATTTATGATGGCAAAGTGCATGTTGACTTTCCCGCTTCAAGCCCCTTTGTGACTGCATGTGGTGGCACTACTCTAAATATCTCAAACTCTATTCGAGAAGAGATGGTTTGGAACAATGGAGATAGCGGCGCGACTGGTGGGGGCATAAGCGGCTTTTTCAGCATGCCTGAATATCAACAAGGTGTGCCAATGCCAAGCAATCTTGCCACCAACTTTCAAGGTCGTGGCTTGCCTGATGTGGCGGCAGTCGCAGACCCAAATACCGGTTATGCTGTTCTTGTGCATGGACAATGGTCAATTGTGGGTGGCACGAGTGCAGTGGCGCCCTTGTATGCAGGGCTCCTGGCACGAATCAATGCTCGGGTCCCGAAGCCGGCTGGATTTATCAATCCCGCTGTTTATCAAGCGAAAGATGGCTCTAAATTTAACGATATTGTCAGTGGCAACAACTCGCTCGACCAAGTTCAAGGCTACACTTCGTCGGCTGGTTGGGATGCAGTAACTGGTTGGGGCACACCCAACGGGACAAGCTTATTGCAGTTGTTTTTAAACTCTCCTGGACCGACTAGCAATGAGCTCCCGAAATCTGCTTGAAACTAAACAGCCAGCTCGAAAATCGCTCTAGTACCAAAATGGCAGAAACTGCTTTTGTACTTTGGTGTTTTCTTTTTGTGGCGAATTTCCGATCCGATGACTTGGGTTTTTTCGAGCTGTAATCGTGGCGATTCCAACGGCCGTGGCGTAAATTTGAAATGCTTTCACTATGCAGACGAGCCAATCAATAAGCTCGCCGTGAGCAGCCGCCAGGGTCAAGCCTATAGAAATCAGACAAGAGATCCAGAGACCAAACCAACGTGGGTTCCAATCAAACACATATTGAGCGACGTTGGCCACAAACATTACTGCCAAAGATGATCCAGTCAGCGTGCCAAGTGTTGCGACATCGATAAATTGGTCATTTGGTAAGTCTGTAAAATTCATTACTTTACTTTGCCACTATTTAGGCGGCGTGAATTATGCATTGGTCTAAGGCGTCGCTGCTGAAGTCTACGTCTAGTTTGTATTGATTGGCGTCAAGCTCTTGCAACGTTGCTTTAAAAAATAGGGCGCCGCCGGCGATTGTATTTTCTGCTGAAAATAAAAGAGTCAAGGAATTGGGGAAAGAAAGGTACGTCCCCATCACTTCAGGCGGGACTGAAACAGTGAGCAAATTTTGTTTAAACGTTATGGCGGTGCCATCATTTTCGAAGTTGCCGCCATTGTCTGAAGTTTTTGTAAAACTAATAGTGCTGCGCTGGCTAATTTCTGAACGCTGCAGTTGATCAAGGGCTAGACCAAAGAGGTCCGCAATATCGAGCACGGACAGCGTGCCTGCACCGGCTGTATGCAAAGTATATAAGCGGGCAATTAAGGACATTACGTTATCGTGAATCCCCGGCATCAATTGACATTTTCTAGACATAAGCTTTTACCAATAAATAAGCAGTGGCGCTTCTAGCGACACCGCAGGCGGTGATCCTTTGTTGACATTATTATAGCATAAAACCAAACTGTGCGCTTGTTAAAGCTGCTTCCTATGCGCTTCTTGCTCATATGCGTGATCGTAGTCAATTCTCTATTTTGTTTGGCACTAGATTTACGGTGGCGCTGTCTTGTGAAATACCGTTTTCAGACAACCGCGCTGCAAAAATACGCCAAAAACGCATCTGAGAATTCCTGGGCAGCGCACGCGCAAGTGCGGTGACTGGGTGGTGCACTTGCGCGCATACGACTAGAAATTGCTAGCCTTGAGCATTTCTTTGCAAGGGGTGCTGGGGCGAGTTTAAACTTCCGGCACAACGAGCAGACGACTTGCATACCACTAGATCCACCGTCTGTGATGCAGCCCGACACTTATCCTGTGCCTAATCTACGGTCAAATCCAACCAGGCTGCCCTGTGTAGGGATTTATTTGATCTGTAAGTAAGGCGAAAAATCTTTGCACGTATTTAATGCTGCTGTAATGAACCTCGCGTATTCTTCATCAGTCGCCGTACAAACGACCTGCGTCTGGTCGAAATCAAGCCACTCGAATACCTCAAATGTCAAAAAATTGTCCTGCGTACCCATGACAAAGCGATGTGGGCTGTCAACTACGTGCTGATCCTGGTCGGTATTGCTTTTGGGAATTGCGCAATGTCTTATCCGCTTGCCTATCATGATCTCATCTCCTATTTGTTTGTCCACTCCCATAAGTAGAAGCTCTAATAAGCGCTTGCCCACCCGTTCTAGTGTGATAACGGCTTGTGTTTCTTTTTTTGAGTACGATTAAATCCAGTGTGGTGTTGAGGATAGACACAGCCAACCTCAGAGATGCGCCACTTATCTTTAGCCTTAACACGCGCCCAACTGATTTCTCAGCGAACCTATAAAAGTTTGGCGACATTGGTAGAGCCACAGTGGGACCAACTTCCTCGTTTCCATTTCTTGTGAACCACAAAGCATTTTTTCAATTTGACTAACAGTCATATAGGCGTAATCACCGTATTGTGCATCGATAAGAAAAGAACCATTTTCTCTCATCTCCTAAGCTCAGGATAGGTTCAGAATCGTCCGCGTGCTAGAACGCCAATAATAATCAATGCCACGTAGGATGCAACAGAAATGCACAACCATCCTCCTGCGCTTAAAAATGTGCTGCATCCATTTGATTTAACTTCTATGTCAAAAAAAGAAGATAGGCGCATAAACTTGTGAACGAGGTATTGCCCTGCACCGATAAAACACAGAACAAAACCTAAAATGACTGAGGCTAACAATGTTCCCGTCAGCATATATGGGAGCAAAAGCTTGACAGAGGGTGCGACAAATACAAAGCAAACTAAGACTGCAAGTACAAAGAGTCCGAAAAACCATGCAATTTGGGTTTTTAACATTCTGTTCGACATGAATTTTTTTAGCGCAAGGACCCGGACAGTTCTCATTATCATTTAACCTTGCTTCTAGTGTATCAGGCGCACCTAACTGATTAGAATAACCGTGGAGGTGGAGCAGGCGGCAGACCCGTTCTACCTGGAAATGAAGTATCAGCAGCAGTGCATAGAATACCGCAAAAGATTAACTGTGGAATCACATCGGGATGCATCAACAAACAGTCTTCATGCCTAGTATCAGCATCCACACCCTTATGTTTCTCACATAGGAGACAGCCACGAACGGCATTTGCTGAACTACTATTACCCATACAGGTGCAAACACAAGTTTCTGACACACCTTGATACGTTTCACTTCCATAGTCAGTACAACCGCTCGGTGGCGATGAAGCGGAATCACAAGGGCATAAGCCCGACAAATCCGTGTAATTTATGGGATTATTTTGCGTGTATAAGTACAAGTCGGAGGCACTAGTGCTGTTTCGATTAAACTCTGTAGGCAGAATCAGTGATCCCGGGTTATAGACAGTTGTGAAACGGTCTTCGGCTGGGTCCCTACTCAACCATCTTCCAAGTTGGGCTGCATAAAGCCTACAACCTGTAATATCTAAATTGCTCCGAGAATGTGCATAATAACCTGCATAACCGAAGTCACATGCTACCGTCTCGCTGATCTTCGTCACTCGACCATATGGATCAAAGACATATTGAGCTTGGATCGCACCAGAATTGTCTGTCAATTCTCGCACTGAACCTAGATGATCCTTGTCATAGAAATACTTAGTAGCACTGTTCATCTGTCCTCTTTCGAAGAACTTCTTTGTCAAGGCGCCAGAAGCATCACGTTCTTCACAAGGTTGATAGCGACGCTTCTTATCCCTACACCAAACAAATTGTTTGGTGCTCGTTACGGACCCAGCTGTTGTCTCCGCAATGGAAACGTTCCTTCCAAGACCGTCATAAACAAAGCTAGAGAAGTTATTCGTACCAGGGTAGGTAATCTTGATCATTCGGTTCTCAGCGTCCCAAGAATAGCTGTTCGTGCCGTCGCTGGTCATGTTTCCGTTGAGGTCATACGAAAGCGACGTTGTGCTTCCGCCGTTTACTGAAACGGCATAGCCATTAGTCTTAAAGCCATCAGATGTAGTGCCTCTGTTTTCGACTGGCTCAGGCACTGTTGATATTGGTGGTAGGCACAGTGTAGACATTGACTTTGTGTTTTTGATAACGAATCTGGAATTGGTCGATCTAATATCACAACCATATTTTGCCCGGGAGGATCCGGTTTTAAGCATCGATATCAACCGTAATTGACACTTGAGCGGGTGATATCAGCACGTATCACCCATGGTTGATGCGCCACCATAAATCATATCAGGTGCATTTGGTGTATTGTGGTACCAGTGCTGACAACGAGTAGCAGCTAATCACAATATGACATCACTGTGCATAACAAGTGTTGTGCGTGCACAGTGGTATCGTTCCCGGAGGACGATATGCTAGCAGAATACAAAAACCATCTCTCGCGGCTTCCGCTATCCAGGCACACGCGCCGGAATTACCTGCTGCGTGTCCGAATCTACCTGGAGTGGCTGGAGGCAACTCCTGACGGTTCGAAGGCATTGACCGATCCGGCCGAGCGAGACTTCGCGGTTCGGGAGTTCAAGCTCTGGCTGCTACAGAAGGGAAGGAGCGCCAACACCGTCAACTCGACCCTTGCGGCTATCGACAACTTGTACTTGTTTCTAGGGTTGGGTTCGGCCAGAGTGAGACGGCAAGCACTGCCGAAACTGGCACCACGTGCCCTGGAGCCAGAAGAGGTGAGGAAATTCTTTAGAGCGGTATCAACGAGCAAGCACCAGAGGGACAGGGTGATAGCCCTGCTGATGCTCAACTGTGGCATCCGGATTTCCGAGGCAGTTAACCTCAACATCGGGGATGTCGTGATGACGGCTCGCAGACATGAGCTGATCATCAGGTGCGGCAAGAACAGCAAGCGCCGTGTGATTCCGATCAATCGGGATGCCGCAGAAGCACTACAGACGCACATGACCGAGCGAGGACGACAGGACCCAGACAGTCCGCTCTTTCTGAGTCGCAGGGGCGGTCGGTTGAGCACACAGGCAGTCGACCACGTGATCAGACAGTTCGGCAAGGACTCAGGCGTGGAAGTATCGAGCCATCGGCTTCGACATGTTTGTCTAACCAGATTGGTGCGCGCTGGTGTTGACATCGTAACGGTTGCCGAGATTGCCGGACACGCTAACATCGACACCACGCGCCGGTACAGTCTCCCGACGGCGAGTGTTATGATTGCTGCCCTGGAGAAGATCAGCTATGCAGCGTCGCCTTGAAGATGGAAAGCGCCACCGGGTCACAGTCAGCCTTGACCCGGCGGAGTACGAGTGGATTCAGAGTTTCGAGAACAGCCCATCTGAGTCTTACACCGTTTCCAGGATACTCAAGGCCGCACGGGTAGCCGGGCTCACCATTGATGACGCAATGAGCGAGGGTGTCCTAGAGGAGCTTGTCGACTGGCTTCCGAATCAGAAAACTAAGTTTGCGAAGGACTTGCACAAGGTGCTGTCCGAGTTCCTGCGCAAGCGCTGATGTAAAGAAGAACCGGAGAGAGGGACAGGTGGTCAGGCATCCCCTGAGCACATGGAAAAGTAGTGGCATCAAATGAATGAGAATATTTTGGGAAAGAGTCATGGATGAGCCGGTCTCCCTTTCATTCTTGCATTTATATGAACGCTGGTGGTTTGAACGCCCTGATATTTTTATGGATCCAAACGACTTCAGAGCGCGTCTTCTGAGGCTTGAAGAATCGGTTCAGATCAATTTGAAGTGCGTGGGAATGGAAAGCTACTTGGGTGAGGAGTTTACGGTACCTAGAATGGTTTTGAAAGAGATTCAACTTTGCATTACGTCTGTGAGGGAGTTAGTCAATGAGTGTGAATCTGGCGATGTAGCAATGTCAGAAGCAATGTCAGAAATGTACCGTTTGACAGCCCTATGCTGGTTCTACAATTGTTCTTCGCTGAGGATCACAGCAGTGCACAATCCAAAACATGTTGTAGGGGATGAGAGATGGGCCGAAGTGTTTTCCCTGGAACGCAAAACGCAGCAGTCCAGAAGCGCAACAAAGGGTCATCAAAAAAGGACCCAAGAGCCTAAAGAATTTGCGCAGCGCCAGGCCCAAAAAAGATGGCTTGAGGACCCGAGCTTGACCAAGGCCGAATGTGCCCAAAAAGTTGATCTCGATCTCAAAACCGAGAATAAACGTTGGATATACGCGCCAACGACTATAGAAGAGTGGATCAAGCCCAAAATGCCTGAAGAGAAAAGAAAAGGTGGCGCACCCCGAAAGAAGCGGAATAGAAACCCCCTGCTCTGATAACAGAACGATGGGTTTCAATAATAAAAGGGAATTTTTTCAGTCGGCGAAAGGTGTTTACATAGCATCAAACCACAGCGAGAAGGAGGTTTGAGCAGTTGTACCTAGCAAATAACGTCTGCACCGACAATCGATACATGACCGTAAAGATGTTCTGCACGGCTCATCAAGCCTTTACCGAGGGAGGCATCAGACATCTGATCCTACACGAAAGGTCCAATGGGTTTTACGGTGTCTTTCCTAAACTCGGTCGGCGACGCCTTATCGACGTGCCGAAGTTTTTCGAGCGAATCGCGGCGCAGTAGCTCGAAGGATACTGCGGCCGAAAAGAATAACAATAAAGCCACCCCCGCGCTAATCGGAAAGTGGCTCACTAAGGACATTTCAACTATGATAAATGATACCACACAACCTCAATCATGCACTGTCGAGACTGACGAACGCAGCACAGTTGTTACCGACTTAGTGCCACCATTAGACCTGCACCCTGACATTGTCTCAGCTCAAGAAGTACTTGGGCTGCCCATTGAAGAAACTCCGGTTTGCAGTGCTGTTTGTGCAACCTTGCCGGACCCGGAGCCAATTGTAGCCAAAACAGCGGTAGAGACAACTCCTGGTGAAACCGAAACCATCCGCGATGCCGTCGTCAGAATGGTTCTGGAATTAGGATGTGAACTCTTCCATGATTCAAACTCCAGTACGTTCGTGAGTGTTCCGCTCAATGGGCGTAAAGAAAATTGGCGTCTTCGCTCAGAGGGTTTTCGCCGGTTAATCAGACACCGATGGCACCAACTAACCGGGCAGGGTATCGGAACGTCAGTCGTCTTGGATGCATTAGACACTCTGGATGCAGTTGCGTCATTCAGTGATCAAGAACTGCCGGTCCACATTCGAATTGCCCATTTCGAGAAAGATATTTATGTTGATCTCTGCGACGACCAGTGGCGAGTTGTCCACATCAGCGCTGACGGTTGGAAGATAACTGAGAATCCACCGGTTCGATTCATCCGCACGAAGGGAATGCTACCGCTGCCGGTGCCTGTATCGGGTGGACGCCTTGACGCACTCCGCCCGTTGATCAACGCTCCGACAGACGAAATTTGGTGCCTTGTCGTAGCGTGGCTGTTGTCCGCATTTTCACCTGGTCCTTTTCCGGTACTAGTGCTTCTGGGTGAGCAAGGTTGCGCCAAAAGTTTCATGTGCAGGGTTTTGCGTCAATTGATCGATCCGTCAGAGGTCGAGATTACGTCCTCGCCAAAGGAGGCCAGGGATGTGATCATGGCGGCAGTCAATTCGCACGTGTTGGCATTGGACAATCTCAGCGGCATCCCAGGCTGGCTCTCGGATCTGCTGTGCAGTATCGCCACCGGTGCAGCGCACAGAGAACGAAAGTTCCACACTAATAACGGCGAGGAGGAGCTGTTCAAGGCGAAACGACCAACCGTCTTGAATGGGATAGATTTCGCCATGCGCGATGACTTGTTGAGCAGGTCGTTTCTGCTGACACTTCCGGTAATCGCTGACAACAGACGTCAAAACGAGACTGAACTCTGGACGGCGATCCGTAGTGCTACACCCGACATTCTTGGCGGCATCTTTGACACATTGTCGTCGATTCTGAAATCGTTGCCTACTACCCATCTCGCCACGTTGCCACGTATGGCAGATGCGGCGCTATGGGTGACCGCAGCTGAGACAGCTTTAGGTTGGACGCCAGGTCAGTTCATGACGATCTATGGTGGCAATCGCGAAAAGTCTGCCGATCTGGCACTAGAGTCAGACTCATTCGGATTGGCATTGAGAGAGCACATGACTGAAAAATCAGGTGGAACCTGGTCTGCAAGCTGGCAAGAATTGGTAGACACGTTAAGTGACGGACAGACCAGAGTTGGTTGGCCCAAAAACAGCAAAGCTGTGGCTACCAGATTAGTTAGACTCGGACCGGCACTCCGCCACGGAGGTGTTCACTGGACCCATGAACGAGAAGGAAGCAAACGCTTCTACAAGTTTCAGATGGATGTGGCGGACGTGGCAGACGTGGCAACGCCAAATGGGGAGAGCGCTTTTAACCCTCAGCGGATAGATTTTGCAACCGGCAGCACTCGCGCTGATGTGGCGAGTTAGAGGAGTTTGCCAGATATGCCGGATATGACACATAACACCCACGAACACAATCTGATTAGCGAAAAGCTGATCGAACTCTACATGGAACGCTTCGTAAACCGGTCCGACATCTGGGGCAAACAGTGGGTCAGGTGGAATCGGACTCGCTGGG
The DNA here is from genome assembly GCA_003151275.1 of Candidatus Melainabacteria bacterium. The sequence goes on from PLXC01000076.1 coordinate 50,724, forward strand.
GATACTCCTACCAAAAGCCAGAGATGGACACGAAAGGCGGTCGCTATCCGTACCAGCCCGTGACACCGCAACTGGTGCAGCGACACTTTGCAGGTAACGTAACCTGTGCATGGTCGTCACTGGATGAGACACTTTGCTCAAAGTGGTTGTGTTTTGACAGTGACATTGATGACGGTGCTCTTGAGCGACTTGAATCTTTTTTGAAATCTTACGGGTGGCGCGTCATTCGAGAGGGCAGGCGAGAAGGACGTGATGGTCACGCTTGGCTCCTGTTCGACAAGCCGGTCCCGGCTAACCAGTTGATCATTCTCGGCGACACAATGATGACTTTGGCTGGAGTGAAACTGACGAGCAAAGAGAATCCAAAAGGTATCGAAAGATTTCCCAAGACCGCGACCGGTTATAGCCAGGTGCGTGGACCTCTTGGAGTCAATCTCAAACCGGACGCCAGTGGCGCTCGTGGTTGGTTTGATGGTGTCGAGCATAATCTGCGGAGTCAGCTTGAGTGGCTAGCCGGTCAACCGCTGAATCGAGCCGAGGATGCAATTCGGGAAGCAGAGAAACACAGAGCCCAAGCCAAACCGATGGCGGTCAAGCGCCGAATCGCCAGCAAGCGCATCAATGGCAAATCCGGCGGCTTCCAAATTCTCGATCACGTTGTTGCCAGACAGGTCGGTAGAGAACAAGTGGCACAGTGTCCGCTTTGCGCGCAGGAAGGTCACGATCAACATCAAGACAATCTCAAGATCAAAACAGATGGAACGACGTTTTGTTGTGTGTACGGGGGACCGGATCAAGTCCACAAAGTTGGCGCCATCATAAGCGCGCTCATTTGGAGGTGAGAACATCATGATGCCCCAGCACCTCATCTGCCACATCTATTTTTTTGTTTTGTTATCGCCGGTTGTCTTGCAAGTATTTTTGGCGGCTGCAAGAAAAGAAAAAGGACGCCATCAAAAACCAAAGTTGAACATCTCAACCATCAAGGAGTGAACATGTACGAGATAGAAAAGACCGAAACCGAAGTCATTGTGCGCGGACCGAACGGTTATCAAAAACGCATCCCCAACAGCGCCGTCGGCGTCGTGCTGAGGCGGAACCCTGAAGAGATTTGGGATGACACCCCGAGACCCTACACGATTCAAATCACAAGAATGACCGAATTAGAGATCGTCTCCTGTGCGGTCGATCTACCAGCGTACGTCTACACCGGGTGATCTCCTCGCTTGAGCAACTTCGGAACTCGGTGGTGGTATCGCTGCCATCACCGGGCGCCGTAGTCGGTTTCGGAAGTCGATTGCTGAATAAGCGCGGGCAAGAATTTTTCTTCCGGCACGTGTTCGATATGAAAGGAATTCTTCTGCATTTGTTGCCCCGGTTGGTACCATCGGAGTTACGTCTACTCACCGGACTGATGACCAGTATGGCTGCTTTCGTCTGCCTCCGAATGGTGGCACCGCTTGCGTAATCGGGTGATTGCGAAAACTAAACTGTCGGTCAACTAGGCGTATTCCGGCGCTTACTTGGAGTATGCGGGATCGTGGATCTGCTGTCTGTTGTCGGGATGATTCAACTTCGGGTTGGCTTGGATGCGTCCGAGCAACTCACTTCTCTTCGCCTGAAGCTCAGGGACAGGCCCTCCCAATCCAGTCATCATCATTCCGTAGTAGTCTGCGGCGCGTCCGAGATCTCCACGCTTTTCGTAGAGTTTTGCGATAACCAGTTGAAGTTGCAACATGGCCCTTTTATAGGACTCTCCATCCGGATAGTCAGGGAAATTCAGAGTGTTGAGTTTATTGATCGCTTGCTGCAAGGCGACGTCATCCGGTGTCAGCGCCAAGGTCCTTACACTGTTTTGCGATTGAGGATGAGGTTGCGCAATCCCTGTCGTCACCTCACCATGAGCTACTTGCGGATTGGAACGTGTTTGCGATTGTATTTCTTTCTCGGGTTCGACGGTGAGCGCCAACTTATTGCCACTCCAGCGAGTCCGATACATGAAGCCATCCCGGCTTGACTGAGAATCTCTTGACACTGACGCACTGGTTCCGCCCAATCGCAGATCGTATAGCAGTTGATTTCTTTCATCCTTTGACAGTGACGAATCGATAGCCTGAGCCAACAAGCCAAAGGTGACAAAAAATTGAGTTGTTGAGTTATGCCGTGTCTCTTCAGCCGAGTCTTGGAGCGGTGGATCCCATCGAAGAGTAATTGAGAGGATTTTCTTGTCTGAATCCCTTACTCTTGCTGAGATTTTTGTCGTGCGATCGATACCACGAACTAAACACTCTAAGTCGCCCGTGTCTGGATTGCGATAAAACGGTGTCAATTCGAACGCACCCGGCTCAGGGTGCTTAAACCGCTGCCTCAGCTCGTCCGGGGTAAGACCAATGGAATGTGGCTCATGACCGATTGCCAGCATTGCCAAAAATGCCACCATTGTTGCACCGACCAGCACAATCATGAAGACGGTTCTAACGGGTGGACGCGGTGTGGATACCTTTTTAGACTCTTCCCGCGCCAAGCCCGGCTCGTTTTGTGGGGTTCCATCCCTGACTGGCTGTGCCTCAGAAGCGGCAATTTGCGACTGGCAGTGTGGGCACTTGCTAGCCTCCTGCTGAATCACCTCAGCGCAGAGGGGACATTGTTTCTCGTCTTGCTGAACGTCACTCAAGTTTGGCCTCGCATTCTTGATTTCACTTCCCCGCACGTTTCCGTTGGTCGATTCGGTATCCCATAGTTGTACCCCGGATTAACAGCCGGGGTATTATTGTCCGGGAGAGCCTGCTCCGTGGACTGCCTATCCGTTATGGGGGACAGTTCAAACATGGACAAGACTGACCAGCTTATCAAGGGATTCGCGGACCGTATCAGGCACCTGAGAGAGTCGCGCAACATCTCCCAGGAGGCGTTTGCGGAGGCTGCCGGGATGGACAGAGCCGGTTATGGACGGATCGAAAGGGGTCAAGTTGACGTCCGGCTTTCTACAATCGCTAGGATCGCCGAGGCACTCGAACTGCCGATGGCGGATCTATTTGACGAGCGCGAGCGAACTCGACGCAAGAAGGCACCACGCCGCTAACATGTATCAACTCGCAATCTGCTCAACCTGCATCAGTTCAAGGAAGTGAGCTGAGATCCTTTCAACATGCAATCTCAATCGCTCCATCGAAACAACTATGTACGGAACCATCGTGTCTGAAGTCACGGTGTGGTTGGCTAATCTCTTCAAGACGTAGTAAGGCAGCTCAAGCCGTTCCGCGGCTGATAGGAATGTGCGGCGAAGGTCATGGATCATAAATTTGCACCCTGTCTTTTCTCGAACCTGCAATTGCCAAAATCTAAAATCGGTGACGTGAGATCGATTGCCTCGCCCTGGAAAAACATAGACAGAAGCACTTACCTTGTGTCGCGCCTTCAACATCTTGAGCAGAAAATCACACAGAGGCAAGACATGATCTTTGTGATTCTTAGCCTGCTGCCTACGGATCGTTAAAGTCTGAGATTGGAAATCAATGTCCGCCCACTTCAAATTTGTGCCTTCTCTTCGACGAACGCCAGTAAATAACAAAAGCAATAAATAGTCTCTGACGTTCTTGTTATCGATTTCGTCCACTGCCTTGTACCATCCCGCGAGTTGATACTCTGGGATGACACCTGTTCTTGGATGCACTCGATGCCATGCCCTTGTCTTTGTCAGCCTGCTCACAGGGTTGATCGTGATGATCGGTTGGCCATCAACCTCATATTTCTCTGCCGCGTAATTGAGCAGCGCTTGAAGTGTTTTAAAGCAAAAGTTGGCATACGCCTTTCCTGATGTGCCCATGCTTGTTCCATTCGCGAGCTGGCGGTGTCTGTCCTCGACCATATTTTTTGTGATTTCGGTGATTGGCATATTCAGCCACTCTCGAAGGGATTTCTTGATCACCCTTCGATAGACTTCAACGGTGGAATCTTTAAGCGTCCTGACCGCTAAGTACTCCTCAAGCAACTCCAGCAAAGTGATCGAAGCGACTTTCTCATTTCTCTTCTCGGCATGCGGATCGAATCCAGATAGCATCTCTGCCAGCAGCTTCTTACCCTCGATTCTGGCGTCTTCTAGCGTCATTAGATCTGCGCGTCCAACGGTCGCTCGCCGCTTCAATCCGTTAACGCGACATTCAACAAAATAAGATTTGGATCTGGAAGAGACACTTAAACCAAAGCCTTTAACTTCCGAGTCTCGGACGATCAATTTGCCGTGCGGGGGCGTCTTTGTGATATCAACAACTTTTTGAGTCAATTTCTGCATCGATTAGACCTCTCTGTGGTCGCCGCCAGGGTCGCCGCTTGGTCGCCACTAGGAAATAATTGGTGATATTAGGATCTGTCCAAAACGTAGTCACCGTGCGGCTTTAGATCATTCTACAGCTTCGCTAGAAAATGGAAAATTAAATGCAAAACGCATAACTAGAAAAGGAGCGTTACTAGTCTGGAGATGCGGAGTGAGCGGGAGCCGTCAGGTTAGGTGCTGCTTTGGTGTTCGGCGACGAGAGTCGGCTGAGCGAACACTCAATTCAAGAGCGGTTGCTGCAACGCTTTCGCCACTAGTCTGGAGATGCAGGAGACTGAGGAGCGGATGCGACGAGCAATGATGGAGCTGTCCGCTGTTGTCTCAGAGCGCAATCATTCTCCAAGAATCGATTCCCTTTTTCTATCGGCACGCGCTCCGTCGGTGTCTCCAATCTTGTCTTTTAAACGTGCGCGCGCCACTAGATAATCTGACTCATAATTCGGCTTCATTCTGATTAGTTCTGTGTAGTCACTAATAGCCCCTCTATAATCACCTGAATTTTCTCTAGTGTCAGCACGCGAAGCCAGAACAAAAAAATTATCTGGGGAAATTCGAACAGCATCATCGTAATCTGCCAAGGCACCTTTAAAATCGTGCAGCTTTCTCTTGGCTAAAGCTCTGTTTGTGAATGCTATTAGATAGGTCGGTTCAGCTTTAATTGCTTCAGAAAAGTCTCTTATCGCTCCTCGAAGATTTCCTTTATTCATTTTCTTAACTCCGTCGTTATTAGATCTGAATTGGGCTGTTGTGCTAACAGATGTTTGACAAGAAGTTGGCACTCCCAAGGTCAGCACAACACAGACAAAGAGTAATATTCCAAAGCTGATCCAATGCAACATTGTAGTGATCCCCGTAAGAATTCTATGACTACATCTGATCTTTATGTTAGCAGAACTTGAGACACCCATTAAAATCATGCAGCCGGTGCAGCTGGTGCCTTTGGTGGCGGACCAGCCGGCCGCTTTGGCCCTGTTCCGCATATCCTCTTACCTTGAGGAGTGAAGTAGGTCTCGTCGGGAGTCGCACAATTATTGCGGTTGTCACCGTGTCGACAATCAGATTCACTGCCCCCGCTTCGTGTTGGCGGACTACCTGCTGTCTGACCATAAGGAGCATCTACACAAGGATCTGTCGGGCAATACACTTTAGGATCGGACGGTATATCTATCCCCCAATCTGCCGGGTCTAGTTTGTTGGGGTCAGGATTTGGACCTGGTTTCGTATTACTGACTTGTCCTTGCTTGGTGTCCAGACCAGAGGGGTCACTATTTCTGACGGGACTATTAGCCACGTACGCGAACAAGTTTGTTCCGCCTTTCTCTCCAATCGAATCGCGGCTGATAAATCTTCCAAAAACGCTGCTGTAGGCTCGTGTTCGAGTTGGATTCAGACCGCTTCTAGAATGCAGGTAATAACCTGCATAACCGAAGTCAGATGCAACGCTTTCGCTTATTTTTGTGACCTGACCATATGGATCAAAAGCATATTGAGCCTGGATCACGCCAGAGTTATCGCTCATCTCCCTCACCGATCCTAGATCGTCCAAATCATAGAAATACTTGGTCGTGCTGTTCATCTGACCGCGTCCAAAAAATTTCTTATTGAGTACTCCTAAAGCGTCTCGCTCTTCGCAGGCTTGATAAGGGCGCCCCTTGTCCATACACCAAACGAACTGTTTAGTGCTTGTCACAGTCCCAGCCGTCGTCTCCACAATCGAAACATTCCTACCCAGCCCGTCATAAACAAAGCTAGAGAAATTATTCGTCCCCGGATACGTTATTTTGATCATTCGGTTTTCGGCGTCCCAAGAGAAGCTGTTTGTGCCATCCGACGTCATATTGCCGTTGAGGTCGAAGGTCAGATTCGTTGTGCTTCCGCTGTTTACTGAAAGCGCATAACCATTACTTTTAACGTTGCTACTCCCATCGACAGCGGAGACGGTTTCTAAACTTGAGCCGGTCGGCAACAAAGAGTTGCCTACAAAGCTTTGCGACCAGGGTAGCGAGGCAGAGTTGTTTACTTTAATGCCGACAGCTTTTAGCGCCGCATCTGCATTGATTAAAGCAGCCAGCGAATTAGAAATACTCACGAGAGTATCTCCGGACACCACCGTGTATGTAATGTTCTTCAGTCCACCTGAGAGAGCTGGATTATGAGAGGTGATGGTCACGGTATTGCCCGTGGTCACAGTACCGCCAAGAGAGATAGCAGCAGTGCCTCGATTGGCATTTGCGACCGAAACGGTTTCAGTTCCGCTTGAGCTACCAGTGAAGTATGTGTAGGGATTTAAGGTAAGCACATTTGATGTAGAAGTAGCTTGCACTCCGACAGCTTGTAGAGACGTGTCAGCATTGACCGCATTCTTTAGTGCAGTAGCTATTGTTGTTGACGTGTCTCCTCCAACAACCACGTACTGAATGGTTTTTTGTCCTCCCGCTAAGTTGGCATTTTGTACGGTGATCGCAGCGGTATCGCCAGCGGTGATCGTGCCCGAAATTGTTGCAGAAGTGCTTTCATCGGTTGCGGAAGCCAGGCTGATTGTTTCCGAACCAACCTCCGATGCCGATGCTAATAAACCTAGCGGATTGGGCGCTTCGTTGGCACCTGTTTGACTGCCTATGCCGATTTGATTGGCGAGTTGATAAACATAGGTGATGTTCAAAGCACCGAGATTGGCATTGATAGCTACTTGATGGCCCAAGGCATCAGCGATCTTTGATGTGGTATCCCCAGCTAGTACAGTGTAAGAAACCGTTTCAGAACCATTTAACAAACGAACATCAGAGACTTTTAGGCTGATGATGTCACCAGCTGTGACAGTACCACCTACGGTGAGTGTATAGACCGGTCCAAAGATCCATGTGCTTTGACCATAGCCATAAGTGAATGTTTCTGTCGGCACACGACTAACACTTGAAGAAAAAGTAGTGGCAGTAGATGGGAGTGTTGTTTGCAGATTGAGAATTTGCGACGTCAGTGTGACGGATGAAACAGGTTTATCCGTGTCGCCCTTGAATAATGTTGCACCACCTGGAGAGAGGCTCTTCAATTCATTAACGTTGTTGTATGTAGCTTGCATAACGCCAATGCCCGTTCCAAGCGAAAGTGTTTCGGTGGCGCCAGAGCTTGTGGTGGTGACGTAGGTCGTAAGATTTGGTGAGAGCGATTTTAAACTAACGACGGTCGATGAGGCAGTCGCAGTTATACCAAGCGCAGACAAACTAGCATCAGCATTAATCGCCGCTGTTAAATTTGTGGCAATAGAGGCGAGTGTGTCCCCTGCAAGGACTGTATAGTTGATTACCTTTTGCCCGCCTGTCAAACCGATGTCGAAAACAGTTACTGTTACGATATTCCCAGTTGTTTTCGTGCCACCGATGGCGACGACTTGCCAGCCATACTTTACAGGAGCAATCAACATGCTTTCAGTTGCGGTGCTGTTGAAACTCTGACGGTACGTAGTCTGGTTTGTGGATTTGGATAGCAGTGTGACGACTGCCCCGCTTGCGCTTGCAGTTATGGCACTGTTTTGTAAATTGGCATTTGCATTGACAGCGGCAGCTACCCCTGTCGCAATCGACGTTAGAGTATCGGCGGTTAAAGTCGTATAGAAGACAGCTTGCTTCCCGCTTGGCAGACCGGCATCATATACAGTCAATGTGATCACATCACCAGTTGTTTTAACGCCGCCTATGGTGGCAAGCTGATTCTGGTTTTGATTGACGCTGAACAGTACTGATTCGGTCGCGCTTCCGCTAACTGACGAGGAATAAGAAGTCACGTTTATTGAATTGGACGCAATACTGACAACGGCAGCTGCCGATGTGGCACTAACTCCCAAGGTTGTTAGCTGAGCATTTGCATTAATAGCACTTTTGACACCTGTGGCAATTGTTGTAAGGGTGTCTCCAACCAAGGTTGTATACGTGACAGCTTGCTGTCCGCCTGTTAAGGCAGCATCCTTGACTGTAACCGTAATCACATCGCCTGTGGTTTTTGAGCCACCGATTGTCGCGTTTTCGAGGGCGTTTTTAAATATCCCAAAGCTGATTGTTTCGGTTCCAGTCACTGCCGATGTGTATGTAGTGATATTGTTCGACGCAGATTTGATGTTTATATAAGTGTTGGTGCCATTTGCATTGGCTGTGATACCAGCTGTGCGGAGAGTAGAGTCATTATTGATTGCAGTTGCCAGCCCCTGAGCAATCGTCGCTAAGGTATCACCTGCAAGAACCGTGTAGGTAATAGCTTTTGAGCCGCCAGAAAGTGCAGGATCAAACGCTGTTATCGTCAACACATTTCCTGTTGTCTTTGTTCCACCAATACGCGCGGTGTTGATACTATTCATTTGAACCGAAGTGCGATTTGATCCAGCGTCATAGCCGTAATAGAATTCTTTGGCATAAGGAGATTGAGGGGAGCCAGAACCAGCTTGAGCGCTGGTCAATTGACCGGCAGCATCGTAACCAAGGTTATAAAATAAGTTGCCGCCATTTTGTTGCTGCTGCCACTGAGTAATTTCGCCGGCAGAGTCATAGCCGTAGTTGAATTGAGAAAGTGTTGCTCCTGTTGGGTTGAGGTTGGAGATTTGTTGCAGTCTTTGGTCGCCCACATTTGGCAACCAGCTGAAATTCGTCACCTGGCTATTGGGATAGGTAACTGAAGAGAGCCGCGTAGTTCCCTTCGACGATCCTGAGACATTATCTACATAGGCGTAACCAAAGTTGCCCAGTGCATTAGCCTCTTGTGTGATGCGGCTCATTGCATCGTACGCCCAGGTTATGGAATTAGTGGCGCCGTTTATCGAACGATTTGTGGTGCGTCCGAGGACGTCATATGTGTAAGAAATGTCTGAATTTGCAATCACATCGTTGTGGACGAGAGAGAGCATGCCGCCGCCTGTGGTAGGCGTACCTAAAGGCGCAATGTAATTGTTGTAGGTGTAGGTATAGGTTCCCCAGTCGGCTTTTTTCACACTTGCCAGTCGTTTGTAATTGAAATCCCAGGCGTAAGTGACAGGTGCGGTCGGATTTACTGCACTCAAATATCCGACAAGATTCTGAGTATCGTCAGCGTTGTACATGAAATCTGTCTTTTGCGCAAGAGCGTCGGTTTTCGTGCGCAACCTGGTGGTGAACTGATCGTAATCATAATTTGAGACCGTTCCATCGGCGTAGGTTTTTGAAACTGGGCGGCCTAAGAGGTCGTGGTGCCACATTGTGGTGCGGCCCAGGGGATCGGTCAGCCCTGCTATCCCACCGCAGTTGCACCACGTGAACGTGGTCTTTCTGCCAAGCGGGTCTACTGTATAGGCATGGCGCCGCATGTTGTCATATGCGTCTTGCGTCCAACGGCCGATGCGATCTTTTTGAAGCACCGCATTAAGTCGATCATAGACTGTCTGTTCGGTCGATCCATCTGGATAAGAAGTCTGAGTGGGGCGATTGGCGTTGTCGTAGCTCGACGTAACAGTGTAGCCTTCGGAATCTGTCGTGGAAGAAACTCTTCCGTAAGCATCGTAAGCGAAGGTTGTAACATCGTTGCTTCCCGTCAATGGTCCATCAATACTTGTTAGATAGCCAAAAGTATTTGCCCCCAGTGTTATTGTTTCGGTCGATCCGCCGCTGGTTGATTGAGAATATGTGGTTACGTTGACCGAGATGGATTTTAAAGTGATTATGGTCGATGCTGAGGATGCACTGACTCCAATAGCTGAGAGGTTCGCGTCGGCATTTATTAATACTGCCAATCCGGACGCAATTGTTGTAAGCGTATCGCCAGCCAGAACTGTATAATTTATAGCTTTTTGACCGCCAGTCAGCCCCGTATCGTGGACTGTGATTGTTAAAACATTTCCAGTCGTCTTTGTGCCACCGATAGTGGCACTGCTGGTGCCCGTATAGGTAAGCTTAGTGACGTTGCTGTTTGCGTCGGTCGTGGTGAGAAGTTGCTCGCTGCTATTGTAAGTGTAATGGGTGACCTGCCCGGATCCATCTGTGTATGTGAGTGGGCGATGATGCGTGTCGTACGTCCATCCACCGATAAAGAAATTATTGCCCCGCTGTGTTTCGGTAATTTGCGTTAAATCAATGTTGTTAGCAGCATACTGATATGCCAAAGTTCGATTCATAGCATCTATTGATTGGGTGACTTTGCCAATAGCGTTGTACTGATACTCGGTTGTTTGATTGGCACCATTGCGTGGCGTTGCAAACGTAAAAGTCAAAGCACCTGAGTTGACGGTTTGGTATAAGGTAGTGAAGTAATCGTAAGTCGTAATGTTGATAGTCGGACCACTGGCTGCCGCCGTAATAGAGTGTGCCTGACAGGTCGGATCTGCGTTTATTGCCGCGGCATAGGCTGCCGCTATGCTCGTTAGCGTGTCACCTGCGATCACGGTATAGTAGACCGAGTTTTCGAAGATAAAGGTTATTCCCTGGTTATCTCCGACATGAGGTGTGCCGCTGAGCGTCAGTGCCTCAGTTTGACGTTGAGCAGACTTCAATGTAAACGTCTCGGTCGTCGCACCATTATTTGGTCTGAATTGCATCCCAATAACCAAATCAGAGTTCAGATATATTGATGTTCCCGAAGGAATCGCAATTACGCGCGAATTTGAAGAAAGCAGGTAAGCATCCGTGTTGATGGCATTGGCCAAGTTGGCGGCAATCGAACTCAGAGTGTCTCCGGCGACAACTGTATAATAGGTGCTGTGGTTGCCAATGCCAATGAAATTTATTGACACAACATCGCCTGCTGTTACTGTACCAGTTACGGTGGCAATGTCTGACTGAGATCCTAGAGCGCGTGTTTTTTGACTGGGCTTATCAATGGAGCCTTGATAGTTCTGACTTATTTGGTTGGGATAAAAATAATTAGTGAGACTATTTTCCAAAGGATTTTGTAAAGATTGAGGCGCAGAACCTTCTCCGCTGGTGGCAGAGTTATAAACCCATCTAACCGTCTGGCAATGACTGTAAACGTGATTTACTGGATCGAAAGGATATAGAGTGGTTGCTTCTCGATCCCAGTAATATGAGTATTTTGGCTCTGCTAGCCAGTTCTCAAGCACGGTTGTCGTATTGTCGGGATACGTGAAGCGTAAACCACGAGCTGCTACGCCATTGTTTCCTGGCACGTATTGCTGGAAAGAAGTGGTGCCATAAGGCGTCGTCATCGCAGTTATGAATGTTGAAGTTGGATCGTAAACGAACTTGCTTGTGAGCGAGATCACATCTGTAATCGATAACAAATTAGTGTTTGTAGAGTCATAGGTGAAGCTGCAGCTGCGGGCAAAAGGATCCGAAATCGCTGATACTTTGTAGAAGCCTGAATTTCCAACTGTATTTGACACATAGGTAAGCGTCGATACTTGACCTATCTGGTCCGTAACAGTTGTTATGCGGAAATTAGTGTCATATTGCACGAGAACCGAATTGCCTTGCGGATCGGTTTGCTTAGTCATGAACCAGTTTCCGTTCGTATCAGCTTGATCGTAAACTTGAATAGAACCATCAGGCAAGTGACGTTCATATGCACTGCCTGTGTTAACCATGACCGCTTGCGTTAGAGCGTCAGGTGGATAAATTCCTAAATTGGGAGTAGCTACTTCGCTACCACCGTCGGGGAGCCGCACGGTTAGAACAGAGCCGCCTCCAACTGTTAAATACGATTGGTAGTGGAACTTCCAATTAAGGCCAAAATTGGTGAATGTGAATGTCCCAGGTTGGTTTGCTTCTTCCTGGTTGTAATTAAGTCTGAAATTAATAGCGCCCAAAGGGGACACGTAGCTAAGCGGTGTGTCGGTTATGTTCACGCATGTTTGCGTGTACCAAGCCGAGGCTCTAGCCATGCCGCCACTACTACTACTACCACCACCACCACCACCACCACCACCACCACCACCACCACAAGAACCATCGCTGGGACAAAAAACTGGATTGAAACAATCTGGAGTTTTCCACCCTGGAATGCCCATGCCAGGCTGACCAAAGTTCAACGCAACGCCCTTACCCCAGACCTTTTGTCCTTCTTCCTCGCTAACCCTTGTCCAACCATCTGGTAGACGCCCTGCGGGAATCAGGAAGTAACCGTCACTTTCTCTGGACAGCGTTTTATCTGATGCGTTCATGGAGCCGTTGCCACCAAATGTGGGGTCTTTAATAACGTAACCATTTACATCCTTGTGAGTGATGGCGCAAAAATGCCCAAGTCTCCAATGCATAATTGATGGCACCACATACGGTGCACTATTAGATCGCTTGGCCATTTGCATTTTTAGACCGGATTTTTCAGCCAATTGCATTACTTGTACAAGGCTGGTGCCAGAACTTGTAGACTTTGCGTCTTCAATAAGTTTGGTGCGCACCAAGCGAGGTTTGTCCATGGACAAAATTGAATCTATGGCAAACGGTCCACACTTAAAAGATTTTCCAGGCTGTGACTGCATAAGGCTCAGTCCTGCACGAGCATCTTTTATAAGTTGTTCGTCTGAGCCCAGGAGGGCTCGATGGTCTAGTTGACGAAGGAGGTCGCGCAGATCTTGTTGTCGTCCAAGGTGCGCATCTAGCACGCATAACATAGCCACAGCTCTATTAGCGATAGCTGATTGCGGGAGTCCAATTTCGCTCTTGCTACGTTGCCAAACGCTTTGAAACAGCCGCAGGGCTTCCGAGACGCTTGCTGCTTCAAAATTGAGCAGACCGAGGTTTAATTCGAGCGCTGAACGCCAACGTGAATTTGGATATTTTGCAATGAATTTTTCTAAGTCTGAAAAGTCCTCATTGCTATTCCTGCTTTTAAATGCCATCAAAGCTTTTACCAGAGCGGCATTTTCGGCACTAGCACCAGATCCTTTCTTCATTGGTACCAAGAGTTCGGGCAACACGTGTGCTGTTGAAATTTCCAAGTCAGTGGGATTATTTGAAAATGATAGTTTGGCTACAAACTTATGTACTTCACGCGGACCGGTTTTGACATGAACTGGTGCGGTCGGTTTTTGAGCAGCGATGGGATTCGCCAAAGGCGCTATACTTTGACTGTTGACACTAGAGTGAGAGCCAATCGGGAAAGTTGTCGGTGTCACCGCTGAGCAGTGATCGGCCAGAGCGATCGGAGCTGGTCCTGTCGAAGCTAATAGCGTCACTGCCATCAGTCCTGACATCAAGCGTCTTCGTACAGTTTCCAATTTTATTACGTATCTCATCGTCTTAATCTCGTGGTTGTCCTAGTGTTGATTGTTGTCTTGTGGAATACTTTGATTTGGCAGTTGCAGATCCAACTGCAAAGGAGTGCTGGTAGAACTTGGCGCAGGAAATAGCGTCGAATCTAGGGTGTACGTCGCCGAGCTGACACTACTTTGCACTCCGCGAACGATGGCGATAGCTTTTAGAGTTTGAGTGAAAGTTATGTTGACAGGTGACGTATAGGGTGTTGATGCTGTCGTCGGCGTGGTGCCATCTGTGGTGAAAAAGAAAGTCGCTTCAGCTGGCCCTTCAATTGCCACTTGAGCAGGCGCTAATAAAGTGGAGGTCGCTATGCTAAAAACTGGAGCCTGGGCGCTATTTGCTAATAGGCTTTGATAGCGAGTTAGCAGATAACCTTCAAGCATCGCTCGCTCTGTCGTTGTTAAGCCTCGGTTGTAGACGAGCAGCTCAGCAATTTGTCCGATGTAATTATTGCCGCCTCCACTGGCTTGGCCAATGTAGTTGTTTGAGCGTGTGATGTTGCGCAAGCTGTTCATTGCAGTACTTTGCGCTTGTTGCACAGAATCGGTATAGATGGTGGCAGTTGCCGTGCCATTGTCAACAACTGAAAGCAATTGGAATTGATTCAATGTCAGAGCGCTTGACGCAGTAACGTTCGTTGATGAACCAACGTTGTACGTGTAAAGTGCGGCACCGTTGGTGGTGGGTTCTTGCAACTGAAGATTGTCACTTGCTGTGCCGTTGCCAAAATCAATGATTCGAGCACCGGCGGTTACTGAGGTTGGTTTGAGAAGCGCTAGTATCGTGGCACCACTTGTTAAGTCGGCCATGCCAGCTGGTATTTGGAAAAATTGAGACGTAGCGAAACTAACAGCCGGTAAGCTGTTAATAGCGTTAGCAGAAAGAGTGGGTCGGTTTCCAGAAACCGACTGAGTGGCGTTGTTTGCAAGACCCGAAAGATCGTCCCATTCAGAGATGCTGCCAGCACTGGCAACCACTGTGTCGGCCCTCAGCCAAAGCTGCAATCCCGAACGGGGCACAGGTAAAGTCGCAGCGTCCACAATGAAAGACGAGGTAGCCACGGCGCTGTTGTTGAAAAATGGTGCTACTGCAAACGCCTTTATGGTCTGGCTGCTGTTCAAGACTATTGGTTTCGTATTGAACCACTGGGAGCTGACAGAATTTGGGGTGCTTCCATCTGACGTGAAGTAGACTGTGGCACTTTCATCTTGCAAGAGACTAAGATTCTGTCCGGGGGTGACAAGCGCTCCTGATGTTGAAAACGTTGGCGCATCTAGTGTCGGCGTTGTGCCGATATTGTACTTAGAGAGGACATAAGCTTCGACCATGGCCCGTTGTGCGTTGCTAACATTGTTGAAAACAAGAACTTCGGCAATTTTGCCATTGAACGCATTTGCAGGTCCGATGCCTGAGGCGACAAAGCAGTTGCTGCGGGTGATGTTCGCTGGGTTTTGCATCGTCGTTGATTGTATGATTTGCGATCCATTCACATAGATGGTGCCGGTCCCAGTTCCTGCTGTTGCGCCGGGTACAAGTGTTTCCTCCAAGAGTTTGTACTGACTGGTCGACAATGGATTGGTGGTCGTGGTTACGGTGCTGGGGGTGGTGCCGTTGTATGAAGCCAAAGAGGCCTGAGTTCCAATCGTCTGAGCAAAGACAGCGTCAGAGTTTAGAGCATTGCCGAAAGCGCATGGGTCGCCTGTTGCTACCGCACTTGCAGGTTCGAGCACCAAAAATATAGAAACAGCGTTTGAAAATCCGGTATAGTTTGCCGCGAGATTTAAATATTGAGTACCGCTGAACGACAAAGTCGGTAGCACGCCGCTATTTAGCGCACCGGTGACAAGAGAAGGTTTTAATCCAGCGGTTGTCTGGGTGGCGTCCCTGCCGTTAGTGCTTTGGTCTGACCATTGTGATACGGTGCTGGTGCCTACGACTCCGATGTCTCCTCTAAGCCATAATAATAAGTTGGCAGATGGCGTCGGCAGTGCCGTCATGTAGGTGACATAATCGTAGACCACGGTGTTCAATGTGCTGTTCGTGCTGTACGCACAGAAGCCGACATAATACAAACTTGGCATTATGTTCGTTTCAGTGACACTTCCAAGACTCGTGAAAGTCTGAGGATCTGTTTGCGAATAGTAGCCGGTGATAGTATCACCACTTCTCACCAAGCGCACATAGAGTGGTAAAGTGACAACTGGACCGGCAACTGTGGTTACAGAGTTGCCGGTACGCGGACGGTAGGCAAAGTAAACTGTGCCATCCACTTGGACGCCAATCGCGGCCATGCCGCAGCTTTGTGTGATATCTGATTCTCTCATCATCAAGCCAGTGAAAGCATTAGTGACGGTGCTACTTTGACTGGTGATTCGTCCGCGTATCTCCGTATTACCTGTGGCTGTCGTTCTGGCAAAACCTAATTTGTCGTTACCTATTCCAGTACCTGAGCCGCTGGTGGTATAGGTAGGTGGCGTTGCGGCCCCGTTGAAAGTGAACGATCCGGCGGTCGGTACATAACCGATGTCGGCTTCGATGTAGGTTTGCGCATTTGCCACACTTGGGAAGATGATTACCGATAAAAGTGACAGAAACACTCCGCACAAGAGCAATGCAGTTTTGTTCCGCAGTAACCGGAGCACAGCGCTATTTTTGTCAATTGGAGCAACGCAAAACATTGGAGTTTCCTCTCTCGTGAAAGAACGATAGGGTCTGTGGGGCGCACAAGTAGCCAACTTGGTTTTATTTTCTTGCAAGGTTGAACCAGCATCAGAAACAAATAACGCTTCTTACGCTTTGACGGACGAACCTCTCCCAGATCGTCAGATGACTGACGATCGTGGAGGTTCAACCTGGCTGATTGAGGCTGTATCTCGGACCAGCAACAACATGTGATCTATCCACCATGCCATTACAGATGGTTATGGGTCGTATGTTGCCAGAGATTCATAAAAAACTAGTGCCGTATGAGGCGAAAGCAAGGTACAAGGACAAACCTTGAGATTCTATGAGTCGGCTGGCCGAGAATAGTGTACGTTTTTGGTTGCAATCATATGCACTCCATTTACACATTGAGCCACTCTGGGATTCCGGGATACCTGAGCTGACTTTATAACAAATTCTTTTGTCCGGTCAGCTCGTAAATGCAATAATTTCTTTGTTGCATATCGCAATGTTATCACATTTGCACGGATTTCGCAAGCGTAGAAGCTGATGGAGAGCGCTTCTTAGCAGTAGGCGAAACTGAAAAGCCGCACCAGTGGGCGCGATCGCGATATTCAAAAGAGTTTTCGACAAGGTCTATTCCTATACTGTTTTATCCTCCCGCTTATATATGTACCAGGCCATACGGCATCAGATTTGGTGCCTAACTCTTTCCTTTTCTCGCGCTTCTGGAAAACGAGTTGTGCTCAAACCCTGTCTTTATGCCGATTAACGTATTATAATAATACAGGCACCACTTTGTCTTTACCTACGTCGATTTGATAATCCCATGTCTATTTCCACTACACCCAATACAAAATTGTTCGGTATCGATGTTTCTTCTTATCAAGGAAATATCGATTGGCACCAAGTTAAGCGAGCGGGTGCAGGCTTTGTCTTTATCAAAGCGACTGAAGGGTCCACTTTCGTAGATCAGGCTTATTTACGTAACATCGCAGGCGCGCGCGCGGCAAATATCCCTTGTGGTGCTTACCACTTTTTTCGCCCCCAGACATCTGTTGACGAGCAAATAAATAACTTTGTTGGGACTGTTGGCCAGCTTCAAGTTGGCGACCTACAACCAGTGCTCGATTTAGAAGTGCCTGCTAGTTGGAGCACAATTGCGCAAGCTACGCGCCTAGAGTTAGTTGTTCGCTTTCTTGAGGGCGTAAAAACTCAGTTGGGTGTCGAGCCGATTGTCTATCTCAGTTCGTCGTTTGCAGGAGACGTACTTGCCAGCTCCAAAGAGCTCGCCAATTACCCTCTTTGGGTGGCGCACTACACAACGGCGCCGAAACCTGACGTACCGCTTCCGTGGCATATCTGGACGTTCTGGCAGCACAGCGACAAGGGCACAATTGGTGGTGTCAAAGGTTTTGTCGATATGAATTGGTTCAACGGCTCGCTTGCCCAGCTTGAGTTATTCAGAAAAAAATAGTAGAAATTTGATTGAAAACATGTTTTTCATTATGCCACTCTCGCATTTAGAATCGTATGTGGTGAATCAAGATTGAGTGCAGACAGCCTATCAGAATATTTGTTAGAACGAGCGCGGAATGTATCGTTGCATTATATTCAGCCCTTGGTTGACCGTACCAGTCCAGTTGACGCCTGAAGATGGCAGAGCCTGAACTGGCGTGGGAACCGCTTGTGATGCTGATTTGGCAGGCGTTGAGTCGAGCACGATGAAAACATCGAAGTCGGGCGGCGAACCGGCGGGAGGCTGTTGGAAGGGCGCGAAAGATTTCGTAGCACGTACCGCCGCACTATCTGCGGTGGCGTCGCCTACGTTGTTAACTCGCACATCGGTAATTTGTCCATTTCGATGCAGTTTAAACAGAACAACAATAGGAGCATGGCTTCCTTGAGGCGCTCGCCAATTTTGTCGGATAGTTGACTGCACATCACTCATGTAGAGTGTGTAATCGACAATTGGTGCGTACTCGTCAAATGCTGATATTGGATCTGCAACAGAATTCAGTTTTTGCATGGTTTGATCAGCTTCTCGATATTGTCTAAGGTTGCGATAGGCAGCTGCTTCTAAGGTGTATGCGTCTTTTAAGTTGGGCTTTAACTCAGTAGCTAAGGCAGCATCTACGATCGCGTCTTGATAGTGTTCGGTTGAATTCAAAATTGCCGCACGCGTACAAAGCGCTTCTGCGTAATACGAATTTAGTTGGATAGCATAGTTGGCGTCTTGGAGGGCATCTGCATGTTTTTCCAACTGCCATTCTGCGCGAGCACGAAAGTTATAAGGCTCTGGATTTTTAGGATCTGCGTCTGCTGCCTTGGAGAAAAACACCATGGCTTCTTTGTAAAGCCCATGTCGTGAGAAGTACTTTCCCCTGTCCAATGCGGAGCCTGTCGCAATAGGTTGTGGGGGGCTATTACTTGGCAAAGGACTACGGTTGATCCGAAACGATTGATCCGTTTGGGCCAGTAGATCTAAGCGACTGGCAGACGATTGAAGAACGACTCTTTTTACTTGTGGCTGCTCACTTTGTGCCAACGCCGCTTGAGTGAATACGAACATGATCATCAGTATGGGAATGGTTTGGTACATTGAATTCCATCAACATCGAATGGAATTGTCTATATACCACGTTCATTGTCTGGAAAAAACATCGAGCTGCTTAAGCTGAAATTAGCGTTGCCGCCGTGTCATTTAACCACTTCGACATCGCCGTGGATGGTTTGAGAGTCGAAAACTGCAGTGGTAGCAGAAGTTTCTTGGATGTGGTCAGTTTCGTACTCGTTCACTGAGCGGTGTGTACCGATAGGAAACTCTAACTCTGGATTTCCATCCAACATTTTGTAAGCGTCTAATACTGCTCGATTGAAATTTGGGGTTTTTCCCTCAATCAGACTCGGCACTATCTTGTGATTTGGCCATACTGTTATATGTATTCGATTTCTGCCGGCTGGGTTTCCGTTAGCCGGCATTGTTTTACTGAGCGCTGCACAAACCAGCTCGTTTACACGTTTGTACCACTTGTCCCATAACAATGTTTCATCAATGGGCTGAGTTGGTTGTGGTATCGGTAGGCTGGCGATTTCAGGTTCGATGTTTCTCGCTCGTTTTTTGTTCGGTTTTATTGGTCTCAGTTTAGGAGGGCGTTCGCTGGTTTTGCTTGATTCTGGCTGCCTTTCGACTCGGGAGCGCTCTTGTGCTGGCACTAACACTCTTGCAGTTTCAGGAAAAGAGCGCACGGGAATTTGCTCCACATTCATCGCTAGCCTTTGCGGGGGACTGTCTTCTGTATATGTTCTCTGTGGTTGTGATTCACCGAATAATCGCGTTGGTGCTCGAGCGATTAAGGAGTCGGGTTGTTGAGGGCGTTCACTTTCTTCGGATCTTCTTGGTCGCTCGTTTAACAACGATACGTGGGAAGGCGGTTGATCGTCGGTCGCTGCTCGCAACGGTATCGGCTGTGAGGTATCGATCTCAGGCCGAGGAGCTCTGTCGATTCCTGTTTGTTGCGGTAATAATAGCGGCGGAGTACTCAACACTCCTGTGATGGGCTTGTATTGAATAATGCGCATGATTGCCGAATTTGATGCAGTACCAGCT
The DNA here is from genome assembly GCA_003151275.1 of Candidatus Melainabacteria bacterium. The sequence continues at coordinate 70,558 of PLXC01000076.1, forward strand.
CTCAAAGTGTTCTGAGGAGCGAGCGCCTCATCTACATGCCCTTGCAATGGCCTAATGTCGGCAGTTTGCACGGTGCCTTGCAGAGGTTTTGCGGGAGACTCCTGAACCCCGCCGTGTAGCGGCGCCATAGGAGTTGTATTTAACCGAGGCGATTCAGCCACAGGTACTTGTTGGACTTCGGATGTATCTGCGTTTAAGTCGGTTACATGTCCCTCTAAGGGACGCCCTGGCGCTGCAGCCAAATGTCGGTATTCCCACGGAGGGATGGGAGCTGAGTCTATCCACAAACCAGTGTGGTCGCGGCGAGCAATCTCTTCCAAGTTCTGAAGTACTTCGTTGTTTGGCGCATACTTGCGATACCACCAGGCGTATCCATGGCGAACAAGCTCGTTGCTTAGAAGTGCTCCATCAGGCAACTGAATGTCTGCAATGGTCCGACGATAGCGGTCTTGACCTTGAGTAATAACTGTAACTGTCTTGTGAAAACATGACGATGCTGTGTACTGTTTTGATTGTTGTCCAAATGATTGCGTTTTTTCAGGTGCATCGACACCTGCCAGCCTTATTCTTAAAGCCTTCCCGTTGTGCATGACGTCAATAGTATCACCGTCTGAAACTGACACGACTTCGCCTAAGAATGTCTCTGCGCAGCAAGGCGTGATGCATAAAAGCAACACCGCAATGAGAGAAAAATTCGTATGGTTCTTTAATAACAAGTGCATGTCTTCCAGGAGTGATTGGCGAAGGCTGATTGACTTGTGCAACAGAAGTTTAGAAGATAACACAGAACTGTATCTGCGACTCCTGCGTGTTTGGCTCAAATACGAATAGATTAGGAACTATCGTTAGTAAACAAAATGGACTGCAATCAGGATAGCCAATCGACTTCAGTCTATGTCTCGGGATAAGAGCAATCCTGGAATGAGCGAAAGAAAAAAACCGGGTAAAATTCAAGTAAGTCACATTTGCGGAGGTGTCTTGAATGGATGAGAGAACCATCTCTTGTAGCGATGTTGATGCGATGACAGGCTGTACAACTGGTCAAAAACGCCTGATGAAAATGCTCATCACTTGTAATTTAGAGCTCTCTGAACTTGTTGATAAAGTTCTAGTTGAAGCAATTGATGCCTCTGACATTGGCCATCACATTAAAGCTGAAAGTCTCTTCAAGGAGACACTTGCGCTGATTGAGAAGAAGGGCACTACTGACGATTACATGTTCGTGCCGGTATTATTGCACTACTGCGCGTTCTTACATCGGTACAAGCGCTTTGACGAATACGAATTAGCACTTGAAGAGTTCAATCGAATTGCCGCACTCTATGAATAGCAATATGAAATCGCTCATCTAGGACTTGTGATTGCCATAAGGCAACATTTGTGGTGCGATATTATAGATAGAATAGGGACTGGTAAGAAAATGAAATACCTACTTGTTGCGGCTCTTGCAGTGCTTTCGTTAATCGGGACCCGCCCGTGTGGAGCTCTTCCACCCTATCCTGTTTTTATGGGTGAGGCTGTGCGCTTTGCCGCAACATGTGATTTGAAGACGCAGCAAGGTCTATTACCTGAGGCAAACATGCAGCGGATGCGAGCTGTTGCGACTGAGATGACTAATCTTGGCATCGAGCGTGTACAGCGGCTCGAATGGGACTCAGCTGAATGCTGTTTTTTGACGGCATTGCACATCAACGAACTTACTGAAGGGTCGCGTAGTCAAAAAATCGCTGCCAGTCTGAACAATTTAATTGGCCTTTATCTGGCACAGGATAAGTACAGTTTGGCCGAGCCGCTGATAGAGCGGTTCTTAAGGGATTTTCGAAGTAGCTCCTTAAGTTCGGACGATTTAGCTGGGCCGTTGCTGGATCAGTCCTTCCAGGTGCCGAAGAGGATACTCTGCCCGAAACAACGAAACCAATTTCACAAATCGGCCATCGAGAGTGAGAAGAAACACCGAGCTTTAGCCTTGGCACGAATTTGGTTCCGAAACAGGAAGAATTGAGTCCAATTCTATTCTTGGTTTTAGCGGTGAGCATATTCCTTTCTGGTTTCAATCGTTTTCCATTTGCTATTTAGTAAATGGTTTATCAGCTCATCTTGATCTTGAGTCGTCATAGCGGCCTCGTAGATTGAGTCGGTGGCGGCCTCGTAGCCATCTTCTTTTGTCGCTTCAAGAAGAGCGGCGATCGCTCTTGCTTTCTGAAAACTGTCAATACCAGCTTGATCATCATTTGGTTCTTTTTCTGCATTGTCAAAATATTGCTCATCCCAGTCATTCATCAATTGCTGGAGGAGTTCTTTAGCAGAACTGTCGATTGTGCCACCAGCATTTAGAACTGTCAGAATGCTCAACACGCGCTGATCTGTGATGTCTGCTGTTTTGACTGCGTAGCTACAAGCGATATTTCTCAACGCGCATTGTTGCAATGGGGACATATCCTGCAGTTTAAGTAGCTAATTCAGATGACAATGAGAACAGTCTTTGCATAGTTATTGGCCAGTCTAGTGGTGTAGATATGTGTACTTCGGTCTGGCCTATTTTACTAGCACAGTCTTCGCAAATAGGTCTCGTCGCTCCAATGTCGACAACTTTCAAGCATCGTTCTTTAGCATAAGTGACAAGATCACTTTCTGCGTGTTTTAATCCTGATACAACTGTCTCGCCAATGTTTGGTTTTATGCTTCTTAGATAGCCGCGTTTTTCGCTGGTCCAGGCAGCAAAGCAAGACGTCCATACTCAACGCTGCCATTCGGAGCCGTCTGATCACAGACGCGATCGTAGACCTGAACAGCGGACAGCGCCCTCAGCCATTCGCGGCCTTAAGTAAACACGAAATGAGCGAAGTGCATGCAAACTTGATCAAAGAAGAACTGAGCTTGAATGATGTTGACTCGCATGTTTGGGAGATTGTGCGCGAAACCGCTAATCACAGTTGGAAGCAAAATACAGCACGGTATCTGGCTTTGCACTATGCGAAGTTCAAGGAGCCTTTTCGAATAAAAAAAATAAGGAGCAAGGAAGAACGCGACGACCATGAGCGACGGAAAGGTTAGTTTGCAGGTCAGTTGTCACTTTTTCTTTTTGAGTTTGAATGGACCGTCACGAGCAAGTTTTTTTTCTGCTAAAGAGAGAACTTTTGAACCTGACAGATCGAGTGCAAACGCCAGACGACTGACATTCTTAATTGAAATATTGCGTGAGCCTCTTTCCAAATCGCCAATGTAGGATCGATGTAACCCAGAGCGTCTTGCGAGCTCGCTTTGAGAAATGAGCAACGTTTCGCGGCGATGACACAAGACAAGTGCCACAGCAAATACAAGTTGATCATGATCATCGTCGTACATAGAAAACTGCTCCTGGTTCTAACACAGACCCGCCTATAATCACATTACACCTAAAAGCGAACATGCGGGCTGTTGTGGGCAAAGTTTATTGGATGATATCGCTGGTAATGCAAGGCAAGAAAGGGAGCAGCCATTACATATATGTTCAGGACGCATGCGCGCTCACTCCTGCGTCGTTCTAGGGAAATACCGATCCTGAGAACGAAGGAGGAAAACGAGTAGAGAACCGAGGGTGCGCGCCTTGCCCAAGCGCTGAGGCTAGCCACCCGCCACCCTGAGAACAAGAAGGTCTCCCATGTTCGCAATGGGCTTTGCCTAGTTGCGAACACCGGCAAACAGCTCTGTGAGCTTGCCAAAGATCGGCCAGAATGTCGGTTTTTCTTTCTCGGGTTGAATACACTTCTCCGCCTGTGCTGCATCAAAAAAAGCCAAAAGCGCCCCTTCAGATCCTTGTTCTGCCTGAGTGATCGTTGTCTCTGCGCCTTTTCTCAACTCGGCAATCTCTTTTCTTAGCGCAAACAACGCTTTTTCAAGATCCTCTCTCACCTGCTTCTCAGCAGTGATTTCCGCCCTTAGAGCGGCAATATGCTGCGTCAACTCAACCGACCAACTTGGTCTGGGCAGATTGCCAGCTTTCATCAATTGAGAGTCTGTAATCAGCTCTCTAAGCAAGTGAGACATCGTGCGCTCTTTCGTCACTCGGGTGCGCAGTGCTCGGTACACATCAAGCGGCACATTCGTACTGATCTGTTTCCATGTTTGGGCGTTTTGCAACCGCGCTGCTGGCATATTCCCGTCCCTCTTGAGCAGTAGGTTCAAGATATGCTGGTGGGGCAATAGGGTCAATAAAACATTTTTGCCATTTTGGTTAGCGCTAACTGGCTTGAGTGCTCGATTTCTGGCACAGCAAGTGGCGATCCGTGGCAATAAAAGAGCGATTCATGAATCTTAAGCAGTTTGTTTAGTCACGTCTATCGCACTGCTAAACCGAAGAGAGCGAGGTTTGAGGACCATTCCGATAAATCGTTAAAATGGCGAGATCACCATCTGTAGTACTACCCCAAAAATGTTTTTTGCTCCTTAATGAGAAACTGATGAAATTTTTACAAAACTAGCAAGCCTGAAAGCGCAATCCCAGCCTTAATTTCCAGACGCAAACAACCAAAAACGAAACATAATAATTATTCAGAGACGCTCAGATCAGTGTGGAGCTCCGGCAACAAGAAATTGTATTGTAGACAACATTTCTATTTCAATCGAATTGGCATAGCGCGATGGGCGCAACCTCACGCGAGCATTCACAAAATATTCGTATTGTCGGATCTGGGTGCTAGCTTTACAAACATAAGACCACTTCATCAATCTCAACAGATCTACTGCTAGCCGTGCCATGCTCAAGACCGGCTCAAAATCGCAGTTTCAGCTTTTATTTAGATTTTTTGCTTTTGTTAGCGCAGCAAGACCTGGCAAGGTTGAAACTTATTTTCTGCAGGAAAAGCTAGCGCGTAAATCCTATACAAACCCTGGATTCAAGAACATCTTCATTGTTATGGTGCGGTGTCCCTTTCTTTCTCCCCAATCAAAACCCCAGTCAACAAAAACAACGCCTTTCATTTAACGCGCTAACCATCTTACTTGCAGCTCAGGCTGGGAGCGGAGATTAACGTGCGTTCGGGGTGAAAGAAAAGAAGACAAAAACTTCAACAACTAAATAGGAATATCCATGAAAAAACGAAAACTTTTACCTGGCTTCGCACTAGCTGCCCTTATGGCACTAGGCTTGGCCGGAACCGCACACGCGAACACATACACCAGCTGCGCCAGTTTTGTGGCTATGAGTCCCCCACCTACCGGGGATGTCGTAGTCAATGAACCAGGTGCTTGCAGCCTCCCCTCGGCGATTAACATAACCACGGGCAGCCTCACCATCAACGCCGGCGGAGCGATCACTGCTTCATCGACAGTTCAAGCCTTTACCGAGGTCACCCTGACTGCAGGTAGCACTCTAACGGCAAACGGCACTATCACAACCGGCAACAACCGCACCATTCAGTTGACTGCTCCAGGAGCGATTACAACAGCGGCTATTGCAGGGAATGGTCATGTTGGCATAACCTCGACTGGCAGCACCGTCACCATCAACGGCGTTTTACAGTCTGCCTTGGGCGGCACGGCCGGCAACATATGGTTGCAAGCCAACGGCAACATCAAGACGGTCGCAATTACGACTAATGCCGGAGGCGGTGCTGGTGGTGTCCAAATCGACGCAAACAAAGGCGGCGCCAACGTCCTTTTCAAAATTGGTGCTTCCAGCGCCAATGGCATCAACGGTGTGCTCACCACCCACAATGGCACATTTATCACAAACGGCACAGCAGCTTCGACCGGTGGCATCACCATTACTAATGGCAACCAGATTGTTACCGGAAGCGCCACTGCCGACGGCGGGCTGCTCTTTTTCAATGCCCAGAAGGGCACTTTTGAGCTGACAGCCGGAACTCTCAAAACGGATGGTGTCTCTGGTCACCATTCGGGCAGTCTTGTGATTATGGCCGACACCGTTAAAACTGCCGGAACTGCAGTAATCAGTGCGAGCCAGGCAGCCGGAACGGCAGCCATCAACCACTTCGTCGGGCTGGCGACCAAAAACCTGAACATCACCGGCACATCGCTGGCGATCAAGTCCGATGGTGACGGCGTAGCAGGTTTTTTCGCCACATCCTCTTTGGTGCCGCCAGGAGCGTTGACTGTTGCAAGCAACGGCAATCTTATCAGCTTAAGCTGGACAGTGACTGCAAGTAACACATTCTCGACAAATGTGCCTGTTGCGGTCACCGGCGGCGCTCTTACCATGACAGCCAACGGCAACAGTGCTCAGGTGCAGGTCTCTGGTTATCCGGTCACCTTCAGCAACACGACGATCGACCTGGAATCAAAAGGTAAAACCAACCACTCAGTCCAGTTCGACTATTTCGCCACAGGGACAGGTCCTGACGGGCTGATCTTCAATAACACCGGCTTGGTTACAATCGATGCCAGCGGCACGTCAGGTGGCACTGGTGGCTTTGTTGATCTCCAACAGTTCGGTACTACCGGCGGTGGCATCAGGATCAACACACCTCCCACCTTTACGGTCAATACCAATGGACCGTCCTCTGGTGGAAACGCTGGCCCTGTGAACTTCAACGCCGGTGCAGCGACCATAGGGGCTTCAACCAAGGTTGTGATCACGGCCAATGGTCCATCGGCTGGAGCAGGAAACGGCGCGCTGATAACCTTGCATCCAGGTACAGCAAACCTAAAATTCGGCACGAACAACGGAGACATTCAGCTTTCATCAAATGGAGGCTCGACGACAGGCGATGCTGGTACCCTCGACGTACAGACGTTTCCAGGCAGCATCACAATCGACACTGCAAGCGCAGTCAGCGCGACAGTTCCAGGCACTGACGGCAAAGGAGGGACCGTCACGCTCTTCGCTAATGGCGCTTTCTCGGTCACTCCTGGAGTATCAGGGGGAACGATCAATGTTGACGGCAAAGGCACCAAAGACGGTGGCAGCATCACAATCTTTGGCACCAGTGGCAGTGTAAACCTAGGCACGGCCGCCGGAGGACTCTCACTTTCGGCTAGCGGCACTACCGGGACGGGCAACGGGGGTTCGGTGGACATAGGCTCCCTTTCCAGCTTGACCGTAGCCAACGACCTCTCTGTCTCGGCTGGGACCGGTTCCAGCGGGAATGGTCACGGCGGCACATTGAACTTTCACGGATTGGGTGGATTTACCGTCACGGGAACTCCGACTGTGAAGGCGGATGGCCACGGAACCGGCATCGCTGGGTCCATAACCATTGGAGAGTTTAGTTTCAGCACCATGACTCTCGACAATGCGACTTTTTCAGCATCTGGAGATACTGCTGGTAGTGGCAAAGGCGGCCAACTTACCTTCACAAACTTGGGCGCAATAAGTCAGTCCACTACCACTATGAAAGCATCAGCTGGAACAGGTTCTGGGGGGAATAGTGATGGAGGCAGCATTTCCATCGCCGGTAATCAAATAACCTTCACCGGAACAATTACCGCGAACGGCAACGGCACCGGCAATGGTGGCACTATTACGCTTGATAGCACTACTACTCCAATCGATCTGTCATCCCTGACGGCCACAGCCATCTTTGCTCAAGGTGGTAATAATAGTATGACAAACGGAGGTTCGATAATCATAACGAATGTTAGTCACCTTGACCCCGAGCAACTTCAGGTTGTGGTAAACGATGAGCCAGATGGTGACAGCTTCTCAGACGACATTATCGCGCTCAGGAAAGCTGCAGCGATACATTCAAATACAACACCGACGATTACCGCCATGGGGTCAAAACTTACAACGAACGCAACAGCACCTGGGCAGTGCAAGCAGTACATGGTAACGGGAGGAACTAACCCGCAGCCGTATACGTTCTGGGATTGCTCGAATGGCGGAACCAACGCCACCTTGCCCGCGACTTACGTAGCAACAACCACTGCAATTCCCAGCACGGTCCTTCAGTCCATATTTCCCTCGGTTTCTGGGCAAAATGCACCAGAAAGTAGCACTACTCTCTATGTGTGGGTGGACCCAGCGGCGTACAATACCGCCTATGGTCTAACGGTAATCGACGCTCTTTATGCTGCTCCCAATGAAGGTGGACAGACGGATCCAGTAACAGGCACGACAACAAAATACCAGGTCAATATTTTTGAACAAAGCGAGATTAACAATACCGAAGTAGCGCTGACTCCGTTCCAAATTAAGGAGAACACCGCTCATGAACTTGGTCATGTCTGGGACAATACTAACGGTAATACCTTCTCCGCAACCTACAATAGTAGCTATAGCAGTTACGATCAGTCCGACCTGACTAATGATACCGGTGCTGGTGGCGCCGACAAAGGGGCGGCCACTAACACACCTTGCACCACAAACAATAAGGCTCCATTTGACGGACAAACTGGCTTAACAGGTTCGGTTTACAACGATGTTACAAACGCACAAGTGTGCAATGAGTCTACCGGGACGGCTACAGTCACATACTCTCCTGTTACAAGTCTCGCGCTGGCTCAAAAAGTGTCTCCTGGAGTCATTGGAAGTGGTCAACGTGAAATATTTGCACAGGCATTCGCTTGGGTTGTATTTGTTCAACCGCAACTTATGCCTTACGTTTACAATACGCCCTACCAAGAAGCGACTGACGGACTTTTTGAAAATGGCTACTATGCATGCGCCGTGGCGTATGCCCAGTCTAAAATAACCGGCGGTGCTTTCAATCCTCCCACAGGTCACTGCGGGCACTAAACCACTTCACTAGATAGCCTCTACAGCTAGAATTGGTTGAATTGCTACTTGGAGGCGATGACAATTTTGTCATCGCCTCCTCTTTTGTTTCTCTTGTTTGGTAAATACTCGCCGTATCCGGGCTGCGTTGTGTGAGGTTTCACATCCCCTCCTTCAACCTCGACAAGCGATCTGCTTCCTCAGAACGCCCAACTTCTTTTAGGTTGGCTAGAAAATTTTGGCCACACTGGTGCACTGCAAATGCACTTTCTGGGTGGTATTGTTCGGCGATTTTATAAGCTCGGCTGTAATAGCCATCTGCTTCCTTGTATTTTTTCGCCTGAAAATATGCATCAGCAAGCGCTCCAAGCGGTTCGACCAAACGTTCGTCATTAGCAGTCAAGTAAGGCTCTTGTGTTTTTAAGACCTTTTCAATTGCAGTAATAGAAAATGCAGGCTCGGTTTTCTCTACTTCCTTAATCGCTAATAAGATCATGTGAATTACGCCTACAGAGGTATGTGGTCGGTTTCGACCTCTGATGTTCTGATTAATTCTCAATGCCTGCGATGGAGACGGCCCAGTGCTTAGGTCGAAGTCCAAGGCTTGATCCAAGGTTTTTAAAGCAGCATTGTAATTCTTCTGATGAACGTAGAACACAAACAAATCCCGTATTTGACCTTGTGTCAAACCCGATCTAGCACCGGCGACAGTTTTGGTTCGCTCTACTGCGTCCACCAATAACTTCTCGGCTTCTGCTGAGTGACCATGATTAGTCAAAGTGAGGATAACCTGATCGTCCAAATATCCTAAAGCACTATGGAGCCCTGCTACATCCTTAGACGAATAGAGTTGCATTGCTTTACGCTCATGTTCTAAACCTTTTGACGTGAGTCCGGCCTGCATTTCGCTCAATGCAAGTCTATTCCAGTCATATTCTGTCAGAGCTTCGTTTTCTTTTACTTTGAACTCGGCCGAGGATTGTTCCGTCGCACGCGCTGACAGTGTTCCAAAACCGCACAATAGTGTAAGACTCATAAACACTTTGAACATGATGTTGATATCTCCACGGTGGTAGCATTCTTGAAAATGCGTCTGCGCTTTATGCAACGTCTTTTCGGTCAGTGGGGTTATTAGAGCAAACGACGTCTGTTTTTTTGTCCTAAAACGACATGACGTAGTACAAACCAGAGCCAATCAGATAAAAGAGGCGGCGGGCATGGTTTGCCTGGCCGCCCCTCAATCCAAATACTTGCTCTTCGGGCGTCTCAATTTCAGAGTATCCGGTGCCGTTAATCACGCCCTCCGACCACCACCGATGCTAGCACATGATTTGAATTTCGTGACTAGCGACTTAGCTGGATTCGTCAGACGGTGCCATGCATGAACTCATGGCGCATGCCCGGCGCTGAACCACTTCTTCGCCTCGGCTACAGTCACCATAGGATTCTTTTGTATATTTTGCACGTATCTATCAATACTCCTTAGCCTGGCCCGCGGCACGTTTCAGCCTGAATTATAACCTGCATCTCCGGAGATCCGGCGCTTTTTTGTGATACCTCCGGAGGTGGCTGTTTTTCGATCCGGTTTTAAGGAGAATGCCGGGCGTAGAGGACTTTTTGAAAAAAAGAGCCAATCTGGCGTGTGATCAACATCCAGCCTCCGATGTTGAAACCATTGACTGGTTGTGTTTCCCGGAAAACTCCGGAGTGCGATCCGGATTTCAGCCGGTGAAAAACGAAGGTAATTTCAGAGACATTTTTGCGTGAAAGAGCAAAGATATTGGGCTTTTATTCGGATCTGTCAGTAGTTTTGTGTCAGATCCATTCGTCGCCTAGTTCAATCCACTCTTTTGATTTTTCATCCAGCTTCTTCATGATCACATGCATGGACCCCTGCGGATTGTCGAATTGATGGCGCTTCCACATGCGAGTGTATTCTTGGTCATCAGGTGCGTACCTGCGTATGCCGTGTGAATGCTGATTATCCGCGTTGCTGTTATGTTCTATAACGATTTCTTGTTTGTCATTGAGGAGTGCAAATTCTGAGCCGTTGCTGTCTGGATATTTCTTTAGCACGGTTGAATTTTCTGCGTGTTTGCGTTTGATCGCGTCGAGTTCTTCTTGCGAGAACCTTTTCTCTCCCAAAAACTTAGCTGCTTTCTCTCGTGTCTCCTTTAGCCAAGCGTCATTTTCGTCGTCATCGTCCATTGTTCAAACTCCTATACTCGTTCTGAAATCTCTTACTTTCTCAAAATAACCTGGGAATGCTTTTCTCAATTGTTGTGAATATTCCGTATTTGAGCTGCCTGATACATGAGCAAACATGTCGGCCCATACTTCATGCCATTGTGCCTCAATGTCTCCTGGATATCTAGCTTCCAAACGTGCTCTGGCAGTAAATGCTTCTGTTGGGTTTTCGGCCAGGTCTTTTTCAAATTGTTCGACAAACGATGGATGAGATGAGACTGGTTTGAACGGTCTAGTCGAGCGATCACCATAATAGTCATTAACAGCGTGTCCAATTTCATGGTGCAAAGTATGTGCCACGTCTTTGTTGCGTCTTAAATCGTTTTCAAAGCCGTTGTGTTCGGCTACCCGAAGTATGTTCATATCTTTCGACCAAGTTCCATTGGCAAACACGTGATCGGCGCTAATGGACTCTGCCATGTTGTGCACTGGTTGGTAAGTCACTCTTTTTAAAAACTCTCGTTCTCCGTCTGTTAGTGGTACGTTGTCCAGTTCATCCTTAAACTCCTTCGACATGCTTCGTCCGCGTGCTATTGTACCGACCTTGTCTCTAGGACCTTCAAAGTCTTCGACGGCATGGATGACACCTTTTTCTTTGTGTAGCAAGTCCTCCATTTTTTTATTGAGAGTAGCCATCTTTTCAGAAATAGCGAATATTTTTTCTGTAGCGTGCTCCAATACGCCTGCTATCTTTGCTGCCGCAGCTTCTTCTTTTATCAAGGTACCGGCGACTGCCATTATTTTCTCTGCCCCTGCAACAAGTGCGCCTTCTGGCACGAGTTCTGGTGCTAGCACTGTACCTATCACAGTTGGTGCGACGTCGTGTCCAAAGACGTAGCCCTTTTCTTGAGCCGATAGATGATTGAAGTGATCGAGTGATTTGGCTGCTACTGTGCCGATTGCCTCTCCGGTGTATATGGCATCTTGAGTCATTCCGTTCAAGTCGCCATGTGAGACTTTGTTGGCGATGTAGTTTGCTCCTGCTCCGGTTGCATCTATTGTTGCTTGGACAGCAGTCTTGGTGCCGTCGATTGCATGTTGAACGGTCTCTTGAGGATCAGTTATTGCTTGTCCAGCGGTTGAGACTGTTTCGTGCACGAAGCTACCCAAGCCGTTGGCAAAGCCGATAGAAAACTGACCGAAGGCGTCTAAAGCGTTAGTTGGCTGTTCTTGTGGTTTTGGATTGCCGCTTTTCCGTGATTCATGAACCTCGGCATGCAGAGACGCTGTTGGCGCGGTCTGTGCCTGGACTCTATCGGTGACTGCGTGTTGTTCAATGGCGGTCATTTTGGTTAGTAAGTCCATCGGGGAGATGTGCTTACTGTAAGCAAGAGAGTTGGCAAATATTTGGCTTTTTTGAGGTCTTCTGTGTAATCACACATTTCGCATGGAAAAGTTTGTGATTATGCTGTCTTCGTAGCTTAGGAGGTTGGATATGGACCGGCTTATTAACCCAATCGAACGTAGCCTCTTGGATGACCTTATTAACCTCTATAACTGCGACCTTCGGAGAGAGACGCATCTAGCCTGTCCTGTAGATTGTTTAGTCTGTGCCAAGCTGGCGATTGTGGTTGCAATTGAGCAGTATAGAGTGATGAAAGACCGTGTGCTTTCAGTAGTTGTCGATGTTTGATCAGTTTGTATGCGTAAGTGCAATCGTGTCCGTGTCACTGAGTATCAAGTTGTATTTAGAGTTAGCGAGTTTGAGCGAATCGGTCTGTAGTACAGGTGGTGGTTTGTGGTTTGTGGTTTGTGATTTGTGGTTTGTGATTTGTTTAAGATTGCTCGATTTTCTTAGTAGTGGTCTGTGCTTTAGGGGAAATGGCAAAGCTGTTCGGCCATTGGTTGTGATGTCCGAGATGTCTGGGAGCCGGAGACTTTGCTGCAAGTCTGTTGGGAAAGTTTTCGAGCTTGTTTGTCTCAGTTAAGAACATGCGACCGAAACTTCTTCTCCCCACTGAGCAGGAGCTCGCTTCCTTTCCTGCCCGGCTAAAAAGCCTAGCACCTCGCTCCCAGCATCAATTGGGCTGCGCTCTTAAACGGCTGCCTCCCCGCCAGGCGCGGGTCCCCTCCATTTACGCTGCGCCTCAATTGACACTGGGGCCCAGCTTCGGTGCTTTTGGGCAGTGCTGCATGGGGTGCGCTCGCTGCTCCGTAGGAGGATTGAAATGAACGCTAGAACTTTGAAAAAACATCTGAAATATATGGTGCCGCAAATGCGTTTGGTCTTGGTTAAGGAGCCAGGCGCGCGGGTGGCGATTAATGGCCCGGAGGATTTAAGTAAGTTTGTCGAGCCGCTCAAGCACTACTCAGAAGAGCATTTTGTTGCTTTTCATTTAGATGCAAAAATCAACCTAGTTGGTTATCACATCGTCTCGCATGGCACTGTCTCCAGCAGTCTTGTTCATCCGCGCGAGGTGTTCAAGGCGGCATTACTGGCCAATTCAAGCAGCATCATTGTCGCTCACAACCATCCAACGGGCTCACTAGAGCCCAGTCGAGAAGATTTCGAAGTGACTGAGATCTTGATTAAGGCGGGCGACCTGCTCGGGGTTAAGGTGCTCGATCACATCATCGTCAGTTCAAGCGGCACAAGGAGTTTGCGTGAAGACTACGGGCATTTGTGGGCGCCGTCTGGTGCGGTTAAGTAGCTGAGAGCAAGAAAAGCGAAGAAAGGGTGGTGCTGGTACAGGAATTCGACCTGCACCGCTCGGTTTTGACTGTCATAAAAAAGATCAATAAGAGGGACTAAAAATGGAGCCGATTCATAAATCAGACTTAAAGAGCCAGTTTAGGCTGGTGTCAAAAATGGTGCGCAGATACGCGCGCAGTACAGAAGATGCAGACGAAATTAAGCAGAATGTTTTTGTCAAGCTGTTGACGTCAAAGTATGTGCCGGTGTTCTTTTATCCGTGGTGGCTGTCGACTGTGGTACGCAATGCCAGTGCCGATTTTTACCGGAGCGTCAAGCGTGAGGAGCAATGGCTCAATCGCGATGTTTGGATTTCAACGATAGGGTGTATTGAGGACAATCCATGTGTGGTATTGCCAGAAGAACCCGCGCTTGATGATAACGACGTTTTGGAAGCTGTGGTGGCAGTTTTGAAGTGTCTGCCTGAAACTGAAGCGCGTGCACTTGTCCTACATGCGCACGGGTTTACTTACGCTGATATTGCTAAATGTATGGGGGCAAAAGTGGGTACGGTGCGATCTCGTATCCATAACGGAAGAGCTAGAGCGCGGCAACTCTTGCAAGCAGTATAAAGAAGCGCGAGCCAGAGTCGAGGGGCGGTAGCACCGCCCCTCTGTTCGAGGTCGAGTAATGTTGTGGGAGCAAGGATGAGATATTGTTCTGCTCAGCCCTAGCGCAATAGGCTGTCCTAGTGCTAACCTCAAGGTTCCGAGCTGATTTGGAGAAGATCAGCGGAGACAAGTAATTTTTGATCTCGTTACGTGAGTAATTTTTTTTGGCGCTGATAAGGACGAGCAACTGATGAATCGTTATACAAGAGAGTCCCTTATTGAAGAAATCAAACGTGGTCAAACTTTTGAATATTTGCTTTTTTGCGGACACAAGGCTAGCAGTGATGGGTCTGTTAGTGACAGTTGCTGCAGCCAGTGGTTTCCGGCAAAATTTCAGATTGATGGTGTCGAATATTCAACTGCCGAACATTACATGATGGCTGAAAAGGCACGTCTTTTCAAAGATGAAGAGATGCTTGAACAAATCCTGCACAGTGCAACTCCTCGGGAGGCGAAAGCTCTGGGGCGCAAAGTTCAGCATTTCGAAGATAGTGTCTGGAAAAAGCACGGTTGCGAGATCGTTGTTAAAGCGAACCGGGCTAAGTTTTTACAGAATCCTGAATTTGCAAAGTGGCTCCTTGCCACGGCGCCAAAAGTGTTGGTTGAAGCAAGTCCTTTTGATCGGATCTGGGGGATCGGCATGGCGAAATCAAACACTGAAGCCAAGGAGCCAAGTAAGTGGAAGGGGCAGAACTTGTTAGGATTCGCGCTTATGGAAGTTCGGGAAATCTTACAAGATGAAGCGAGCCCAGAGGAAGTGAGAAATTGACGCCATTATGCTTGCTGCGCTGTTCTTGAGCGGAAGAAAGGAACAAACTAGCTTGTATATAGCAAAAGTGTTTCTTCTGCTAGGTTGGAAACGGCTCGGAGCAAGGGCAATGACAATCTTTTGGGCTCACTAGCGCAATAGGAGGTCCGAGTGCTAACCTTAGGCCTCCTTAGAAAAAACAGGGGGGATTTTAGTTATGAAACGAGTGATTTTGTCGCTGCTCAGCCTAGCTATCATGGTCGGCACCACAAGTGGTGTCGATGCAAAAGACGTTAAAGTTAAAGGCTACACAAAAAAAGACGGCACGAAAGTGGAGAGTTACACACGGCACGATAAAGACTCAGACACTGTGAAAGTGAAGGGATATACCAAAAAAGACGGCACGAAAGTGGAAGGTTACGAGCGTAAGAAAGCCACTAAGTGATGGAGTTTTTCTGATGAGCCGATTGGGTTTTTTCTGGAGTTTAATCGCCGTCGCCTTAGTTGCGATGCCGGCTATGGCAGACGCCTCGCTTGGGGCCATGTATGTCGAGGGAACCGACCTGGACAGGCAGGGCAAAACTAGGGAAGCGTACGGCATTGCAGAACAGATGATCGGGTCGGCTCCGAGCGACTCGATGGGGTACAAGTTGCGCGCGGAGCTTAATTACAAGCATGGAAAAACTGAACTAGCTAAGCAAGATGCCACTAAGTGCATGGATCTTATCAATGTCCAAGTGAGCCAGATGAGCCTGCACACAGGCGCGGCGCATTCGCCGTTAAGAGCACCGACAAATGACGCTGCTCCTGCGCAGCATGCCTCATGGCAAGATCTCTCGCCTAATGGTGCTTTGGCGATTGGAAAGTCAGGTCCAATCGATACGCTTGAATCTGACATGAAAAACGCCCTGCGTTTGGCCAAAGCTGGAAATTGGCAAGGCGCATTGACTAGCATTAACAGCGCCATCAAAAGTGGCATGGACCCAGGGCTTAATGCAGCAGCACTGGAACAGAGGTCTGAGATCTATCAACACCTCGATCAGCCTGAGAACGCACTTGCCGACATGAAGCAATACCAAGAATTGCAAAAGCAGCACACAAAAACGTTCATCTCTAACTATCACGAGCAGGCTGTCAAAGACTCAGCCAATGGCACACCTGATCTGCGTAGTCGGGCACGAGATTTTCTGGATAATAAGACAAAGTAGGACAAAGTACAAAGTAGCAAGCTCAGGAGCCGCATGGCTCCTGGTATTGAAAAATGGGGAGCATTCTTGAATGAATGACTCGGTGCCGGGCTGGTGGACTTAGTTTATTAATCTCCGCAGAACCTGGATACTGTCATAGTCGACATGCAAAAGACATGGATTACCCATATTCATTCGTTGCGGATTACATGTATTTTTTAGGGCGCTGCGCGCTCGCTCCTCCGTCGCTCTAGGGTCGTCACAAAAACGCAGTGAGCTTTTTAGAGGCAATGTCATCGGTGAGCGTTGTAAGAGTTGAGACGGTCAGAAGGGCGGCTTAGATAAAATATGCTTATTTTGCGAGACTTGGTGGTGGCAAAAAGGCATATTTTATCTAAGCCTGGTCGCATCCAGCGGAGATTTTAGTACTTGAGCCGCAGGCGCATCTTTTTATGTCCGGTGACACCGTTGCGACCGGCTACGCCGCTCTACACTGGATCTCGTCGTCCTCTCCACCGGCTCTCCTGATGCTACCACCAAAGTTTTTGAAGTAAAGACCAAGCCCTACGGGTGGCGAGACGCCAGTCTTGACTGCAAAAAGCTTGGGCGGTAGCCAAAAACAAGCCGGTGAAGAAGCCGGACACTATGAGGATTTAGACAATGACTAACTACGAAATCGAAACGATGATGAGCGGGAGCTACACCCCAGAATACCCATGTCCACACAACAACGACGAACTTCGAAAACTCGGAGATTGTCGGAAGTGCTATGAAACATATCAGGATTTGATGTTTGAAATTTCGCAAGATTTCAAATCATAGAAAAATCAGAACCGAGGCATACTCTGCTTCGGTTTTTTTTATGGCTCCAATCCGCCTTTCACGAACAAAAATACGGGCAAAGTTTGGAACCATATGAAAGGCGCTCTGCGCCCGCTCCTGGCGTCGCTCTAAACGAATAGATCTGGTGTAATTTTTTTATGTTTAGGCAGCGCCAACAAACTTTGGAACCATATAAAAGGGCTCTGCGGCCGTTCCTAACGTCGCTCTAAAGGACAGCCTACGCACCAGGAGAGGACGTGCCACCACTTTTGGTTTGAATCAGCGAACCGGGTTTGTGCGTGGCAGCGTTGTTTTTGTCCCGGCGCCACAAGCTCGTAACCAAACATTTTGACCGTGACAACCTGGACGTGCCTCATTGCTGTGATTTATCCAGTGCAAGCCTGCCATTAGACATCACGCCCCTTTGCGGGGCTAAAGAACGTCTTCGCATGTTCGTCCAAGCGTCGACCCTGCCATGAGATTTTTCAAAGCCCTCGAGATGAACCTTTGCCGCCGGAAATTTGCGGCGATCGTGCTGGTTGTCAGCGCGATTAGTTTTGAGTCGGCTCAACGTGTCGTGATATGTGGGCGGTGTCATTCATTTGGCGTTCCTCCTTGGGCTCGTTTTGACGCCTTACGTTCGCATGACCTGATTTGACCGGCAAGGCAGACCGGGGCCGGTCCGAGGCGCTACGCGACCTTGTCAGTAAAATCAGGCGCTTCGCTCTCCTGCCATACGTGGGCATCAACCAATCCCTAAGGAGGGAACTATTATGAACAACACCATCATCATTCTCGGACACGTCGGCCAGCCACCAAAACAAATCGACCTTACTGACACCAGCAAATCGCTCGTCAAATTCTCAGTCGCCGTCAAAGAACCATCTGCAAAGGGGCAAGAAAAATCCCAGTGGTTTGAAGTCGAAGCCTGGAACGGTAATAGCGAAAACGCCTTCAACCTGATTACAAAGGGACGTGAAGTCCAAGTAACTGGCAGGCTGACACTGAACTCATACACTGCCAAAGATGGCACAAACAAGGTGGTGCCTGTAATCAAAATGCTCGGCTTCCAACTTTGCGGCAAAAAGCCGGAACAAACAGACACTGCCACAGAATAATCCCAGTCGCATAACTCAAACCAAAAGGGGCAGGCAACTGCCTCTTTATCTCTTCGTGCTCCGGCTGAGAAAATTAGAACGATGTCATCTGTGTTGTTTGTAAGAGTTGAGATGGTCAGCAGGGCGGCTTAGATAAAATCTGTTTTTTTGCGAGACTTGGAGGAGGCAAAAAAGTAGTTTTTATCTAAGCCTTGTCGCATCCAGCGGAGATTTTAGTACTTGAGCCGCAGGCGCATCTTTTTATGTCCGGTGACACCGTTGCGATCGACTACGCCGCTCTTTACTGGATCTCGTCGTCCTCTCCCCCGGCTCTCCTGATGCTACCACCCAGTTTTTGAAGTAAAGACCAAGCCCTACGGGTGGCGAGACGCCAGTCTTGACTGCAAAAAGCTTAGGGCGGTAGCCAAAAACAAGCCGGTGAAGAAGCCGGATACAGAGGGCTTCGAATATGATGATGAACTTCAAGAAGTTACTTTCGATCGTGACATTTAAAACTAACAAATTAGCCGAAAACAAAATCACTTACATGTTTAGCCAAAGAGATGATGGTCCAGTGCTCCCGAGTGTGAAGGACGTTAAATGGCTTATGGACATAATAGCCAGAGACGCTGCTCGCAGAAAAGGGGAAGGGGAGGCTTAGCCAGGCTTAGCCTCCCTTTTTTGGTCGCTTCCTCGGTGTGAGATGACAAAGAGCATTCTTCTTCAAAGGGGTTCGACGTAGCTAAGATGTGCAGAGGGGCGGCTTAGATAAAATCTGTTTTTGCGAGACTTGGTGGTGGCAAAAAGCATATTTTAACTAAGCCTTGTCGCATGCAGCCTAGATTTTAGGACTGGAGCCGCAGGCGCATCTTTTTATGTCCGGTGACACCGTTACGATCTGCTTACGCAGCTCTGCACTGGATCTCGTCGTCCTCTCCACCGGCTCTCCTGATGCTACCACCCAGTTTTTGAAGTAAAGACCAAGCCCTACGGGTGGCGAGACGCCAGTCTTGACTGCAAAAAGCTTAGGGCGGTAGCCAAAAACAAGCCGGTGAAGAAGCCGGATACAGAGGTTTACCTAATGACTAACTTCACAACAACAATGAGAGACATCGCCAACGAATACGTTGATGAAGCGATGGGGAGCGATGACTTGCATACTTGCGATGGCGATGATTATGAGTCGTGCATTGGCTGTCAGATGTTTCAGCATGGACTTGAACTCCTGACGATGATCGGAGAACTCTCTTCGGTACTGTCTAACTTCGAAATGTAGATTTTCAAAGCTCGGGGCTAACCACCTCGGGCTTTTTTTCTGGCTCCGAGAACTTTGCCGAACAGTCAGAAGAGCATTGAGAGATCCGTTCCCTAGAGCGACGTAGGAGCGAGCGCAGAGCGCCCCAAGAAATATTGCCCACCAGCAGAGTGGCTACCTTTTAGAAATGCCTGTGCCGGTTAGAACTGGTTTGCGCATGCTGCATGCACGCTGAGTGTGTGTCGAACTGCCGGTTCGACATGCGCCGCTTTTGCCCGCCCTTTTTGGCGGTCAATGCTGTCCTTTGGATCTCCGCGCCGCCGGCTGCGACTTTTGTCGCGCACGGTGTAGTGCAGGATAAAGGGAGCACGATGGCTGCCAAAAAAGCCCTATAGCTAGGGCTTTTTCTCTACTATCATTTTTGACATAGGGTGCTATTGGCTACTATGCGGGCAGCAATGGTAAGCTAGACTTAGTTTATCACTACTATCAAGTGGATGGAATGAGCAATGCCACCAAGCAAGAAATATCAAGCGCAAGCGGTCGCTTTAGCGGAGCCTGATCGAATCGCTTTAGCGAAATTGGCCAGTGAATTAAACATGACAAAAGGGCAGGTCGCGCGCGATGCTATCCGTTGGTATGTGCAAAATCAGGAGACGCTACGAGAGAGCGAACGAGACGACAAACTGGCTCGGGTGATCTTCAAAGCGACAGATCGGATTATTGCTGTGATTATGAATTCGACAAATCGCATTTGCAGTTTGCAGGTGCGGTCGATTATCGACACGAACATCACGATGATGATGTTTTACAGGATGTTGCCAGTCGACCAGGCCGATTCGTTGATGGCAAAGTTTTACCGCATGGCAGTATCGCGAGTGACGCGCAAAATTGGTCCTGAGGAGTTGAACATCGCAACGATGATCAAGGAGGGATTGGAGCAGGAAATTTTCGCTGAAGAAACGGCCAAAACAAGTAAATCTGAGTAGCTGATGAGATCGGTTGCAAAGGGTAATTACATCAAGGGCAAAGGCGGCAAGTTGCATGCCTTTAGCCACGTGCGATATCTGCAATTTCGTAAGGGCGACGACAGGGACCAGGCGGAAGGACGAGTGCGGCTTTTTTTGAATGCCGACCGTGAGGGAATTAGCGGACGGGAAGTGCAAGCGCATATCCGCAATCAGAACGAACGAGGCGTAGTTATCCATCGGATTGTCTTGTCGCCTGGCATGGACGGCGTGGATATGACTGAGTACACGCGGTTCGTGATGGACGAACTTGAGCGGTCGAAAGGCCAGGACCTTGATTATTTTGCCACCGAGCACCAGAACACTGACCACGACCATATGCATGTTGTGCTGATGGGGACGGGCAAGAATGGTGGGCAAGTGCGCCTGTACAGAGAGCAATATCGACTAATTAGGGAGGCAGGAGATCGGTACTTAGAGCGGCATCATTACTTTACGCGCTACCTAGACAAAGAAATACCAACCTTGATGAAGACTGGTTATGTGCGAGATACGGGAGACGACCCATACGAGTGGCTTTTAAAGGACTTAAAAAGTCCAAAGTCGCTAGCAGAACTTGATGAGGAGCGCCGGCTAGAGGAAGAGGCGGAGCAGCCAGAGTTCGACAGGGAAAAGGCGATCGAGGAACTTAGGCCCCACGAAAAAATCAGAGCGGCAGGAGTAACTTATCACCAATATACACCGCTTGAGGAGTTACTAAAGCTTGATGACAGGCTCGTTTCTGGTGAGCAAGCAAGGATCTCGAAACCGGATTACCAGCAGTTATGGGAATGGATTGGTACGAAGCAATTAGGCGGTGACGATTACTATGAAAAAATAGGTGAGCACGAAAGGCTGCAGAAGTTATTTGATGACGAGCTGAAGAGGTCGCTTGCATCGGATAATAGTCCGCCGAGAAGTTATCGCCAGTATTTGTACGAGAGTCGAGGGCGTCTATTAGAATCACATGAGAAATATGAGCTCGATACAAAGCGGAGCGATTTAAAGCGAGAGCTCAAAGAATTAGATGAGGGTGAAGAAGCAGACCCGGAGCGAAGGCGTGAGATAGAAGAGCAGCTCGAGTGGCTCAATGAGCTAGCGCAAGAGCGCTTGCAGACTGTGCTCGAGAAAGAAACTAAGGAAGAAGTAGTGAGCGCAGAAAAGGCAAAAGAGGGCGAAGCGGAGCGGGCAGATGTTGATGAACATGAGCCTAAAACCGATGCGCGGGGAGCAAAGGATGCTGAGGCTGAAAAAGACAAAGTGCAAAGTTCAGAAAAACCCGAGCAAGAAAAGCAAGACGAGTTAGATAGGGAAAATTCGGAGCGTGGCGAGCGCATTGATAAAGAAGACGAGCAAAAGCGCCTTGAGCAGCAGGAAGCGCGGGACAAAGAGCAAAAGCGAATTGAGCAGGAAGACAGGGATAAAGAGCACGAAAGGCTCAACCAAGAAGCACGCGACCGGGAGCAAGAACGGCTAGACCGCGAAGAACAAGACCGAGAGCGGGAGCGGCTAGACCAAGAAGAGAGGGACAGGTTAGACGAACAAGCACGGCAACGAGATGAAGAGCGCCGGCAAGCAGATGAACTTGCAAAACAAGAAGCCGAGCGCATTTTCAAGATGCAGCAGGATCTTGAGCGACTGAGGCAGCAACAACTTGAGCAGCCATCGAGGTCTGATGAAGTCTCGGAGTTGCAGAAAAAAATAGATCAAGTGACGCGCGAGATTGGTGAGGCGGGCAACCGCGAAACTGGTGATCCATTAGATCGCGCCGATCCGGCTCTCGACGTAAACAAAGACATTGACTTGGAGAAAGCTGAGCCCGATATTCTCGATAAAGCGGAGCCGACTTTCGACCTGGATAAAGACATCTCTGACACCTGGAGTCTTGATGACAGAGCCGGTAGAGAAGAGCATGAAATCGAGGACTTACTCAAAGGGCTGGAGCCAGACGAGCGAGATCGTGTGGACCCGCAAAGCGACATTAGTGCGGTTTTGTTTGGGGAAAATCCAGAGCTCAAACTAGACGAGCATGAGAAGTTGCCTGAAGAAAAACGCATGGATAATTGGGAGATTGAAGCTTTCAATCCGGAGTTGATAAAAGAGCAAAAAGACAGACCAGATCAAGAGATGGAAAAGGAGCTCGGAGAGGGCGAAGAACGAGAACATGACATTGCTGAACAAGTTAAGCAATCGCCTGAACAAGTGATGCAGCAGCAGGTGCAGCAGGCAATTCAGCTGCAAATACAACAAACATTCCAGCAGCCAGACAAGGCAGACGACAAAGAGGACCAAAGTCAGTCGAAGGACAAAGAGCAAGAGCAAGACCAAGGCGGAGAGCACAGTCGCTGATGACGAGCGGGTTATAGCATGATTGCTTGTATGTACGCTTATCAAAATCGTCTTTATAAGCGTGCATGGCTGTGGTAAGATATATGTACGGATAGCAAGTAGGTTTTGATAAGTGGACCAAACTTTCACGAGCCCTGTTTTTGAGAAGCTCATAAAGTCTGTCAGTAAGCAGGATGGCTTTTTCACGGCACAGCAAGCGACGTCCGCTGGTTATTCACCGCAAAACCAGTCCTATCATGTTAAGGCTGGGCACTGGGAGAGGCATGCCAGGGGCATCTTCAGGTTGAAGCTTTGGCCAACACGCTTTTCCGATCTCACTGATTTCGAAATTGCTTATTTATGGACCTCTGACCGGATGGGGGTACCGCAGGGTGTGATCTCGCATGGCTCAGCTTTGATTGCCTGGAACTTCTCGAGTTTGTTTCAGCGCACTCGAGTTCATGTCACTGTGCCGACGAAATTTCGCCGGCGCAGCCAATGTGTTCACAAGCTACAACTGCATTATCATGAGCTGAATGATTCAAACATCCAAGACAAATTTGGTTTTCGAATAACCTCTCCTTTGCGCACCATCCTGGATCTGCTTACCGATCCGCGTCCCAGCATTGAAAACAAACACGTCAAAGAAGCCATGGAAGCTGCGCTGCTGCGCGGGTATATCGCCGACCACGAAATCAAACGTGCAACGTTGTCCGGGCAAGAAAGAGACTTGTTGGTCGCACTGCTTCGCAAGATCAACTATCCGCAGGTCAGAGAAGAGGCTATGAACTCGTTGATTAGTTCGCTGTCCCAGATGGCTGTGATTGACTAGTGAAATATGCTGACGCTGACGAGTTTAAGGCTGCTCTTGATCAGATGCAAGCGGACAAAAGGGCAGACTCCATGCGCATTTGGTTAGGGCAGGAACTTTCCACTTCAAAAGGTGACCATTTTAAATTCCGTACTGACCATGCCTATGCCATCAAAGACTTAGGAGATGGGGAGCCGTGTGCAAGAGTGATTGTTGCCGTCGAAATTGGCAGGCATGACTTCCATTTGTACGAAGTCGACCTGGCTATGCAGAACAAGGAGAATCATACGCATGAGACGCGTGGACACGACTTGCTCAATTTTGCTGAAGTTGAAAACCCGCACATTCACACACTGTGCCCGGAGTACATCATTGCTGATAAAGCAACACTCTATCTCAAAGAAAATGGGAATGAAGACTTCGAGCGCGTAAATGACATCGCACACGCAGCCCTTCTTATAGAGAACATAAACCTCGACCTGGAGCGACTGACCGAAGGATTGGCTCAGTATGCCATCCAGCGCGATGTCGTCGATGAGTTGTTGGAGAAGATTCCCGACGCGCCAGACGACTGGCAAGACAAATTTCAAGATGCAATGGAGCAGTCAAAATCTGATCTGACACTATCTGAAGCTATGGACATGATTAGAGGCACAATAGACCTTGTCCGTGGTAGAGCTTATGATGTCGCCTTAGAAAGATATGACGAGTCGTCCAGAGAAACGAGGAGCGAGTCCGATGAACATTCTACGTTCTCTGAGAGAGATGTGTTGGATATCAATCGAGTTGTCGATGATCGAGAATCGCAAAACAACTTAGCAGGTGATGACATCAACACAGTCTTGTTTGGGCAAAACCCAGAAGCGATGATTGTTGAGCACGATAAATTCCCCGAAGAAAGACGAATGGATGCTTGGGAAAGGGAAGCTTTCAAGCCACAGTTGATAAAGGAACAAAAGGACAGGCCTGACCAAGAAATGGAAAGGGAGCTGGGCGATGACGAGGAGCGCGAAAGTGAGATTGCCGAACAACCAAAGCTTTCGCCCGAGCAACTGATGCAGCAGCAGGTACAACTGCAGCAAATACAACTGCAGCAAATACAACAAACGAACTTGCAACAAAGAAGACCAAAGTCAGTCCAAGGACAAGGAGCAAGAGCAGGAAAGAGGAGGAGAGCATAGTCGCTGATGACGATAGAAGGCACACTAACTGCAAATATCGTTGCGCCAACAGATCTGATTGCACAGCTGGCGATAATGTCTCTTGCCGATAATGGTTGGCCGCCGGGACTTTTTGACCTCATTCAAGAAATCAGTGTACAGAAACGCAAGACTCAAAAAGCAAGCGGAATAGGGTATGAACTGGACTTTACAGCAAGACTGTCTTGGCATGCCATTGACGAAAAACAAACAAAGCTCACTGTGACTGTGAAAGAGCGCGAAGGTAACGTTACGCCGAACGACTGCAAGAAAGAGTGTTTTGAGATCATAAAAGGCATCAATGACCGGGCGCCAAGTTTTGTGAAAGCGCTTTTAAATGCCAAGTTACGCACCACCTATGGGGATGCTCGATGGGCAACTGAGAGTGATTTAGCAGAAGCGAATTACCTCGTCGATGAAGTCGGTCCAGGTCAACTTGTGCTTGGTCCGCACAGTAAGAAAAAATATCTCGCCCTGCCTGATGATGAGACAGAGAGACATGCTTTGGTATGTGGTCCAACTGGCTGTGGCAAAACAAGCACGCTTTTCGTGCCGAATCTAATACAACGCACAGGCTGGAGCACGATCGTGACGGAAGCGACCGCTGGCAGCGTAGAAGTTGACAATGCAGAGGAAACGCCGACTGAAGGGCCAGATCTAATGCAGAAGACAGCTGGCTACAGGCATCAAACAGGTCAAAAAATCTATTACTTCAACCCGGATGACTTGAGCTCGCATCGCATCAATCCAATCGCCGGCATTACGACAATTCGCCAGTCAAGTCGATTAGCCAATCTGCTAGTTAAGAACACGAATATTCGAGTCGATACTGGCGGCGATCCGTTTTGGGAAACGGCTGAGACGGCGCTTTTGAATTCTCTGATTATGCATGCGGCAGGTAACAACGGCGACCTTGGTATGACTCGGAGGCTTTTAAGAGACGGACCGAAAGAACTAGCGCGAATATTGCAAGAAAGCGCAGTCGTTGAAGCGCGAGCTCGTTACGAAGAGTTCTTGCATTGGAGCACCGAAGCCACGCGCAACAGCATTGTGATCGGCTTGATGCAGCGTTTAGAATTGTGGACACAGCCTAGAATAGTGGCATTGACTGAAGCTAATGATATTGATTTTGACAATTTGCACAATGAGCTGTTTAGCTTTTATTTGGCTGTGCCTGCTGATAAGCCTGAATTGAAGCCCTGCGCAGCGATCATTTTTACTTACCTAATCAACTACGTAGCGGCAAAAAAGATGAAGCACCGCGTCTCGTTGTACCTTGATGAATTTACTAACTTTGGCTACATACCTGACTTCCCAAACAAGCTGTCGATTATTAGACACAGGCACATACCGGCAATGTTAGGTCTACAGGACTATGCGCAAGCAGAGGAGATCTACAAAACAACAGCGTCTACGCTATTCAGTCAGCCGGCAACACGGATTTATTTCAAGCCTCAGACATTGGCGCAAGCAAAAATCATCAGCGAGTCACTCGGAACAGAAACCGTGTATGAGCGCTCAGTCAGTTCGAACTGTCAAATTAACGAGAAGGAGTTTGGGCGAGAGCTGATGACACCTGGAGCGGTCCAGCTCCTTAAGAAAGGTCATGCGATTGTGTTTACGCCCAACGCTAATCCGCTTAACCTTAAGCGCTTCGAGCCCCAGGATTATGATTACGCAACTAAAATCCCACCACCGCCCAGGCGGCTACTGAAAGTCGATGACACATTGGTTAAAGAGTGTGTTGAAGAAAGAGAGCTCCAAGTAACGGCAGAGAAGATGTTGAAAGCAGAGGCCGCAGGGCGAGAAAAAGATCGCCGCGAGTCAGACGAGAAAGAGCAAAAGTCACAAGTCGAGCCGGAAAAAGCAGCAGAAGAGAAAACGCAGGCTAAAGAAGGCAAAGACAAAAACGATGATAAGTCGTATAACGAATACGGAGACCGTGTACCCCGAATTTAACCGGAGGGAGTCTTTTGGCAGAAGAGCGGTCCATCGAGCAATGTTTACACGTCCTTGGCTTAGAACCGGGAGCGACTCTTGCTGACGTCAAAGAAGCGCATCGCTTTTTAGTACAGACTTTTCATGAGGATAAATACCCTGCTGGCAGCACGATGCGCGACAAAGCCAGGGAGAAGATGGTGGCGATTAATGACGCGTATGACAAGCTGAAGAAGTTCTTCGCAGAGCACCCAGATGGCATACCGGAAGGTGGCTGGCAAAAACAAGGCTCCCAGGGTACTACATCGACCGATGGTGGCGATATGGACTGGCAGGCTTGGCAAAATCAGCAGACCTCAGGAGCAGATAGCGAAGTCAAACAATGGCAAGAACAAGAAAAAGCTCGGCGCGAGTCTCTCAAAACAGAAGAAGCAAAGACTCAGCGCAAAGGCATCGCCAATTTTAGTTTGATTGGTGCTTGGTTAGTTCTAGCAGTTATGTGGATGGGGCATGGCTGTACTGGCTCAGAACATCAGTATTCAGATGGCTCAACACTGAATTACATGCGGGAAGCGTTCGAATACAAAAGGAAAATGGGAACGGCTACCCAGGCCGATGCTGACCGCCTAAGAGAGGCTACTGACCAATGGAATAAGGACGCTGATAAGAACAATGGCAGCATGATTTTCTTATACGTAATGTTGGCTGGCTTAATTTACGTGACGGTATTCAAAAGACCAAATAACTACATCAAGACCTGGATTGACACAGGTAAGTTTGAAGCAACCTATGCCGACAAAAAAGATACGGACAAGCCTAAACCTGAGGTGAAGGCGTGACTATTCCGACAAATTGGAAGATCCAGGCAGCCGCTTTTGTAATTGCCATTTGTGCGATGACTTTGTTGCACAACCCGCTTTCGTTTCTATGTGGCAGTCCAGAGGGCGGATTAGTTGGTGCGATTTTAGCCGGTGTGGGCATTTTTGCCTTTATTTGTCTAAGGGCTCAGGGGTCCACTATTGAGCACTTCCATCCACCTGCTGCGCTCTATGAGTTGTCGACAATAAAAGCGCTGGCTGCAATAAAAAACGGCTTGACGACTAAGTATTTTGGTGAGCGATGCTGGCGTTTCGAAACTTTGGATCAGGAGGAGGGGACTGCATTTTTTGTCTGTAAGTACATGGAGAAAAAATCAGAGAAAGACACGATGCAAGAGAAAATCATATTGCTGCACGTGAAGGTAGAACGCGTAAAGAATGCTGCCGGTGTGTGTTTAAAGTATGACCCAGTGTCAGCTGGTGTTTTGGAGAAAGTTGCCCCAGCTGAGTTTTGTAAAGAGACAACAGAGTATATTGAGCAAGAGCTCAACGCAGCCGTGGAAAAAATGAAGACATGAGCACCGAGAGAAACCGCTAAGACAAAGGAGCATCTTTCATGAAGACTAGAGTCGCTACAGCCGTGGCGATAATGATCGCAATGGCGTCATTGACGCCAGCAATAGCGCAAAAATTTGACCCAAAAAATCCGCCGGCGCCTGGTGCTGATTTAGGTGGCATCATGGCTGGCTCAGAGCTGCAAAGCTATGACGACAAATACACGAGTATGAAGAAGTTTTGGGGAGACGATGTCGTTAGTCGAGCGTTCGAGAATGCCACTAACAATACAGGTTCTTTTGTGAGCAGCATGGCAGCCAAGTATGGTTTGGTTCAGCCAGGTGAGTTGAATTGGCAGACACGGCTGAGAGAAGCCGTCCAAGCAGCTCAGCGCGGAGATTGGAGGCAAGTGATTGCAAGTTGCACAGCAACAGTCTCTGCCAACCCTAATGCAATTGATGCTTACCTATTGCGCTCTGCTGCATACAACAGGCTCAATCAAAATGATGCGTCCTTGGCTGATGTAAAGACCATATACCAAATACGAAAAGAGACAAGGGCAACATTGGCTCAAACCGGCAAATATCCACCTGGCGGATCTGCGGATTTTGTTTTGACCGGGACCGCAAGTTCTTCAAGTGGTATGCATACCGGACTGCAAGATCTGCAAGACAAGCTGAACAAGCTCGGTCACTAAAATGTGTTTGCTGTCTACTAGAAAAGTCCCGATAGCATCGTTCTTTTTTGTTCGATAATTGAACCGCTTGCAAAGCTGATTTGAAGCCATTCGTGTAGATTGAAATCTAAACTAATTTGTATGGAAGCGCTGCGCAATCGTCTTGAACATGTAACGTGGGCACTCTTCATAAAGCGCAATGCATGCAGTTTTCGGGGCCACGGCCGGATTTTCGTGTCGGCTTAAAAGTTAGCGTGGATAAGAGAATCAACGGTTCTTGTAATGTTAGCGCGAGCATGGAGCACTTTTTCAGAACTCCATTTCATGACACAGGCAAGACTTTTGCGCTTTTGTAGCTTATCAATTCGTCTATGAAAACCAGCGCTTTGTATGATGGATAAAAGTTGCGATTAAGCGCGCCTGTAGTGATCAGACTGGCTCAAAACAAAGCAATTCATTGACCCTTCACTCTATGCGAATCGATACGTCTTGCGTCACGAATATCCGAGCAAAAGAAAATCAATGCAAGGCAGGCCAAGAATGCACGTGAGAACTGATGTCGCGCGAACTCGCTCTTGGCTCTGGTTTTGAATAAGTGTCACTAGAATCAGACAGGTGCTCTAAACTTCAGTCTGCAAGCCGTTCGTGAATCACGTGTCGAGTGTGGAAAAACGTGTCATGCTGATTTGAATGTCAGTACAAATAGTGCAGATTCTATAAAACCCTGTAGTCGTCTGTGCGATAAGCCTTTCAATGTTACGTTGACAATGCCGCTCGGTTTACACGCGACAACAGAAATAAGTCAGTGAAGTGGACGGGTGCATGAGAATGCTACGTCTTAAGCGATACATCGGCTTAATAAGTGAAGGATAGTTCAAGCTGAGCAATGGAAAACGCTGCTGGTGTTCAAGTAGATTGAAATTACCACATCACAAAATACTTTTTTCAGGACACCGGCAGCGCAAAGACGAATATACACCCCAGTAGGGAATTTTCAAGCACCAATCTATTGGTGTGACTTTTGCCAGCCTGAGCCAAAAAAAGTTTTTGCTTGAAGTGGATGGCTCATAAGAGTTCGCGAGAGTGAGTTGAGCTTGATGAGACGGTTTTCAGATTTTACTAACGTTCACATGCGCGTCAAGAGTCACTAAAGAAAGCATGTGGCCGTAAGTCCACTCACACAAAAGGAAAAGGACAAACATGTTCAACCGAGTAAGGAAATTCTTCGGTGCACAAGATCCGCCTCCTGACCAAACTGGAACAGAGTCGTATTTTGAGAAATTGATTCGCTACATACCTGCCGATATCGTGGCCGGCTATGTGGCTTTGGACGGCATGTTGAAAGAGCAGACTTACAATCCGCTCTGGCTTTCATGGGCAGTATTTGCAGCACTTCTTGTGTTGACGCCACTCTATGTTTGCTACATCAAGACCCAGCCGGCTGGGTTTGTTGCAAGCAAAACATTCCACTGGGTGGCAAGCTGTTGGGCGTTTGCAGTTTGGGTATTTGCCCTAGGCGGATTTGTGGCAGTGACCTTTGCGTGGTATCGCCCAATCTTTGGCACTGTGCTTTTGATTCTTACGACGATGGCACTGCCTGTGCTCGAGTCCTGCTTCTACAGCCCAGCTGCTTCCCGTCTTCCACCAACCAAGGTTCCTAAGTAAGGAAGAGAAATGAGGACTACACTCGCCGCACTTTTAGCTTCTTCTTTGGTTCTCTCTGGCTGTGCCAGTTTTTACCCTCCTACCAACACTCATGAATTGACATCTGGCAAAGCTTATTGGATAGACACGGATGCTAGCCGCCGAGGTATCGTTGTTCTGCCGCGAGCCGACGGAAAAGGTGTCCAGGTCTGTGCGGAGCCCTCACCTGACGTAGCGCTGCAGACGATTACTCAGATCATGGCTCAGGTGACTTTGAATAATCCTCAAGTCGACGCTAAGACGCAACTTGAATTCAGCACGGCTGTAATTGACTTGAGCAAACGCAGCCAAACTATTTTGTTCTTGCGCGAAGTTCTATTCAGACTTTGCGAGCAGTCGGTCAACAATAACCTCTCATCAGACCAGGTTATGCAGCTCTATGAGCTCGCTGTTAAGACCTCGTTGGTACTGGCGCAGGGTGAGTTGGCTAAGCACCAGGCAGACCTCGCTCTGCGTCTTTCCGATCCAGCAGTTCGCAAGATGTGGAATGAAGTGACACAAGGTGCTCAGTAGCTAGCAAAACTATATTCAGAATAGTGAACCAAAGGATCGCGAACATGTCTGCTGACAATGGAATCTACGTGCTCAAGACACGAGGCATTAATGGTGAATTTGAATATCGCGTACGCGAAGTACACAACATCGAAAGCATCTATGCCCCTGGAAATGCCAAGATTCCCGATACTGAAGTTTTAGTGAGCACTTTCGGTCAAGTGGAAGTTTTTACCGACGATCTGACCGCCTTCACTATTGCCAACGACTTGCTTTTTGATATCGAGCAAGACGGGGACAAAGTGGAATACGGAGTGCTGATGATTGAATTCGATCTGTCTTTTCCGGACACAATTGGTGTTCGCTGCTGAACTAAGCTTCGCTCGTTATCGTCTTTCGTTCGAATAGTCGCAGACTTTATCGAACGCTAAATGTGATTGCGTGATACCGCGCAGTCGGAATCAATCTCGGCTATACAAGCCGTACACGGAGTAGAGATAATGGAAAACCTGGCAATCAACGCGACCATCGACACGGCCAATCTTTTGGTGGATGGAGAAATCCTCATCGGTAAAATCAAAAAGCCATTCATTCAGGACGGCAAGTTGATGGGCGCTGTGCTCAGCTTCGAAGGCAAGAGCGAGACTGCGCTTTTGCACCGCAAGCAGATGGTCGGCAGCGACAGGAACGGCCGTCTCGCCGATATGAGACTCGGTGACGAAGTGACCGTGAAGATGCTGGTCACAGGTGAGCGTCCGGAACGCAAGACTTGGGCGAGTGAAGCCGGCATCGAAGACAGTGTGGTCATCGAGCGCTTGCTCTCTCTGCGTCCCAAGGGCGTCACCGGCAAGGTGGTCAATGCCACCGATTATGGTGTCTTCATCGAACTGCAGAACGGTCCTGGGGCTGGGCGCCGTGGCTTGGTGCACGCGAAGAATATGGGTGACGGTCGGGGCGCATCACTGAGCGCGTTCACTTCCTTCCTGCCTGGTGCGACTGTACGCGTCGATGTGCTTGGGGCCGAAGTCGACACCAAAGGCACGGTTCGAATCGACCTGGCGCTCTCAAAAGCAGCCTGATCTTCTATCGCTGGATCAAATCTATGCCTGACCTTCACTCTGCCCAAGGTAGAGTCAACAATCAGCAAGATGAAAGAAAGAGAAAAGATGGAACCAGCAGCAAAAGTCGCCGGCTTGTTCGGCTTAGATGTATCGCATTGGCAAGGCCAGGTTGACTGGAAACTGGTAAAGGACGCCGGTGTCCAATTTGTCTATGTCAAAGCGACGGAGGGAATTGGCTATGTAGATTCATGGTATGACCGGCACATAGCGGGAGCGAAAGCCGCTGGACTGCCCTGTGGCTCATATCATTTCTTCCAGCCTACTGAGTCGGTGGCTAAGCAAGTCGAAAATTTTGTCCATCGAGTCGGCCCGCTAAAGGTTGGAGATCTGCCACCAGTGCTTGATGTGGAGATGCCTCCCGATTGGTCTGGCATAAATGTGAGTGAGCGTGTCAAAGGAGTGAGCGATTGGCTTGTTGCAGTCGAGCAGCAACTGGGCGTCACCCCGATCATCTACATGAGCCCATCTTTTGCAGGCGACGAGCTTGGACACCCAGCGTTCCTCAAGAAGTATCAACTATGGGTGGCGCACTACACGCTCGCTACCGCGCCGACTGTGCCAGCACCGTTTACGTCATGGTTGTTCTGGCAGTATTCTGAGACCACAGCGGTGCCAGGAGTTCAAGGCCATGCCGACGTCAACTGGTTCAATGGCACCCTCGATGACTTGAGGCAACTGATGATCAAGGGGGCTGCCAATCAGACGCTGACTGAACGGATTGCAAGCTCTATGCAAGCCTTGTTCAATCGGGTATTCAAATAGTTCACGCCTGATTTGATGTAGTTCAACGACTGTGTACCTCTATATAGGTACACAGGGTTGCAACTAATATCCCGCTGAAATTTCGTTCTTGCGCTAACCAGGCCAAGGCAAGATCGGCATGAAGAGTGCGCAACATTGACAAGCGCACTTTTATTTATGATCCTGTCAGCGCCACCGTATATAGTATCACGCGTGTTTGGTTAGCACCGCTGGCGGTATCGCGCGGCTCGCGCAAGTGATTGCGAAGAGCTGGATGAAATCAGTACAGTAAAGGAATCTTTTACGCATCTACATTTCACAAGCAGCACTACAAACCACCGCACCGTGCACATATTTCTACTTCCAGTTTCATTGCGAGCTCCCCTTCCCAGGTGGGCTTGTTTTGAATTGCTAGGTGCAACTGCTTTGAGATCTAAGACGAGTGACTGATATTTGTGGCAGATAAAGAGTTTCTTGTGCGGCGTTAACGTAAGTTGGCGCAAGCTCGCTTTCCATCTGGATTTCGAGCATCGCTCGCATGCAAATTGACGCCACCCAAGTCTCCGTTTTCGAGTGCGCAAGACTAGCTCGCACGAGCACTCGCTAGCACTTTCGACTTGCCCCATTCTCTTCCCTTTATAACGATAGCGATCTGCTCAAATGCATTCTCAAAAAAGCGTGATGCAGAAATACTCGTCGCTCCAACTTACCAACCACAAAGTGCTGAAAAACACCGTTTTTCGCTTCACGCAGCTCAAGCGCTGAAGCGTTATCGGCTGTGTCTGCACATCCCATCAAGTCATTTTCGGACAAACGTCCGAGAAAACCTAAGGATACAAAACATGCCTACGACAAGATTCGTCGACGAAATCGGCGGCAGCGACGCCAACTCAGGCCTTACTTTCGCGCTGCGAAAGAAGACTCTGGCCGGCATTGCCACAGCCGGTGTAGCTGCCGGTGACACCATTCGCGTCATGGGGAAACCCTCGACTGCAAGTGGCATCAACGCCACATTTACCAACCTCTCAAGCGCAGTGACTCTGGCGAGCGCGCTCACCCAGAGCATCTTCACATCAGGCGCAGCCTGGTCACCAAAAACCAACGTAACTTCGACCGGCAGCCAGTCTGGCAAGCTCAGCGCAACAAGCGCTGTCAACGTCGCCATCGCCGCGGCCTTCACTACCGGAGTCGCAGCATTCTTCGCCACAGGCGCGCTCAACTTGAGCACTTTCCAGCAACTTTCCTTCTGGGTCAAACCAGATGTGGCAGTGGCTACAGGTGTTCTGCGTTTGGATCTCTGCAGCGACGTTGCCGGTGTCACTCCGGTCAATCAGCTCACCCTGCCAGCACTGACTGCTGGACAGTGGAACCTGATCACGATCGACAACGGTGCCAACTTCGGCGCGAGCATCCAGAGCATCCGCCTCTTCGCAGTAAGCGACCCTGGCACGGTGACACTGACATTCGATGACATCATCGCTTGCAAAGCAGCCTCTGCCGTCAACTGCTTGACGCTCAACAGCCTGATTTCGTCGGACAACGCCACCTGGTACGGTATCAAGTCAATCAACGGCACTGCCGTTGTCCTGGACACAGGCGGCACGGCCTCGGCGCAGACAGCCAAGGGCATCTGGTCAGGCACCACTGGCGCACTTGCTCTGTCGATTCTGGCACCACTGACCAAGAGTGCAGCTGGTGTTGGCGGTGCGGCTATCACTGACACTTTCAACAGTGCGACAAGCGGCACGCTCGGCAACCCGATTATCATCTCGGGCGGCTGGGACAGCACGGCTATGACCACTCAGAGCGGTCTGACCGTTCTTGATGGTGTGGCAGCGCTTGCCGCTGTCGGTCTGACGATCGGCTGCGACTTCGTCACGCTCGACCACTTCGTCTTCACCCGCTTCAATGCGCCTATCAATTTGAACGGGTCGACCAAAAAAGGCTACACGCTCTCCAGCTTCACAATCTCTGACTGCGGTGGGCTGTTCACGTTGCCGGCGCACGCAGTCACCTTCAGTACTTGCCAGATCTTGAACTCGATTGGCGGTTTGAGCATTCCTCAGACGACCAACTACAACACAGACGCGGCCGCGTACAGCGTGGCCTTCGTGAAGCTGATTGGCAATACAAGCGGCGACGGCATCACCGTGCCTGCCAACGTCGGTTCACCTGCAATCACTATCCATGATTGCTCGGTGATTGGCAGCACTACGGGCAATACCAACGGCTTCAACATCTCAAGCCCCTGTATCTTCTACAACAATACGTCAAACGACAACGCGTCGGGCAGCACCGCGGTCGGCTTCTTGTTCCAGAACATGAACGACTTCATCGCCTACAACTTGCAGGGTCGCAATAACTCTGGCGCCCAGGTTCAACTGAACAACGCTTATGTCGAGATTTTCACGCTCGACACGAACTTCAACCTCGGCACCCAAGTCAAATTCGTCAGCGGCAGCGAAGGTGAGGCAATCATCTATAGCTGGACGCAAAATGGTACGGCGCCCAAGACTTCGCTTGGCGATCCGGCAACTGGCGAAACATCAGGCAACATCGTTGCTGCGCATCGTGAAGGCGGACTGGTCGCCAATAACAGCATCTACAGCGACTATGGCACCGTTACCACGACGGGAGTCACCGGTCAAAGTGGTGGCAGCGGCTGGAAGCTCTCGCCTAATGCCAACGCATTCGCCAGTTCTCCGCTCCGTCTCAACGTCGGCAAAGTACCTTGCCCAGCCGGCATCCCCACGACGATCAAGTATTACGCGCAGCTTTCTTCGGCTGCCGGCATCAGCGCACAGCTGCGTATCGCCGGTGGTCGCTATCCAGGCGTTGGCTCTCCGGGTACCGATATCGTCGCGGCCGTCGCCGGTACTGCCTGGACGCAGTACACCCTTACGTTTACGCCGACGGAAAACTGTGTCGTCGACGTGTTCTTCGAGGCATGGGGCAGCTCCAGCTTGACCGCCAGCGTAAGCGGGCCGGTCACAATCACTCAGTAAAGGAGATTCTCCATGACGACTTCAACATTCGACCTCTGGCAGGCCTATCAGGCTGCGCCAGTCATCTGGGGTGCCATCCAAGACACCACCGTCTTGGCTTATAAGTATCAGGCAGCGCCCTTTGTCACCAAGAACGAGCCGCCGACGTCCGTGCAGTATCGCTACGACTCGCTCGGAAGATTGATCGCTACCTCATTTATCCCCCAGGGCACTACCGTTGCCACCGCATACGATGCTGTTGGGAACAGGCAGTCAGTCGTGACAACCCAGGGCCTTGGCGGGCTGTAGCACCAGCTCCATTCCTACCAGGAGTCATTGAGCCTATCAATATCAGAAGGTTGAAAAAGGAAATCAACCTTCTGCAACCTCGAGCAAGAAAGGGGTGAATCAAATGGTTCACGACAACAAACAAAATTCCGAATCAGATGGCTCCAAGCCGTCTCTCTCTGACCATGTTCTAACCGATCAAAAAATCAACCAAGGAGTCCCCATGAGCACGAATCAACAGGCCACAGGCAAGTTCCTTTTCGACGACCAGCCGATGGTTCCCAACGAGCGTTACAAGCACATTCAGGCACCAGCCGTAGCTCCAGATATCGCTAAGAATCTTATCGAGAGTCGCCCGATGCCGAAGATCTGGCAACCTCCTACAGCTCTCAATTTGGCAGGCAACACCGCCCAGGGAGCACCTTCTATCGTAGAAATGGCCAGGGCGCTGAAGAACGACCCGGAGCTCATTTATGAGTTCGTGTATAACAACATCGAACATGCTCCGGGCTATGGACAGGCTAAAGGCGCCTTGGGCACACTGCTTGACGGCGCCGGCTCATCTTTTGACCAGTGCTCGCTGCTGGCGGCATTGCTTAGACAAGCTGGATTTACAGCGAACTACGAAATCGGACAGGTTCAAATTAATCCCACTCAAGCTGCGGCTTGGCTTGGCTGTGACACTGGTTTCTTCACGGCTTGGGGCATCCTTTCCGCTGCAAACATACCGGTCACAGTCAATGATCTATTCGATCCCAAAATCGTATTCTCTCATTGTTGGCTCCGGGTCAACATCGGAACGGCCCTAGTCCCAAACTGGGTTGTTATGGACCCATCCTTCAAAACTTATACGACCAAAACATCGATTGATCTGGCAACGGCGATGGGCTATTCGCAATCGACGCTTCTCACCCAGGCCCGTTCAGGCTATACAATTGACGGCGCCGGAAACTGGGTTCAGAACGTCAACCGCGGCAATGTTAGAAGCCAGCTCAACACGCTCTCAAGTAACTTGATCAGCTGGATCAAAACAAACAATCCAGGCGCCTCCACTGACGACATCATTGGTGGCAGACAGATCATTCCGATCACCTTGCCAATCGCCTTCCCTGCTACCTTGCCAAATCAGTTAGCTGGCGATGTGCCAACTGAATTTACCGGTGACTTCTCCACAGCTTACAAAGTTACGCTCCGTGTTCAATACACCTTTGGTGGTATCGACGTTACGCTCACTTCAGATCAACTCTGTGGACACAGACTGACCTTCTTCTTCACTCCCTCGGGAGGTAATTTCATTCCTGTAATAGCTTTAGATGGAGTGACAGTTGCTACCGGCACCGCCCAGTCTGCCAACATTTCCTTCTCGGTGACGCTAACAGTTACTCACAACGCCTTCGCGACTCCTTTCGTGCAGTCGGGCGCTCCGATCATTCGCGGTCCGAATGCGAACTTCGTCACCGGGCAAGACTATTACCTGATTGCAACGTCCTTCGGTCCTACTGGTAAGGGGAATTTTGACTATCACAACGCTCTGCAGTTGCAGAACGAGTTCAATGCTGGTGGTGCGAGCGAAACGCTGGTAGACGAACCGGCTCTTGGTGAGCGCATGGCTGCTCAGTGGGCTAACTATGGCGCTCAAATTTCACGCACCAGCGACATTCTCAATCAAATGGTCGGCAAAGTGGGTTTTGAGATCCACGCCTTCGGTTTGGTTGGCTATACAGTCTATGGATCGCCGACTTTCTCAGGATTCAACCTATCAGGTGGCGCCGGCAGTGGTGCTGATTTAACTAGCACCCCAAACCCGCTCGGTGTAAGTGCTGGCTGCGCAGGCGGCATGCACGGCTACGCCCTTGAGATGCTGGCTATTCAACAACTCACTGGCTCAAACGCGGCTGTTTCTACAACGCGCGATCTCGACGTTGCAAGCGCTGCTGGCACAAAGATTTGGAAAGGCACACCAAGTACCTGGACAAGTACTGTTCGGCCGGCTTTGACAGGCTACACCTCAGACGAGCTGAGCAACATCGACTTCAATGTCGGTTTTGGCTCAAACGTGCTTTTGGCAGACACTGCCGGTCAATCTTTTAACGGGCATTGGACTTTGCACGGCTACGAGCTTTTCACCGGCAATGGTGCCTCGGGGTACATAGTCGGCAGTTATGCTGGCGGTCTCGATACTGGTTGGTGGCCTGGCTTCACGCCGCCAAAATGTAAGGATTGCGAAGAAGAAGATCCTGTCAACATCAGAACCGGTGATTACATCTATCGCCACAATGACATCACGATTGGTAGTGGTTCGTATCCATATCAGTTGAGCTTCTATACGAGCTATGACTCTCGTGCTCGACTCTCCAATGGTCCACTCGGCCTTGGTTGGACGCATAACTGGGCCGCATCGGCACGCCTGTCAAGCGACGGATTGCGAGCCATGGGCAGTTATTCGCCGATAAGTGCGGCAGCGTCGATTGTCGAAATTTTTGTCAGCCTTGATTTGCTGAGCGACACGGCTCTACCGGTCGACAAGATGG
The DNA here is from genome assembly GCA_003151275.1 of Candidatus Melainabacteria bacterium. Next base: position 109,066 of record PLXC01000076.1, read on the forward strand.
TCATTGTGTCGCTTTCTAATCAGTGGTGGGTGGATCAACTGACTGGAAACACTGTTACGGTGTCCATGCCAGACGATGAAGATCTTATCTTCACTCTTCTGACTGATGGTACTTATGTCGCTCCAGATGACAACGCCGCGACACTGACGCTGAGCGCTGGTGCGTACACAATGACTACTCCGCAGAAGGTGGTTTATTCGTTCAACAATTCGGGTCAGTTGGTTTCCATTGTGTTCCCGTTTGGGGTGACGATAGCCCTCACTTATAGTGCCGGTTTGTTGACGTCGATCTCTAACGGACTAGGACGAACGCTCACTCTTCACTACACGGGGTCGCAGATCACTAGTGTCACAGACGGTACCGGTCGTTCTGTCGCCTACACTATCGATGGTGCAAATCAGCTGACTAAATTCACGGATGCGATGCTGGCTGACACCACGTTCTCGTATGTTTCGCCTGGTCTTATGAACCAGTACTTCCTGCCTCAGAACCCTACCAATGCGGTTGTCACCAACACATTTGACACGCTAAATCGAATTGCTTCGCAGGTCGATATCGACGGACATGTGCGCAATTGCTACCTTGCTGGTTCACGTTCTGAGTTCGTCAACCCAAATAACTTCAGTGAAGTCTCTTATTTCGATGGGCGCAGGAATACAACCAAGCGCGTAGATGAGCTCGGTTTCGCCACGCTCTTACAATATGACGGCCTTGGCCGCCTAGTGCAAAGAACGCAACCGGAAGGCAATTCTACGATATGGACTTTCGATAGCAAGAACAACGTCTTGACTGAAACCAAAGTTCCTAAATCTGGCTCGGGGCTCTCAAACATCGTCAGCACCTGGACTTACGATGCTACCTACAACAAGATGCACACCGTGCTCGACCCACGAGGCAACACTTGGACGTGGAACTACGATGCAACAACAGGCAGCCTCCTTTCGTTCGTCAAACCAATCGTGGGAGGATTGACACCGCAAGAAACTTGGACATACAACAGTCGTGGGCAAGTGCTCACATACACCGACGAAACTGCGGTAGTGACTCAATCCAACTATGATGTAGCAACTGAGAAACTGACCTCTGTGGTGGTTGATTTTGGCATCACGCCGCATCTCAATTTGACGACCGCTTTTGGATATGATTCAGTCGGAAACATTACAACTGTGACCGATCCAAACAATAACCAAATCAGTTTGGCGTTCGATAACAACAGGAGATTGACGCAAAAAACTGATCCTACTCCATTCAGTTATGTCACCAAATATGGTTTCGACTTAAATGGCAATTTGACTTCGGTTCAACGTCAAATCACGAGCACGCCTACTTACCAAACGTACACGATCGTTTATACGCTGTCTGACAAAGTTTTCACGATGACGGATCCTGCACTGAACGTGACAACAAAAACTTATGACAGTCTTGAACGGCTTTGGACTGTAAAAGATGCCGAGGACCGCCTTTCTACTTTCTCTTACGATGCAAGAAGCAAACTTTCTACTGTGCTAGATGCTACAAGCACCAGCTCTGAAACTCGCTTGTACACGAACAATGGACTGCTGGCATCTATCAAAGATGCAAACAACAACCTGACTCAGTACACACGCGATGGCTTCGACCGGCTTGATAAGACCACTTATGCTGATTCATCTTTCGAAGAGAATCAGGCTTACGATGCCAACGGTAATGTCCTGACTTACCGGACGCGCTCAGGCAATACAATCGTCAACACTTTCGATGTGCTCAACCGACTATCGACGAAAACGCCTACCGGTCAGGCAGTTGTCACTTTCGGCTATGACTTGCACAACAGGCTCTTAAGCGAGAGCACACCGGTTGTTGGGGGCAATCCCGCGTCAGGAAGCTTCCAATTCTCATACGACACGGCAGGTCGCCTCAAGCAAGAGACGACGCCTGACAGCAAAAACACCCAATACCAGTTCGATGCCAACGGCAACCTGACTGTACTCACTTATCCTGATGGTTACTTTGCCACCAGAATCTATGATCAGCTCAACCGATTGACTGACATCAAATTGAATGGTGCAGGCGCTGCCGCTGTTCATCTCACTTATGATCAGCTGTCGCGCCGAAGCGTTCTCACTTATGGCAATGGTGCCACATCAACGTACACGTTCCAGCTCAACGACGACCTGACTGGGCTTGTCGATGCTTTCACGGGATCATCTGTCGCCTTCACTTATGGATTCAACAAGGTCCACCAGGAAACAAGCCGCAGCGTCACCGATGGCAGCTACCTGTGGCATCCCGCCACCGTAAGCACTGTCTCCTATGCAGTCGCAAACAACGTCAACGAGTATCCCACCGTCGGTGGTGTCAACTATCTGTACGATGGCAATGCCAACCTTACCAGCGATGGAGTCTGGACGTACACTTTCGACACGGAAAATCATCTTCTCACCGCAAACAAAACTGGTGTCAGCGCCAGCTATGTTTATGATCCTGCACATCGCCAAATTCAGAAAACAGTTGGTTCTACCAAGACTCGCTATGTCTATTCCGGTTGGCAACGCATCGCTGACTACGACGGCACTGCGAACACCTTGCAAAACCGCTACATCTATGGGGTCGGCTTGGATGAACCGCTCATCCAAGTGACCAGCGCGGGCGTGCTTACTTATCTGCATTCGGATCGACTTGGTTCAGTCATCGCTACCACCGACTCAACCGGCACAGTAACCAACAAGAGTAAGTATTCGCCCTTTGGCGAGAACGTCCCAGTAGGCACCACATTCGGTTTCACTGGTCAGCGTTATGATGCTGAAACTGGCTTGTACTACTACAAGAACCGTCACTACTCGCCTGCAGTCGGTCGATTCTTGCAAACTGATCCGATTGGCTATGGAATCAAACTTGATGACTGTGGCTGCGGTTGCAGCTGCACAAGTTCGTCATCCACCCAGGCATCAGTCAATCTTTACGGATATGTGTCAAACGATCCACTTAACTTTGTGGATCTCCTTGGGCTAGATCCACTTCAAGGATCCGTGCAACAAACACAAGGAAAAGAACCACAGCTGAACGATTCTAGTGGTGGTTTTCTCATCGACTGGGCGTTGGGAAAAGGAAAACAGAAGCTCCTGAAAGAACTAGAACAACAGGAAGCAAAACAGCGCGAGCTGATCGAGGAGATGAAGAAGAAGTTGAAAAAATGCAAAACTCTTGAAGAGCGCCTAGAAGTGCTCAGGAAGGGGTTAGGAGAGCAAGCCGTCAACGACGCACTAGCAGACTTGGAACAAAAGCAGCAAGAGCTTACAAAGCTCAGAAATGACATCCTGAACAACCAGATGAACGATCAGTTCGGCACAGATATCAATAATGCTCGTAAGTCTATCTCCATCCCATAATCCTGCAAGGTATCGCTGAGTATTGATTTAAGCTTAAAGCGGCATCAAGAGGCAGCCTCCTCGGTGGTGCCGCTTTCCCTTCCACATTTTCCCCAGACCATTATGAATAGCAGTAATTCAATGGTTGAGCGATAATAGAGTGATGAAGAAGCATCGATGTCTTTGGAGATAAGTAATGAGCCTAAAGAAGAATGATCTTGCATGGTTTGGCGGTCAAAAAGGCTTGTTGATCGCAGGCGTTCTTATCTTGACTCAACTTATGAGTTCGACCTCGACAAGCGCACAATCAGAGAGCATTGGTGCTGCTGATGAGCTTGTCAAAACAGGCGCATACGGTGAAGCGGAATCAATGTATCGTAATCTATTGAAATTAGACAAAACTGGTGATTGCTTCGGGGGTCTTGCAGTTAGTCTTACAATGCAAGACAAGCTCGCAGAAGCGGATGGCGTATTAAAGCAAGCTCAAGAAAACCACCTAATGAATAATGTCAACGTCCTTGCGGCCGGAGGATGCCTGTGTTACTCACATGCAAATAAGTCCCTAGGATTCCGTGAATATTTTCTATTTCTTGCCTCGTCCTCAGCGCTCTGCAAGCGTGCACTCAAAATTGATTCCGGCAATCGAATCGCATTGCAGACGCTAGAGTTGGCGGACACTCGCTCTCGCCATCTCCTGTGTGCCAAACGGTTCGAGCACGGTGGCAGGCTTGACTTGGCGGAGTCCGAGTATCGGACCCTCTTGGAAAAACGGAAGGACGATACAGATGCGATGCTCGGACTGACCAACATCTATAACGTCAAAATTGCGCACGGTGAGGAAATTCCTGAATACCTATTAGAGTTGATGAAGAACTGGGAAAAACAACACCCGACTCCGTAAAGCAGGGATTCACTTGATCCGTTTAGCTACCAAAAAAGTAAGAACATTTTTGTCATTTTCAGAAGTTCTGTTCAGCAGATTTCAGAAGTGCTGTTCAGCGACGTCTTGTGTCACTTTTTCAGTAACTTATTTTATGTGCCATAAACCTCCTAATAGACCGCACTCTATCTGGTCGCCTGGCGCCTTCTCTCTTTTTTGTTTCGTAGAAACTAGTGATAATATCATTATCTTGTATAAATTCATTCGAGCAGACTTTCCAGTGCCACTGCCTTATCCCCAGCTGACGGAAGGGTATAGCGGCGTGTCGTGTTCAAGCCTTTGTGACCGGCAATGTCGGCAACTAAGATCAGGTCGTTTTTGGCGCGCACCAAATTTGTCAGCAGCGTGTGCCGAAGTATATGCGCCGATAAAGATATTCCGGAGTCATTGCCGAGCTTTCGTACAATCAGATCGATACCACCAGGGAGCAATTTCTTGCCTTGAGCATTGAGAAAAAACGATTTCGATTTGACTCGACCGGTAAATTTCTCCTGTCGCTCATCAAGCCACCCTTGTAAGGCTTCACAGACCTTGGAATTGAGCGGCACCTCCCTGTATTTATCGCCTTTGCCGCTGCGAATAATTACCCGCTGCTTGCGCCCCGTTATATAAACATCGTCGTTTTCTAGACTGGATAATTCGCCGATGCGCATGCCGGTGTAGAGGAGAAGCGTCAGGATAGCTCGATCTTTGGCTCGACGGGTGCGCTCAATGGCTCGTAGAAGCTTCTTTTGCTCTTGCTTGCTTAGTGCTCGTGGTGCTTCGTGGGGCAGGTCTTCACGGGTGACTTTGGCTGGTCCCAGATTTAAAAAGCCATAGAAGTTATCTACTGCGGCCAGATAGGCATTCAAGCTAGATGGTTTCAACTTGCGAGTATGTTTTAAGTGTTTCTTGAATGCGGTGGCAATGCGAACGCGGTTCTCTTGTGTGATTGCTTCGTCGTCGCCGTCTAGTTGTTTTTGTCGAAAGCGGAGAAAAACCTGAACACGGGCTGAATAGGCTCTCCGCGCATGAATGGACAAGGGTTGCTTGGCTAACCAATCGGCGTATGACTTGACATCACTATTTTTGCTTTTGATTGGTTGTTTTGTAATCACTAGAATTTCGCCCATCTTTAGAGTGATTATACGGTGTGAACTTCCGAGATATTTGGCACTGTTCTTTCACGGTTATTTGGCACCGTCTTCATGTTGTGCCTATCACTAGACTCTCACGGGCGGCGAGGACTATTTCCTTCGTGATCGTTTTCACTTCATTTATCTCGAGAATGCGCTGTATTTGACTGAACAGCCTTTGCAACAAGCGCAGATTACCGTGCGTAATTCTGATAACTGCAGCCATTGCTTCAACGTCAGTGAAGTCCTCTGCTTGTATGTCGAGTCCGAATTGTTTCCATTTTCGCTCTATGAGAAACCTCATCTCATCAGAACTCAACGGCTTTAATTCATGGACAAAACCAACACGAGAATACAGTTGTGCATACCGAGATAGCCGTTTTTCCAGTCCGGGCATACCAATCAAGATAAGTCCGATCTTCGAGCGGTCAAATATATCCCGCAATTCTTCGAGCGTCTGTAGTTTGAGCCTATCCGCCTCATCGACAATCATCAATTTGGTTCTGTCCCCGACTCGTACTGGTAAGAGTTCACGTGTCCGCTTGATCTTCGGTTGTTTGACTTCGCCAACCGCAAAGTTAAGCGACGATCGCAAGCACCGAATTTGGTGCTCCAATTCCCTGGGCTGACAAGTAACTGAAGGCGTATAAAAGATGGTATTACACGAGGCGATTGTTGACGGCGCCTCATAGTCTGAGAACAAATCCAGCGATGGCTCGATTTCATCCCACTTGGCGTATTCCCTAGCCGAGACGGTTTTACCAACACCAGGAGCACCAAAGCACAAACCTATGTATCTGTATCGCAGGCAGGTATCACAGAATTCGGCAAATCGCCGGTATTCCTTTGTGATTAGAAATTCCGCCTTTGCCTCATTCGTTGACATATCGTTTCACTCCATGGTTGGCAGACTGCTGGTCGGCTGGCTGTGCAGCAGGCTCTTCGCTTCCGATTGGCATTGCGCCGCTGTCGGGATGATGCACGGCTAAGTATTGATCAACAATAGACTTCCGACCTTTTAGTTGTCCGCGCAGATCGTTACGTCTACGATTTCTGGCTTGGATAACATCTTTCAACGTGACCGAGTGTCCCGCCAGCTCAGCACAAATTGCTCGACACAAAAATTTGTCTCGATAGTAAACTCTAATTTCTGCTAAATCTTGAGGGTCGTAGCGGATCTGGACTGGCTCACCCACGAATGCGGCGAGCGTCAGATCAAAATAACGCAAGTTTTGAAACCTGATACCATCCTGATGAACGGTGCGTGCCTTTGCAACAGTCATTAGAAGCAAGTCGAGTTGTGCGAGCGATTCCGGCATGTGGGGCAGGAAGCCTGCCATTTCCCAACGGTCTAGCGGTGCCATTGCAATTTCCGAATGCTCTCGTTTCAGATAATCGTTTGTTATCCAGGTATGAAAGTGCTCGTTGAGTGCTGAGAGAGTGAGCAATGGCTCCTTTGGTACATGTCCTTTGGGTGCATAACCAGGGAGGCAACTTAGAAGGAGCTCGTTTACTGTGCCAAAAAATCTCTCTATCTTGCCACGGCCCCTCGGCATCCCTTTGGTCGAGAAGACAAGCCGAAATTTCAACTCGGCTGCGACCTGTTCCATATGCTTTGAAGTGTAGTCGCTTCCATGATCAGTGTAAAATCGTTCGGGAATTCCGCACACAGACCAATGTGCATCAACCTTTCGCCAAATTGCTTGCCTCAACACAAGTGCTGTGTTCATTGCGCAGGGTGCCTCAAAACCCAGCCGATAGGCGCAGACAACCCTACTGAAGTCGTCAAGAATGACTGGTCAGCCATGGTCGCATTCTCTTGTCGCCGTGCTGAATCCAACAATCCAGAAGGGTGTGATCCGATTGCCAAATCTCGTTCGGTCTCACTGCCTCGAAGCGATGTATGAGATCGAATGCCACTTTATACTCCTTCGATCCTCCGTGTGCCAACGTCAAAAGTGATCGCTCAATATTGCTTACGATCTTGTAGATCAAGCTATAGCTGGGAACCTTCCAGCTATTCCTCTCTCCGATCGAAACTATCTGGCGGTGAATATTCGCTACTGTAGGTGGTGGCACCTGGAGGGCCAGTCCTTCGATCAATTGTTTCATTGGTTCCGGTAGGGTCATTCCGGCACCTTGGGCAGTTCGAGATCTGCGGGACAGACCCACCAACCCGTCTTTGCCGTATTGCTTCGACCAGCGTTTCAATGTTCGAAGAGGTATTCCGGATTCGCGAGCTAATCGAGTGAATGGCACGCCATCCTCGAAGTAGGGCCGCAGCGAGGAGAAACGCTCCATGGCGAGATCGCGTTGCTCGGCAGTCAGAGATGTCAGCTGTCGCTTGGTTGTCATTTTTTTTGAGTTCCTCGTTTCGACATCTTTACCTAAAAGAACTATTTTCGATAAAGTCTGCTTAGATATATCCAAGCAAAGCAGGAATTTGACAGGTGGCAAAAAAATCGTCCCAAATATCATTTTCGGGAAAGTTCAGAAATGTTCAAACCATTCCTCCAATTAAACGGAGAAACATCGAGAAACGATCGCGAGAATATCTGACCGGTCCAGAGGTCAAACTACTGGTTGATGCAGCCAAGGATGTTGGTAGACATGGTGCTCGAGACGCACTGCTAATCCTCATGACTTATCGGCACGCGCTGCGTGTGGGTGAAGTCGTAGATTTGAAATGGGATCAGGTTGATTTGAACAGCGCGAAAGTTCATGTCAATCGCTTAAAGAACGGCGACCCCTCTGTCCACTTCCTCGAAGGAGACGAGATCCGCGCGTTACGCAAACTGCGGCGAGCTTACGCCGATTCGGCATTTGTATTTTGTTCTGAGCGACAAGGTCCGCTGTCGTCAAACGCTGTGCATAAGATTGTGGTGCGCGCCGGCACCGAAGCAGGTTTGGAGCTGTCTGTACATCCGCATATGCTTCGCCACGGAAAAGGGTTCCAGCTCGCTTCGAAAGGAATTGACACGCGCGCAATTCAAGCGTACCTGGGTCACAAGAACATCCAACATACCGTTGTTTACACGAAGCTCGACGCCGCTCGGTTCAAAGGATTCGGCAAGGACATCAAACTGTAGGAGTGGTCGGCCTAGATCAAAAAAAGTGCCAAAGATGCATAAAAAAATGGTGCCAAATATCTCGGAAGTTCACAACCATGATCATTAGTTTTTGCCTTTAAAACTAGTGATTCCGAACAGTATCACTAGTTTTTCTAAAACCATGGCTATTGGATTTTGAACAGCATCAGCTCATCATTCAAAAACTCCGCTGGGATAGGCTTTCTTCAGATATGGCGCCATATCAAGTTGCATGTAATTCAGCCATGCGGTGATTTTAGATATTTGTCCATTCAGCCACAATAATGGCCACCCTCTCAGATTCCAATGTTCGGGTGTTACTTCGCCTCCTCTCGTTTGGAATTTCCCGGACGGATCTCTGCTGCAAGCAATCAGGTATTTACGATTGACGATTATCGCCGACGGCAAGCGCACGGATGAGTCTGACTGATCGTATCTCTCGTGCAAAAGTTTCTTGCAGTGAGCGTAACTCATTCCCTGGAAGCCAAAGACAAAGTAGTAAGGAAAGTTCTTCATGTATTCATCGAGTCCTTTTGGAGCCAACATCAAATTGAATACACTTAGATCCAGAGCGGGAATGGTGTCAAACGCGTCCAGCTCCGACTGAAGATCTGTCAGCGTAGACTTCACAGAGATGATGCTGGCCACGCCTTCCACTGGAAATTGAGATCTACCATTTTGTAAAAAAGATAAACACACGTCGTGGGCGATGATTATGTCCATTTGCGATGATCGTTTCTCCCCGGTGCCAAAAATTTCTCCACCCTGAAAAGCTCGAAGTCTGCGCGGCAAATGCTTCTTTAAGAAATCGATCAATACCAATTCTCTGTTCGTCCCTTTGTCTCCTGCATGGTCTTGCGTTGAAGCAGCCTGTGCACTCGCTTCAAGAAGATCCGCTATGTTGTTAAAGTAGTCGCCCAGCGGATCGCCTGCTTTGCTCATATTATCCATCTCCAAATTTGCTTCCTCTTTGGACTCTGAGCCGTCCCGGCTTCGCGCCCATGTTCGAACTCTTTAGTATTTTTCTGGATCCTCAAGCAGTGGGCGTTACTAGCCTCATTGAATGATTTTTTCAACACGTCTACGTGCACGTTCGTCGTCCAATTTACAGCCAGACCTTGCCGCGTCGAATAGGTTGTACAGCCATCCTCATTCCTCGATTTGATCGGTATTGCATATGATATCAACCGAGTGGCTGCGCTAAGCAGTGCATTCCTTATTCCGCTATCCGTTTCGATATCTAATCTGGACTTGAGCAATTCTTCGTGCTTTTCAAAGAAGGAACGTTCTCTGCAATAGAACTCGCAAGCTTCCGTCAGCATGCACCCAGACCAACATTGACTCTCCTCGCCCTGATATGCGTCTTCGATAGCACTGCCAATATATATGCTCTCTGGATCGAGTATCAGGTCTCCGTGTCCAATGGCACCTCGTAGCGGACAGTGCGTTCCTGCAAAACCGAAGCATAACAAAGAGTGCGAAGCACTGAAAATTTTTAGAAAAGAATCAAAGGAATCATCGGCGGTGAAGAGCAGAATACTGTCAGACACTATTTGGTACGCCAGGCTATGAGTGCCGAAGTCAGGAACACAAACGAATTGCCCATCTTCTTCGATGATTGTTTGTCTTTTGAGAGCTGCAGAATGTTCAATTTGTGGCAGCAGGGCCTTTTTGTATAGGTTGTGCAGCCCTGCTGTTCCTTTCTGCTTACGCAGCTCCTTGAATCCAAGAATATCGAACATTGCGATGAACGCAGTAACTGGAGTAGTCATCTTTGCTTAGTCTTTCTCTGGTTTCTTTGGCTTTGACGTGGACTTCGTCGGTCGTCTTCGCTTGCGCTTCTGCTTTAGATCCACAAGCTCACCCATAGGCAGCGACATAATCATCTGCAGCACGCCTTCAGCATCTTAGAAGTATTCGTCTGCTAAGTCCATGGCTTTTTTCATATCGCCACACAGATCCGTGCATGCCATCATCGGAAGATTACGTGAATATCGTCATTCTTTAAATCCCCAAATCACTGCAGTTAGATCGGCGTGACTTGGCAAAAACTTGAACATGCCACTGATTTTGGAGTTCGCAATGAGTGGATCAAAAGTGCTATCGACCAAGACGACTGGATCGTGCCACAGAAAGGGATCGGCTGACCTACCCACATGGCGCATTGCCGGCATTGATACTGGGGACAAGTGATAGACTTATGAGCCAGGCTGGATGGAAGGCAGCCAAAGCACCAGAATGGAGAGATGTTCAATGACTGACGAATTTGTAAACGTTCTAAAGCAGGAAACTCAAAAGCGCCAAGGCTACTACGCTGCCATTACTCCAAGCATGTTTGCCGACTCAGCGGACTGTGAGGGTAGCTGTACTGCTCCAAAGAAGGACTTTGCATTCTCATTGAAGCACGGAGTAGACGGGATAACCAAGCTGGTTGTGACCTTTACAGTGAAAGACGCTAATCTCTTGCAGGATTTAGCAAGGAAAAGCGGAGGCAAAATGCCGCCGCCGGCGTCAGCACGGTATTCTTTTCGGCGAAACGTTGGTTCTTGGTGTGAAGTTGAGACCGGGAAAGAATACACAGATGATGCTGCACTTGCTAAAGAACTTTGTGATCGAGCTGCGTAACAGCAGTGCGCTGCGCGCGGTTCAATTGTATTCCCCCCCCGAACATAGAACCAAATATGGTGCGGCTGCGCCACGTCTAAATTCTTATGGCGCCGTATTTGTCAAACATATTTCCGTCAAATGCGGCTCCTTTCTTTATAGCTTTAAAATACCGTTTCACGCCCGCCTCAAAAGCCTCTTCCAGCTTCTTAATGTTCACTCTGTATCGCTTGATCGTAATCGTTCGCGTGCGCGTCGTTTTGGTTCTGGAAACATACGCTGAGATCAGCGGACTGTGTTTGTTATAGGCGACCTTGAACTTGTAATGGTTTGCCCCAGAACCGGTTTCGTGAGCTAAAGCAAACGAATGCTCCAAAGCGTTTCGTAGGTAGTACAAGGCTGTAGACCAGTCATTTGCATGAGCTGCTGTGGCGCTGCCTGAAATCATGTAGATTTTGATGAATGCTTCGAATCGCGCTTTCTGATCGGCTGTTAGAAGCATCTTTGATGCCATGTCGATGCCGGTCATTACACCCATAGCCTTGAACCAAATTAACTCATCGGCGGCGATTCTGTTCATAGTCTTCATGTCATTGCGGAGCAGGTACAGGCTGCTTATATAACCACTGGGGCCACTCTGAAATTTTGTTGGATCGCGAAAGAAGAACTCGGCTTTGTCCGCCAAACTGATTGGAAGGTCTGACTGAGATGCGCTCGGAAGAACTTTTGATCGGTTCCTTTGCGTTGTCGGCTTTGCCATTTCTTCGATTACACTAGCAATCAGCGCGCCTTTGCCACGAACCACGTTACGGATTCTATCAGCATCGAGTCGCTACCGTGCTCTCAACAACCAGATATGCGACCGCGTGGCCGTCTCTCGAACTTTCAAGAGTAGCGAAATTCGTCTGGTATTTGTTTCGCGATTGATGCACATTCTGTCAGTGAAGAAGATCTACCTGAATCTTTACTGCGTTCCCCATTTCGGCCCGTTACCCCAGAGTGCAGGATTGTTAGGAGCGTTGTACATGGCTTGCCCTCTACCTCGTCTTCCCATTGGACGTTCCTCTACTTGTTTATTGCCAATAGTGGGAGCCTGCCGAGCTGCTGGTTTGTCGACCATGCCATCAGCGGTTCGATAATCTTCATGCTTATCGTATTTCTGTTTACCGTAATCTGAAAAAGCAGCGACGTCGAAGTAGTTGTATGCGACAAAGGAGCGCTGAGCCATTCGTTCATGCATGATCTCATCGGTGGTTTTGAAAGCAGACGGTGGCGGTTTCATGCCACTATTCGCCGCAGATATGACGACGCTACGATCAAGGATTGTGTCCGATCGATTCGCTCGTTTAGCCTCGTATTGCATATCGAAGCCTTGCATTTTGCTTCTGCGCACCATGCCAGGCGAATGCGTTTCAATATGGGCTAAGTGCATTTGTTTAAACATCTGATCTTTCTGGCCACGAGACAGCTTCGGATTGAGCCAGACTTGATTCAGCTGTGAAGCGAATTGCATCTCAGTAAGTAAGTCTTGGGAGTGCCAATAGCCGGGTAGACAGGTCAGCACTGTTCCATCAGCAGAGAGAATAAACAATTGGAGGTTGTGAGGACCAGCACCATTTGTGGTATCAACAGCATTGCCAGAAACATCATGGCTGCCAGACAGGCCCGCATAGGGCTCATTTGAAATGTCGCGAGTACCGCAGACAAAGTAATTCTTGAGAGTTGAGAAAGCAGGTTCTTGCGAGAGCGACACGGCTCTCAGGCTGTTTCCAGCACTTCACGTGGCACCGCGAATGTCGCCGAGCATATGGACCCAAAAAATCATCTTGTTTTGCCGCATTGCTTCGCTCTGAGCCTGCGGAAGTGATTTATACCACTGGATATCGGACGTAAGCGCAGACACGCGCTGCTGTGCCACGTTGCCATTCAATAAAAGAGGCATGGCAATTGCAGGACTGGCAAAAAGGGAGAGAATTAAGGCAGTTCGAATAACTCGGTTCATTCTTGGACCTCTGTGAGTAGGGAACAGGGGGTCTTTATCTGTTCTACGTCACGAACGCTCAAACAGTTCAATTTGAAAGATTAAATCAGCTTATTTGAACAGGACAATATTGCGGACTCTCTTGGACCAAGCACAGCCAAGAGCCTTCAGCTGTACTTAGCCTCATGAAAGACAAGTTGGGATTCATGTCCAAATCTGTTCTCTACGCACTAAACACTACCGAGGCTCTGGCGATGTTTACTCATAAATTACAGAGAGAGACCGTCTCATCACACGCTCGTGAATCACTCATTGTTTTGAGGATCTCTGCCGAGCCCTGTCGTTTAGCCTCCAGTCTACTTTTTCTTTTCTATCATATCAGAAAATATACAGAACATAAGACGGTGAGCTGGTTTCACTGTACTGGTTTGACTATAAAGTCATTCGGGATCGCCCTATGTAGACTGTTCAATTGCACAGTGCGCCCAGCTATTAACCAATTTAGAATTGGTCACGTAGGCGAATACGGGAGATGTTAACAGGAGAAGCTAGGACCAAAATCAATCAAATCGAGCTTACTCGTTTTATTGAGATGATTAGCCAGTATTCGGAAGAAGCATTGAACGAGCATGACCAAGAGTGTCCCAATATCTGTGACCAATCCTGCATTGGATGTGGTAAAGAATTGCTAGTCACGCACCTAACAAAATACGTGGCGATGATGAACAAGTCATAAGAAGTTAGTACCGTATGTGGTACCTAATCTTCAAGCACCGTGAACGATTCGAAACATAATCAATATTCCCGGACGTTGCAATCCCGGATTGATCACTATTGAGAAATTGTATTGCAGGTAGCATTTCTATTTCAAAGATCTAGGCTTAGCGCAATAGACGCAACCTCACGCGAGCATTCACAAAATATTCGTATTGCTGATAGCGTCGCTCGGTTTACAAAAGTAATGCCCCTTCACGTAATTTACATTGCCCCATTGTGCAGCTGTGCGATGGTTAAGAGAAGCTGAAGACTGCGATTGTGAGCCATTCGTTCAGATTCATGTTTTGTTGACCCAGCAAGACCTGACAAGATTGAAACTTATTTGCAGCAAGAATAGCTCGCACGTAAATCATTAGAGAGCCTGGATTCAAGAACATCTCCATTGTTAGGGTACGGCGTCATCTATTCGTCCCTTCCCTGAACTACCTCTCCACAAAAACACCTTTCCTTTTTTACGCAATTTCAAATTCACCAACGCAACCGCGCTGGCGAATGGGACCTTGCGTCGGGCGAATAGCAGACAAAACACCAAATCGACAACCAAGGAAATCCAAATGAAACGGAAAAACAGGAGAAATCCATGAAGAAGCGAACACTTCTCTCTGGCGTTTTTCTAGCGGCTTTAATGACGCTAGGCATAGCCGGAGTTGCACAAGCAGCAGACTACAGCAGCGATTGCGCCGGCCTTGCAAATTGGTCGACGACTGACGGCAATGGCAACGTGGATGTAAGCGATTCGGCTTGCACGGTAACGGGTCCGGTAACGGCCACTGGTCATATCAACATTAGCGCCGCGGGTGCCATTGACGCTCAGGATCTGACTGGGCTGGATGTCATTCTCGAGTCAGGGGGGGCAATCACTGTTTCTGGTGACATCAACGGCTCCGGAACAAGTGGGTTGGTGCAGGTAACAGCTACAGCCTCGTCAGCTAAAATTCAGATCACTGGCGATATCACAGCACCTGGCCATATTGTCATTCTCAACTCGGATGGCACCATCCAAGCTGGGACGATCGACAACAACGGTGCCCAGGGCTCTCATGATATCCGGCTCTTCCCAAATCAAGGAGGCGGCTCTGATCAATTCGTGGTTGGCACTAGTGGTACCAACGGTGTCACCGCTTTGCACAGCGGCTTTGTTGGCAGCGGGTGGCCCAATGTCACGATCAAAAATGGTGGGTCGGGCGGCATCAAAGTCGATGGAAGCGCGATTGATGTACTTAGTACAGGCGGTTCAGGCGACAAATCGGGCGACATTGTTTTAGATGCAGGTGATGGGCCGATTACATTGAAGGGCCATCTCAACGCCGATGCACCATCCGGCGGCATTGGCGGAATCATCATTCTTAAGGGTGATTCCATCTCAACTACTGATGGTGCTCAAATTACTGCAAACGATGCTGGCAGTGCTCAGGTGCACTACATCTCAATTGCAGCGAACAGCATTGACTATACCGGTGGTCTGACTGTCTCTGCGACCGGAGAAGGCGGTGCGATTCTGTTCGCACCTAAGGGCAGCCAGCCCGTCACCATTCCGACCGATCCTACTTCGCTTGTTGAAGCTGGTTCTGCGGATCCACAACAGCATGGACTAACTGTTAACAGCACTGATGGTGGGACCCTCGCGGTTGAAACCGAAGGTCCGAACAGCGGTGTGTTCATGAACGGCACGGCTCTTGATTTTACTGGTGGTCCAGTTAACATCACGGCGCCGAAAGCCAACGTTCAAATCTCCTATGTTGGCGGTCCCACCAATGCGACCAGTTTGAACTTCGGTGGCGGCGCAGTTACCATCGACACCAGTACGACAGACTCTGGAGCAACGGCTGGAAACATCACTATCAATGCAGATGTCATTGATACGCCAGCCTCGACTGTTTCTTTGATCGCCACGGGAGCAGGAAACGGAGGACAGATTAACGTAACAGCGACGAATGGAACTCTTCCGCTCGGCACTGCCAGTGGTACCATTAACATGGTGGCAAATGGCGGCTCCGCAGACGGCAACGGAGGCTTGGTTTTCATTCAAGCCCATGACATTACCGCTGCAGATACCTCGAACGCTGTTCAAGCACAGCCTACTGGTACCAATGGTTCCGGGGGTCTAATCTTTGTTTTCGGCAGTTCGTTGACCTTTGACGGGTCAAGCTCCTCCTTGTCAACAAATGGGGTAGGCACGGGTGACGGTGGCTTTATCTGGCTTAATTCTCTATCCAGCCTTAGCATTGGCACTGGTTCTGCTGGAGATGTTGCCCTCTCGGCAAACAGCACAGGTGGTAACGGGGGCACAATCGAAGTCGACAGCTTTGATGGGCTGACGGTCGATAGCGCCAACCTGGATGTCTCCTCGGGGACGGAAGGAAACGGCGGTTCTATCACTCTCAAGGCCAACGGCGCCGCTCTCGCCCTGAGTGGTAACCTCGATGCAACTGGTGGATCGACTAATGGCAATGGCGGTTTGATAGCAATAGATGCAGGCAGCATCACACTGCCTTCAGCCGCAAACACCGCCTTGGTGGCAGATGGTAATGGCACCGGTAGTGGTGGAGAAGTTACCGTTGCAACCCACTCCGGCGGAGTTACTATAAGCTCTGCTGACGCGGCACTCGCTATCGAAGCTAAAAGCAACGATTCAGGAAACGGTGGACTGGTAATCATAACTTCTGATACAGATATCACTGCAACAGGAGGTGCGATTGACGTAAGCGCTGGTCCCAGCGGTGATGGCATCGGCGGCGCCACATTCGTCATTGGAGCCAATATTACGCTTCACGACACGTTTAAAGCCAATGGTGCGGGAGCGGGCCCTGGAGGTTCCATAACTGTCTTTAGTACAGCAACTCTTGATGTCAGCGACGCAATATTTAATGCTCTCGGTGGGAACACCGGAGACGGTGGTGCGGTCAGTCTGTCGAGCGCTGCGAGCTTGACTGTTGATACAGCCCAGATTTCGGTTTCGCCAGGAACCGTAACGGGATCCAACGGAAAAGGCGGTACCATAAACGTCCAGGGTACTGCAGATGTTACTGCGACCGGGACATTCGATGCATCCGGCCAGGGAACAGGTGCAGGCGGTACCATAACGGTCAATGGTGCAACTCTTGATGTCAGCGCTGCGGTGTTTAATGCTCTCGGCGGTGATACTGGTAATGGTGGTACAGTCAACCTGACTAGTGCCGGCAGCCTCACGATTGATACTGCACAGATTTCGGTTAACCCCGGAACTGGAACGGGATCGAACGGAAATGGTGGAACCATCAATGTTCAAGGTGGCGGAGATGTCACTGCAACTGGTGCTTTCAACGCATCTGGTCAAGGAAATGGAGTAGGCGGTTCAATCAGCCTGACGGCCGGCACCTCATCAACTTTGACATTGACCGGAACTTCGACCGCCAATGGTGGTTCGGGTGATGCAAATGGCGGGTTTATTCTCCTTTCTGCTGGAGGCTTTACTTTACCAGCAGGTGCAAACACTGCACTTACCACAGACGGAAACGGCGCCGGCAATGGCGGCGAAATTATCCTGATTACTTTCGCAAACGGAATCACTATTAGTGCGGACAATGCAGCGCTGGCTCTAGAGGCTAAAAGCAACGGTTCTGGAAATGGTGGGACGGTAGACGTCGCATCAAACTCGACCGTTGCTTTGAGTGGTGCTTCTGTGAATGTCAGCGCCGGAAGCAGTGGCGATGGCAATGGCGGTACTATAAACGTCACAGGAGACCAAATCACACTTAGTGACGAGATTGACGCAAACGGCGAAGGCTCTGGTACCGGCGGAAACATTGACTTTACCATTACTGGCGCGACCCCTATGGATGCTAGTAGTGCAATCTTCAATGCGCATGGCGGTGACTCAGGTGAAGGTGGCACGGTCTCAATCAGCAACGTGTCAAATTTTCCTGTTGACTCGGATGTAACCGACGATGCCGATAACGACGCCACTAACGTAAGTAGTGGCACATTCGATGGCATTATCGACCTCAATGATCCGCCGTGCCAGAAAAATGGGCTGGGCCGTTCCACATGGCCTTACAGCTATTTCAACTGCGTTAATGTCCGTCCGAATAGTCCTTCAACCACCGACGCATATCCGTCTAGCATCATTATTAGCAATCTATCAGGCGCGATCAGTGCTGCTACGAACATAAGCAGAATCAAACTCTATGTGTTCAACAACATCGACGACGTAAACAAGTACTTTAACTTGAGTACAAGCCTTCCTCTTGCTACCGGGTTCGGGGACACCAGAGAAGACACTGCAGCTACAACAAACATTAACGTTGCGGTCGTTGAAAACAGCCCAGACGCTCCTAGCGGCGGGACTCTCTCTGAATTCAACCTCAAAGAAGTTACTATTCATGAGATGGGTCACGCTCTTGACCATCTGATAGGGCAACTTAACCAGTCGGCGAGCTCGTCCTACAATGCGTTTGTTCAGAACGACTTCTTACTGCTGGACTATGTTGGCGGAGTTGTCTCAGGCACAACCATAAGGCCGGCTTGCACTGCTAGCTCAGATGGTGGCCCAGCGCCATTCGCAAACGTTTCAGCCGTTTGTACTGGCACAACTGAGAATAGCACTTACTCCACGATGCTAAATAGTGCAATACTTCGAACTCTAAGTACCGGCGTCTTTCACCAACACACTCCACCGGGTTTAGGGGTCCTCGCGTGGAATGAGTTGTATGCTCAAGCACTTGCAGTGAAGGCTTATTTGCTACTGAACAGTATCTCCAATTCAGACTACTTGTACACGAGGACGACTGATTGGGTACTCACAAGTGGCTATTTCAGCTGCACGCTTGCGTGGGCGGATGCTGTTCGAACCGGCAATGTCAATAGCGGTCATTTCACTCCCTCCTTAACGCCAACTGAAAACTACTCCTCCACAAGTTGCAGTACCGCGCTCCCCGGCGGGTACACAGCGATTACCGAGTAACTACGACTAACTCATCTTAGAGCTAGAACGGGCATAAGCCCGTTCTAGCTTTCACAACCAGCAATTTCAAATTATCAAAAGGCGATTACTTTAGTGATAATAGTATTAGTGATTGGATAGACAATTTTGAGCTGGTCATTATGAATATGGATAGACTCTTTCTCGATGCTTCATCGAAACACTACCTAAGAAAACTTTGTCTGACAGGATTGCTTGTGTTTACGAGTATCCCTATCAGGGTTCCTGATGCCAGCGGTGAGCCCATACCGCATCCAGATGGCGTTACAGAAACTCGTCTTCGATATCAAGGAGGTCCATACATTTTAGATACCTTGGGACATCAGCGATATCCCTTCGGTAGCTTTGCGATAAGAGTGGATAGAAACGGACAAGGACATCTGCAATCTTACATCGATCCTAGTAGCGCTACTAAAATCCCCAGGCATGATACCGACTTGATAATTTCGGATTGGGCAGAGAGAACGAGGTACTTGATAGACGGCAAAGGATGGACACAACTCTCTTTGGAAGGTGCAACAAAACTTTGGAGTGAACCAAGAAAACATGTTGTTAATGAGCATCCGTTCTACTCCTTTGACGCCTATAGCACCTCGAATGGTGAAAGAAATCTCTACCATCTTGACCTTGGTTTTAAAAAAGATGGCATCATCATGGCTTATCGAGTTAGGGGAATAGGAATTTCAAAGCCAGAGTGGATTGTTGATCCTCAGCAGCCTTGGGTCGTAGAACATGTGGAGCAAAATGGAGATTACGAATAACAGGCAGTGAACAAAACCGAATTCACAGAAAGGCGTTCAGCGTCGGGCTTCAAGAGCTGCTGCTCTCAGGGCTGTCAATAAGGAGCTAATCCAGCTTTACTGGCAGATTGTGTTGCGCGACAGGAAAGTCTGCCGGAAGAAAAGGCTTGGTGTAAGCCAATCTTTTCTTCCTCTTTTGTCATCCATGCCCTGATTGAAGCTTACCCAATTTGGTAGACA
>PLXC01000114.1 GCA_003151275.1 Candidatus Melainabacteria bacterium
TCGCCTTACCACGAGGGTCCGAACTTACCGGAAAGCCCGCTAGGTTTGTAGCACCAGCTAAGTGCAATACATAAAATGAATTAGTGGAATTGATCACCTGACGATTACCGGAACGGTCAATCAAGATGGCACTCTGTCTCTTTGCCGGCACTTTTACATCTACTGGCTTACTCGTATCTGTGAAGCCAATCAAAAATCTCTTCTTTCCGTCAGCAGATTTGAGTTCAAACAAGTTGTACCCGGTGGTCCAACCCGGCTGATATGGATTGTTCCCCTCTAAAAATCCGATCCCAGCATGTCCATGAAGTTGAGAAACAAATTGTGCGCCAGTCAACTCGTGCGCAAGCATCTTATACGTTTGAAATGCAGGTTTCGCCGCTCCTAACATGTCAGTGAAGAGACCGTGTCCGTTTGAATTGTCTAGCTGAAAGTGAAAGTTTTTCTGCACTCCAGAAAGCATTGCCCAAGCATATGACTGAATCAGGTAGTCGCAGTAATCGTTGGCGTTTCCACCCCAGGGTCCGCCCACGTCAACGAAACCAGTTTCCGTGAACCATATAGGCTTAACTTGACCCAGATAATCACGCATAAGCTTTTTCTGTATCTGACTGTAGTCGGCGATATCAGTGGCTCTTGAATAGCTGTGCTGATTCATGACGTCGAAATAGTAGTTATTGTCTTTGGCTTGCGGATCTTTTACGACGGCCTGTAAATACTCCTCGAAAAAACTGGAGTGAGCAGGTGCATATGTAGGTGGCTTGAGGTGGTGCGAATACATATAACCTTCGATGTTGGCGAAGGAGAGTCCCGCGAAAACAACCTTGCAAGTCGGATCAGCTTGTTTAGCGGCCAGATAACAGGCTTTTTGATAAGGGAAAAAATCTTGTCCATTACCCTTGAAAAATGCATGCCCTGGTAAATCTGGCTCGTTCCAACTTTCCCAGGTATGGATTATATCTTTGTAGCGTCTAACCGTTTCGAATACATAATTACCATAGAGGTTAGATGGCGAATCCACCGGCATCACGTTGATGCCTCGTTGAGGAGCGCTAATGTCACCACCAATACTGGCGAATTTTGGATCTGCGGCCCACTTGGTGCCGTAGCCAAGAATTGGTAACCATTGAATCTGCGGATACCGCCTTGAAGCCGTTCGCAGTTGTTCTAGGGCAGTCCAATCCCATTTGTCTGGTTCGGAATTAGAGTTTTTGCGAATCTGGGCAAAGCCTATATCAACTCGGCAGTTGCGCGCACCAGATTCAATAAATCGGGGCAGATACTCCGGATTAGTCAAGATATTGTTGTCCGAGCATAGTGCAAAAATAGTTTCAGCACTAACTGTAGTGGCGGCGACGCAACTAAAGATGGCGATGAAGAGGCAAAACTTCGCTATTGCGCCGTTTTGAACATCTGGTAAAAGGTCTAGGAATTTTCTAAATTTCATCAAATCTAACAATTACTTAGTTAGAGCAATTGTAGCCTCATTACGCTCCGAATCGTCTTCGGTGCTAGAGTCACAGACTCGGTTTTGCGGTTTTGAGTCGCATACAGCTTCACAAGTCGTTGAAGTATTCTTGGTCGAGTTGAAGCGGCAGTCTCCGAACGAAGCTCTGAAAGCATCAAAGCTTGCCTAAACATTTGTTCAGCTTCCTGAATCAGATTTTGGCCCTGCATCAACCGATACCTTGAAAGTTGGAAGTTGTACGAATTGGAATCAGTTAGTGTGCCGACTGAATGAGCTATGGCATGGACGACTGTCATTCGGGAAGGAGGAGACCTTGTTCAATTCCAGTCACAATTGAGACCTCGCGCCGATCAGAATTCGAATTGCCAAGTATAGCCGGACCGCAAAGCCAACCGTTCGTCAGGTGAAGCTTCTTGATCCCTAAGTTTCTTTCACGCTTCGACAAAGCCATCTGAAACAATTACGGACTTACGATGTTCTCATGACATTGCGGCGGCCCTATGCGATGATACTGCACCTCTGACAACCCAATCGTTCCTCAGGAGGTCTCATTTCGCAGCAGACTCTAGAACAAACTCAGAAGAACATTTCGCCGGCTCTGGTGGTATCAACTAAGTGTCGACTTAGCTCTGCTATTGTTGCTCTCTCATTTTTCGCCGTGCTGAACTTTGGACTACTGTGCATTTACACGATCGCTCAGAAGCATCTGGATTCAGCTAGTACAAGAAATGCCCGTATTAGCGGAACATACTCTGCTCGCAGATGCATGTTTGACTTACCTATGCTGATGTGGGCGATGCAAACACCAGAAGAGCAAGTTCTTGACTCGTGTCTCCACCAATTAAAAGCTGGTTCGCCGCCTGATGTGGTTCTTCTCGGTTCATCGCTAATGGAGTACCCGACTTGGTTTGCGGATAGCGGTGATACTTTGCCAAACGAAGCCTATTACCACTTTCGCTCGAAAACGATGGAGAAAAACTGTGTTAAGGCAAAGAACATATTGAATCTCTCCGTACCACTTCTCAACGCATCTGATGCTAGTCGGATAGTTGACAGTTATCTCAGCGGGTTAGCCCATCCGCGAATACTGGTGTACGGAGTCGGACCTCGTGATTTCTACGACAATTTATTGAGTAAACCTAACACCAGCAAATATTTCAACTACTTATCCCGAGGCTCGGATTTCTATTCGAACAAAGATGCATATTTTGCCAATGCATCCGACGCAGTAACGAGTCTATTAACACGAGCTTTCTTCATTTTTCAACGACGCGAACAACTTCTTTTATTAGGAAAATCAACGATAAAGGAAATTCTTCACATAAACCATCCAGCCTCGCCTGGAAGTCTGTTTCCAATGGGACCACAAAGAAACATTCCTGAGTACACTTTGCACTACAAAAACATTACTGAAACAAAACTTGAACTACAGTTAACGTTTTTGAATCAAATGTTGGCAACGTGCGCAAGACAACACATTCGGGTTATCTTGACAAGCATGCCTTTGACAAAGGAGAATCGTGCCCTATTGCCTGACCATTTATATTTCAACTTGAATCAGCATTTAGCAAAGCTGGCAATCCTGAATGGACAACGGTTTCTCAACGCGAATGGTCCAGAATATGGCACCGACGATTTTCTGGACAGCGTTCATCTCAATGCTAAAGGCTCACGAAAATTCCTAAAGATGATTGCACCCTTAATCGATGCGGAAATGGTACCGAGAAGACGGTCAGATTGACTCGCTAACGTTTCTAATCCATTTCCGTCTACTTGAGCCCCCCTTCAATCCTTATCCGAAGGACGAACACTTGAAACCAAAATCGAAGTTCACGGCACCGTGACCCGCGCACAACTAATCAACCTGCTAGTGTTTCGAAACTTCGCAAAGCTGTTGAGCAAAATGTTGGCAGGGCTTAAGAATCTTTTCGTCAGAATACTGATCAAATTGATGCTGCGCATGGGGCTGGTCCCGAAGCGCCTGCGAGCGGCTCACTTGATTCGCCAGTGGACTGAAGGGACCGTTATCGCTGGTCCATTCACCGGAATGCGCTATGTTGAACAGAGCGTTGGCAGTGCACTTTACCCAAAGCTGCTTGGCACCTACGAAAAGGAATTGCAGCCAGTGATCGAGCGCTTATGCGCGAAAGAATATCGCTGGATTATCGATGTTGGCGCGGCAGAGGGATACTATGCGATCGGCATGGCACTTCGGTGTCAGGGTGCTCACATTGTTGCCTTTGAGTCGGTGGAAGCGGGACGGCAGCTGATCCACCAACTCGCTGAACGGAATCAAATCGAAACCAAAGTCGACATTCATGGTTATTGCGATTCAGACACACTGCGGAAACAGCTAAAAGAAATTCAAAAAGAGAAATGCCTGATCATCATGGATGTTGAAGGTTTTGAGATAGAACTGCTTGAGCCCAGGCATACGCCTGAACTAATTGAGTGCGACATCTTGGTCGAGCTACATGACGGAAAAGCGACTGGACCAATTGGAGATGAGATTCAGTCACGCTTTGAATCAACTCATCGAATTGAAAGATTTTGGTCACGTCAACGATGTCTGGAAGATTTACCCTCACGCGAATCGTTTTGGGTTAATTGGCGCATGATTCAGATGTTGAGTGAAGGGAGAAAGAGAGGACTGTCGTGGTTGTACATGGAGTCCCTCGTTGCAGCTTGTTCAAGACCTGGTGTGGTGCCTTCTGCCTGAAAAAGCTGCGGCGCCGGATCATTATGTTTAGCCAATCTAAGAATGGTTCGATTTGAGCACATATATACTGTGAAACCGCCTGTCGCCTAAGTTTATAATGCCGTCATTAAAACTCAGCATCTCCATAGTACATCATCACGGACTTAACATGCTTCGTGACTGCCTGACTTCGATTTTCGAGAACTCGCCCACGTTCTCTTTCGAGGTAATAGTCGTAGACAATGCCTCCACAGATGGTGCTGTTGCGATGATGGAGCGGGATTTCCCACAAGTCAGGGTGATCAAGAACGTCGACAGGCATGGTTTTGGGCACAACCAGAACACTGGCATGCAAGCCTCAACAGGCGAGTATATATTGGTCTACAACGACGACACTCTTGTGCATGGCACTGCTCTTACAGTGTTGTGCGAATTCCTGGATCAACATCCGAATGTCGCTCTAGTGGGACCCAAATTGCTCAATGCTGATGGCACTTTGCAAATGTCTTGCTACAAGTTCCCTTCCCCACTGCGCTCTGTTTGGGAGAACCTGCTTCTTGCCGCCGCGTTTCCTAACAGCACCATATTTGGTGACTATAGAGCATGGCCGCACAATACACCGCGAGAGGTGGACTTTGTGATCGGCGCGGCGATGCTGGTGCGCCGATCAGTGATAGACCAGATTGGACTCTTTGACGAACTGTTTTTTATGTACGCAGAAGAAACTGATTGGCAAATGCGGATCCGAAAAGCAGGCTGGCAAATCATGTTTTGTCCCGACGCCGAAATCACCCATCTTGGCGGGCAGAGTACGGAAGACGCCAAAGATAAGCAGTTCTCAGAATTTCAGACGAGTTCGGTAAAACTAATTACCAAACACTACGGCCCTGTTGGCGCTGCTGTTCAGCGTGTTTCGATGCTGGCTGGTTCGGTACTGCGAATAACAATTTGGTCCGTCATGAGCTTGGTATTCCCTAACAAACGCCGCCGCGGCACCACAGAAATTCAAAGATGGAGCCGACTGTTTCGGTGGTGGATAGGACTCGGACCTCATGTTGGTTTATCGCCTGGGCACCGCTAAGCCTGACGTCCAACCGGTTAGTAGTAACACCACATGCGGTGGCAGATTATTTAACTAGGCGCTGAACAGCTTTAAAGTTCTCGGTTCCAGAC
>PLXC01000097.1 GCA_003151275.1 Candidatus Melainabacteria bacterium
CATGGTCATCATCTTGCATGATCTTTTTTGCCGCCGTTCATCTGATCACAGCCTTTGCCATGAAGGCGTTTACTAAACCTCGAGAATTTACTTGGATTGCTGGCGTGTTTCTTCTCGTTATCACTCTGGTACTCGGTTTTACCGGATATCTGCTTCCCTGGAACCAGATTGCTGTCAATGCCACGAAGGTTGGGCTGGAATCCGTTGACGCCGTTGGACAATATTTGCCGGGAGCACTCTCGAAAATTCCCCATACTTTGAGAGAGACATTTCAGGGTGGGCCAATGGTGGGACAAGCAACTCTGACAAGATTTTTTGCCTTGCATGTTGTGATTCTTCCAATGGCATTGGCGGCGCTACTCGGCGTACATTTGCTCATGGTTCAACTACATGGAATGAGCCAGGGAGTCGATAAGGTTTCGACAAAGACAGAGTCGTTTTTTCCCTTATTCCTATTCAAAGACTTGTCTGTCTGGGCAGTCACTTTCCTGATTCTTTTTATCGTCGCTTTGTGTCTGCCGTTTGAATCTTTTCTTCCCTTTCCGCTCTTAGAACCATACAATCCACTAGGTGCAACTCCACCGAGTATCAAACCGGAATGGTACTTCTACTTCATTTATTATCCATTGGAACTGCTGCCTTTTTGGGTTATATTGTTAGCCACCATATTCGGTTCTGTTGTGCTACTTTTCACGCCCTGGATTTTCAAAAATACATCGAGACGTACTCTGCGTTATATCGCTATTGTCGCTAGTACCTATCTCGTTACAGCGACAGTCTTTGGCCAGCGCATCTACGAGATTTTGAAAAAATGAAGGCGCCAGATCAGGTTAGACGAACGCCTACACTCAACATCGTCAGCATTGCCGGTCTCAGCATTTTTTTGTCAATTGGTATCACGCCACCAGCAGCTCATTGCTATCCGCAGTATCAGATGTTCTCGGAAAAGCATTCCGGGCGCACAGTCAATTGTTCACTTTGCCACATTAACGACAACGGTCCAACGGGCAACGAGTTAGGGCAGGTCGGTAGTTTAACCGCAGAAGAACTATCCAGACTAAATCAGGCTCGGTCTGCAATGGAGCCTGGCACCAATGTAGACAGTCCAATTTTAAATGAGTTCGGTAATCACATTATCAAAACTATTGGCAGAAAGAAATTCTTGCAAATTTTAACCGATCCTTCACAACTGGCTCCAGCGCTAGGGGATAAGAGCGATCTTGACGGAGATGGCATCCCTGATTCGCGTGAGTACCTAGACGGCACCGACCCGTTGAACAAGTTTCATGGTGACCCATGGCTTCTATTTGTCAGCAATTTGTCTCGTTTCAAGTTCCATGTCATTCTGGCAATAATCGCTGTCGTTGTGCTCGACTACGGGTTGGCGAACATAATCAAAGGCTCATCGCTATTAGCGAAAATCCGCCCGGGCAAATGATTCCGCCCGGGCAAATGATATTAGAGACGATCGACTGCTTCGTGCTTAAGATGCTTTTCGTGAACGTTGGCTGTCCTTTGCTGGATGAATTGACGCTTGTTTTTCTTTAGTGGCCGGCTGTTTTTCTTTAGTGGCCGGCTTCTTAATATGTTCGCTCGGCCAAATCAGGACGGCAGAATTATCCATCAAATAATCTGTGATCACATTGGCGCCGACATCAGTAGTTGAGTTGCTTACGGGAACCATTAGGGTGCCCGGATTCATGGCATAACCGTCGTATGCGTGCCTGATCGCCGCTACCGGCAATCCGCGTACGCAAGCAAGCTTGTTCGCCCAACGAAGGGTGTGTTCTTTGCCGTAAGAAGAATGCAAGTATAGTTCGGTCGGCAATCCAAGATCACTTCCGAATTCGCTAATATCCCAAATCGTGTCTTCATTCACAGTTTCATCAGTGAGCAAAATACAGACTTTGGACCAAGGCATTGTGCTCTTTTGAATTACCAGAACGGGAGCTGAACACATCTTCCCCAGTTCCAGATAAAAATCGTTTGTTCGTTCAAGGCTATGCCCAACTATGACAAGATCATGTTCCTTGGCTCGCTCACAAATACAGCTGACAAAATCTCCTTCGTCAATGTAGTTGCGATTATTAAGGCCTTGCCCTTCTGCCTGACTGTTGTATGCGAGGAAGAGCGATTCTGCGACGGCGTGCAGTGCTTCTTTAATTCGCTCACAGGCCTCCATATAAGGCCCACTGCCGATGAAACCGGCTGATTTAAAGGATAGGAATTTCCAGACAGCCAATGAGTCAATCACGTGTTGTGCCGTGATGCTCGATCCGGTTTTCTTGGCTAGTTGCCACGCGATGTAAGCAGCTGATCTGGACTCAGCGGAGCCATCGATTGTAAGTAAAATTGACATTGGTTTCATGATCGAGTGGCCTCCTTTTCGAATCGGCCATTCGCCGATTAGCCTGGGCACTTGCCCATCTTTATCATCACTCTAATTGGTGATCTAGCCATCAACCGATATGATGATTTTCTTAAGTTTTGCTTAAAGCCCAGAGTGCGTATCGCTACAGCCTGCCTACAGCTGCGCAGGCATGTTTGGAGTATCAAGTTGAAGATGAAGCATAAACCACGCTGCAGCAATTTTCCCAACATTATCCAGCTGAGAAGAGTCTTGTAGCAAGTTGGATGCTCCGGTAATGACTTCCAGATTTTTTGTTCCGGAGAAGGCGGCTAGCGCTTCTGTATTGCCAGCATACGAAGAGTCCGCATCGCCTGTGATCAGCAAAGTAGGCGCCATTACCTGCGTAAATACCGACCTGGCGGCTTCCAGTTGTCCGCTTCGACAGACGACTGCCTTTACCAGTTGCGGCAGCCTGACCGCGGCAATTAACGCCGCTGCTGCGCCTGCGTCATCTCCGAAAATTCCAAGACCGAGTGATTGTAAGTCCCTTCGCTCCTTAGACCAAATGACGGCAGCGACCATGCGCTCACCAAGAGTGACAACATCGTGTCTCGGGATTTCCGTTTTCTCATCGAAATTCGCTTCCGATGGCGTCAGCAGATCGAAAAGCAACGTGCCTATCCCTAACTGAGAAAAAATGTTGGCTAAATGAGTACTGTCTGGTCCCAACAAACCGCTGCCGTGAGCAAACAGCACCAACCGCTCTGCGCCTTCGGGAAGAGAGAGTTGTCCTTCTACGACAACATGATGCTCCATCAATCTAACCGACACCAACTCCTGGAACATGCCTCTAGCGTTGCTTTTCATTCCGGCTCTCCTTTGGATTGGTCCGTCTCGCAGCTACACTAATTTTTCCTGTCATCATCGGTCCATGAGCAATACTATATGCGCTGTCAGTTGTTTCCGCCTCAGCCGCAATACTTAATCGTGCCGAGCCGATGCGCCCGATTGATAGTTATGGGTTGGCATGGTAGAAGTGGTCTTTCGAGATTTCGTTGGATCTTGCGCACGCTGACATCCGCAATAATGTCTTTTGTCCCTGAAACAGACTGTGACTCGACTCAATCAAGCGTTCAGTCCAACCCCGTCATCCCAGATATTTGTAAGAGGATCTTAAAAAGCTGTGCCCAAAGCTTTGTACCTAGTTGATTTTCACACACATGTGCTGAGCACAGCAGACGTGAAACTAGTCTGTCCGGAAGATCAAGAATCAGAATTTTTCAGATATGTGGTTCCTATCCTTGAACCAATCGCGCACTGGAGCGAGCCCGTTCATGATCAGTTTCTGAGATATCTCGCAATGCATCACAACAGTCAGTTTGGCAGGTTCTTGTTTAGGATGAGCGGACACCTGTTCTTGATGGAAGCACTGCGCTTGTTCAAGAAGTATGGTTTAAATCAGATGATGGAAAGCATGGACAGGCAGGGCATCAAACATGCAGTAATTTCTTCTCTTGAGCCACTAACCAAAACACAAGACATTATAGATCTCATCCAGCCTTATAAAGATCGCTTTTCCGTCTTCGCTTCGGTTCACAGAGAGCATCCTGATCCTGTTGGTTATCTAGCTCCTCTGATTGCCTCAGGCATGGTGCGCGGCATTAAGATTCACCCGCAGGTTGGTGGTTATGCAAGCAACGAAGTCTACAGCGCAAGTAAGGATTTTGTGGCGCTGGCAAGCGATCGTGAATTGCCCGTGATGATTCACACAGGTCATATTCCTGTTGAGGCTCTGTCTGGGTTGGTCGGTAGTTGTGATGTGCCTTCACTCGAGCCCCTCATTCGTGCTTTTCCTAAATGCAACATCGTCCTCAGTCATATTGGTTGGGAATCATGGCGAAAAGCACTCAAGCTGGCCGTCAAATATCCAAATGTCATAGTTGAGACTTCGTGGCAACCCGCCCGAATCATTCGCCGAGCTGTCGACGCGATCGGGCCGCGCCGTGTCATTTTCGGTTCCGACTTTCCATTGTTTCAACAGTGGCAAGCACTACGTGAGGTTAGACGAGCGCTCACTGAAAAGGAATTTGAAATGGTGGCATCGCTTAATGCCCTGAGTTTGTTGCGCCTCCGTTGATCAGCTGATCATTCGATTTGAGCCAACTCAAGCAATCATATGATGACTAGGTGGCATTCATCCACAATGGATGCGAAGGTGTCGTTCTCAGTGTGTTCCTTTCACTTGATCTTGGTCCTCTTTCAAAAACATCAGCACCCGAAAGAACAGACTTCCATAAAGAGTTTTCTGCCTGCTTACCGACCTGAACGGACATGTGCCAGAGCGTATGTACAGTCTCTTTAAATTGATCTTCGGAAATTTTGGCAATCTGCCCGGTCCACGAAGTTACGCAGTTATGTTTTTCGAAAGCAACGCAGAAGCCGATGACGTCATTAGCAATAAATCCACAAACCGGAAACTCTTCAGAAGTAGCGTTGCTTATGGTTCCCTCAATTTTGAAAATACCAGTGACACGACCTTGCTGATCAACTTTTATATCCAATTCGGAATTATGTTGGTTGTGCCACTTGCCAGTAAACTTGTCGGCCAAATTTGTTTTCTTTGTCAAGGCTTCGGTGCTCATTATCTATCTCCACAAAAGATTGCCTCTATATTCTCCTTGAGTGAACGAGGCAGATCATCTTGCTTAAGGCCGATTCTTGTCATTCAGGAGGATGACATACAAAGATAATTGAGCTACGCACTTTCAGGGCAAATGCAGCATGTGCAGCGGCTGCGGCTAGCAATTATGCACAGACTGAACTGAAATTCTTTCTTCGGGCGCAAATCAATTCTTTGATTGATGCGCGCCCAATGTTTATCGAGTTAATCTAAGTGAGGGCATAAAGGTTTCAGACGCATTGGAAGAGGATAGGTTGGGCAATGGTGTCACAGGGCGAGCATCAGTTGTATTGACCAAGAAAGGACATCCCCGATGATCTCAACTCAACTAGATTACGACCTACTGCTTAGTGTTTGCAATTGTGCCTTCGACGCCATTGTATGCATCAACTCTGCCGGCAAAATCGTTTTCTGGAACGGGGCAGCTGAAAGTATCTTCGGATATCAATGCGATCAAGTACTGGATAAGAAGGCAGTAGAGATTGTTGTGCCAGAGCGGTTTCGTAAATCTTTTATGCGATTGTTGGCTAAATTCAAAGACTCGGGTGAGTCGGCTATGCCCGGCAAGACAATAGAAACTCACGCGTTGAGAGCAGACGGTAGCGAGATTTCAGTAGAAGTTGCCGTTTCGGCGGCCAAGATCGGCGATGATTGGCATGCCATTGCTGTAATAAGAGATGTCACTGACCGCCAGCGTGCCGAGCGGCTGCGCCTAGCAGTCCAGAATGATGCGCGCACACTGATGGATGCGAATGTAGACTCGATTTCCATCGTTAGTACTGAAGGCATTGTAATAGATGTGAATCAGGCCACCACCATGTTGTTCGAAGCTCCACGCGAACAACTGATCGGCATTGATGCCAGCTCATTGTTCATCGAGCCGGATCGTGTTCGCGATGGCATCAGAATGGTCCTTTCTCAGGGCGTCGTCAGGGATTTTAGACTCTCTGTCAAGCACAAGAATGGGGACGTAGTCGACTGCTCCTACGACGGCAGTATATTTAGAGACAAGGACGGCAACGTTGGAGGAATCGTGGCCACGGCGCGCGACATAACAGAGCAGGTGAGGCAGCAGCAAGAGAGCCTACACCTAGCAGCGATAGTGGAAAGCTCTCTTTCGGCAATTATCTCTTGCACTCTCGATGGCACCATCACCAGTTGGAACCGGGGTGCTGAAAATATATACGGCTATTCAAAGGATGAAATGCTTGGTCAGTCAGCTACCATGCTGCTGCCTAACAATGATCAAGAAGGGGAGGTTCCCCGGGTGTTGAACCGAATTGCACAGGATGAGACGCTCGATCACCTTGAGTTCAAATGCGTTCGAAAGGATGGGCAGCGCATAATTATCTCGTTGGTCTTGAACCCAATTAAAAACGCTACTGGCACCATTATTGGTGCCTCCGGAAGCAGCCAAGATATCTCTGAAAGCAAGAAACTGATCAGGCTGCTTAAAGATAGCGAGATGCGATTCAGGCAAATATGCTCAGGTGCGCTCGACGGCATCGTATGCATGGATCAAGACGGCAAGGCTACTGTTTTCAACCATGCAGCCGAGAAGATGTTGGGTTACATGAGCGAAGAAGTGATCGGTAAGGAGCTTCATACGCTGATTGCTCCAGAGCGGTATCGAGAAGCCTATGGCAAGGGACTGGCACACTTCAAAACCTCCGGTGAGGGACCGGCTTTAGGCAAGACGCAGGAGCTTATAGCAAAGAAAGCAGACGGCAGCGAGTTGCCAATCGAATTGTCCGTCTCTGCAGTGCGCATCAATGATACCTGGCAAGCTATCGGGATCATGCGTGACATAAGCGAACGCAAAATGCTAGAACAGCAAGTCAAAGAAAGCGAGCAAGCTCTGAGGGAAGAGCGCACCATTTTGACTCAAACCAATGAGAAGCTCTCGTTGCAAGCCTCTGAGTTGGAGCTGCATTCGGTTCAAATGGAACTTCTTACTCAGATGGAAGAGTATTTGCAGAGTTGCTCATCTGATGAGGAAGCTCAATCAATGATTGCTCAATTTGCAGGAGCTCTCTTCCCTCAATCGAGTGGAGCGGTGTATAGATTTCAGGATTCGAAGGATTGGCTTGCGACTGCGGGGCACTGGGGTGAGCATATGGTCGAGCAAGGACCATTTGGACACAGTGATTGCTGGGCTTTGCGCCGAGGGCAACCACACTCCTTCAGCAAGACTGCTCCGGGACCCCGCTGTGCACACGTGCCAGAACTTGTGACGTCCTCAGTGTGTGTACCCCTGGTCCTGCTCGGGGAAGTGTTGGGATTGGTAAATATCAACTGGCATGAGAATCAATCGATTCCGGAAGACGAAAGGCTCGTGATTCGCATCACGGGCGTTGCGGCGCTGGCGCTGGGAAACTTGCGTTTGCGCAAACAGTTGCTGGAGTTATCGATCAGAGATCCGCTCACGGGGCAATCGACGCTACATGGAGGAGTTTTTCGTGCGGGAGCTGATCAAAGCTCATCGTGACAAGAGCTCGTTGAGCATCTTCATGCTCGAATCTACAGAGCCAACCAAATGCGGAGACAATTAAATGCAGAGCCAACTGGATACTAGAGGCTAAGTTCTTTCTATATTTTCGGGCGGTGCTGCAAGGTCTTGGTGCTCTTATGGCATCATTGGCAGTGTCACAGAGTCGGAGGTATATATCCGCGCTCTTACTCAAATGGCATTATTGCCAGATTCACTGCCAGTGCTAGAGAGCGGAATCTTTCCGCCACGGTGCGCGAAAGTTTGACTTTTGAAAAGAGAATGACGGCAAACAGATTTCCTGATGGCAGCATGCCACCAAAACCGAGCACGGATTTAACCTGATGCGGCTCGACGAATTCCTTCTGTGCCGGAATTACCGGACAGCCATGAGCATCGCCAACGTAGAAGATGTTATAGTCCTGTTCGGACTTATGGATTAATACGTGCTCCGGTGGCTCTAGAACGTCACTGACCCTAAGACCAAGATCAAGTACGAGCTGCGCGATCATTGGCATTTGCTGCACTAGTTCTACGCTCGGCAATGGGATGACGCGGTGATGAATTGAGTGTTCAGGGGCATTCCATTCGCGTTTGTCTCCGGCGGTGGCACGCAGAACCATACACCTCATCGATGGATTACAACCGTCGCTGGCGAGTCCGCTGACAGCAATTGTCTGCAGCTCAGCTGGGAGATCGACAAATCTTACAGTTTGAAATAATCGTACGAGTGCGCATGCCTTGTTGCCGGCATTATCCTGAACAAAGTCCTGGTAGAAATAGCGAACCAGGGCGGTAGCGAACTCATCTAAAGACTTAGCGTTGGACCCTAGTCGACGAATCTCGCTGGTGCATTTCGCCATTTCACCAAGATCGAAATCATCGAGGTTATGGACAGACAATGGTCACGACTCCTCGCGTGTAGCGCATAGCGCAGTCATGTTACACAAGGTCGGCGTTTAGAGCAAGTCAGGTTCCAATCTTCCTAATCTCTGAGGCGGCACAGTTGCGCTCAAAGAGTTCTCGAAGTAGTCATTTGGAGGCTGAAGTGTCAGATGAGAGAACTAGTCCATATGGTCGAGGCGGTCTGAGCTGAACCAAAGTATTCTGATTAAAATAGCCACGAGGCAACTCTGGACCAATGAGTCAACAGGAAATTTACACTAAAGTTTTACTGATTGAGCAGAATGCGGACGATGCCCGATCAATTCAAAACGTCCTGAGTCAAATTGCTGATATGAACCTACAGGTTATAACAGCCAGTGAATGCGGTTCGGCTGCCAACTTGCTTGCTCAAAATAATACGGATATCGTTTTTCTTGATCTTACTCACGAAAACGGGAAAGCTCTTGACGTACTTGCCAGTGTTATGGGGCGGGTTCCTCGCGTGCCTTGCATAGTTCTGATGGAAGAAGGTGATGCCGCTGGTTCGGCTGCAGCCATCCAAACGGGTGCATCCGACTGCTTCAGTAAAAGTGACCTGACTGGCCACGCACTTGCTCGGGCTATAAAGTATGCAATCTCAGTAAACACGGTAAAGACTCTCCAGGAGAAGCTCGAATCACAGCAAAAGACGCTTGAGGAAGTGCTTGAGACCGAGCGAAAAGAGATGCTCCAGATACGCCAGTCCGTCGAGTATGAGGCCGGCCATTACATTCGTCATTTGTTCGAAGCAGTTGTTGATCCATTTGTTACTGTAAGCTCAGAGGGCAAAATACTTGATGTCAATCGGGCATCCGAAGAGCTATTCGGAGTTCCTCGTGACCAGTTGATCGGCACTATGGGACATCTGCTATTCACAGACCCCCAACACTTTCTGGATGGAATCAAGCTGATTTTGGATCAAGGTTTTGTCAGAGATTATCGGCTGTCTGTCAAGCATAGCTCTGGAAGAATGATAGATGTTTCCTACAACGCGGATGTATACCGAAATAGCCAGGGAAAAATCGAGGGAATTATTACATCAGGACGTGACATAACTGAACAGTTGCGCCAAGATGCGGAGCTGGCTCGGTTGGCTGTCATTGTTGAAAATTCTCAAGACGCCATTGTGTCCACGACACTTGACGGTATTGTTTTGACTTGGAACAAAGGAGCAGAAGTAACTTACGGTTACAGCAAACAAGAGATGATAGGACAATTGATTTCGCGACACTTTCCATCGGATTATTGTAATGATGTGTTGGACAAGTTAGCATCCATCGATCACTTTGAGACGGAATGCGAGCGAAAAGATGGGAAGCGTATTTACGTTTCTATTCAGCTATCCCCAATCAGAGATGCATCCGGTAAAATCACTGCCGTTTCCCGGATCAGTCGGGATATCTCTGAGAGCAAGAGGTTGGCCAAGAGGCTTCAAGAAAGCGAGTCGCGGTTCAGGGGAATATGCTCGGGTGCGCTTGACGGCATCATATGCATAGATCAAGAGGGCAAGGCTACAGTTTTCAACTACGCAGCTGAGAAGATGTTGGGTTGCAAGTCTGAAGAAATAATAGGCAACGAGCTTCAGGGAGTGCTTGTTCCAACGCGGTATCAAAGTCTCTATAGAGAGGGACTGGAAAAGTTCAGAGCTTCAGGTGATGCACCGATCTTCGGCAAGACGTTTGAGCTTATGGCAACAAAAGGAGACGGTAGCGAAGTGCCGATCGAATTGTCCATATCGTCCGTGCGCATCGATGATTCCTGGCAAGCTATCGGAGTGATACGCGACATAACCGAACGCAAAAAAATCGACCAGAAACTCCAGCAAAACGAACAAGCATTGAGGGATGAACACAACAGAATGACTCAGACAAATGAGCGACTCTCGTTGCAATCCGCTGAGATGGAGAGGCATGCCGTACAGATGGAACTTCTTACGCAGATGGAGGAGTACTTGCAGATTTGCTCGTCCGAAGAGGAAGCTCAATCGATGATTGCGAAATTTGGAGAAGCTCTCTCCCCACAATCGTGTGGAGCGGTGTACAGATTTCAGGATTCGAAGGATTGGCTTGCGACTGCGGGGCACTGGGGTGAGCATATGGTGGACCAAGGACCATTTGTTCACAGTGATTGCTGGGCTTTGCGCCGAGGGCAACCACACTCATTCAGCAAGACTGCTCCGGGCCCCCGCTGTGCACACGTGCCAGAAGCTGCGACATCCTCATTGTGTGTACCGCTAGTCCTGCTCGGGGAAGTGTTGGGATTGGTAAATATCAACTGGCATGAGAATCAATCGCTTCTGGAAGATGAAAGGCTCGTGATTCGCATGACCGGCGTTGCGGCGCTGGCTCTGGGCAACTTGCGTTTGCGCAAACAGCTGCTGGAGTTATCGATCAGAGATCCGCTCACGGGGCTATTCAATCGACGCTACATGGAGGAGTTTTTCGTGCGGGAGCTGATCAAAGCTCGTCGCGATAAGAGCTCGTTAAGCGTTTTCATGCTCGATATCGATCATTTCAAACAGTTCAATGATACTTTCGGCCACGAGGCCGGAGATGCAGTCTTGCGTGATTTTGGTATTTTCTTGCGCAGCCGTTTGCGTGAAAGCGACATATCATGCCGTTACGGCGGAGAGGAATTTATTGTTCTCTTGCCAAACTGTTCATCCGATATCGCCTATCAGCGCGCAAATGATTTACGTAATGCCGTTAAGCAAATGCAGGTGCACTGCGGCGATCAGATACTTCCAGTCATTAACGTTTCAATTGGACTGGCCACATTTCCGCTCGTGGGTGCAAACCTAGAGGATCTGGTACGTGCAGCTGACGCTGCTCTCTATCAGGCCAAGGAACAAGGCCGCGATCGAGTATGCACCGCCAGCGAATGTACAGAGACAGCTAAATGCAAAGACAACTAATGCCGACGAATCAGCGTTCTTGACTCGACTCATTTTGGCAGATAGATCAAATGATTTTTCTCGGAACAAATTTCATGGCCGATTATCAGTGGCAATTTTGGTTGGTCAATTCTCCGTCAACGACATGCAAATCAGTTCGACCAACACAGCAAGCGCTCTACATAGTCCGGAGGGCCGATGTCTTTGAAGACTCATGCTGCGATATTCAAGAATAATGCAGTTAAAAGAGAGAGCCATGAAAGTTCCGTTTCACTACAATGACAGGTCAAGAAAGAAGGATTCATACCATGCTTATTACTGTTTCTCACGATGAATTACAGCAAGCACTGCTTGAAGTCGACCAGGCATTCTTCAACCATGAGCGGTGGTCTGAATCAGTTTATGCTACGCTCATATGCCGTTTGGTTCCCGATGAGCGCGACATAAGCAATGATGCCCATCGTCACTGCCGCTTCGGCCAGTGGTATTACAATTGCAGTTCGGCGGTGCTTACTCAGCATGCTGGCTTCTCCCAGATCGCGATTGAGCACAAGCACATGCACGAGAGTGCTTCGTCATTGCTGATTGCTTCCCACAACAATTTACCTATCACCGTTCAAGAGTACGAGCACTTTTCCAACTCGCTAAAACAACTGCGTCTGGACCTTCTTGTCTTGAAACAGAGCCTAACAGATGCGCTCTACGACATAGATCCGCTGACAAACGTCTGCAACCGCGCCGGAATGTTGAAAACACTTCAGGAACAACAAGCCATGGTCAGACGCGGGGTCCACAATTGTTGCATTGCAATGATGGATCTGGATCACTTCAAGAATGTGAATGATACCTATGGGCATCCGGTTGGTGATGCTGTTTTGTCCGGAATGGCACAATATGTGCTGGCACACCTG
The DNA here is from genome assembly GCA_003151275.1 of Candidatus Melainabacteria bacterium. The sequence goes on from PLXC01000097.1 coordinate 12,247, forward strand.
CGGCCCTATGACAAGGTGTTTCGATATGGTGGTGAAGAGTTCCTGTTTTGCTTGACTGACACAGATCAGACAACTGGCCTGCAGATTCTCGACAGGCTAAGAGAAGAACTCGCACTGCAACCTTATCGGAACAAGGAGCAACAAGAATTTCACCTCACCGTGTCATTTGGCCTGACACTTCTCGATCCTGATGCCATGGTGGAAGAAGCAATAGAGAGAGCGGACAAAGCACTCTATGTGGCAAAGTCCAGCGGACGAAATCGGGCTGTTCTCTGGAACGCATCCATGAACCAAGTGCCGGAGGAATTGATCGCCTAGCGGTAGATTTTTCCTGTAATAGTTGGAGCGGCCGATGTCGCGCTCGAACTCTTTCCGTCAGGTCGACTCTTAAGCAGTGAGATTGAAGGCCTTGTCTTGGAACATGAATGCCTTATCTCGGAACAATTTGATGCAGGCTTTCACAGCCGGCTCGTAATAAAGCTTGCCGCTGTTTGCCTCAATTTCCTGCAGCGCCACGTCAATTCCCAAAGCAGGTCGATAGGGACGATGGGAGGCCATGGCCTCAACCACATCAGCGACCGCTAGTACTTGCGATTCGATCAGTATCTGAGCCGCTTTGAGCCCGCGTGGATAGCCGGAGCCATCAAGACGTTCATGGTGCTGATAAACAGTCTCAGCTATTGGCCAGGGGAAATCTATCTTTTTTAAAATGTCATATCCGGCTTGCGAATGGCATTTAATCAGCTCAAATTCAATCGCAGAAAGCTTGCTGGGCTTAGTCAAAATGTCTGCCGGCACGGTGAGTTTGCCAATATCATGTACAAGGCTGGCTAACTGGATCGTTCGCACCATCTCGTTGGACAACCCCAGCTCTTGGGCGATTGCAGCCGCGAGATGCGCTACTCTACGTTGATGACCGGCCGTATAGGGATCTCTCAACTCAGCCGCGTCAGCAAGAGCGTTTAAGGTTCCTTCAAACATCGCCTTGAACCGCTCGATCGCCAGGTGTCGTTCGGTAACATCTCGCACAACACAAATCAAACTGTCCTTGTCTGGCCCAGTCTTGACTAAACTTCCTTTGGACTCCACCCATCGCCAATCGCCTGATTTTGTTCTGGCTCGACCTGCCATCGTCTTGATAGATGAGGGATCGGAAAAGGCGTGGAGCATGGCATCGGCGATGAATCGGTCTTCGGGATGCAGAAAATCAGTTGCCTTGTTTCCTACTATCTCGTTAGGCGTGTACCCTAGTATTGGCTCGATAGCTGGGCTAACATACGTAACAGTCAATGCCGGATCCAATTCCAAAACAAAGTCAGTCATATTTTCGATCAGCATGCGCCAGCGAAGCTCACGCTTGCTGAGAAGTTCTAGCAAGACTTCGCGTTGTGCTTCGAACTGCGTGCGCTCGCTTACATCTCGGGCAATATTGAGAATGTGCATTTGTCCGTCATTAACGATCGGAGAGATTGAAACCTCGACAGGTATTTCTGTTCCATCCTTCCTTCGAGCTAGAATATTCTGCATTCCCATTGTCAATTGACTGCTTCCAGTTTGGCGCAACTGCTCGAAATGTGCGTCGTAAAGCTCGTAATCCTCAAGTCGAACCAGAAGTTCTCTAAAGGATCTGCCTATGGACTCTGCTTCGGTATACTGGAACAGGCGCTCAGCCGCTGGGTTCCAAGACACTACCTTGCCATCACAATCACGCAATATGATCGCATCATTTGCGTTTTCAGTAGTCTCTCGATAAGTTTTTTCATTCTGCTCTGCAGTATGTTTTTGGCGCTTCGTTTCAGCTCTGCTGCGTGCCTCTCTTACCTCGCGCTCAACCACAGGTGCAAGGCGTGACAGATTGTCTTTCATTACATAGTCGCACGCGCCTGCCTTCATTAGCACGATCGCCGCTTCTTCTTCCAATTTGCCGGACACAATCACAAGAGGGATGTCTTTTTCTGTAGACTGAACAGCAACAAGAGCAGTCAAGCCTTTGATGCAGTGGGGTGTGTAATGATCGGCGAGAACGATGTCCCAAACATCTTCCTTCAGAGCAGCTTGAATTTGATCAGGTTTGTCGACCCGTTTCCAGCTGAAAGTCAATCCTCTTTGTTTTAATTCATCAATCATAAGCAGTGCGTCATCTTCACTATCTTCGATGATCAACAGACGCAGGAGTCCGAGGTCATCGACCTTTCTGGATATCTTTGCACTTTGCTGTGGCGAAACTTTATGGTGCATGCAGTGTGTAAGACTCATTCATCTGTGTGTTTTGTCTCGCCGATTACGAAGTGCTCAGGATGAAAGTCCTCGCAGCTCATTGGCGACAGATCGCTTGCTCGCACTATGGCACCATTGCCCAAATTATTGGCATAACTCAGCGTCGATTGCGCGTCTTCGATGAGCTTGTAGGCTCCTTTTTCACCCAGCATGTGATCGTCGGCAATGCCGAAGTTAAACTCGAGATCTTTGGCATACTGGTGATTGAGAAAGAAAACCTTATGTATTGTTTCCTTGAAACGCTGGCAGACTTTAGCTGCGCTATATTGGTCGCAGTCGACTAGCATTACGGCAAAGCCGTTCAAGCCAAAATTTACGACAACGTCTGCCGAGCGTGTCATGTTCATTATGCGATTGCACAAGGTAGACATTAATTGGTCGAGTTGCTCAGCGGGAATAGTTTCATCTAGATTGGCGATGTCTGCCACTACTAATGACACTTTTGTCTCACAGTTCTGGCACATCTCGTACCGACTGAAGAGCTCGTCATAAAGTCCTTCTATTTGCTCGCAGTGAGCCACATGCCTATCTACCTTGATGCGTCGTTCGATAATATCTCGTGCGTGCTCCTTGTTGTAATTTTCTGTTTTCATTTTCCCTCCACTTCACGCTGCAATTAGTGCCATTAGGGTCCTCTGATTTAATTCAATGATCATCTCACCGAGTTCACTGGTGCTTCACATGGCAGTTGCTTGAGCAATTCCAACCAGCGTTTTTGCAGCCTTTCAACTTGGACGCGCAAAGTATTGATTTGCGAGCGATCTGACAATGGCAGTTGAGGTTGCGTACTTAGTGTAAGAAGCGTTTCTGAATCTTGTTTGAGGGCCCGGGAAAATATTTCACGCGCCTGCCACAGCTGCAGCTCTTTGATGGTGGCAATTATTTGCGTGTTGCTGGCTCGCGGATCAGCATCCGTTGTCTGCACTTCGGCGGGCGTGGCAGGAAAAAACAGCACTGAAGCATCAACAGTTTGCAATGCTACCTTGACGAAATCACCGAAGAGCTCTCGACACATTGCCGGCACCGTTTCCAGTTCTAGAGTGACACCAGCCAGTGCCCAAATCACCTGTTCATCATTGACGGCGGCATGAAACTCAGCCAGTGGCTTGACATTGCTGGAGTTGAGAGCGTTGATCTGCAGACTTAGAAGCATTTCTGAAGGAACTAAGAACACCTCGATGCTTTCATAATAGCTGCGAACAAGAAGAGCCCAGTTATAGCTGACCAGGTGTCCCGCATAGCAGTTGAATTTGTATGGCTCAAAAGACGGATCGCGTCTGCAAGGAAGCACTAAGGTATCTTTTGGACTTTCAATAGCTATTTGCATATGCTCGCCGGTGTCACTGTCGTTGAACTCGGTAGCAAACTGTTTAAGGTGCAAGAGAATGTTGTCAATCCAAATGCGAGCTGATGCTTCAATAAGTGCGTATCGCTGCGACAACCAGGTGTCGACGCGTGCTTCTTTCGAGCCGTCTGGCGCGTTTTCGACAAGCCCTGCGAGCCATCCGGTTAACTTGGTGCAGTGTTTAGGTCCCAGATCATGTAACAGTTGTTCCGACCTCTTTGACAAATAAGTCGGTGCTGCATGTGGATGAATGGGTCCCCATTTTTCGTCAAAGTTTTGCAATCCAGCCCTCACAGCTTATTTCAATTTCAATTGTCGGGGCCAACTCAACGTAAAACCAAGGTCGGCAACGAATTGCTGCCTAGCCGAGACGAACTATTTAATTGACGCCGTGTCAATGCTTCCAGACCGATTGGCCGCCCTGAAGAGGACTTCTTTTGGCATAATATCATTTTTGTTTGTTAATTGAATCACTCAATAGGGTGACGGCAGTAGCTCACAGTGAGCATAACAATCTAATTGCACATACACCCCCCACCTGATTTTCTACGTGAAAGATCAGGAGCGGGGCACAGATGGTGTTTTTCATTTGCACCGCAGACGATACCAGTGTGGACATGGAATCTGCTGAGTCAATCAACGATCTGGTTTGCCTCTGGCGTATTCCACACCAAAATCGGTGTTCCACCTTCATTGAGAGCAGAGATTACCAGGCTGTTTCGCGGGCATATTGATCAAGAGTTGGTATAGTTCCTACTACGTGGACAAACCTGAGCAACAAACTTTCAAGAAAGATGATTCGGATAGCAAAACCATCCGAGTCCAAAACACGTCCTTAAATGCTGAGGAAGTAAAAGACAAATTCGAGTCAGTCCTCTCGCTTGGAGAGATTGTCGGTGGACGGTACAAGGTGCTGGCTGTGCTTGGACAAGGCGGCGCCGGTGTCGTTTACAAAGTCGAGCAGATCTTCCTTGGCGACGTGTATGCCTTAAAGTTTTTGCATGCCGAAAAATCCACTGATAAGGCAATCGCTCGCTTTCATAAAGAAGCAAATGCTGCACACCTGCTTAAGCATCAAAATCTAGTTCGAGTGCACGATTTTGGCTTCTCGGAAAACAACCAACCATTTTTCGTGATGGACTATGTGGAAGGAACACCTCTGTCTGAACGGATCAAATTCCAGGGTTGTTTGTCAGTGTCCGAGGCTCTGGACGTATTCATACAGGTGTGCAATGCGCTTTCTTATGCACACGAAAGCGGCGTGGTGCATAGAGACTTGAAGCCGAGCAACATCATGTTGACCAAATTGGGACCGGAGGAAGCCGAGCTCGTTAAGATAGTCGATTTCGGCATAGCCAAGATCTTGCAGCTGGAGTCTGATGAGGCTCATGAATTGACGCGCACGGGCGAAATATTCGGCAGCCCGTTCTATATGAGCCCTGAACAGTGTATGGGTCAGGCAATAGACCATCGCTGCGATATTTATTCGCTTGGTTGCACTCTGTTCGAGGCATTGACGGGACTGCCTCCCTTCTCTGGGGAGAGCGCTTTGTCGATTATGATGAAGCATCAGCTTGAGGAGCCGCCCACACTGAAAGAGACAAGTCTGGGTAAGGACTTTCCCCAGTCACTCGAGCAAGTGGTGCGCAGACTCCTATCCAAAGATCCGTCTGCCCGCTATCAGAGCATGATGTCTGTTAAACACGCTCTGCAACTGGTCAAAGAAGGAAAGTCGATCGATAGCCAGTCAAGCAAACTTGCCACGAAGTCCACGCGGCGTTGGCTGCTTGTCTTGATCGCTGGCACCGCTGTTTTGGCCATTGCCGCCTTCTTTGCCATTAAGAGCAGCTTGCCAGGAGTTGTTCCCGCCAAGACTTCTTCTTCTGAGGCTGTCCCGAAACCATACGAATCTGTGATTCCAGAAACTCCACCCGAGAATTTCTATGCAGAGCTGCCACTGAGCAAGGCGAGAGGGAAGCCATGGAAACTTCACTTTCTAGCAGATCGTTCTTTGGGCACTATTAGTTTGATCAACAACTCCAAAGAGCACTGGGAAGGAAAGAAGGCCAAAGGGCTGGTAACATTTCAGTCCGCTCAGCCCCTGCTTTTGAGCCCTAGCGCCGCTGTAGTTGAAAATCCGCAATTAATGCGGCATTTCAGAGGCGATGAAATCGCTGAAATCAGACTAGCCCAGAACCCTTTTTTGGGCGACGACTTCTTCTTCTTCATCAATCACCTGACCGGACTTAGAATTCTTGATCTGGAAGGCACAGAGATAACAGACCGGGGTTTGGCATACTTGGAGAAGTTGCCGGACATACAAGAATTGTCTGTCTCCAACACAAAAGGTGTAACCGGCAATGAATTGTCTCGACTTAAGTGCATGAGAGTATTGCATATCCTCAAGGCTGATCACGTACCGAACATGTCGAAAGTTCTATCGATCCTTGCCCGTAATAAATCAAACAGCATAACGGAACTTCAAGTGATGGGCACCAATCTGTCAGACGCCGATTTGCAAAAAGTTCGAGATTTTCCAAACCTGATAGTCCTCCGTGCAGCGCAGAACAAAGAGATAACTGACGTTGGGGTGTCCAAACTCGTCAAGCTCAAAAATCTGAAGCTTCTCGATCTCAGATTTTGCCAATTAACCCCTGCTTGCATTCAATATTTGCGTCAATTGCCCCAGCTTGAAGTTTTGAACATCAGCACCGACAAATGGTCTAAAAATGAGCAGCAGGCTCTGCACAGTGCGCTTCCGCGTTGCCAATTTGATGTCTTTGAATAAACACTCAGGGATAGAACTGTTGGATGTCAGCTCAGTCTTTCTGCCGAGGTCGACTTCAACTTAAGGTATTAAGATGACTTGGTAAGATTGTCGACTCATCCGAAGGGGTTATTTCATGACGAATGTATTGTTAGCAATTGATGGTGAACTGTTTGGAAATATCATTGCTGACTTTGTATTGAGTCATCAATGGGCTCCCAACACTAAATTCGAAATTCTTCAAGTCATTGAACCGTTCACTGATGAGTTTCCCGCTGACCGCTTCGAGGGTAAAGTCGACGAAGCAGCTAAGCAATTATTGATGGATATTGCGACTCGTATCCACCGGAGTCTGCCGGAAGTAAATATTTCTCAAATAGTTCGTACTGGCGATCCTACGGAAGTGATTTTGCAGGAGGCGGCAGAGTGGCCTGCTCAATTGATAGTTCTTGGTTCTCATGGGCGCAATCAGCTCAAACGCGCTTCTCTAGGCAGTGTGTCACTTGCGGTTTTGACACGCGCACTGTGCCCAGCGGTAATTGTTCGCATCCCCCAAAGCTACCTTCAGGCACTAGTAGCTGATTCAATAGACGTAAATCCTGAGGTCGATTCGACGATCCATATGCATGCATCGCCTTAGTCGATTGTGCGACGTCCCTTTCGTCTTCAGCCTCAAAGAAGTTGAATGTTAGACGTTTTTTTTGTTTTTCAAATAAACAAAAACGATGCCGATTAATCCGATGATTAATGCCACTGCGCTCGCGATTATGGGAAACGGTATGGTACCAGCCATGATACTGTCTGTTCTCATCGGTTCGATCAGCAGCCTACCTACTGAGTACAGTGCTAGATAAACGAAGAAGGTCATTCCATCATAGTTCTTCAGGCGGTTAGCGAGAAAGAAATACAACAAAATAAACAGTGCTAAGTCCCATATCGATTCGTATAAAAACGTTGGATGGAAATAGTTAGAGCTGTGAAATTGAAACGGACGTCGGTCTTCGGGAATAAATAACTTCAGTGGAAAGTCATCGCCAACCGGTCTGCCGAAGGCTTCTGAATTGAAGAAGTTGCCCCACCTTCCGATTGACTGGGCAAGGGGAACAGAAGCGGTAATAATGTCGCAGAACGGCCAAAATTTTGTCTTACTGACTTTGCAATAAATAATGCCGCCGAGGAAAGCACCAATTACGCCACCATGCAACGACATGCCACCGTGCCAAGTTGCCACTATCTCAAACAAGTTGTTAGCAAAGCTCGACCAAGTCAGCGCCACATAATAAAGTCGCGCACCTATGATCGCACCAACGAATGAGCTAAGTGCACAATTTACGAGCTTTTGTTCGTCCAATCCTCGGCGCTTCGCCATGACGGTGGCACATGAGATCGAAACAAGTGCGCCAAGCGCGATCATTACCCCGTACCAGCGAATGGTGAGGGGTCCAAGTTGCAAAAAAATGGCGCCGGGAGAACCAAAGATCATGGCAGCTATTGTAGCCGTCAGTCGTCAGAGCTGCGGTAGACCTTGCTCAGAATCAGCAAAATTTGAGATATTTGCCAACTCAGTAAGGCTTTTGATCGTTTGGAACTGTGCCGCCGTAAACATCTTTAGGCGCTTTGCCGATATTGCGATCTTGGTTGGCAGGTAGCCCTTGGTCGTGCTGCTCATCATGCGGGTCGTCGCCGTGAGGGTCATCACCGTGCGGGTCGGCTCCGTTATATTTTTGAGCGACAATCCACTGAGTCTGCATAAGCTGGGCGACTGTCGGCCTAAGCTGAATATTTTTTAGAGAGAAACCCATTGTTGCGGGTGCTACCGCTACTGCTGTAGCCAACACCAGAACCATGCTTGACATTGAGCCCTCCGATCCATCGATGAATGGGATTTGACATCCGCGAAGAGTATAGCTGAACTGTCCGATAAGCACGTTAAAATGGAGGCGCAAATGCTACTAAATTTCGGAGTCATATGGCACGCATAAAATCCAAGTGGATCTGCCAAGAGTGTGGGTATGGAGCCTCTGGCTTCCTCGGGAAGTGCAGTGAGTGCGGCACTTGGAATTCGATGGTTGAAGAACTAGTCGAAGAAGAGGTCGCCGGCCTGGGGAAAAAGACCTTCGCCTCTAGATTAAATTCGGGTTTTGGCGGTGTCGCTCCAGCGGAATCCGCCGGACCGGTCACTTTGGACGCAATCGACGTCAACAGCGAAACTGTCGATGCATCCCGCTTGAGCACTGGATTGGCAGGACTAGACGAAGTTTTGGGCGGGGGTCTGGTGCCAGGATCGGTGATCCTGCTTGCCGGTGATCCCGGCATCGGTAAGTCCACATTGCTTCTGCAAGTAGCCAATTATGTTGCTGAACATCACAAGGTGCTCTACGTGTCAGGGGAAGAATCGGCGTCACAGGTGAAGTTAAGAGCGTCACGCCTGGGAGTGAACAAGGCTAATATCCTCGTTGATTCCGAGCAAGATGTAAGCAAAATTCGAGAGAGAATGTTGTCTGCCGACGTAAAGGTGGCGATTATCGACAGTATTCAGTCGATGTACCATCCGCAAGTGAGCAGCGCACCAGGCTCGGTGAGCCAAGTTCGCGAAGGCGCGCAATTTATCGTTTCGGCTGCTAAGTCTCAAAACATTGCCACTATTCTTGTCGGACATGTCACCAAGGAAGGCTCGATCGCCGGACCCCGTGTGCTCGAACATATGGTAGATGTCGTGCTCCAATTCGAAGGAGATCGGGCAAGACAGCTGCGAATTCTGAAAGCAGCAAAGAATAGATTTGGTTCGACACAGGAGATCGCAATTTACACAATGACCACATTGGGTCTTGCTGAAGTAGAAAATCCGAGCGCCTTACTGCTCGGTGATCGGCTGAGCAAGCTCGGTCGCAAGCAAGCACCTTCAGGCACCGCCGTGATTGCCGGAGGCGAGGGTAGCCGCTCGTTGCTCTTGGAAGTGCAAGCTCTTGTCGGCAATACTCATTATCCGAGTCCAAGAAGAGTCGTCAACGGTTGGGACTACAACCGCTTATTGCAAGTGCTTGCTGTTCTAGAAAAGAAAGTTGGATTGGCTGTTTCTCGTTATGATGTCTACGTAAACATTGTCGGCGGCTTGGACTTCAATGATCCATCAGGAGATCTGGGCATCAGCGTTGCCGTTGCCACCTCATTCCTGGATCGATCGATAGATCCTGGTTTGTTGTGCATTGGTGAACTCGGTTTGACCGGGGAGATACGCGCAGTTGTTTCGTTGGAGCAGCGCTTAAAAGAAGCAGCAAAGCTCGGATTCCATAAAGCCCTGGTGCCTAAGGCCAATCTGCCTTTAGAATCCAAAATTGAAAGTATGGAAGTGATCGGCGTTGAATCTTTGTTAGACGCCCTGACGCTTGCCATGCCCGGTGCGGACTTGGGTGTTAAATCAGCTCAACGGGAATCAAAAAATCCAGTGCCGCCCGCTGAAACCAGTTCTGCACGTTAGAATCTAAAAGTGGGTGCGATTTTTTGTAGCTCAGTATGAAGACGATTTCCGAAGATCTAACTCGTCAACTTGGTGGCATGCCGGACGCGGCAGGCGTGTACGTCTTTAGGGATGTGCAAGGCGACATCATCTACATCGGCAAAGCGGTCAGCTTGAGAGCCAGAGTGCGCTCTTATTGGAATGAAACATCTTGGCGTGAGCGACCGAAGCTGGCTGTGATGATTCCGAAAGTCATGGCGATCGATACAATTTTGACTAACTCGGAAAAGGAAGCTTTGTTGCTCGAGGCTACGCTCGTTCGGCAGCACATGCCGCGTTACAACGTTGCTCTCAAGGACGACAAGAAGTATCCCTGGCTGGCGATTACATACGATGTTGCGTTTCCTCGGTTGGTCATGGTTCGTGATCCGGTCAAATATCGAAAAGAAAATCCGCGCTCGCGTGTGTTCGGTCCCTATGTGGAAACTGGCGTGATGTGGGAGACGGTGCGGATGCTGCGCAAGGTTTTTCCGATGCGACAACGGAAAAAACCGCTCTTCAAAGATCGCCCTTGCATGAATTATTACATCGGACTTTGTTTGGGACCTTGTCAAAAATTGGTAGACGAAGCGACTTACAGCCAGATCACTACGCAGGTAGAAATGTTCTTAGCCGGTAGGCAGAGTGAGGTGCTTACCATGCTCAGAATGGAGATGGAAGCCCTTGCAGAGAAACTTGAGTTTGAGCAAGCAGCTAAGATTCGGAACCGTTTGCAATCGCTGGAACGTATCGTCGAAAAGCAACAGGTCTTTTTCCAAAATCAAAAAGTTAGTCAAGACATTATTGCAGAAGCCCATACCAACCGTTTCATCGCTGTTTGTCTGATGCGCGTGCGCGAAGGTAAATTGATTTCCGCGGAGACCGTGTGTCTTCCACTTGTCGAAAAGACTAGCCCAGATGAAGCTTTTCAGAGCTTTGTCGATCAATACTACGCAGCTTGCGAAGACATCGCCGTGCCGAGCGAAGTAGTCTTGCAACACACTCTCGAAGACGAGAATGCATTGCTCGAACTGCTTAATTCTAAATCCAGAACCGTAGTGAAAATTTCGGTGCCTCAACGTGGCAGTAAGCAGCAATCGATTGAGATGGCCCAGAAGAATGCGAGATTGTCTCTGGAAAAGGAATTACAGGTTGTGTCGGAAGAAGACGCGAAGTTCACCCGAATCATGTCGACTCTTCAGGAAGACTTGATCCTCTCGAAACAGCCTCGCAGGATCGAATGCTTTGATATTTCAAACATTCAAGGAACAGACAACGTTGCAAGCATGGTCGTCTTTGAAAACGCGCTGGCGAAAAAGTCTGACTATAGGCGCTTCAAAATCCGCACGGTTGAAGGAATCGGAGAAGCCAATGATTTTGCATCGATGAAGGAAGCGGTTGGAAGGAGATATTCACGACTTGTGCAAGAGGGAAAGCCGCTACCTGACTTGATCATCATTGATGGCGGCAAGGGACAATTGAGCGCCGCCTGCGAAGCGTTGGCAGAGGCAAACGTTCCTGCAGTCGATATCATCGGCCTTGCTAAGAAGCAAGAGGAGGTTTACAAGCCTAATAATTCGCAGCCATTCTTGTTGCCCAGACGAAGTGAGGCTTTGCACCTGCTGCAAAGAGTGCGGGATGAGGCACACCGATTCGCGGTGACGTATCACCGCCAACTGCGAGCCAAGCGCTCAATTTCGTCAAACTTGGATATCTTGCCGGGCATTGGCAAGGCCAGGCGTAAAATATTGCTCGATTATTTTGGTTCGTTCGATAAAATTAAAGCTGCCGAATTGGAAGAACTATTAGCGGTTCCCGGGCTGCCAAAGAACGTTGCCGGTTCGATTTTTTCAAAGCTCCACCCGACTGACCCGGAAAAAGATTCAGCCCTGCCCGTAGACCATTGAACACAACGATGCGAGAATAGTTCAAAACAGAGGTTAATAAGCCCATGATGTCCTTCTTCCACAAACATCATAAAGTGTTCGTCAAAGTGATAATCAGTTTGATGATCTTCACTTTCTTGATCTCGCTAGTTCCGTCTGTCATTTTTATGTTCCAGTAATTCGGCAAAGTTGTGAATCAGCGCCGAGCTATTGCATTAGTTGTCATCTTTTATTGCGTTGTTTCAATTGGGCTTTTGAGCCCGCTTCTATTCCAAGGAAAGACACCTTTTCTTGCCGACATCACATACAACGTTGAACCAGCCTCTACTTTTATTAGCGAATTTTGGCAGCACAATAATAAGTTTCCCTTGTGGAATCCCTGGGTTCTGAATGGCGTTCCACAGATCGCCGTCACCTGGCCGATGTTGTACATCCCTTCTGCAATCGGCTTATGTCTGCCGTTTGGTCTCGGTAGTGGACTGTTCATCCTGATCCATCTTTTGGTGGCAGGAACGGGTGGATTTTTCTGGCAACTGAAATCACATAGATTTCAACCAACCAATTTCATGGCCGCGGCATTCTTTGGCTTAGGTTACATGTTGTGCGGATACATGTTGGGCTGCCCTATCAATCTCTTGTTGATGGCTTCCGCTGCCTGGATCCCTTTTACATTGTTGGCCTTGGATATGATTTGCTCCTCACCAAAGTGGTGGCAGTGCGGTGTGCTGGCACTATTGTTGGGAACGCAATTTAGTGCGGGGCGACCGGAAATTTCTGTTGCTTCATGTGGACTTTACTTCTTGTACTTCATCAGTAACCTTGGCTCACTGCGTCCCCGTGCACCGTTTATGGTGGCATGTGCTTTTGTTCTCGCTGTCGGATTCGCTTCTTTCGGATATATTCCATTACTCGAACTTGTTTCCAACAGCCCTGCTGCGCTGCAGTTTAGCGTTCTGAAGAGCAGCTTCTGGAGTGCTGGCTTCTTGGATTGGTTGACGATGCTAGTAATTCAACCACTCGGACACATTAGCATGGCCAGTCCAGGCGAATATGTGACTTATCCGGGCTCGTTGCCTTACATAACTTCTCTGTTCATCGGTGCACCAGTCTTAACGCTCGCTCTTCTGTCGATTCCTAAAAATTGGAAACACAGCCTTCCCTGGATTGTGCTCGTTGGTGTTTCAGTTCTAGTTGCGCTCGGCCAGTTCGGACCCTTTGCCTCGCTTATCGATAGACAAAATATAGTGCGTTATCCGATCAAGCTTGCTTTGTTTGCACTGTTCGGATTGTTGGTAATGGCGGCGAACGGTTGGCGATCGGTTTTCAGCGGAGCAGTGACGCGCTCTAACATTTTTAGTTTAGTAATTTTCTGGCTGATGATACTTTCGGCTGCTGCCGTTGTAAATGTGAATGTGAACTCGTTAGCCGACAGTCAACACTTGCTTCTTAAATCTCTTTTGCTCGCAGCACTTAGCGGCTTAATTGCAGCGGCCTTGCTAGTCTTAAGAAATAGGTTCACTGAAATAATCTTGTTAGCCTTTATCGCTATTGGTTTTGTGTTGAACGACGGCACGCTTCTTTCTCCTTTGGCACCAAGCAGATATTATGAACAAAAATCGAGCCTGGCAAATTTTATCAAAAGCCATTGTCAACTTGGAATTCAGAATTTCCGTGTATTGCCGCTGATTGACAATGCGCTTTTGCCACCGAAAAAATTAGATAATGTGTCGGATCTGGAGATGGAAGAAAAGTTTTCTGCTTACTGTAGAGAGATTCTTCGTCCCAACACAGCCATAGACGCTCACCTTCAGTCTAGTAATGGAATCTCAGTAATCCCGACCTGGAATTCCCTGTTTATCGATACTGGGCTGCTCCCACGTTCTGCGTTGAGTAGCGTGACACACCCGCTTGGGAAATCTGATGTTCCTCTTTATCGTTATTGTCAGGCCACCAGCACCGCTTATGTTGAAACAACAAAGGATGTGCAGGGTGCGGACGGAGCCTGGTTGCCTGGACCATTGTTGGACAAGCGCTTTTTCCAACTTCTTAAGGAAGACGAAGCGCTAAACATCCGCCTTTACACGATCGTTCACATTCGTCCTCGCGTTTCGATTATCCAAAACATGAAGTTCGTGCCAAGTCGCGATGCCGCTCTGAAATATATAAACCGTGCTGACACCAATGATTTTGACCCGCTGCGCGAAGTATTACTTGTCGGCGCACCACAACAGCAGGATGCCACCACTACAGCGAAAGTCCTCAGCAATTATGCTGTGGTGGACATGGACCAAAATGAGTATATTAGGATTAGCGCAAATGCCTCAGTCCCTTCGGCACTTGTTTTAACTGATGGCTTCTATCCTGGCTGGGAAGCATTTGATAATGGTGCCCCTACAAATATCTACATCGCTGACGGTGTCATGCGCGCTGTGTTAATTCAACCAGGCGAGCATCGTATCGTTTTCCGCTATCGACCTGTGTCGTGGTTCGCTGGACTGATGCTGTTCTTTGTTTCGCTCACAACTGCAGGCTTTATGATTTTGAGCCGCTTCGTAAAAGCCAATCCAAGCTGGTGAAGTATTTATGTCAGTCCCATGAAACCATTGGAAATTGTATTTTTTGTTCTCGCTTTTGGCTGCGCAGGGCTCGAAATGGCTGCGGCAGTCAAAAGCAAATTCGTTTTTGGGCTGATTAGCCTTGCAGCAGTCGCCATGGGTGTCACTCAAGTTGCTTTGGAGGGATTTCATTGGCAAATGACCTTTGCTTATTTCGGGCTGTTTTTGCTCCTAGCAAAGCAGTTTATCGGCAAGCCTGGACTCGCTAAGACTGAGACTGAGTTAGGATCAAAGAAAATTCCGACGTCGCAGTTCGCGAAGTTGGCATTTATACTTTTAGCGATCTCACTCTGTTTCGCTATCGCTGTTCCGATCGCTGAGCTGCCGGCCCCTCATGGACCATATGGAGTAGGTACGCAAACCTATCCACTCTCAGATAATAAGCGCCGGGAAATTTTTTCAAATGATGCAAATCAAAAACGAGAATTGGTGATCCAGATTTGGTACCCAACCCAAGCTAACTTGGTTGGTAAGGTCGCTCCATTTATGCAAGAGTCGAACAATCTTTCGCCGTTCTTGTCAGCGCCTCTCTTTGCTATTTTAGCCAGCCATCTGCACTTTATCAAAACGCATTCTCTGGTCAACGCTCCGATAGCAGCAAGCGAGAAGACATATCCATTGCTAATTTTTTCGCACGGCGTTTTGGGTGGACGCATACAGAATACGGTTCAAGCCGAAGAGTTGGCTAGCCATGGTTATATTGTTGCCGGTATTGATCACACTTATGATTCTGCTTTTGCGATTTTCCCTGATAAAACCATTCCCTCTCAACTCATAACTTCAAAATTGAATTCGGTGTCTCTCGTTGGTGACAGCGCCATGACTCAGAGAAGGCAGGATGTGCAGTTTGTGCTCGATGAATTGCAAAAACTGTCGATGAAGAGTAGCTCGAATGAATTATTCAGACGGATTGATTTTAACGAAGTTGGCGTCTTCGGGCACTCTTTAGGCGGACAGACTGCTATGCTGGTGTGTTCGAAAGATGATCGATTTAAAGCAGGTTTGTCGATGGATGGCTTCCGTTCATTACCGCCAGGTGCAATCCGTCAACCATTTATGTTTATCCAAGCTGATCAGGTTGGAAGTCCCATTGGGATCTATGAATATCTCAAACCTTCGACCGGTCCACACTACTGTTTAAAGTTGCAGCATGCTCAGCATGCGAACTTCACTGATCTTCCGTTGATTACTCCGTTGCATTGGATCATAGGAATGTCTGGAGACATTAACGCTTCGCGCGCCATGAATGTTATAGATGACTATTCTCTTGCATTTTTCAATCGCTATCTTAAGCACGCACGTGAAGACTTGCTCGACTGCCCGTCTCCGAAATATCCGGAAATGAAGTTCGAAAAAGATGACTGACCAAAGGCAGAACAATGTGAAAGCGCGTTGATTCCATAATAAGAATGATCGTGTTGAATGTTATGACAATGCCGGTTCAGTGCCTTTTGCGTTGATATTGGCTAGATCCAGTTTGAGCCAATGAACGGATTCGTACCGTTGATTTAGATCAAGTTGGGTTGCTCGTTCGACGATGGCGTTCAGTTCCGGCGAGACGTGCGGTGCTTTCGTGCGAGGAGACGAGCTTGTAATTGGCTTTGGGACCACTCCTGTCAGCAAGTAATACATAGTTGCGCCCAGAGCGTAGATATCGCTTTGCACGCAGACTTCTTCGCGAAACTGCTCAGGAGGCGTGAAAGCCTGTTTCCCGCAAGAATCGGTGGTGCTCCGACCATCATTTTTTACGGCTAAACTAAAATCGATAAGTTTGATGGTGTCGTCAGGAAGCATGATGATATTTTCGGGTGTAATATCGCGATGAACAATCGGTGGATTGAAGCCATGCAAATACTCGAGCACATCGCAAATCGATTTAGTCAGAAGCACAACTTGCGCTTCGCTTAGCGGTCCTTCTTGTTGCACCTTTTGTCGAAGGGACTGCCCCTGCACATATTCCAATACTACATAAACGCGCCCTTCATCTGTGAAAAAATCTTCCAGATGCACAATGCCAGGATTGTTTAGTTGAGACAGCAAGCTGACTTCCGTTTCGAATTCGCGCGCGGATTCTATTAATGCACCGGAGCTTGAAGAGGTCGCAAGTATGAACTCTTTCAACACACATAGTTCTCCAGAAGATTTGCGAGCTAAATAGGCTGTTGCCTGTCCGCCTGACGAAAGTCTTTCCACGACTGTGTATTCGGCATCCTTCAAAGTCTCACCGCTATTTAAAACAGATTGTCGTTTCACTCTCGTTTTCGACGTCAGTAGATCGAACCAAAGCTGTGTGTAACGAACATCCTGCAGAACCGTCGAGCCGAGCAGTTGTTCTTCAGCAGTCTTCTTTATGGATACATGCGGAGCCCAATTTTTAACGGCGTAGAATAGCCTGGCTCGCTGTTCTCGATTTAAATCATTGAGATTTATTTTGATGTTTCTACCAAAGTCACCCTCGTTTTCCACTGTGCTGAAGACTAAATAGTTCCCTGTATTCATTCGATTAGATAATCCGTCGATAAAAGCCGCCACTTTGTTCAGTAATTTGTAGCTCAGCGATTCCTTCTTAAACGCAGTCTCTGGGAGAGGGCAGAGTCTCGTGAAACCCTCTTCGAGATGTCGCAAGGATTTTATTTCTTTCCAAGTTAAAGAGTCAGGACCGCCGCCAGTTGCCCATCTGTTTATAGTAAGAACACTAAGGAACCAGCCTTTTATAGAACTTCGCTTGATACCATTGGCGGTGAATTGGACGTCGTGTTCATCTGATAGAAAGTTTAAAGGAAAGAAGAACCAGGCTCTGAAAAATAACATACACAGAGCCGACGCCACGCTCACTAAGTAGAAATGGACGAAGAAGACTGAAGCCTTACTCGGCTCGACACCCAGGTTGCGGAGCCATGGCCAATAGCCGTTATAGCCCACTACATATGTGCTATCCATGCCGGTGGGAGCCTTAATGCTGTGGGTTCTATTATCGGTTAGAAGTTCGGGAGAGTGCCTCAATCTGTACGCCAAACCAACTCGGGGCACGTGTACCTTTGGCGGACCGGAGGAATTGCTCATCGTAATCGGCGTCACAGGATTGCTTCGCATCATTTTCTCGATGCCGAGATTTTCATACAATGAAAAACTAAAAAACGCCGGTATGCCAAGAGCAAAAAAGGCAACTAAAACGAGTCCGAAAGCGCGTGAATAATAAAAGTTGTTTTCCGACTGTGCCGAGTTCCGTTTTGTATTTTGCCTGAGCACGAAGGTGGCCTCCCCGTCAACTGGCTGGTTGACAGGGGTAGGAAAAAATCCTTTGATCCAGTGCACCGCGATCCAGCCCAAAGCGACAGGCGCGCAACATAGATATAACCAAAATAGGATGAAGGGCAATCCTTGATCCGCACCTTCGTTTAGATCTCGAAGGAAAGGCGAATTCCTGACAGTATTAGAAATACTTGGCTGAAATTTGTCTGCACATAGTTTGTGGAGGTTATTTCTCCAACTTTGGGGAGAGGTATGATACAGCCATAAAGTGATTGGCTTTATAATTACCACCAAGATCCACACGAGCACCATTTTCGGTACCAGAGCAATGGCAGCCAAAAGAAACAACGGTGCTCTTAATCCCCAGAGCCAGTGCAGGTAATTGTCATGACATTTCAACCAGAGCTTCAGTGCCTGTTCTAAGTCGCGAAGATAGTTTTCGATTTTTTCGTTGACATTATTTGAAGTAGATCCGTTGCCTTCTGGTGCCATCGGTACGGTCACAGAATCATTTGTGTGAGCTGAACCCGAATTTGACGGGGAGCATGATGAAGTCACGTCCGCTTCCGAACTTGGCGAAGAGCTTAACGGAGTAGGCTCAATCAAAATTGTCGGTGCGGATGAGTCGATGGTGGTTGTCTTTGGCGACTCATCCGCACTGCGCACCAGATTGATAGAAGCATTTTCAGCTTCATCCACTACGAACGGTTTGGCTTGTTTACCGGATCTATCTCCGCTCATGCGTGAACCTTCGATTTGGGTACTGCCAGCTTTAATCGGATTCCCCTATCTAAGTTTTTTAGACGCCCGAGAACTTCTTCAAAGGATTGAGGACGATTCTGCTCATCGAAATTCGTGCAATCTTGCACTAACTTATCGAGCTCATCGGAACAATCCATAACTTTTGCGGGAGACGATTGAGAAAGAGCGATCGGATCGCGACCTGTCAGCAAGTAGTACAAAGTACATCCAAAGCTGTAGATATCGCTTCGCTGGTTCGCGTCACCCCTCAATTGCTCGGGAGCAACATAGCACTGCTTGCCAATCATGGTGCCTGTGATTCCCTCAAGGAACTCACGGGCTGCACCAAAATCAATCAGTCGTAATTGCCCATCCTCTCCGGCAATAACATTATCTGGAGTGAGGTCTCTGTGCAGTATCGCTGGTTCGCGACTGTGCAAATAAATCATAATTTCGCTCAGCTGTTCCGCCCAACTTATTGTGAGGCTCTCGGACCTTGCACCATGCTCTTTCACTATGTCGCGAAGATCGCTTCCTGGTCTGTGCTCAATTACCAAATATGTGGAGTGATCAACTGTAAAAGAAGTCAGAACTTTTGCTATACCTGGATGATCCAATCGCGACAGAAGCTCATATTCGCGACGCAGTATTTTTGCAAATGCTTTGGTTTCGTCTGTCTCATCGGCTAGATAGAATTGCTTGACTGTTAGCATTCTACCTTCTGCATCGCGTGCAAGGTACACCGCGCATAGTGGCTTGCTAGCGAGTTGTTTGATTATCCGCGTATGAGTGCTGGGGAGATATTCACCAGGATTGAATGGCACGAAAATTGTTGATTTGAATTCCTGTTTAGGAATGCACGCAATTGCAGGATCATCAATTCCATCCGACGCTGCATTTTCTTTCGCTGTTTCCTCAAGCGTTTGACAAAGGGAGAAGACTTCTGGCGAAACTGAGCAAGCGACTGCGTGCTGATCGATAGCATCAAGGAGCACTCTCAGATCTTGCGCGGAAACTTGCGAGTTGTTGAATTTTACGCGACCCCCAGAACGGAAGTTGAGAGTAAATTCAGCTCTCAATGGTGAATTCGGTTTGTTGGTACTTTTAACCGTCATACTTTTTAGATCGCTCCAAAGTCGAGTCTGTCTTCCCCACAAACCCAAATGAGGACCTTGAAAGAACGAGAGACCGTCGCAGTTAAGAGTGAGCTTGCGTGCTTTTGCAAAGGGCAATATGACTGACGCCGTGACGGCAATTGGAGCAGTTCCATACAAGGCTACGATTGATCCTAGAAAAATTCTAAAGTTGGGCTGAAAGAGCCAATCGGGAGCGACAGTGGACGGACCCAAACCTGCGTCAACAGCTGATGCGATCATCCAGTTTTGAATGGCCAATCCGAGCGGTCCTCCGCAAAACCCGAACAGCCAAAACAATCCTGCGTAGCAGGCTACAAGCCATGCCAATGTTCGCACTGCATTGCTCAAAAAAGGATTCGGCTCCTTGAAGTCCAAAGAGCGTTCACGCAGACGCAGCGCTTCAAGGAACCCCTCGATAATATTCTGGAGAGACGTTGGAGATACTACGCGCCAGCAGAAAGAAGTTAAAAACGCGGTGAGCCTAAGAGTTGGTTGCAGTAATAGAAGGAACGCAGCTAGCGAACATGTCGTAATGATGAAAGTATCAAACGGCTGCAAAAAGGCAAGGTCAGAGAAGACTCTAGAAGTGTCCACCGCTTGAAGTGTAGGGGGTTGATAACCAAGTGCGGAAGGGGTGAAAGGCCACGAATCTCCCACCGCCGGTGAATCGAATATATTTGCGTCCCGGGCTGACGCAAGCAGCCAATTAGAGAGCATATATGCCGGACCTTTCGCGTTCAGCGTAATGCTGAGAATGCTGCCCACATATGCGCAGACAAATAGAAACTGACTTGCTCCGGCCCAACGCTGCCGTTGCGCGATCAAATCAGGATCTTGCTTGGTCGCCTTAAGGCGAGATCGCAAAAGGATGGCAAGGAAACAAGCAGCGATATAAATTAGTATTGGACTGGCAAGAAAGGCAAGGGGAGCGAATTGCTGCGTTCCCATAACCAACGCACTCGATATCGAGGGCAGTTGACCGTTCTCGTTCACCATGAACAACCGCGACGATGTTGTGATGTACAGCAACCAACGAATTGAATAAAGCCAAAAGAGGAGAATGACCAGTTTTTGAACTTTCGCCGTTTTTACGAACGCTTTCAGATAAGTTATTCGTCCGGCAGCACTCAGATTAACCATGTTGCTGATGGCGGGCATGACGACGTATACGATCGCCGCCAACGTTCCGGCAGTAAGTGCCCATCCGGAAAGAAAGCAATCAGCAAGAAGAAAGGCAATGATAAAGAGAGCTTCGCCGTGACGCTTGAAAAATTTGCGGAGCCTGCGCTCAGGATTGGTCATGGTGGTAAGTGTGATCTCAATGAAATCGACACCAGTATAGCCCCAGCCCGCGGGATGTCAATAGGCGCTCTGTGGACTGTCTGCACAGGGTTCTGCCAGTCCAATATTTTTTCTCAAATTCATGGTCAGCTCCCTGAACGCAGATCTCCGCTTGTCTGCGAATGCACGCCTGACAAATAGTAGTTGTTTGATTGTCTGCGTCTGCGACTTAAGTTGCAGGCAAGTAGACTGCAAAAGCGCGGATCGTGACGAACATCAATCAGATTAATCTGAAAGCCTCTTTTGAATGTCAGAGGAAATTAGTGACAGGCTTCTCCAAATACCAATTCACCACTCGCAAAATCAGACCCGGTCGCTCGTCATGGTTTTTTGATTTGACAAAAAAGATGTGATCGGCACCCGAGATTGTCTTCAGTCGTGTGTTGTTCGTAAGCTGTTCCTTGACACTCAACCACAAGACTGGTTTTCTTACTCATACAGTGGTGCCCTTTTCGCTAGCTTTTTCGCACTGCAGTTATCACCAATGTGCGGGATCCCGCTTGGTCCGGCTGCCGCTTGGTCCGAATCTCTTCAGCACATAAAATCTGCATTACACATCAACCACGAGTATATTCGAAGTACAGTTCAATTTGCGCTTGGCTCTCGATCGTTGATGCGCGACACCAATCAACAAACACCAAATCGAACTCGTTAATTAGACTTGCTAAAACAGCAGCCGTTTGTACGGGATCATCGACGTGTGACGCTGTGATACCGACCATGGTGCACAGATCGTTAGAGACCTGCCCATAGACGATCAAACCACCTGCTCCCTCAAACGCAAAACCGTTTTCGACAATTCCGTTTCCGGTCGGTCCACCCGATGTATAGTATCCGATACCATCAAATGTTGTGGTGGACTTTAGCTGTGATTTTAATCGTGACAGCGTCAGTTTGGAACTCTCATCTATTGGCTCTTTAATTAGGCTTCTAACGTGGAGTTTTTGAAAAAAACCAGAGGGATTTCTTTGGTCGCTGTAGATCTCGGTAATGCTGGCGAGCTCGGTATCAATCTTTGGTAAGAGTGCTTTCGAAATCAATTCGACTTGTCGCCAGTCGTCTTCATGCATCTCGAAAATTTGCTTAGCCTGTCTGTCTGTTGGAATTGTCGCCCCAATGTAGTCGCAAATCGTTGGCAAACTAAACAAAATATCTTTGGTAGAAATCTCCTCGACTTTCCTGACTTTTAGCGTCAGCTTGCCGGACTTTGTATAGCTGACTCGATCGAGTGGGTCTGCTTCCACTACTTGAAATTCGTTTTCGCCCAAATGAATTGTTGTGAACTTGTCAAAGCTTTCAGGAATGTCTTCTGGCAGTTGCGCTGCCTTGACAATAATTTTTCCATCGTCAGCGTTAATGACGGTCATCTGAACTTTTGATTTGCCGAAGCCAAAGGGCATGAGAATCTTCCACCGCTCCTGCTTGCCTCGGACTCAACTCGGGTGATTTAGATTATGCCACATTCGTCCGATCTTCGGATAAACCAAATACGACGGGGCGCCTTAGTTGAAATCGTCTCAAGTTTGGAGCGCTGGAAGGCACAAAGTTGGTCATTTTTTAAGACTAAATTAGACGCCGCCGCCACCGCCGAAGAGTGCACCAACGGCGGAGGTTATTCCCATCGCCAATGCACTCCAGAATGTCACTCGAAGAACTCCTGGGAGAATCTTTGCACCGCCGGTTTTTGCAGCGAGTCCCCCGAGGAAGGCAAGAGACACTAGAGCACCACCGGCAATCATCGGAATCAGATGTCGCACAGGGGTAAATATCAAAATGCTCAGAGGCAAGGCTGCTCCGGCAGCGAAACTGCAGGCCGACGCTATCGCTGCCTGTAACGGCTTTGCCGATGTTGTCTCTGAAATACCAAGCTCGTCGCGAGCATGAGCACCAACGGCATCGTGTTCCATTAGCTTTGTCGCAACTGTGTTGGCGAGAGGCAAATCTAGACCACGTCGAACATAAATCGCCGCCAGTTCGTTGTGTTCTTTATCGAAGTCTGCTTCGATTTCGCTGCGTTCCTCCTTCAATGCGGCTGCCTCAGTATCCGCTTGAGATGAAACCGATACGTACTCCCCAGTCGCCATCGCCATTGAACCTGCCACCAGTCCCGCAATGCCTGACATCAAGACGCTTTCGTGACTTGCATGGGATGCCGCCATGCCGAGCATAAGGCTCGCCGTCGAGACGATGCCGTCATTTGCACCCAAGACCGCTGCACGGAGCCAGCCTGTGTTCTTGATTTTGTGATTCTCGCTGTGCTGCTTAGGCATGAATTCCTTGAGGCGATCGCATTATTTAGGGATAAAAATGGTTCTGCTGGCGGTGACACAGTATCTTTGTTCAAGCATCAATCAATGATACCGGAATTGATAAAAACTGCACAAACCGGTAAATTTCTCATTACGACATCGAAAATGGTCGGCTGTGGATTCGACTTATTTAGTTCCAGGTGACATCATTCCTGTGTAGTTGATGTAGAGGTAAGAATAAAGTGAAGCGCAACATACTACTTTCAGCAACTGTACTTCTTGCAATTGCGACAATATCCGCTAGAGATGGGCAGGGGCAGCCTTCCAGAAATTTCCAAGAGCGTCCTCAAAATGCTGGTCCAAGAGCAGAAGCGCGCCCGCCTCAACCTCAGCAGCAGGACCACCACGAGCAGCCGGGCCAACAGATGCAGCAGGCACAACAAATGCAAGCTCAGCAGCAGCAAAAAGCTCAACAAGAGCAGATACGAGCCCAACAAGCACAACAAGCTCAAGCACAGCAGCAACAAAAAGCTCAGCAAGAGCAGATGATGCAAGCCCATCAACAACAGCTTAAGTCCCAAGAAGAAGCGCGTCGGGCGGAAGAACAAAGAGTTAGAGTTCAAGAAGAGCAAGCGCGAAGTGCGCAAATGCAAGCTTTAAAAATGCAAAACGAGCAAGCCGGCAAAGCTCGCGAACAAGCACAACGTTCTCTAGAAAATAATCAATTGCAACAGCATCAGCACGATCAGAATCTCAGACCTCAACCAGAAGCTCACTTTAATCAACAACCGCCTAATCAACAAAACAACGCCGTGCCACAATTCAGAGAACGTGGACAAACTGGTTTAAGCACCATTCCTGGTGGCGACATGAATCGGCGTTTGGAAGAACAAAATGGAAGAACCCCTGTCCCATCTGAACAGCACCAGAATCAGCCTCTCGGATTTACACCACAAAACAGGCACGGATTTCAGCGAACGGCAACGCCGCCACCGCTTCAAACAGCAGTTGTACCGATTGCCAAGGCAATCTCAATGCCGGTTTTACAGGCTGGCATCTCGACAGAAGATCATCAACATGCCCAAGCAGTAAACCACAATTTGGAAAAACATTTGATTGCAGTTGAAGGAACGCAAGCGCCAGTCAACAGACTAATGACAAGAAATACAGTAGTAAACAACTATTTTAACAATTATCACACGGTGATCAACAATCATCCTATCGATATCAACAGGCAAAACACCAATTATTTTCAGGTTCCGGCGCACGCATACCCGCACTGGTATCAGCAAGAACCGGGTTGGGTTTACTCTAACGGTTTCACCTTGGGGGATTCGATTAGAGTGGGTCCTGATTGGCTAAGATGGGGATGGCATCCCTACTTTGGACCACCACCAGAAGGTTTTGTTTGTGCGTCTGACTTCATTCCCACTCCTTGGATCTATCTTCCTGCCTATGGATTGTGGAGAGAGCCGGGAGTGAATGGCTATGCGGAACTAGGTCCTCCTGATGACTACGACGGACCGATTACTGTTGAAGTTCTGGAGCCCCGTCACATTCATACAAGCGATCCTTATACTGGATGGGGAAACGATCAAATAATCAACGTTGTCTATCTTTATAACGCTTTTTATTATCCAGACTTCGGAAGATACGGATATATGAACCGTCACGGTTACTTCATTTGGCTGAATCTTGACGACAATCAAAATTTTGGATCGAATTATTGATTCCGATGTGCACTTGTGACATTACACGCAGCGCTGAATGGATCGAATAGAGGCGACGTGATAGAGAATTTCTTTCGGAATTCTCAAATCGTTTTCTAAAGGCGTTAAACTCTTCTTTTCAGAGGAGGCGCTTATGAATATTCGGAAGGTAGTTCTGGCCTTGGCACTGTCTGGAACAGCTATTGGTGCTGGCGTTGCTGCCACTCAGTCTAGCTATCACGTGATCAAACGCGTGCCTCTTGGGGGAGCAGGTTTTTGGGATTATCTGCATATTGATAGCCCTTCGCGGCGCTTATATATTGGGCGATCTGATCGGGTCATGGTTATCGATCTTGACAGCGAAAAGCTAGTCGGCGAAATCACGAGTATGAAGGGAGTTCATGGCGTTTGTGTTTTGCCAAAGTTGAACAAAGGTTTTGTCACCAGTGGCAAAGACAATACAGTAAGAGTTTTCGATCTCAAAACACTGAAAGAAATCGCCCAGGCAAAAGCTGGAGAGAAGCCAGATGCAATCACTTATGACCAGTCGTCGAAGAGGATATTCGTGTTCAATAACGGTGGCACGTCTGCCACAGTGATCGAGCCAACGAATCTGAAAACTGGATCGGTGGAGTTGCTCGGTGCTCCTGAAGCGGGTGTCTCTGATGGAAAAGGCAAAGTGTATGTCAACCTTGAAGATAAAAACGAAATCGCAGTAATTGATACCAAGAAATTGGCGGTGGTGAATCGTTTCAAACTTATTTCTGGCACAGAACCAACCGGTCTATCCATCGATTTGAAGCATCGGCGGTTGTTCTCAGGTTGCCACAATCAGAAGATGGTTATTTTAAATGCGGATACTGGAAAGGTTATTACGACCCTTCCGATCGGCGCTGGAGTAGATGGAACACTGTTCGATCCTGAAACTCAAAATGCGTTTAGTTCCAATGGCGACGGCACACTCACTGTAATCCACGAGAAAGATCCCGATACTTTTGAGGTTATTCAGAACGTCGAAACAGAAAGTGGTGCACGCACTATGGACATGGATACAAAGACGCACCGAATATGGTTAGCTACAGCGAAAATGGTAGATGCTACAAACGCTGCGGCAGAGCAAAATCATCATCACAAATCAATCGTGCCAGATTCGTTCACCGCTATAGAGGTGGGGGACAAGTAGCTATTGCTTTTTCGTTTCACAGAATCAAAGCGATTTCGCGCGATTCAATGCAGTTTGTTGACTGTGTTAAAAAGGAAAGTGAGGGGACAAATGGTCAACTACTGTGATCTTATTCATCAACTGTTTGCGCGCCAGGACCATATCAGTTCATCAAAAGAAATCTGACAAGTACTTGGGATATTCGGACTTGTCTGGTGTACGTACTGGACTTCGGGTCCGAAGTCCAGTACGTATGCCGTAAGTTGTGAGTATGCGGATCGCGGATCCGCTAGCCGGTTCGCCTGAGACTAGTCTATTGAGCTTGGAGATGTCTTGAGCGTCAAAGAGAAATTTCCCAAGTTGTGAAATTCTACCCGTAGCTTTAACGTAGGGGGTTCCTAGCATGTAGGGCTTAACAGTTGCCCACGTAAGCCTTTCTCCCTTTTCAAGATCACAAAGTTTGACTGCATAAACTGAAATGTTTTGCAGAAGTCTAAGCCTGTTACGCTTATTGAGAAGTCTTGGTTGCTTAAGAACTCTGGTAAAATCTTCGATTGCTTCGAGGTAGCGCCCCATCGCCGCGTTAACTTGCCCTCTGCCAAAGTATCCCAGCCAATAGTCTGGTTGTTCTTCAATCACGGCGTTCAATTCCAGCAACGCATGACGGTATTCTTCGATCCGGTAATATCGGAGCGCTCGCTTGGTAGCCTTAAGGGAAAGTGGCATGGTTCCATCCCCACAAAGAGTAGTGAACCCCAATAACTAACATCCCGTATAACTAACATACCGTATAACTCGATTTAAAGGCAAGCAGTCCAGCCATGAACCTCAGGAAGCTCTATTCCGCTCCAGCACCAAACAGTCAAACCTTGACAGTCAGAAAGCCCTGTTCCGCTTCGGCACCAGATACGGTGCTCAGGCATCACCTGCTTGCTCACTGATCTGATACTCACGGTACGCACGCATTGGACAATAACTATAGGAAATCGCGTATCCACATTCTGGTCGCGGCGAGCGTTTGATCCACACTGATATCGCTTGTGTCGAGCAACGACATTGGCGGATTTGTGGTAGAGGCGTTGTCAATCAACCATTGATTGAAATTGACCATTTGTTTTAGAACATCGTCTGAACCAGACTTGCGCCATGACGGTCTGGATTGGAGACGCTCAACTAGTGCGCTTTCATTGCAGACGAAGGCCAGATAAGCAATCTTGCTGAAATACCGACTCTCAGGACATTTTTCGAATTGCCCAGGAGTAGATGATCCGATCAACACGACTGGGCGCCCGCTTTGTCCAACGTTCTTCGCTACTCGAAGCCACAAGTTTCTGTACTGTTTATAGTCGTTATCAGGTTGATTAAATGCATCTTGCCAAAGAATGTCGCTTTCCAGACAGACGCAATCCGTCATTACAGATGGAAGTCTCAGACCGACTGTTGTTTTTCCGGTACCGCTCGCGCCAGTGATAATGAGGAGCGGGAGCATAAGAAACGGATGACGATGTCCGCATTGCCGACAAACCGCAACAGCACCGTTGCTAGTATCTATTTCCTTTTCATCGCTATACTGACCGCAGCCTGGACAGACGTTAAACATGCTGAAATTTAGTGGACAAGCGGTGCAGTTTGTCGAACGTGAGTGCGCACAGTCCAATGAAGTTCTTGCAGTACTTCATCGAAAGTGCACTGCCTGTGGTGAAAAAGATTCAGTGCAATGATGCCTTGCTGCATGTTCAACCAACCGGTGGCAAGCAAGAAAAAACAGCGCAGTGAGCCATAATAAGTCCGTTCGTCCAAAAGCTCTTTGTCGAGCAGCAATTGGGCGATGTCGAACGCATCTTTAAAATTTGGCGAAGTTTGCCGATCAATATCGCTTTTGATTTGATCGATCTCCGGTTGACCGATCAGTCCAGCAACGCGCAGCACTTCGTGATAACGCACCTGTGTTTTGAAGTCATCCTCTGGAATTTCCATCATCGCCACGACTTCGGATAATTTTTGATCTGTCTTTTGAAGGCGGCGCAAACATTTGTGAGCTTGATCGGCATTCAGTGTTTCATTTGCCACCATCTCCTGAATGCACAGTGCATCTGCGAGCAGACTTTCACTCAACTGCCCACCGTCGACCAGCACTCGTCCGATCCATTTCTCTTGCACCAGACCACCTTCTAGAGCCTGGGAAACCTCCACGTGGGAAATGATGCCTGCGCCAACCAAAAGCTCTCCGAGCCTGATTGAGGGACAATGCGGACCGCGGAAGCGACCTTGTTCATTGATCAGAGCTTCTACTGGAGCCTGTCTCCTGTGCGCAGCGATAAGACCAGCGGTTGCCTGGGCGCGCGAAATGTTGCCAGAGCGGATCAGAGATTGAGCACTGAGCGCGGTCGCCAGCAATTCATCAGACAAAGAGCCCAGCGAAATCAATAATCGACCCAACGGTAAGCCTGTCGCCTGGCTAGTTTTCATTGCCGTCTCGAGCTGGTCCGCTGGAACGATTTTAGAATCAAGCAGCAGTTCACCGAGCTTGTTAGACTCTTTATCCTCACCACTGGTCCAGCCCACAGCGCTCAAAGCCTGATCAAAGGAGACTTCGCTATCCGCTAAGTGGGACAGCGCCTTTATGGCCAGGTCCAATGGCACGATGCCGTCGCGAACAAGTGATTGCGCTTGTACAGCCGCTTGAAACTCGACTTCGGTAAGGAAACCAGCCATGATAAGCACCCTGCCGATCGGCAATCCTGTCGACCTGGCAGTCTTCATGGCCTCGTCCAGTTCCTTCTGATTAAGAATTTCCGCTTGAATCAGTAGTTCGCCAATGCGCAACTCATTCTTATCGAGACTCATTTAGATCCTTCTTGCCCGGATTAAACCATCATCCAATTTTAGCCGACTGTCACCGCCGCCACTAGCTACTCTATACTTTTGGGGGGCTTATCACTGCGAAACTTTGGACGCGTCCGTAAGGTCCAACCAAGCTCCTGGAGAACTTCATCAAATGTCATCTCTGCCTGGTGAGAGAAATAGTTGAGAGCAATTATGCCTTGCTGAATGTTCATCCAGCCCATGGCCACTAAAAAGTAGCAACGCAGCGCCCCATAATAAGTGCGTTCATCGATAAACCCATTGCTTAACAGCGCGCCCGCGGAGGACTTTGCATCTGCGGAACTGGGCGGAATTCCTTTGCGAATATCCGACAGTTCAATATCGCTATGTTGAAGCAAACCTGCCACTCTCAATAAGTCGTGCAGGCGAACAGTGACTTTGAAGTTCTCCGCCGGAACTTCGAGCTGCGGAACCAGACGGGCGACGGGAGTTCCCGTGGCTGCGAACTCTTTCAGCGTTTCAACGGCGTAGTTTTCGTCCAGCGTTCGATTTGCCACCATCTCTTGCAGTTGTAAAGCCGCATCAAGAGTCTGTTCGTTTAAAAGGTGACTTTCAACGAGGATCCTTCCCAAAGGCTGGAGCCGCACTAAGCCAAGTTCTAAAGCGTTCATGATTTCAACTGCTGGGACAAGCTGCGCCAGCACCAGCAATTCGCCAAGACGCACTGACGGCTTCAGCGGCCCACGATAGAAACCCTTTTCGGCGAGCGCAACTTCCAGATCCAACCGGCGCTGGTGAGACGCGTTCAAGCCACGGATTCCCTGGTCTCGATCGATCTTCTTGTCTCGCACCATGACCTGTGCATTCAGTGCGGTGGTCAATGTTTCGTCAGTGATAGCGCCAAGAGACACAAGCACTCTTCCGAGGGGCAATCCGGTCGCTTCGCTTGTGCGGATCGCAGTCTCCATCTGTTCGGTCGTGATTATCTCAGCCGCCAACAACATCTCACCCAGTTTATTTGTGGTGGCATCATGAGCGCGCGCCCAACCGACCTCGTTCAAGCATTCTTCGAAGCTCAGCTCGCTGCGCGACATCAGGCAAAGCGCCTCGATGGCTGCCGAAAAGGGCAGAATTGAATCCCGCACAAGAGACTGCGCTTGAACGGCTGCTTGGAACTCGCGCTCGCCAACATAACTTGACATGATTAAAATGCGCCCAACTGGCAAACCGGTAATCTTGGCAATCTTAATCGCATCACCGAGGTCGCGAGCCCGTAAGATCTGAGCTTCGATCAGAAGTTGCCCGATGCGTAGGTCTGTTTTGTTCTGAGTCAATCTAATCCCTTGACGTCCCGAATTCTTAGCTCGGCTGTTGCTATGAAATATCATACGCAAAAGCGGTCCTCTTTGATAATTGTCATAATGTCAGTGTTGGGAACGTGAATAATCGGCGGATGACAATGGACAATTCAGAAACCAAAAAACAAGCAGCGATGCGCGAGGCTGAGCGAGAACGATATCTAGCTCAATTGAGAACTCGCGAAGCCGACCGGATAAAGGTGAAAGAACAATCCAAGAAAGCCGAGGTCAATCGTTCTGAACATGCCGCCACGAATGCTCAAACCTTCTTGTATCGGATGGGGTCGCGGTCTGAATTTCGCGCCGGCTTGCGAGAAAAAATGATGGCAGACGTTGAACAAAACCAAGACAAAATGGCGACTTTAGGGCAAGTTTATCGCGGCAAATTGAAGTGGTTCGCTTCCCGATACCTCGTTAAGCCCCAAGACCTTGACAAAGACCTCGAGTAATTTCCATCTAAATGAGTTCTTCTTTTAATCAAAAAACGCCACTGGCTGACCGTATGCGACCTCGCAACCTGGATGAATTTGTCGGGCAAGAAAAGTTGCTGGCAGAAGACGGCGTCTTGAAACAGATGGTCGAGAGCGATCAGATCACTTCTTTCATTCTTTGGGGACCACCCGGAGTTGGCAAAACGACGCTGGCTCGAATCATTGCCAACCAAACGAATAGCCGATGGACATCCTTCTCAGCAGTGACTTCTGGTATCAAAGAAATTAAGAGCGTAATGGCGGAAGCCGAAGCATTCATGAAGATCGAGCATCGACGCACGGTCTTATTCGTTGATGAGATCCACCGTTTCAACAAATCTCAACAAGATGCCTTTTTGCCCTACGTCGAAAATGGCACCATCTCACTAGTTGGCGCTACTACAGAAAATCCAAGCTTTGAAATCAACGGTGCTTTACTTTCCAGACTGAAAGTTTTTGTTCTGGAAGATCTGGGTGCCGAAGATCTCAAAAGGATCATGCGCAGTGCTTTGACAGATAAAGAACGGGGATTGGCCGGTGACTCGATTGAAGTGACGGACGATCAACTTAACATGATTTCTGTTTACTCGTCAGGCGACGCTCGCACTGCGCTGAACACGCTTGAGTTGGCGATCTTGCTTGCCAAACGCAAGGGTGGAAATTCATTGTCTGAGGGCATGATCAAGTCTGCCATTCAGCAAGCGGTACTCAAATACGATAAGACCGGTGAGCACCATTACAATCTCATTTCGGCTTTGCATAAATCCATGCGAAATTCAGATGTGGACGCTAGTTTATATTGGCTTGCACGCATGCTGGAAGCCGGAGAGGAACCTCTTTTTGTGGCCAGACGGCTGGTGCGCTTCGCATCGGAAGATATCGGGCTTTCGGCACCAGCTGCTTTGCCTCAAGCTGTAGCCGCGATGCAGGCAGTGGAACTAATCGGCATGCCGGAATGTAAAATTGCTCTTGCTCAAGTAGTGGTGTACATGGCAAGTGCTCCCAAGTCAAATGCGGTATATAAAGCGTATAACATGGCCGCCAAAGATGCTTTGAATATGAGTCAGCATCCAGTGCCCCTGCATTTGCGAAACGCACCAACAAAGCTGATGAAAGAATTGGGATATTCCAAAGGATACAAATACGCACACGACTATGAAGAGGGCAAAGCCAATATGAAGTGTATGCCTGAGGAGTTAGAGGGAACGCGTTACTACGAGCCTACTAATCGGGGATTTGAAGCGAAGATAAAGGATCGCGATTCGTAAGTCGAAAGGAGCGCGGACTATTGTCCGCACCCCTAATCTTGATTTAGTACGCGTGGAGTGCAGGCATCCTTGTCTGCACTCCATTTCGAGTTCGAAGCACGCGGGACGCATGCGCTCCATTTCGATTATGGTCTAAACAATCGATAAATCGAGTGCCACCACTTCCGCTCTTTCAGTTCCTCGAGTTCTGCTCGGGCTTGTGAGAGAAGTCGAGCTACTCGAGCGTTTTCTTCTTCAGCAGAGGTTAGCAGTTCATCAAGGAAATCACGATCGGCTTTCAACTTCGCAAGCGCATTCATCAAGTATCGGCGCTCGCTTACGGCGGCTTCCCGCTCGTAATCCATGCCTCTCAGCTTCTTGATTTCCTCTTCCAATGCTGGAATTCGGTCAAGAGCGTAGTACTGGCTAATTGTGATTTGGCGAAGCAGGCTGTTCTCTTCGGTGACTTCCTGCATCTTTTGAAGTAAGGCAATCACACGTCGTTGCAGATAAGCAGTTTCGTCGCTCGCTTCTTTCAGTACTTTTTGATCTCGTACTTTTTGTACGACTTCAAGCACTTCTCTGCGAACACGTCTTTCTCGTGCAATTTTTACACGAGCGTCTTCTCCTTCCGCCACCACGTCTGATGCCCAGCGGAATATATGTTCAAGCCCTTCTGTATCCAGGGCATCACTATGTT
>PLXC01000098.1 GCA_003151275.1 Candidatus Melainabacteria bacterium
GCGAACTTCTCGAAGAAAGAGGTGACTACACCAGGGCTCGACGCATGTATGAAAAAGCATTCTCTATCCAAGAACGTGCCGTAGGTGCAGAGGATCCTGAACTAATTCCGTATCTCTACAATCTAGGTCTGATCCAATGCGCGCTCGAAAATGAAATCGATGCGCAACGGATCCTAACAAGACTTCTGACAATTCTGGTTCGCGAACATGGCGAATTGCATGAAGATGCCGAAGAAATCCGTGGCTTCTTGAACGATCTCAAGCCACGCAGACAAGTTCAGGCAATGACTCAAGTTGCTGAAACAGCCTAAGCTTTCCTTCCTCTCGCAAATCACACAACGAAAGGGCGCCCTTACAGGCGCCCTCTCGTTTTTTACTATTCAGACTGGGTTCTCATTGGACAGCTTGCTCAAACAACAATTCTCTACGTCCTGACGAAATTCTCTACGTGCGGTCACCATCGGTCAGAACTATGAACGACGGCGATTATAATCCCAAACCCACTTGGTGCCATTCCAAGTTCGATAACCATATCCTCCAGGTCCAGTTGCCCAGCCCGCATTGTAACCGCCTCTACGCACATCACGATGACCGCGCCTGCCGACGGCAGCATGGTGCGCATGAGAACTGGCCCGATGGCTGTGTGCATGAGAATGACCGTGCCCGCCATGCCCCCTTGCCAAAGCAGCTTGAAAACAAGCGCTTATCAGAAAGAGCACAACAATCAAAGCGGCAATACAATGCGATATTTTTGATTTCTTCATGTGTTCGTAGTTGACTCCAGGCAACAATTTCATCAAACGAGTTTTGCAACAGTGTAAAAGAATAAAAACTAGCAATTACAGGTGAGCCGATTTGGACCAAAAGTAATTGAAGAAGAAGTCAATACACTGATAAGCAAGCTTAGCTTACTCAGTTCTGCAATTACATTATTTTAGCGCGATGCTTTGATGGAATCTCAGACGTAAGAGGTTCACCAATTATTCGATGAGCGTGTGAAAAACTAAGGAAATACCAGCTATCGCGCAAGAACGGCCGCAGTTGAACCCCAATTGGTATGGGCTTACCCAAACAATCTTTATGTTCCGGACCGGTGCAATCGATCACCAAAGGTGCTTTGTCAGGAGCGTGTCCGTATTCGCCAACCCACATGATGACGTGGCTGACCTTATCCGTTCCCTTTCTTTTGATATAAAGCAAATCGCCGGTTTTCAGTTTGGAGATCAGGTCGTCATAACCACGGTCATTAAGGATTGTCTTCGCTTCGAACGAACCCTCCCCACCAGGACCCTGCAACATGACTGTATCGGCCTGCTTTTGAATAGCTGAACTAAACCGAATACCTAAACCATAGTTGTATAGCCAAGAAGTAAAGTCGCTGCAGTCAACGCCTTTCGAATTTCTGCCATACGCCACTGGCTTCCACGGCCAATTTTCCGGGGGATTCCAATCAGGAAGGTGGTGATGTTGATAAGCAAGTCCAGTCAAGTTACAAGCCACAGCGAGCACGCGTTGTCTTTTCCAATTTGGTGGAATATTTTCGCTTCCTGGAATAGCTGGATAATGCCGGGGTTCAGGACCCCAAGCACCATATTTTTTGCGAATGCGTGCCGAATACCATGCGTCAAACGGAGTCTGTGATTCTAATCGCTTATTGTTGCGAGGAGATTCGCGATCAATTGCGCAGAGCTCCGCAAGGGGGATGGTAAATTTGACCTGGTAAGGCGATATGTAGGCAGGTTGAGCTGAGACAACTTCGAGGTGCGCGAAGATCAGCAGTAACAAGAGACCTAGAAAGCTGAGGATGTACTTCATTTCGACTATGGTAGCTGAAAAACCGAAACAAAGTAACATTTGATTTAGCGGCGCCAGTCGCATGATTGGCACTGTTAACCAGAGCTAACGACCGGATTCTCCAGACATGCCAAGATAAGCTTCTCCATGGAGCCGGCATCATGCAAATCTTCGCTCAATCGAAGGAAAGAGCTGTAGACTCGAGTTCTTTATACTTTAGTTCATCTCCAAAATCCCCACTATTAGAGAAGCACTTCTTCAAGTTTCTGCTCGTCTTACTATTGGTGGCCGGCTGCGCCTACGCCAGCATTTCATACACGCGTTTTAAATTTGCCAGATCCGAAATCGCGTACGCAGAGATCTCCAAAGAAATGCTCGCTGCCCACAGCTATGTGATACCACTTTATCGGAACAGCGCCTGTATCGATAAACCTGTGTTGAACTATTGGGCGATCATTCCTTCATTCAAACTGTTTGGAGTGAACGACTTCGCGGCCCGCATACCGGCGCTTTTAGCTTCGCTTACTTGTCTCGGCATTTTCGCCTTATCCATACGTCGCCTGTGGGGCAGCGACGTCAGTTTGCTGTCTACTTTGGTGTTAGCAACTTCATCGAGATACTGGGAGTTTTCGACTCTATGCATGACGGATATGTTTTTGACTCTCTTCGACAACGTGGCGTTGATAGCACTTTTTATCGGTCTTAAAGACGAAAAGAAGAGATTCTCTTGCTTTGCAATAGCGGCCGTCAGCATGGGTCTTGCAGTGTTGACTAAAGGACCGGTTGGACTAATTTTGCCGGCATTCTCGTTCTTCCTGTATCTGCTTTTTACTCGCAGTTGGAAAATTTTGAATTTTGCTCAGATAGCTATTTGCGCCGTAATCTTTTTTGCAATAGCGGCGCCTTGGTACATAACAGCCGCTGCTGCTGTTGATACCTCATCAAATGTGGGAGCCTGGTTATGGCACCACAATGTGGAACGATTCTTCGGATCAGCTTATGAATACCACAACGATCCGTTCTACATGGTCGGTGCACTGTTCAACGGATTCACGCCATGGTGCCTATTCTTGCCGATCGCTCTGGCGGATTCGATCAGGAAGTGGGTTAAAAAAACAAACGTAGAGGAATCAAAAACCGAACTCTATCTCTGGATCTGGTTGATTCTAACGACAACGTTTTTCACACTTTCACGTGGCAAAATGAACTATTACGATTTGCCTGCGTTCCCTGCTGCGGCTGGGATTGTCGGACTTCATCTGACCTACTGGATCCGCGATAAGAACTTCGTAGCGGTTTCAGGTGCGTGGTTATTCGCGATAGTGATTGTTATAGGCAGTTTCATCTCAGCCGCCCTTCTTCCCGGCGTCACTGCCACGGAAGATTTTGCTTCGTGGTGCATGATGCCTATTGGATTGCTGCTGACAGGAGGCGCTGCCATCGTGGCTTTGCGCCGAAAACATTACTTCGCTCCTTACGTGCTTTGTAGCGCTGGAGTAGCAGTGGCACTTTTGTCGTTTGCTATTCAGGTCCACCCGGCTATGGCTAAGCAAGCCCCTGGTTTGGAATACATTCAAATCATCAAAGGGCACCCAAACGCTAAGATTGCCCTGCACAAAGATTTCGGCACCACCGTGGATTGGTTCGACGTGACACTGTTTCAAACAGATCGAGTGCCCACTCAGCTAGACAGCACAGAGGATATGACCAAATTCCTCTCGCAAAATGATCCGGTTTACGTCATTGTTCCTGAAAATCGGTTCGACGAACTTCCCTTGAGCGTGAGACAGAATGTCACTGTTCTTCAGAATCGACCTTATATGTATGAAAAAAATGACGTCGCTTTCTTGTTAAAACGCAAGGGACATTTGATGGGGAAAATACATCTTCTGCTCGTCACAAATATGTCCGCTGCTCAAGCAGCCGAAACAACGTTCGAACAAACACCCCGAATTCCGGCCGAAGCATCACCACAAGTTCGATAGATAACCAGATTCCGACATAACAATGCACGTTGCTCGCCAATCCAATCGTTCAGTTGAAAATTGCGATGACTGAAAAGCGCTCAATCAGTGGACTTGAACTATGCGAGTCGTTCTATCGTGAGGCGATTAAGCCAATCCTAGTATCCGACTTTCCATCTGTTCAATACAGTGCAGCTTTGCTTGGTGATGGATCCGAGATACTTGGTTTCGACACTGAGATGTCGCAAGACCATGACTGGGGACCCCGTGGCATGCTGTTCCTAGAAAAATCTGACAATGCAAAGTACGCAGAAGAAATCAGTTATGCGCTTAGAAAAAAGTTGCCGAAAAAGTTTCTAGGTTATCCGACTGGCTTTTCTGAACCTGACCAAAATGACAATGGCACTCAGCATTTAGAAGTAACGGAAACTGCCACAGTAAATCATCTCGTGGAAATTCTAACGCCAGAGAAGTTCTTTTGGCACCATATCCAATTCGATTTAAAGAAGAGCATTGAACCTGCGGATTGGCTGACCTTCTCAGAACAAAAACTAGCTACTATCGCTGCGGGATGCATCTTCGATGATCAAATTGGACTGCAGTCAATTCGGAGTCGATTCACTTATTATCCGCACGAAGTTTGGTTGTATTTGCTCGCTTCTGGTTGGACGCGTATCGAGCAAGAGGAACACCTGATGGCGCGAGCCGGATACGTGGGTGACGAGATTGGTTCATCGATTATAGGTGCAAGACTTGTTCGCGATTTGATCAGACTTTGTTTTCTGATGGAAAAGCGCTATGCACCTTATCCTAAATGGTATGGCACTGCTTTTTCGAAATTGAAAGCGGCTTCCACTCTCGAGCCAATCCTTCGTCAAGTGCTGATCGCAAGCAATTGGAAAGAGCGCCAGGAGCACCTATCTAAGGCTTACGAATGCGTCGCCACTCTCCACAATAATCTTGGTATCACTGCGACTATGAGAACAACGGTTCGCCAATTTCACGATCGTCCGTTTTTAGTGATTAGTATGGGCGACTTTTCAAAAGCAATATTGGCGCAGATAAGCGATCCGACTGTACGTGAGATCGCGATCAAACGCCCAATTGGAAGTATCGATCAATTCAGTGACAGCACTGATTTATTGTCTGACGCGTCCTGGCGATCAAAGTTGCGGACGCTATATAGATAATCGCCTTAGGTTGAAATCCCATCCGTCTTCAACGGAGAATTTTTGGGGGAGGGACACTCTCCCTTCGGTTCGTGTCCAAAACGAATGTTAAGCGAAAAAGGCAGACTTTACCGAGGCTGGAAAGACATAAATGACATTACTTTTGGGGATCCGTAAAATCTGGAAACCCTGATGTAATATTGCTTTACCTGATATTGGAGAGCACATTTTGAAGAGGTTACCGAGGTTTTAATGTTCAGCGTTTTCGATTTCTATCGGCGCCGCGCCGAGCTCTGCAGCTCTGCAATCGTCGGATAATGATATTGAGGAAGCAAGCCGTTCCACTCGATGGTATCTTCTTTAAGAGCGTCCTTGCCAATCGCGAAAATCCAGTATTTGCCGGAGTAACCAACGACGCGTGGCGAACGATTCGTCCAGCAAAGCAGACTGAGCACTTCCTCAGGAATCAGTATCCAGCGCTTTCCAGGTTTGTCAGAATATGCTTGCAGATCTTCCTGATTTTTGAGCAGTGGCACTTTCTCTTTGTACCTAAAAATTGCAGACGGGAATTCGAATTGAACAGCAGCAAGATGAGCATGGTTGCTCAGGCAATAGCGCACGACGCTGTCTAGGTTAGCCTGATACTTGTCGTGATGAAGGCCGAATAGCAACGGTAGGAAGATGCCGCAGCCCAACATGGTCGCACCGTAGACAGTACTAAGAGCGAGACAAGGTTTATTCCTGCTTGCCACAAGCAGCGCAATCAGAGCGACCACAAGAGCGCCCGAAGCCGAATATCCAAATATAGTCATGAACCCTGGTCCAATGCTGAGGAAGTGCACCAAAA
Organism: Candidatus Melainabacteria bacterium; assembly: GCA_003151275.1. Next base: position 5,775 of record PLXC01000098.1, read on the forward strand.
ATGGAGCTGCAGCACATAGCACCAACAAACCGACTCCGGCCAGGATAAAAGGTTTAGTTTTTTTGAGCCTGAGCAGTCCATCCAAGTAGACGCCAGCCACGATCGAAAGAGCTGGAAAGATAGGCACAATATATGTTTGCAGCTTTGTCGGAATGGCGCTGAAGAACAGAAATCCAAGCAAAGCCCAACACATGCAAAAGAAAACAAGGTGTTGCCTTGGGGTAGAGAGCAGAGATCGCCGTTTGAAATACTTCAGCAAAAATGGTCCCGAGCCTAGAAGACAAAGACACCAAGGAAAAAATCCGCCGATAACGACTGGAATGTACCACCAGAAGGGATTCACATGATTGACGACGCCAACCATGCGTCCCAAATTTTGACGCAAGAAGAAGGCGTTAGTAAATTCACCGTGCGTGTCGATGTGAGCCCAAACGTAATAGGGCACCGTCAACACAAGCAAGAAAACAATTGCCAGAAGGGGATTCATTGAAAGAATAGAAGTCACTATCTTGCGCGGGTTAGTAAGCAAAAAGTATCCAACCGTGATCAAACCGATCAGAATAAGCGCCAACGGCCCTTTGCACAATGCCGCCAGTGCTAGGGCTAAGTAGCCCAACCACAAGAACCCACGCTCATGCTTGGCGATAAAAATTGCTATCGACAAAAGCGATATTGTTAGAAAAAGTGCCAACGGTTCATCCGTTAAGGCAACGTGACCGACGATTAGAAACAGTGGTGACGCCGCCAGGGTCATAGCAGACAGGAACGCCTGACGCCGACTTAGTATTTGTCGGCTCAATAGAAATGTGGACAGCACGAGCAAAATTCCGCTCAGCGCAGAAGGAAATCTGCCGGCAAATTCGTTAATTCCGAAAGTTTTGTAGCTTTGGACGATGAACCAGAACGCCAGCGCAGGCTTGTCCAGCCACGGTTCATAATTCATCAGCGGCACCGTCAGTTGGTTGGTCTGCAACATCTCGCGCGCGGATTCGATAAAGAAGCTGTCAGTTGGATCGAACATCCCAGCAGCGCCAAGAAAAGGCAAGAACAAAAGTGACGAGATAACAGCCAGCAACAGCAGCAGTTTGGCATCCTTTTTGTCAAAACGTTTATGAGCTTTTACGTTGTTCGTCATCGCCACGCCATCAGGGATGGTTCCAGCCAAAGCCATACTAGACTCCGAATTTTTCGATGAAGAATTTCGAGTACCACCATTGAAACATCAGCAGAGTCCACAATTCTTTGCGCCGATCCTTGAGTCCGCGTTCATGCTCGGTGCGCAATTGATTGACATAAGGCCAGAGGAAGATACCTTGTTTGTCGATAAAGGATTGAGAGAGGAATTCGTCAAGAAGTGGTTTGAAGTCGTTGTTCAACCACTTCGCGACTGGGATACCAAAGCCTTTTTTGGGACGATTGATTGTGCGTGATGGCAAATATGGTGCCACCGCTTTCTTCAGTAAATATTTGGTGGTCGTGCCCCGCACCTTGTAATTTGAAGGCAGGGACAAGGCAAACTCGACTAATGGATAGGCTAAAAATGGCAGCCTTACTTCAAGGGAAGCGGCCATAGATGCCCGATCCGACTTAACCAAGAGATCGTCAGGGAGGTACGTACCTAAATCCAAACGCATGATCGAATCAAGCAAATCACTCTTTCTTCTTACCGATCCAAAAGAACGAACTTCCAAGTTGTTGAGAAGATCTTCTTCAGTTTCCCAAATCGCTGTTCCGGTGGCCGAGGCTCTGATTTCAGCGTTTATCAACTGAGCATGATCCTTGACTGGGAAGGCGCCCATCCATTGCAGATGACGGCTGCGCGGGGAATCGGAAGCAGCAGAAATGAAGCGCTTAACTTTGTAATCAAAACTTAGATTGTTATGCGAAACAGGCAAGCTGTTGATTGTCGGCTCCAAAACATGCTGACGCAAAACCGCCGGCAAAGTATTCCAAATGCCAGCCAATCTGTGCGCCTGATAAGTTGGATAACCGCCAAACAACTCATCACCGCCCTCGCCTGCCAGAGCGACGGTCACCGAACGTTTCGTCATCTTCGACAAATAAAACGTCGGAATAATCGAAGCATCTGCCATAGGTTCGTCCAACACTTCCCACAACTCTTGCATTGTTTGAAGCGCCAGTTCCGGCTGGAAGGTGATCACTTCGTGCTCAGTGCCGAGATACGTCGCCACGGCCTTCGCGTGCTCACTCTCGTCGAATGATGCATCAGAAAAACCAACCGAGAAGGTTCGCAAAGGTTTACTGGAATGGCGCGCCGCTAGAGCAGCAATAGTTGAAGAATCAACTCCGCCCGACAGAAAAATTCCCAACGGTACGTCAGATATCAATCGTCGCTTAACTGAATCGTCCAACAGAGTGATCAGTTTGTCTTTCGCGTCACCTTCGGAAAGCGTGGTGATGCTGATTTCTGGCTGCCAGTAAGGTGCGATTTTGACCTCTCCATGCTCAACCAGCATGAAGTGTCCTGGCATCAGTTTATGAATCCCTTTAAATATTGAGTTAGGTGCGGGCACGTATTCCAGCGCCAAGTACTTTTGCAACGCGATCGGTTCAAGTTCACGCTTGGACTTGGGATGACTGAGAATTCCCTTCAGTTCAGAGGCGAATAAAAGTTGCCCATCAAAAATGCCCCAATGCAGAGGCTTTTCACCCATTCGATCGCGGGCGATGAACAAGCGATCTTTTGTCGTATCCCAAATCGCAAAGGAAAACATGCCTTCGAGAAAGTTGAGACAGTCAACTCCATATTCTTCGTATAGATGAACGATCGTTTCTGTGTCACTTTGTGTAGCGAGCTTGTGTCCACGCTCAAGCAAATGTTTCTGATTGTCTTGATAGTTGTAGATTTCACCATTGAAAACAATCCAAATAGTTTTGTCTTCATTCGGGATGGGCTGCTGCCCGCTCACCAGGTCGATAATCGCAAGACGCGTCATGCCCAGGGCTACGGGACCGACAATCATCATTCCTTCTTCATCGGGACCACGGTGTGTAATGCTTTTACACATCGACTTGATGAGATTTTGGTCTGGATCGAGGGCACTACCGTTAAGATTTAGATAACCGACTATTCCACACACAGGCTCGTCCTCAGACTTATGAACAATGCCTAATCTAGACAGAATGTGTCCCAGACGACTAAGACGATCGTTCAGAGTTTGCTCCGCTAATAACTTATCAGCTAAAGAGCTGCAGCATCAATTCTCTTTTGTTTAAGTGACAATCGGTAAGGAAGCGGCTTATAACCATTTTAGAGAGTGCTCCAAGAAGGCTTGTTACCGCTCAGCCGCCGGGAAGCGGCGATTTCACTATTAAGTTTCTCTCTGTGAAACCACAAGTCTCAGCTCTGTGACTGATGTCGAGGCACAACTTAAAAAGCATTCACCAACCTTCCGGGTAATTCATGACTACTCCAAGGTAGACTAGGCACGTGCGTTAAGACGATTTTGGGTACAATCGCGAATTGCCATCACATTTGGTGAACAAGTTTCCACTCGGAGAACAGCTCAGAAATATGCGTAGCCTTCGGCACAAAACTAAACCAATTGACCTCGAATCGAACGATTGGTTAGACGATAAGAAATTTGGGAGATCGCACCGCACCGCGCCTAAGCCGGAGCTATCGGTGGTGATTCCGGTGTACAACGAATCAGGCAACATCGAACTGCTCTACGACAAATTGATCGTTGCGCTGACTGCAACCGGTCAAACTTGGGAAGTTATTTTTATTGACGATGGCTCGATTGACAGTTCGTACGAAGAACTGGAAGCGGTGTCGTTGCAGGATAAACGAATAAAGGTCATCAAATTCGTCCGCAATTTCGGACAAACCGCAGCTTTAGCCGCCGGAATCGATCACGCCCTTGGAAAAATCATCATTCCGATGGACGCTGATTTGCAAAATGATCCTGCGGACATCAAATTGTTGCTCGCCAAAATGGATGAGGGTTACGACGTCGTAAGCGGCTGGCGCAAGCACCGCCAAGACGCTTTGATCAGTCGACTGATACCATCCTGGGTGGCAAACAAAATCATTTCGGTGATCAGCGGAGTTCGCCTGCACGATTATGGTTGCTCATTGAAGGCTTATCGCAAAGAAGTAATTAAGAACATTCGTCTCTATGGGGAGATGCATCGGTTCGTTCCTATCTACGCCAGCTGGCAAGGAGCAAGGGTCGCTGAGATTCCAGTCAATCACTATGCTCGTCAGATTGGACAATCAAAATACGGGATCTCGCGAACATTCAAAGTAGTGTTAGATCTGATCACCGTAAAATTCATGTCTAGTTATTTCACCAAGCCAATTTATGTCTTCGGGACCGCCGGTATTGTTGCGCTCGCTATCTCGTTTGCCGCCTTCATCTGGATGGTCGCACTGAAGTATGTTTTTCACACCCACACATTTATTGAGACACCGCTGCCGGTGCTTATCGCAATGTTTTTCATGGTCGGCATACAGTTCATTATGATGGGACTGCTTGCTGAAATTCTGATGCGTACCTATCACGAGTCCCAAGGCAAGCGCATTTATATCGTGGAAGAAAGACTGAATACCTTAGCGGACGACGCAACGGACTGAAAAACCGATTCATGGCGTTTTCAACTCTAGCCAAAGAAAAGGCAGCCGATGATGCATCGGTTCTCTCAACCAAATCAGATTGGCAGCTAGCTAAATCGAAATGGCAGTTTTTGGCTGTATTTGGTCTAGTCTTTGGCGCCGCATGCTTGTTGATCTTCAACAACCTAGGCAACTTTCCGCTATTCAATCCGGACGAGGCTTTGTACGCCGAACCAGCTCGCGAAATGTTGGAAACCGGCGAATACATCACGACCTGGCTTAACTACGCGGTCCGCTTTACGAAGCCACCGCTAGTGATCTGGGCGATGGCGGCAAACTATCAGTTGTTCGGCGTGACGGAATTTGCTGCGCGCTACTTCGGTGCAGCGTGCGCAGCAATCTTAGTTGCGGCAACTTACCTGTTCGCGAGAATTCACCTCAACGGTCGTGCTGCGCTTATAGCCGCCTTCACTCTGATGACCGCACCGCTGTTCATCGGCACCGCCCGTGAAGCAATCACGGATATGCCGCTGTCTCTGTTCTTAGCAGGCAGTTTGATGTGCTTTTATCACAGCTATGCGATTCGTTCTAGCTTGGCAAAAGAGCACGAACCTATTGAAGAGCACGAATCTTTTAACGGATCCAATGAACTCCCGGACACCTCAGTAATTGGAAGCAATGCAACCTTTTGGCTTTGGATAGGCTACGCTCTAGTTGGTCTTGCGGTCATGACCAAAGGTCCAATCGGAATCATCCTGCCAGTGGCGATACTAGGCGTCTTTCACTTGATTCGTCTGAACGTCAAATCAGCTTTGCTGTTCTACAAGCCCTGGTTCGGCATTCTCTTAGTAGCACTAATAGCGGTGCCATGGTTTGCAGTAGAAATAAGTGTCACTAAGGGCGCTTACTATAACGAATTCATTCTGAGAGAGAATTTCCAACGCTTCACGGCCGTGGTCGACCATAAAGCGGCGTGGTGGTATCACATCGCTGCGATGCTGGGAGGATTCTTCCCCTGGTCAGTATTTCTTCCAGGAGCACTGGTAGCTGCTTTGTTTGCCAGGACTGCTGGAACAAACAAAGTTCTCACACGTTTTCAAAATCTGACACCTCGACAATCATTAATGCTGTTTGCCGCATGTGCAAGTTTGATCATTTTAGGATTTTTTAGCGCTGGTGTTTCGAAGCTGATTCCCTACACTTTGCCCGCGTTTCCGATGTTAGCTTTGCTCACAGCCGGTTATATCGACGAATTGTGGACAGAAAAAGCATGGAAACCACTAGCAGTAGTTTTTGGACTGCTTACAGCTGTTTATGCAGGAACTCTTCTAGCGGTTCCCATTCTCGGAACAAAGCTGCACGACTGCCCGCCTGCACTGCTTACTGCGATCACTGCGCTGCTTGTTGTGCATGCGGTCGCGGCTCTAACATCTGCAATCCTGAGCATCAAACAGAAGTATGCAGCAGCCCTGATCTCATTTTGCGTTGCTACGTTTTTCGCCCTGCTATTCATCGGCAACCAGGGTCTAGAAGCAGTTTCAGATCAATGGGAAACACCAATCCAAAGTTTCGCGCAGTTCGCTGCTGCGTCGAAAGATCCCATTCTTGTTTATCAAATGCGAAAACCATCGGTTACCTTTTACGCCAAGAGAAAATTTCTACTTCCAAAAAATCCTAAAGAACTGACATACATATTAAGCAAAACGGACAGAGCTTATATAATTTCGCGTTCTCGCAGTGAGAAAGATTTGAAGGCAGTACTCGGCAGCAAACACCTTTGCCAAATGGGGCAATACGTCTTAACGGGTTATAGACGTCCCGCATCATCGAAATCAAGCGCTAATTCTCCCGCCGCTAACGCTCCTCCAACTTCGGTCGACAAGGAAATGGACAGTAATGACTAAGAGCGCACAATCGATTTTGGTAACGGGCGGAGCCGGATTTATAGGCAGCCACCTCGTCGACCGGTTACTTAAAGAAGGTAATCGAATCACCATAATTGACAATTTTAACGGCTTCTACGCTCCTGAGACAAAGCGCGAAAACATTTCCGCGCACCTCAACAATCCAGCCTACAATTTGGTGGAAGGAGATCTGAGAAATCCTGACGATGTTCGAAGAGCTTTTAGTCTGGATTCGTACGACGTTGTTGTGCATCTTGCGGCGATGGCAGGTGTTCTTCCCTCACTGGAGAATCCCTCACTGTACATGGATGTAAACGTACTTGGCACGCAGCGTTTACTTGATGAGATCAACAAACAGCCCAAGGTTCCCTATTTGGTTTTTTGCTCATCTAGCTCGGTGTATGGCGAGCGCTCAACTGAAAAATTTAGCGAAACGGATCAAACAGATCGACCATTGTCACCATATGCGGCATCAAAGATCGCGGCTGAGGCAGCTTGCTTTGCGGCGTACAGAACGACTGGATTACAAGTCGTTTGCATACGTCCATTCACTGTATTTGGACCAAGGCAGCGGCCAGATTTGGCCATCCACAAGTTCTGCCACCTAATTGAAAATGGCGATCCGATAGAGCTTTATGGCGATGGCACCAGCAAACGCGATTACACATTTGTTGGCGACATCGTTGCTGGAATCGTGAGCGCGATAAATTTACGTCCGCAAGGTTTTGAAGTGATAAATCTAGGTCGCTCGAATCCAGTGACGCTGCTTGAGATGATTCACAGCATTGAGAACGCTCTTGGGAAATCAGCCAAGATTACTAAGAAACCAATGCAAATCGGTGATGTACCATACACCTACGCGGATATAGACAAGGCACGACGCTTATTGGGATACGAACCTGTCACCTCATTTGATGATGGAATTGCCGAATTTGTGAATTGGTTTCGCCAACACAAATTGACTCTGTCCGCAAAATAATTCTCCAGACCGGTAGCATTGCGCCGCCTAAATGCTCGAAAATGTCTCTCAATTTCAGACGGCACCCCTTCCTTTTTTTAGGTATCCCAGATCAAATGAAGCAATATTACATCAGGGTTTCGAGACTTTCGCCTTTCCGGAAAAGCCTATAAATACAGACTTTACAGGCTATTGAAAGTCCGCGTTTTTTGCTTAACATATTAAACGGACTAAAAAAGAAAAAGATAGGTCGCCGCCGTCCGGTTTTAATTTATGAGGAGATCGAAAAATGCCAAAAGCAATCTGGAACAATGTCGTAGTGGCAGAAAGCGATCAATGCGAGACCGTTGAAGGCAACTGCTATTTTCCTCCGGATGCTTTGCACAAAGAATTTTTTAGATCTAGTAGAACCACTTCCATTTGTTCGTGGAAAGGCGAAGCGCGCTATTACACACTCGAAATCGACGGGAAGCAAAACCCGGACTCCGCTTGGTATTATCCTGAACCTAAGTCAGCGGCGCAAAACATCAAAGGCTACGTAGCTTTTTGGAAGGGCGTAAAAATCGAACAATAGTTCGAACTGTTATCAAATGATCAAATTTACCGAAGTGTCTAAGACTTACGACGGCGGAGGCTCCTATGCCTTACGCGATCTGAACTTGACTGTGGCAAATGGTGAATTTCTAGTTCTGCTCGGCTCTTCTGGAAGCGGCAAAAGCACCACGTTGAAGATGATCAATCGCTTGATCGAACCATCCTCTGGAGCTGTGGAGCTGGACGGCAAGCTGATCAAAGACATCGATCTCGTTCAACTTCGGCGTTCCATCGGTTATGTGTTCCAAGGTATTGGTCTCTTTCCGCATATGACAATTGCCGAAAACATAGCCATTGTTCCGCGATTAATGGGTTGGCCGAAAGAGAAACAGCTTGCCAGAGTGGCGGCATTATTGGACTTAACCGGTCTGCCTCACAACTTCTCCGAGCGACTTCCTGAGCAACTTTCTGGCGGGCAGCAACAGAGAGTTGGAGTAGCCAGAGCACTGGCAGTAGATCCCGAATACTTGCTCATGGACGAACCATTTGGTGCACTGGATGCGGTGACACGAGATAAATTGCAACAGGAAATGCTGCAATGGCGAACGACTTTGAACAAAACGGTAATTTTCGTCACCCACGATCTTTTTGAAGCGCTCACACTAGGAGACAGGATCGCCATTTTTCATGATGGCGTCATGCAGCAAGTCGGCACTCGCACCGAGGTGCTCGGCTCACCTGCAACCGCGTTCGTGAAGGACTTGTTTGCTAAACCTGCAAAGCAGTTGCAGGAATTTAAGGACCTAGTTTAATGGCGCAGCAAGACCTGACCAGTTTCTTAATAGAGCGAGCACCAGAACTTGCACAGCGCACCGCTGAACATTTGATGCTGGCGAGTGTATCAACACTAATTGCAACTATAGCTGGTGTCGTAATTGCCATCGTCTGTTTCGAATATCGCCAATTACGCAATCCGATCACTGCGACGGTCGGAATTTTGCAAACCGTTCCTAGTTTGGCGATGCTTGTTTTTCTCATGACCGTGATTGGCAAAATAGGCGTCTTTCCTGCACTAGCGGCGTTGACGCTCTACGCGCTCTTGCCGATCGTGCGCAATACGATCATTGGACTGGAGAGTATCCCCGCTCCGACAATTGAAGCAGCTCAGGGAATTGGCATGACCAGAGCGCAGCAAATTTTTCTGGTGCGGATTCCGATGGCGATGCCCGCAATAGTGGCTGGTATCCGCACCGCCGCTGTCGTTGGAGTTGGCATTGCCACTCTCAGCGCATTTATTGGTGCCGGTGGACTCGGTGAGTTTATCAACCGAGGACTGGCGCTTTCAAACACACGCCTTATACTGTTGGGAGCCATTCCAGCTGCCATTCTGGCTATCGTTGCCGATGGCATTCTGGCAATCGCCGAGTGGGGCTTACAACCAACCAAAGCTACAGATCGCCTGATCAGCGCATCACAGAGAAAGTTGCGCCGACGGTTTGCCGCCTCGCTTCCTGCTATCGTCTGTCTCGCTAGCTTGATATTCTACTTTTGCGAACATCCGCTTGTCGCTCAACCTAACGTTATTAAGATTGGCACCAAGCACTTTACGGAATCTTTGATTCTTGGTGAATTGATGGCACAGGCGATTGAGGGAAGGACGAAGCTCAAAGTGGAAAGGCGGTTCGACCTGGGTGGAAGCCTGGTTTGTCACGGAGCGCTGATGCGTGGGGATGTTGATGTTTATCCAGAATACACAGGTACGAGCTTAGCGACAATTTTAAACATGGAAGGCATTCAAGATCCGACGCTGGCACTGACTACGGTATCACGGGCATACAAAGAAAGATTTGCGCTAGTTTGGCTTCCTTCATTTGGATTTAACAACGCATGGGCGGTCATTGTCAAAGAAGCGACAGCCAATAGCCACGGTTGGACAAAGATCTCGGACCTAAAGGGATCGGCAGAAAAATTGCGCATGGGTTTAACATCAGAATTCGCTGAACGATCTGATGGCTATCCCGGCCTGAAGAAAATTTATGGACTTAACTTCGGACGAATAACAGACTTAGACACAAATATCGCCTATCGTGCTCTTAAAGAAAATCAACTCGATGCCACCGCCGGCAATTCCACCGACGGAAGAATTGATGCGTATAAGCTGAAAATTCTGGATGACGACAAGCACTTTTTCCCTGCCTATCAGGCTGCTCCTGTGGCAAGAGAAGAGGCGCTTAAGGACCATCCTGAACTGATAGCTGTGTTTAATTCCCTTTCTGGCACAATCAACAATGCCACCATGCGACAGCTTAATTACAAAGTTGACGGAGAACATCGCTCCCCTTCCGAAGTAGCGCATGAGTTTTTAGTGGCAAGACATCTGATTGACGACTCCAAGTAAAAGTCGAATCAAGTCGACAGATTAGTATCGATCTTAATCCTTACCCGCGCGGAAAGCTATTGTTCCAGGGGAAGCAGGTCATGGCGGACCATGCGACAAAGCAAATTAATAGAGCTAGATCAGGGTATGAAGTATTAGTCGGGATTCAAATCAACCCATGAATACGGGGCCATTGTTTATCGCTCGGTATTTAAATGAACCCATGAAATATGAGCCATTGTTTTAACGCTTGGTCTTCAAATCAAACCATGATATGCGTAGCAGTTTTTTTAATGCTCGGTGTTTAAATCAACCCATGAAGTATTCAGCCATTGTCATAATGCTCATTTTACTGGCCCAGTTAGACGTGGCAGCTAAACAAACGGCGACCAATAGAGTCCATGAATCGCTGCTAAAATACGCGATCCAATTGAACAAGATCGAGGAGTTCGAGAAGGCGCTTCCGTATTTGGACAAATACATTGCTCTCAACAAAACGGATCAGCGAGCGTTCTATTATCGCGGAGTTTCCTATCGTGCCCTTGCGAAATATCAAAAATCTATCGATGACTTAAACAGGTCCATTAGCCTCTTCCCGCGCTTTGAGCCTGCTTTGTACGAGCGAGCCCGAACATACGAAAATATGGGACAAGCGCAGAAGGCAATTCCTGATTACACGAGTTGTATCGAGATCAGTCCACGTGATGTGGACACAATCTCCCATCGCGCTGCCGCATATTCCAGTCTCAAACAATACCAAAATGCGATTAAGGATTACACAACCATGATCACGCGAGTTCCTGAAGACGAGGATGCGCTGAGATCTCGTGGCGACACCTATTACAAAATGGGTGATTATAAGCATGCTGTGAGCGACTACACCGCCTCAATAGAACAAGTTCCGGAAATTGCGCTGACTTACAACTCCAGGGCTAAAGCCTTTTCGAAACTGGGCAAAGTAGATCTGGCGGCAAAAGACTATGCTAAAGCAAAGGAGCTAGGCTACGTAGAGCACGTTAAGCACTCTCCGTAGTCGAATTCAATTTCGAATTTAATCGTGTGCACCAGCAATGGTGCATAGTCAAAAGTTCCCGCCCGCTTACACAATTCAAGAGTTGGATGATCGGTTGGAAAGAGCATAGAATCGAATGGTTAAAATTCAATTTTCGCTCATCTGGAGACTCCTTCAATGGCTTCGACCGCACTCGGCGCACTCAAATCAGCAAGGCTCAACAAATACAAGCTTGGCTGCTTATCCCTCTTGATCGCTCTTTCGACTGGATGCTTACAGCAAGCAAAAGCCGAACTGCCTCAAGGTTTTGACGACTTCGTCAACAAAGTGTTGAAAGAGTACAACACTCCTGGTGCAGCAATTGCAGTTGTTGAAGGAGACAAAGTCTACCTGCGCGGCTACGGAGTGCGCAGTGTGGATAAGCCAGGCGCAGTCGACCCCGACACGCTGTTTATGCTGGCATCCAACACCAAGCCATTCACGGCAGCTTTGCTGGCCATCATGGTCGATCAACATAAAATAGGTTGGAACGATCACGTCATCGATTACATGCCCCAATTCGTTCTTCATGACCGTTACGCAACTCGCATGTGCACTGCCAAAGACTTGCTTGCTCATCGAACTGGCTTGCCTGCATTTTTCGGAGACGGCCTCGAAGGCGTGGGCTACGATCGCAATGAGGTGATGCGCAGGCTGAAGTACATCGAACCTGCATGCAGCTTTCGAGAAACGGCAAACTATTCCAATCCCGGTTTTTTCGCCGCAGGAATGCTAGCTGGTGTACTCGCTGGAGACAGCTGGGACAATCTGATTAAGAAGAAGCTGTTCGAACCACTATCTATGACTCGATCAGGTGTGACGGTCAAAGATCATGACCGCGACAGCAATGTTGCCGATGCCCACGAAGCGCTGCCTCAGGGCGGAGCTAAAGTTGTGCCTTGGGACACCAGTGACGTTTTTGGACCTGCAGGTTCAATAAATTCGACTGCGAAAGACATGGCACGATGGATGCAGCTGCAGCTCAACGAAGGCAGTATTGATGGACACCAAATAATCTCACCTGAAAGCATGCGAGAGATGCACACACCGGCGATGGTCGACAAACCAGGATTCGGCGATATGCCGCCAATAGACGAGAAAACTTCGGGTCTCTGTTACGGTTTAGGATGGGGCATTTATCATTATAACGGTCACGTGATCTTTGAAAAAACTGGAGCACGCACGGGCATGCGCTCTAGTGTGGTGCTCATTCCAGATAAGAAACTCGGCATTACGGTGTTGGCTAATCAGAATCTAACTCTCGTTCCTGAGGCAGTTAGAGCTTACCTAATCGATAAAATGGTGGCGCCTGCAGGCACCGATTTGCAGGCAGAAATCAGTAAAAAAAACGCTGGGATCCAGAAAATATTCAATCCTGCTCCGCCGCCAAAACCAACAACATCCCCAACTCTGCCGCTTGAAGGTTACGCGGGCGAGTACCAAAATGATTTGTTTGGCAAGGTCAAAATATCTATGGACTCTGGAAAATTGAGATGGCAAGCCGGTCCTAAGAAAGTGTCTGGTCCAATTTCCCACGTTCAGTACGACACATTTCAGCTCGCCTGGCCGCCCGGACCTATCACTCTGCCCGAAGAAGTGACGTTCACTTTGGGGACAGACGGTCATCCTTCCCAATTGCAGACCGTGTCATTTGGTCTGTTGACGCGTGTGTCGAAATAAAGAAAGGCGAATCTCATTCCGAATTTTGAGATTTTATTTGCTGCAAGCTGCAATTAATAAAGACCGGAAACGGCTTCTTTGCAATGCTTTTCGGCGGTCGCGCAATATTGTTTTGCTCTGGTTCAAGCCTGACCCAGAAGATTTTATTTAGTGATTTCACACAAATGCAAAAATTTATGCATAATGTAACTTAGCCCCATGAATTTAAGTCCGAGCACCTTGCGAATTCGAGCAGCCATTGCTGTTTGGACCACCTTAGTACTCAGCATCCTTGGATAAGAACGAAGATGAAAGCACTTGCATTTCTTTTTTGCCTAACCATAATTTTGTGCGCACCACTAGCTTCAGTCGCACAAAATGCCGCCCAACCTGACCGTGTAGTTCGAGTTACCACTAGTTATCATCAAACTGCTGGATGGGAAAAACCTCTCGTCGACGGCAACCCCAACCTCGGTCATTACCACTGGACACCTCAGGGCGGATACGACCAGGGCTACTTGCATATCAGAAGCCCACAGCGCCCTCAAGGCTCCATCTATACCAAACCAATCCATGTCTCGCCCGATGCATACGTGCCGAAAGCTAGAGAATTCCAACCGCTCGCTAATCGTGTAGACCTACCAACGCCAGGACCACATAGAGATTCCTCGTTGGCTGGACAAATTCTTCCGGATAAGAAAGTTCAAGCCATGTTGGCACAGCCAACAAAAGTGGCGACGTATGCGGACTATGACACACGCGGAACCCTTCTTGCTAAAACAAGACATCAACCAGACGCATTTTCCAGCAACGAAAGTGTGTCAGGACAGATGATCAGCCGCGGCAAACGCTCGATGTAGATCGCTGCCACACAGATGGTCTATTAATCGAAAGCGCACTGTGAAACCATTTGAATTCAGATTCGGACCCTTTCACCGTTTAAATATTGCTGGCAAGTTGGGACCAGACTAAAGTGGTGACTGACTCCTTAGATAGTGGCAGCGCTGCGGACAACTGACCAATTTGTATCCGAATGGTGCGCTCCGCACCTGCGTTGGATACGACTAAAACCTGCTGTCCATCTGGATTTTCGAAAGCGACGTGATTCAAGTCCGTTATCGTGGAAGGTGATTCAGACGAAATTCGTTTGGCACCGCGCTTGATGCACTTCGAGAAATGGGCCATCGCCCAGTATTGTCCACTGCGTGTGACTGCTTGTGTTTTGGAATTGACAGTGACCAGTCCGCCGCAGAAGAATGGTCCGATATTCGGTTTACCACTTTCATCCAAAGCAAGATTCCATGCTGTTATTGAGCGGCTCCAGTTGCGCAAGATACCGGTGAAGGTTTTGCTCCATTCAAGAAAATCGGACGTGTAATTTTTTGCGGTAAATTCTGGACCACCCTCAGTCCAATACATATTGATGGACGGACATGCATCATGAACTTTCGTCATCGTTTGGGGTTGTCCGAGATAGCCGTGCCAGGCGATTCCGTCCACATATTTGCGAACACCGGGCAGCTCCAATTCTGATAGGGCACGACCCCACAAATTGTAGTTGTGATCGATGATCCAAATTTTTGTCTTCAATCCTTCACGTTCGAGCAACGGTCCCAGATGCTGCTGCACGAAGTCAGCCTCGTACTCTTGTGGCCAGATACATGCTGGCATATTGCTGTCTTGGTCAGTGTCGACTTCGTTCTGAATAGTCACTGCCTGAATCGGCACACCATCTTCTGCGTAGGCCTGAAGAAATTTTCCGAAATACTTGGCGTATGCAGCCATACTTTTGCGCTGCATATTTCCGCCCAATATGGATTTGTTTGACTTCATCCAGCCGGGTGGAGTCCACGGACTCGAAAATAAGAAAAGATCAGGGTTTTCTTTTCGAGCCAGCTTCAACATCGGCAGAATATATTCCTGGTCGTGCTTTATTGAAAAGCGCTTCAATTCGGGATCGGCATCACCCTCATCATAGGTGTATGCATGCGTTGAGTAGTCACTGGATCCAATGCATGTGCGGCACATGCTCAAGTTCATTTCTTGTGGGGCGAAGAGCTCGTTCAATAATTTAGCGCGCCCATCAACTTGCATTTGATTCAATGTGTAACATGCCGCATCCGTGAAGGCAGCACCAAATCCAAGGATTTCCTGAAACTGAATTTTCGGATTGATGACGATATTAGCTTCTTCATGTATGTTAGCGGCTTGCCAGCTGACCGAGGGGGACGTGGCAAAACGCTGATCTTGAAATGTGCTCCACGCCTGGATTGTTCCGCCGACCGCTGGTAAAAGCAAGGTCTTGGAAGTCAGATGAAACGCATTCGGCATTAGAGGAAGAAATATGCCAGAGCTGATAAATTTCAAAAACTGTCGCCGAGATTCGAAAACTTCCATCTAACTTTCTCCGAAAAAATTTGAACCTATGTGTGTTTATTTCTCGCCACGAGACAAAAGCTTTGTGTTGGGAATGGCAGTGTGGACAAGCTCTTCAAAACTCATTTGTTCGTCAACACCTTTAAAAATCCGCTTCGGAATAATCAAAAATTTTCGCTTCTCTACAAACAGCAGATAAGCATGATTCGTATCCCATACTTCGTGAAAAAACTTCCATTTCAAATTGGTGCTAGAGAATTCGGTTTCGATTTTCATTCCATCCTGGTCAAAACTAAATTCTTGTTGTGCCTGCCAGATACGGCTCTGACGAAAGTTTCGCTTTAGAAGTTGTGGTCTGATTACAAAAGCTGCCAGCAGCACCACCGCCAAGTAAAAGGTCACTAAAAATAAAGCGTGTATTAGCGGAAAGGTAAAGAAAACAATTACCGAAATAGCGCAGACAGCCGCCAAAATCAAGTACAGTCGCCGATCACGTCGGTACCAGACCGACATAGCATTCATGTATTCTTCGGTGGTGTAGGTAAATGTATGCGTCAGTTCTTCAGACATAGTTCCTCTTCTTGAAACCTTTGCTTTGGTACTATATTCGGTGGCAAATCGGCTCTTACTATAATTCCCGAGGATCTCTACTGAGCACGGAAACTCTAGCAGTTTAGAAATGGATAACGCAACGTTCTTTATAATCGCCATTGAAAGGGCTTTGAAGCTCCTGACAGCCTGATATACTGGTCATCCGTTTTATCAAGGGATAGATCATGAACAGGCAGCAACAGAAGAGCGTTCTCGTCGCATGCGCCACAGCACTGATTTGCAGTTTTTCGGGTTTGACCGCCTCGGCTCAAACCAGCAACGCTTCCTTAACTCCTGATATTTCATCATTGGAAACTAGATTTTTCGACCACACCTACCCACAAGAGTCGATGGACGCGCGGCTAGACCGGCTAGAAAGAATGGTGTTCGGTGAAGTGAAGACGGGTTCTGACCGTGACCGTCTAACCGCGCTGCTTGTCGCGGTGCCAGAAGCACCGACGACCTCCCCAAACGCTCCGGGTGCGCAACCAGCAGCTGCTGACGGCGAACAACCAATCGCGACAACCGGAACCGAACCCACAGCGTCGGCAGCCAATCAACCTGCCGGGTCAAACACCACAACTAACACTGACATTACTGATTCCAGTGACTATCCAAGAGTGACTCAGTTAGAGCAAGAAATTCTTGGTAAGACTTTTGTGACGGAACCGATTCAAAATCGACTGGAACAGTTGGAACTTAAAGCATTCGGTAAAAGTTCACCTACTACCGACTTAAGCGATCGCACAGAGGCACTTGAGACTTACGCTGATCAACACTTCCCACATCAGCAAAATAATTATGCGCAAACTGCCGACGGTGCGTATCCAGCTCCCGCCCCGCCTTACGCACAACCATCCGGCTACGGAGGCAATTCTCAAGCCAACATGTTGCCTCCTAGCGCCAGTTTAGATCAGAAAGTCACCTGGCTTGAACAGCAGGTCTTCGGAGCGTCGTATCCCTCACAGCCACTGCTGGACCGAGTCAACAAACTCGCCGCGAATATCTTTCCAGCAGATTCCCCGCAACGAACCCAATCCCTAGCCGACCAGGTGAGCAGCATGGTCGGTGCAGTCGAATTGATGCCTAAGCAGGGTTCTGCTTCGATCGCACAAGCACCCCAATACAATCAAGCACCCGAAAATAATCAAGCGCCTCAATACAACCAAGCACCTGAAAACAGTCAAGCGCCATCTACATATAGCCAATACCAGCCGGCTCCATTCAGTCAGACGCAGGATTTCGGCAACACAAATATGGATCAAACTCCAGTCGCTACCCAACCCGCACCAGCGCAAAAAAGTCACTCCCATTCCTTCATGCAAGGCTTGGCCCACGTGCTCGGCACCGTCGGCTCTATGGCTGCCGGACAGTTGGCAGGTGGAATGATGATGGGAGGAGGAGGCATGATGGGCGGTGGTGGCTATGGCATGCCTTTTGGTCTTTGAAACTAATTAAGTGTTAATTTGAACGGCTACATATCAAGCAAGACGTATTATCGTCATAAGCTTCGGTACAACCAAAATGTTTGCCTCGCAAGAAATAAAAATCGAAAGTTCGATAATTACCATCAGTTTTTCAACAGTTTCGCCACCATAATCTCTGCCTGGATTTAAATGCGGAACAGATAGCGCTTGCACTGAAGCGCCTCAATCCGTGCGCCAGTCTCACCGCGGAGTTAACAATGCTTCCCTTAAAAGACGAAATTGAATGTCACGATTTTCCAGTTGTAAACACAGTGCTCATATTGGTGAACATTGCCGCATTCATTTATCAATGCGTCCAACCTGATTCGTTGAACGCCTTCTTTCACGCTCACGGCACAATTGCATCGCGAATTGTGCACCACTTTGATCTGCAGCAGTTTGGAACGATCCTAACGGCGATGTTCTTGCACGCAGGATTTGCACACATCATCGGGAATCTCTGGATCTTGTATCTATTCGGTGACAATGTTGAAGATCGCATGGGCCACTTCAAGTATCTAGTTTTCTACATTGCCTGTGGCATAGCGGCTGACGCACTGCAAATCGCAAGCAACCCGAACAGTATGATTCCATGCATCGGGGCAAGCGGTGCTATAGCTGGCGTGCTTGGTGCTTATATGGTTCTTCATCCGGACGTAAAAGTGAAAACTTGGATTATGTGGTTTTGGGTGATGTCGATACCGTCATGGGTAATTATCGGTGGTTGGTTTCTGCTGCAATGCATGAGCGCTAGCCTACCGGCTTCAGGGGAAGAATCGATCGCTTGGTTTGCACACATTGGCGGCTTCATCGCGGGAATGGTGCTACTGTTTCTCCTCAAATCAGGACCAGAACAACGCCTGGAAAGCCTTGACGATATAGTGCACGGAAAAAGTGTTTCCAGACTGATCATCCCTCCGCAACAATCACGAAAGCGCTTTCCACTCACCACCGCATTTGGTATCGCCATCATATTAGGTGCGGTTGGCTATGCCGGGTATGCCGCTTTCTCAAGTCCTTCACACTCCGCGTTACCTATTGTTGTTAAAACCCCAGTTGTCCCGCCTAACCATCAGTCAGCAGCCAAAAGCAAACAAAAAGCCCATACCAAACACACACGGAACAAACGTCATAAGTCACACGTGCAAAACTCAAACCTTTACAGCTCAAGCATTCCTGCGGGGAGATTGGATTTTGTGTCTTGATGGTTTCTTGAGTCTGTTGTTGCGAATGTATCGCCCCCTTTACATACACTCTCGGAGCACAGCTGGATATTTGCAGACAGAGGTTTCTATATGCGCCAAAGATTCACGTCTTGACCATAAAGAAATTAGGTAAATACCAACTTTTCAGCTGCCAACCTGGCTATGATGAGATGGCCACGGATTTATTTGTATTCCGAGTACGGAATGGAGGAACAATGAAACAGTTGCAAGCGGGCCTAATGGTTGCTCTATTGACCATAAGCGTCTACCTGGGCGGCTGCTCCAGCCACAGTAGCAGCAGAGTCGATCATTACACCTCAGCGCAGGTTGAAGGCGAGTCGGCAAAGATAAATCTGGACGAAGTTCAAAAAGCGTTTTGGGAAGCCAAAGGAAAAGACAGTAAAGATTTTGATGGCTGGATGCAGAACTTCGAGAAACGAGTCAACGAAATCTACGACGGCAAAGAAATTGTATCTATCGATGCAACTCGTGAAAACGGCAAGTTGATCGTTACCGGTTACATCGATAAGTTGAAAAAAGAAGGCTTCAAACCGGGCGATGAGAAGCTCTTCTCGATTGAACAGACCGGAGAAGCAGTGAACAATGAGATGCCTTACACTGTTAACACCGGCAATGGTACTCCTTATTATCAAGGACACCATGGTCTGCTGGATAGCCCAATCGTGCAGTACATGCTGATTTCGCACATGATGGGCGGCTGGGGCGGTCGGTACTACACACCGTATCCACGCACAACATTTCTTGGTGGTTACAGAGACACTTTCAGAGCGTCACCAACATACGCTCAGCAACAAACCAGCAACACTGGTTTTATGTCACGCTTTAAACAAAAAGCACTCGGAGGTGGTTTTGCTAGCAAAACTGGCTTCGGAAGCGGTTCCCTTTCATCTGACATGTCCAAGCGCAGAACTTTCGGCGCATCTAGTTCAGAATCGACTTCCTCTTGGGGTGGACGCAGATCATCCGGTGGTATATTCGGAAGTTCATCTGGACGTGGATGGGGCGGTCGGAGGCGTTAAAGAATGGATTATCTACTCAGTCTATCTGACGGCGCCCAGCAACAGATGGTTGTCTTTACTTTGCCAGAAAACATTGTTCGTCTCAACGCAATCGATGTCGTAATTGACGTTATTGGTTCTGATGATATCGACGACTTAGTCCGGAAGAACATGATCGCGTCAGGGTATGTCGACGATTTAAAGGCGCTTCAACAAATCATATTTGACCGAGACGATCAGGGCATCTTTATTCGCGATTCGGTTTCATTTAAAGCTAATGGACACGATCTTAATCCAGACGCACCATTGTTGCAAGCATTCGTGCCAGCGGTGCGAGACGGTGTAAAGTATTTCCGATCTGATATCACAGTATCGCAGACAGGAGGCGGGGTATCGCAGGCAGCAGGCGGTTCTTCAATTCAGCCAGCAAGTCCGAAAGACTTTAGCGCTACTTTTTTTCTACACCAAATTTGCGTAGGTCGACAACTTGATGTCACCAAAGATCACATCGAATTGGATGAGACTTTAAAGCAAGCAGAGAAAGAAGGTCTCGTTGAAGTTGACGTCAAACAAGCATCTTATCGCTCCACCGAAAAAGGGAAGAGCAAGCACGACTCGATTATGGCCGAAGCCCAAGATCTGATCAAACGCTACGATATTTTCTGCGACGTTGACGTCGACTCTTCAGGAACTGCCAGATTCGACACAGGACTTGGTCGCGACCTGCGAGTACCCGTATATGAATTGGAAGGCGTAGACCCTTTTCGGGCGCGCTTCTTGCTCGGTCTCAACGATGGTGAGTGGGACAAGCTTGAAGACTGGACCGACGTTGTTGAAGATCCAAAATGGTATGCGTCAATAATGGAACCAATCGAACGCGCACCATCTGTTGACGAAATTGGACGTAGTAAATTGCAATCGATTGTTGAGCAAGGCAAGGCGAAGCTGCGCGAAGAAACTCAAAATCGATACTGATCAAACTCAGCAGCTTTTTTATCCCGAACAACTTGGCAGCATATCCGACTATCTAACGCTTCGCATACTTGTTCAGATGTGGCGCGAATGTTGTGAGGTTCTTAGTGTCCGCGTTCCATGATTTGTTTGCTGTCATCTTTAGAATGAATCATGAGAAAGGTGAATTTGCCTTCCGCAGCAACTTGACTGGCGCAACGGAGTGCTTCCCCGCGAGTCTCCAGACCCTCTTTGATAAAGCTGCTGTCGTTAGTCATGACGGACCATAGTCCATCCACTGGCATCACATGTATAGTTGGATCTGTTTTCATTTTCCGCTCCTTGGCCAAGCCTTTATAAGGCATCTGGCAGGAGACGACGAACAACAAGGCGATGTTGCCGAGGCAAAGGACTAGGAGATTAAAATTGGGGATAAGATAAGCTGAGCAGGCGTGTTGAAGTTAGAGCTTCATCGACGTACCATAATATAGTCCGATCCGATTTCCAATTGATGGATGCCATGACCGAAACATTTTCACTTTATGTAATCGACGAAGAGAAGTTGCCCAGTGAATTCACGGGGCAAACTGATCAGGAAGTTTACGACGCTTTAATCGTGGCAATCGAGGCTGACGGGATACTCACGGGTTCAATCGAACTGACCGCTGATGACTTCATCGACGCCTTGGAAAGCATTGACGGTCATATCGGCGGCAATCGATTTTTACCGAATTGCGCCTTTAACAACTCACCCTATAGTGTGCTGGGAAACAACGGAGACTGTCCGTTTATGGGGTATTTTAGCCCAGCACAGGTTCAGGAAATGTTCGCCTTGTTCGAGTCATTATCCCCAGATACCCGCGACACTATAGATAGTGTCTACAGTCATGGCGAAGTTTTCGAGGCTTTGTTCACGGCTTCTGAAGATGCTATGCAAGACAGTTTTGCGGTCGCGGTGCTACACACCTGATCCAACAACCACTTGACTGAATTCACGAATTCAACACATCTATGAAATATTGTGAAGCCCCATGGACTCCGATTGGCTTAAACAGTGCACCCGCGTTTGAGCGATCGGGCTGGCCGGGCTATAATCTAGGCGCACCGTAAATTAAACACGCAGGAAAAGTGATGAAGATAATTGTGGCGATTGATGGATCGCAAAGTTCGGAAGCAGCCGTGGATGCGCTGGAGAATATACAACTGGCACCAGGTACCGAAATAAAGCTTGTTATCGCAATAGAACCGTATCAGGACGCGCTTGCCAAAGCGACAGAAGCCCTTAAAGGCATGTCGGAAGAGTTGCAGAAGAGACTAGTTGGTTGCACTGTAACTTACGAAGTAGCGCAAGGCGACGCTAAAACTCGCATTACTGAGATCGCAAAACAATGGTCGGCGAATCTGATCATTATGGGATCGCGCGGTAGAAAAGGTCTGGAATTGATGCTTATGGGCAGCGTCTCGCAAGGCGTTTTGACTCAATCTCCTTGCCCGGTTATTATCGCCAAAACTAGCGACGTGAAGAATCCAAAGAACGGATTCACGAACATATTGATAACTGTAGATAATTCGGAGTACTCTCAAGCGGCATTAAGCTGGTTGTCTAGCATCCAATGGGCGCCGACCACTCAATTCAGATTGGTGACAATCGTTCAACCTTTGGTCGATTCTTTCGATTCAGTGGGCAGTATCACAGATGCCACTAATCTGACTCGCCAGCACAATGACTTAATCGGCTTGGCAAAGACGCAGTTAGAAAAACTACAAACGGAATTAGCGACGAGTGTTGGAGCCCAAAACGTCAGCATTGAAGTCGGCGAAGGAGATCCCAAAGACGTCATACTGAACATTGCGGCAGCGTGGTCAGCGGATCTAATTGTTATGGGTTCTCATGGACGTACTGGGTTAGACAAGCTCTTGCTCGGCAGCGTATCCCAAGCGGTCTCACTGCACGCACCATGCTCGGTGGCAATCATTAGAGGCATAATAACCAAAGGGCAAAACAAACAACGCCAAACCGGAATGTTTATGCCAAAAGTAAAAGGCTAGCATCTAGGGCACCAAATGATCTTTGCCACTGGCGCGCAGAAAATCTGCGAAGCTTTGGCGCAGATTTTGGGACTTAAAAGCATCGGTTGCCTTAAATGACTCGACGCGTTTATCGAAAGCGGTATTCTTCTGCACTGTGTAAGGGGTGCCATCTTCCTTGAACACTTTCACAGACATACTCGTTTTAATCAATCCGTCTCGAACCGGTCTATATCGCGTAATCGACTCTGCTTGCGACGAATGCATAATTACGTTCGTCTCTTTATTCACCTGAACTTCAATAAAAATATCGCGAATGACCACTACATCATCAGCCACATGCAAAGGCTCCTGTGTCTGCACGAAAGCTATTGCGAGATAGCTGCCGCAATCAGCAACTCCCTTCGAAGCCAGCCTGTAGTGCCAGATATGTCCGGCTTTGTCACGCTGAACGCCGAAGTCTGCTATTTCTCTTTCAGCTATTGTTCGCGGTTCATTTTGTTGAACCTGAGAATCAAAAAAGTAAGTGGACAAAATAGTCTCTTCTTCTCTCAACCATTTCCCAGACAACCAATCTGGGATCTCATACCAACCTGTTTCGTCCGCTGTATTGGGAATGGACTTCTCATCATAGATAGAACCAGTTTGCAAGTTATGTGGCAAGGGCTTCAACTCTTCAGCGTGTTGAACACCACCCTGCAAGGGATATTTACCAGCACTATTTGGAACCGTATTTGGTGCCGGTTTGGTATCTTCTACCCAACCAGATGGCGTCACTTTTTGCTGCGCATCCGCAGAATCGCGCATCCCTAAAGCTATTACGGAAACTAAAACAATCAATCTGACTGTGTGTATTGCTTTCATCGCGAGCTATGGTATTTTTCGAAATACGACACGGCGATTCTTGGCGCGGCCAGCTGCCGTTATATTATCCGCAATTGGCTGACTGAATCCATAGCCCTTCGGCTCCAGGCGCGCAGCGCCAATGCCTTTTAAAACCAAGTAAGCCTTAACCGAATCAGCGCGCTTTTGCGAAAGCACCATGTTGTATTCTTGCTTGCCGACAATATCGCAATGACCTTCAACAGCCAGATTTAAATCAGCTGTCTTTTTCATGTAGGCAGCTATGCCATTGAGTATTTGCTTGGAGCTATTTTCTAGTTTGGCAGAATTGAAAGCAAACAAAATTGCGTAGCTCGTAGCAACACCGTTCTTCTCAAGATCTTTAATGACTCTTCGAGCTTCGGCGTCAGCCAAGTTGAAACGGGGATCATGCCACTTGAACGGTCCATCACCTTGAATCATGATTGGAAACTCGGCGTTATCCATAATCCAATAGTGCCAACCGTTGTCTGTCTCAGCTTTGAGCGCGCGCACCCGAGCCTTTTTACCATCCACAAAAATGTTCACATACTCACGCCCAACCATGGTTATTTTGCTTGGCACGTCTTTCTTATCTTCGAGGTCTACTTGGAAAGGCAGAGTTCGTCCTGATTTAAGTCCTTTATATATATAGTCGGATACTCGTACAGTGTTTGTATATCCACCCATAGTCAAACTCTGCCCATTGGAGTAGAACAAACTGACCAGCGCTGAGTCCTTTTGATCTTCGGGAGCAACAGCTCTCAACCCGCTTGCTCCAGCTGGTTTCGTCATCGTCCATTTGTAAGCAAAGCCGTCTGCGTTCGCATCTTGAACGTTGGCCGTGAAATCATAATCCCCAATTTTCTTGCGACGAGTGTCGACACCTTCAAAAATAGGGAAAGTGATCACGACCCCAGGCAGAAGCTGCAGCCTGTCGGTGTAATCTTCCAGAGCCTGACTTTTAGCTGGTCTTTTAGACGGAGCTGTCGCTGGGCTGGGCGATGATGGACCAGGTACTGGCGCACCAGTGGTGGGCTGGTCGATACTGAAGGCAGGGATGGCCAGCATCAACAATGCCATCAGCGCCAGAACATATTTCACGTGGGACACCATCTAACGTATATCTCGACTATGCGCTGTTTCAGGTAATTATGCCAGAAGAGCAGGCTTCTGGCGTCTTTGGCTGTATTGAGAGGATTATAAACATCTTTCAATGAGAGAAAATCTGAGCTGAGGCTCTGTATCATTTGATTCATGGCTGTTTCACAATTTTTGCTCGACTCTGTCCTTCACGAGAAGTTTGGTCTGAATGAGTTCAGACCCAAACAACGTGAAGTCATCGACTTGGTGATGGAAGGTAAGCACGCGCTCGCGCTGCTACCCACAGGTTACGGCAAATCTCTTTGTTACCAGGTGCCAAGCCAGATCTTACCGGGCACGACAATTGTTGTTTCGCCGCTGATTGCACTCATGCAAGATCAATTAAGTGGACTCTTAAGAAGAGGGATTCACAACGCAACACTGCTGAACAGCAGTGTTTCTCAAGATGAGTTGGACATTCGGTTTGGTGGCATCAAAGCCGGCGTTTTTAAACTTGTATATGTTGCACCAGAAAGATTCGAATCACCGCGATTTCGAAATTTGCTTCAACAAATTGATGTCTCGCTGCTTGTCATAGACGAAGCGCATTGTATTAGCCAATGGGGACATGATTTCAGACCGCAATATCGCAACTTGAGTGGCTACATACTGAGTCATCTGAAAGCTGCGTCCGTTCTGGCGTTGACTGCGACAGCGACGCCGCAAGTGCAACGAGATATTATCCAATCGTTGAACCAACCACACATGAATGTGGTGACTGGATCTTTTGACCGGCCCAATATTCGTTTTGAAGTTGAAGCGGTTGCAAACGCCGTTGAAAAAGACAAACATGTTTTCACCTCGCTTAAAAGTGCACCAGCCCCTGCAATTGTTTATACCAGCAGCCGTAAAGAAGCCGAGGCATTGAGCGAACGGATGCGCCAATCCGGCATCACAGCCGCTTGTTATCATGCAGGTTTATCGGGGGAGCAAAGACAACGCGCCCAGAAGCTTTTTGAGACCGACAAAGTTTCTGCCATCGTCTCGACAGTCGCCTTTGGCATGGGCGTTGACAAAGCGGATATTCGCAAAGTAATACACTACAATCTGCCCGGCTCGCTTGAGAGCTACTATCAAGAAGCCGGAAGAGCCGGGCGCGATGGCGAGGCAGCCACGTGCACTTTGCTGTATCAATCCAAAGATGTCTACACACAGAGATGGTTGATGGACCGAAACTTTCCATCTGCGCAGCAGGTCGAAATTGCCTTTAAACTAATTGCCTCGGCTGGTCTGACCCCAACTCGCATGAGCACGTTGCTCGACGATATGGATATAGCGGATTCAGCCTTGAACAGCGCGCTCGACCTACTCAAACATTTACAGCTGATTGACACCACCCCTGATGGCGCCTTCTTGGCTCGCGTATCCAGTGGCAGCATCGACATGTCTTCACTCAACCAACGGAAATCGCGTCACTCTCAGCGCTTAGAGCAGATGATTAGATACGCTCAAGACAATATCTGCAGACGCAGGCAGATATTGGGATACTTTGGTCAAATCAATGATCAATGTTCCGGATGCGATGTTTGCGACCCACGCGAAAAAGTCAGCGTGTCATTTCCAAAACCATCCGCTCGAACGATAAAAGCGGCCGGCAACGCTCAGACAAGCAACCTATCGGAAGCGATTTTGCAAATTGTCTTAGATTTGAACGGCAAAGTTGGACGCACCACGATCGCCCAGATCCTTACGGGTAGCGGTTCCAAGAAGTTGAAAGAAAAAGGTCTAGATCAAACACCTTTTTTTGGAAGGTTTAGCGTCTTCAAGCAGGATCAGTTACTGGCTTCGATTGATGAACTAATTTCAGAAGGCGATTTGAAAGCAATTCCTGGCATGTACCCG
The DNA here is from genome assembly GCA_003151275.1 of Candidatus Melainabacteria bacterium. Next base: position 32,319 of record PLXC01000098.1, read on the forward strand.
AAAGTTGCCATTACTGACAGTGGAACTCAAAAGCTTGATTCAAAATCGACTGGACCATCGAGTTAAGGGCAGAGCCTCGTGGGAAAAGATTCAGATAAATACGACGCCGATGAAATCCTTGCCTTAGCAGCCGAGGCGTTAACATCGAACGATCCAACAAAAGCAGAAGATATCTACAACATCATTGTTCTGAACGTGCAGAAAGCGTTCAACAACAATCAACGCGATGTTGCATCTGAATTACAGAGACTCTCAAAAAGCATCGAGTCTTCTCGCAGTACCGATGATTCTTTGGCTTTCAAACAGCGTACTTGCGAAAGCATGCTCAAAATAAGCATGGCTGAACGACATAAGGCGCGCATGCTAAAGGATCCGGGCGGCTTGCAGCCTAGGTCTTCGGATGGACTATCCGCGGATAAGCCTGCTCCGATGAGTGTACCGGCAAAAGCACCACTTCCATTCAAGAGTTTGGAATATTTATATGTAGGAACGAAAAACTTCGAATCAGACGTGTTGTATTACAGAAACACACTCAAAGCCGAACTCGTTTGGGCGTTCGAAAAATTCGGCGCTAAAGTCGCGGCATTCCGCTTGGCGTATGGTCCCTTGATCTTACTGGCGGATCACAAAAAGGCACCGTCAATTGAACCGATTTTCTCAGTGGAGAACTTGGAACTATCAATAAAGGAATTGAAAGAACGCGGCGTCAAAGAACTGGAGGGGCCACTCCAAACCCCAAATGGTCCTGCTTACTCTTTCCGAGACCCTAGTGGCAATCAATTTTCACTACTGCAAAACGAAAGACCTGAAGCGATGGAACGTTCCTACGCTGATAAGTCCAATAACAGTGCGATTCGATTCCCGTGAAAATCGATTAGCTTGATTCACTGAAATCGAACCAAAACGGCACTTAAAAGTGTCCTACTTTGCCCTCCAACATGGAAAGGCAGAAGCTGACCGTGATTAACGTCGGTCGGTAGAAGATTAATTTGGCGAATTTGTTGTTAATTCACAGTCCCTGCGCCGTTTCCAAATAGCTGTCAAGACAGGTAAACCCGTACAGGTTAGGGGTTTACCTGTTTTTAACGTAAACCAACCAGCCCTGGCGAGGATTTCACGGTTGTGATTCAATACATTTTACGTGCACTTAACAGACCGCTAACAAATCGCACAGAACTGAATTCGCGTCCTTTAGCCTCCCTGGGTGGCGTCGTCACCCAATGTATTGATGTTCAGAGGGGTCATTAATGAATTTGAGCAAAACAATCATTGCAGCTCTTAGCGTCGTAACACTTGCGATGAGCAGCGTTATGCCGACACATGCCTTTGTAGGTCGCTTGGGCAGCCACTCAATTGGCACTGTCAAGCGGTGGCAGCAAGTTGTGGCGCGAAGCAGCGGCCGTCGTTTGTCCAAACATGACATGAACGGCTCGAAAACCGCACGATTGAGTGGCAAGAGCTTGCGCCTGGTGGCAAGTAAACATAAGCATGCGAAAGCAGCCAACGGAGCAAAACGCGTCGCTAAGGGACCTTCAAGCCCTTCCTATTTCTGGTCCGCGCCTGCCACAATAGATTCGTTATTGAGCGAACAGACAAAGTCAATGATCGAGCAGCAATTTAGGAATGGGAATTCCGAACAGTACTCGCCCGCTAGTTTGGTGCAAGCAAATGTATTTACAAGTTGCCCTCTCCATGGTGGCGTATTTAAGCGACGCGAAACAGTAAAAAACATCATCTTACATTCGACAGAAACGGCTAGAGAAGCTGATGCTCAGCGAGTGATATCAAGCTGGAACAACAAAGGATTGCGCCATGCTGGTGCACAGTTCGTAGTCGATCGTGATGGTGTAATATACTGCACGACTGACCCCACATACGGTACCACTCATGTGGATAACAGAAGGACCAAGGGGGGAATCAACAACGATAATTCTGTTGGCATAGAAATTGTTCGTGCCGGTAAGCAGGAATATTCAGCGGAGCAAATGCAATCAGTCGTTTGCTTGGTTCGCTATTTGCAAGAGCGATTTAAAGTGGCAGATAACCATATCTTGGGACACGGTCAAGTGCAGCCCAGTGATCGCTCTGACCCAGTAAACTTCAACTGGCAGGCTTTTGCTGCGGACAAGGAAATGTTGACCCGTACCGCCTATAGCAAATGATGATAGTTGCGAGCTGAACGTTTAATCCGCGCACGCCTCGGGAAAATTTCAATAAAGTAGGATCATCGCGAGGTCAGGATATGAGCGCAGGGGATAGTGAGCAGCCAGTGAGCCCTGCGGCGGATCCAAAGGCTCTGAGAGCGTCATACTTTGAGAACGTCAGTGCGTCCTTCAAGCATATTGGTCAGGCATTAGAAACTGAGGGCAAGAAGCTTAGAGGCACTGACTACATTTCTGTTTTAATGTTGCCCATTGCCTCCGTCACATTAGCCATTTGCTCTGCTACTCCAGCTGGGTTGTCTGTTCGTCCGTTCTTGGTCACGACCTTTTGCTTGGTGTTGCTTTACTTCATTGGCGCCCGAATCGGGATATTGCGCGCATTAACACTTCGTCAAACGCATTTAGTACTAGCCATCATCAGTGCCACCTTCATGCTAGGTGCCACTTTCTCTTTGCTTGTGTTTGAAATAATGAGGCAGCTTTAGTAACTAGCTGCTTAGTAATTGGCAATTCCAATTAATTAGGCTCGGCAACGAAGCACGTAGCTGTTTTCGTATCGGCCACCGTCAGGAGCGATTCGCCCAGTGTGATCGTTGGCACCCATCAAGCCGCCCCTTGCATCTTTCGCGGTCACAACCACAATATCTCCCCAGTTTTTGCCGCCGTGCTGAGCGATGACACTTCTGTTCCAACTGCGAACAATTATGTCTCCCTCTCTGGCTTGTGACATCGGTAGCTGATCAAATTTGCCACTACGTGCCATTTTTCCGCCCATATCCCAAGCATTGCCTGCGCCCATAAACTGTCCATGACCAATCCTAGCCAGAGCTACTTGAACGCCTGCCGCACACCTGCCTATCGTTCCCATGCCGCGAGCCGCCAATAGTGCTGCATCCTTCAGGGCCATAGATAGGCCTGAAATAGGTCCGTTATTTGGCTGTACGTCGGGATTGTTTTCGTATTGCGGACGTCGATCGTATGGATTTTCTTGTTGCTGACGTCGATTGTATGGATTTTCTTGTTGTCGATACGGATCTGCACCATATTCTCGACCGGATTGATCGCCGCGGCTGTGTCGACGACCTCTAAACTCGCCCGAACCCTGTCCATAGCCTGACGAATCGCCTCGGTCATTTTGTTGACGCTGGTCGAAGTAAGCATCGCTGCCATCATATCCGGTGCTGCGTCTTCTCTGGTTTCCGTCAAATTGGTAAAGGTCTTGCGAGCGACCGTCTCGATTTCCGTCTTGACCACCACCGATTGGAATTTTGAGGTTCCACCCATCCTTAATCAGATTGGGATTTGATGCCAATGATGGATGTTCGGCTTTATTGGCATCAACGATGCCCTGGATAGCTGTCATGATGTCTCGTGCGCTGGCAGGCTCACCTGATTCCTTCAGAGCTCGACGGGCGATTTTCCACAGACTGTCACCGGATCGGACCGTGTGATCCTGCATCTGCGACCCTGACCGATCACCGCCGGATGGATCATCGATTCTAAAGTCATTCCGAGGATCCGCATATCTTGGATCACCGCCATTCCGAGGATCCGCGTATCTTGGATCGCCGCCATTGCGAGGATCCGCATATCTTTGATCGCCGCCATTGCGAG
>PLXC01000139.1 GCA_003151275.1 Candidatus Melainabacteria bacterium
GAATGTAGTTGGTGCAACGCTTTCAAAGGCACCACAAATTGACGGAAATCACCAATCTTCTGATTTTGCCTTGCATCAAAACTCTGACGAAGAAAATATCTGAAAATATCGTATTTATTTTCGCTTGTGTTCCGATCGATTCTGAAAACTCTTATCCTTCGGAGCACTGTTCGTCAGAGCCGTAGTTACAGGTGAATGCCTGTCTGGCTTTTCCGGCCATGTGAACGTTTGAACATAAGTTGAATAACCGGACGGTCCTATGTAGTCTGCCCCGCTGAACAAAAATGGTTTGACGTGACCGATGGTATTCCAGGGAGGAGGCTGCTGGACGGCCACAGTTTGGTCGACATAAGAGAGTCCATTACTACGACCAAAGCCAACACTGTTTGGAATGCCCCAGTGCGAACCAACACCAGAACTGAGTCCGGTACAGAACCAGAGCCGAGACCAGAGCCAGAACCAGAAGCAGAACTGAAGGCCCATTCCAGAGCTGCATGAGTGACCCGCGCCACCAAGCCCACAGCCGCCAGCGCCGCCACCTTTTCCATTGGCTGCAACGTCTGTGGCAACGAGGCCGAGCACTAAAAGAAAGATCGTTGGACCCTGTCTATTTTCCATTTTTCAATATACCTGTAGGCTACTACCCTACTTTCAGATCCGTGCAGATCTCGTGAAGGAGTGGAATGTAACACAGTGGGGACGGTGATCCTACTAGTCTGGAGATGCAGTTGTTATGCGGTTTTCGATAATCTTGCATACAGAAGAAGATCGAAAATTAAAATCGACATCGCCTAAGCAAGATATTTCAAAGTTTGATTTCTGAAAGATACAAAATCGGCTCGCTATTGCGTACTTGTACCAGTGATAGCGAGCGCGGGAAACGATTTCGATCTATCATCGAAGCTGACTTTCAGCTACGGATTCAGATGCTACAGATATGGTCACCAATTTCTTAGAAAAGTGCAAAACAATCTGCGGGACTCAGGCTCATAAGGTCATTGCAGTTCTGTCGAGTTCTGAACGAGTTCTTGTGTCGTGTGTGATTTATTTGTGGCTTGCTAACTGGGTTACACAAGCCTGGGAGCATGTTGGACGTGCGCAGCACTTTCACGGGAATTGGACTGTCAGCTTAGAGGAGTGGGGCGTGGCCGCCGGAATACTCATTCTGATTGGAGTCGTCAAGATTTCTGAGCGCAGAGAGAAATGCAATATTGCGCTCAACCATGAGTGGAACAAAATTCTTGCCGGAAGTCGCATACTGTGCGTATTTCGAGTCGGCTACTTTTTAGCAACTTTCATCATTTTGTCTCTATTCATTTGTTTTTTTGCGATTAATTCATTTGACCAGAGCGCCAAGGCTCTCGCGTGTCTCTTGAGTGATGTGAATCAATACGAGCTCGCTGAACGGGTTTACCGGGTCGCTCCGGATCTGAACCACAACAAAACTAGCGGACGCTACAACTCAATGGCGGTATGGCATTCTTCATCAACTAGCGAAGACTCAGAGACCGTCCAGGGAAAAAATGCCGCTGTCGCTGCCGTTTATGGGTCGGAAAGCCGCGAAATGGCTGGTCGCTTTTTCTACCTTGGACTCACTTGTGAGAACAAGGGAACAAGGACCGACGAGTTGGAGGCGATCTATTGGCACAAGAAGGCTTACTTACTTTACCAGCACAATCACGCCATCACAAAATGCGTTGATGCGCTTACCCAAATCGCTGTATTTCAGGACGGATTCAACAAACCAGAATTTAAACGAACCATCACCCAAGCAGCTCGTTTAATGCCGCATCTTGACGAAGAACCGTTTGCCAGCACACTAACGCTTCTTCCGTACTATGCAAAACGCGACGGCGACGATAAGCAAGCTAAACTTTTTGAGAATGCTTTGGAAAAGCGTCGAAGTATTCCACAGGAATCGCCACTGTTGGCGCTGACTGCAATTGTGCTTTTTGCGCTTTTCAGTTCACGTTCCGGTTGCTCGCTGGTAAAAGCACTGGTTTTAAATACATTAACAACTCGCAGGCAACAAACTTATCAACGCGCTACCAACTCACACGCGCAATTTAAATTGCTGAATGAACTCGTGACTTTAAATTTGCTCAGGCGAAATTTGCAGATAGCGAATGAGCAAAGCGTGTCAATGTTAGCGATTGCGGAAGGGCGCCAGTCGAGCTACTCGGTGAGTGAAGAAAGCTTGACGAGCAGTCAAAAGTCACTCGGAATTGAACTATTCAGAACTCTCTTTGCTGTGGCAATATGGACGTTCTTTTAAAAGCGACGACCTAACAACTATGTTCCTACTCATTTAGTGTTTCAAGGATTCGATTGGTTGGGCACCGCAGCTGGTGTCTAAAGGGAACTGTTGGGTTTAATATTCAAGCAAGCAGACTAGCTTGCATTGAGCTTAAGCTAGGTTCGCGGAAATTTCTGCAGAAGGGGCCAATCAGGGGCCAATAGCAATTTCAAACCACCCCAATAAAAAATCGGCACATCCTCGAAGACGGCCGATTGATCATGTTTTAAATTGGCGTGCCTGGAGAGATTCGAACTCCCGACCTCATGGTTCGTAGCAACACCGAGATCGTGCACCACCTGGTTTTCTTGTGTTTTTCAAACCCTTACCAGTATTATTGTTCATGTCACTCGGCAACCTGCTGGCTACACCAAAATTTGCCTCAAAATCGACCAAATTTGACCTCATTTCACCTAAAAAGTAGCCAAAACGTAGCAATCCCGTCTTTGTTGTCACCCCAGAGGGGCTAATTCATAAAACCTGCAAACGCACTGGATTCGACCTCCAGTGAGCTTGCTGCGGACCATTGCAAGTGTCCAAATTCGAACCATGTGGTTTGGCTAAAAACGCTTACACAGCTTGTCGCAGCGGCGTAGCAACGTCGGCAAATTTGATCAAAAACGAGCCAAAACGTAGCCAAAACGTAGCAATTTTTTATCTAAACCATCGATGAAGAACAAATTTTGTCAAACAACTCAGATGAACTTGAAAACGATTCCCGGCGTCTTATTCATTACAGAGGAGCAGACTAAATATGAAAGATCGCGTCAATTTAACCAAAGCAATACTCGATAGCCTGACTAAGCCGCCGGGCACAAAAGACTACGTTTACTTTTACGATGAGAAAGTCCACGGACTCGCAGTGCGTGTTGGCCAGTCTGGATTTAAATACTTTGTTTTTTACCGCCGGGTGCAAGGTCGCCCTCAGCGCGTGGCTATTGGCCAATACCCGGACACTTCAATTGAGCAAGCGAGAAACAAAGCCCTTGAATTAAACGCCCTGGTTTCTATGGGCGAAAATCCTATGCAGCAAAGAAAAGAAGTCGCTAAAGTGCCGACACTGGGATCCGTCTTTAATACTTACATCGAAGAATACGCAAAGTCGCACTGCAAGACTTGGGAAGTGATGATTTATTGCTTCAATCGCTACCTCAATCATTGGAAGGATAGGAAGCTCGATTCGATAACGAGAGGTGACGTCCAGTCCATGGTGAATCGCCTGGGCCGTGAAAATGGACGTGCTACTGCTAATCGCACCTTCGAGCTTCTGCGAGCAATAATCAACCGCGCTAAATCACTTGAAATTTATTTGGGCGAGAACCCTGCCAATGGTGTCGCCAAATTCAGATTGCAATCACGAGATCGCTTTCTTCAATCAGACGAGTTGCCCCGCTTATTCGCCGCGCTGGATCAAGAAAAACCTCTGATTCGGCACTTTATTTATATCTGCCTGCTTACAGGCGCACGCCGATCAAATATCGCCGCGATGCGCTGGGAGGAGATAAACTTCGAGGCCAAAACATGGCGCATGCCTGACTCGAAGAATGGACAACCACATACGGTGCCGCTAGTCGCTAAGGCAATGGAAATTTTGCAAGAACGTGAACAGAACACAGGCAAGAGAGAATGGGTTTTTCCAGGCAACGGCAAAACAGGACATTTGGTCTCTCCGAAAGATGCGTGGCTGAGAATAAAGAAGCGAGCAAGGCTAGAAGATGTGCACTTGCATGATCTGAGGCGCACATTAGGTAGCTGGCAAGCCGCCACTGGAGCAAGTCTGCATGTGATTGGGAAGACTTTAAATCACAAAGATTCCAATACTACCGCCATTTATGCTCGATTGAACTTGGATCCAGTCAGGCACGCTATGGAGAATGCCACCAACGCTCTTCTGGCAACAAACGAAACCGCCGAGCCGCCGGTGGCACCAGACGAACAAATGGTGGCAAAGAATGTTGTGAAGTTCAGGCATCGTAAAACAGTGGAGTCTTAGCTGAATGCATCCGAGGGATTAGAGGTTCGAGTCGATCCATATGCAGAAAACAACAGCAAGTGAGTCATCGCCAGTGGTGCTCGAAAAGTATGTTACTGACGGCCGATTGCTTCATGGCACGCTGCCCTTCCATCCTGCCTGGCACTAAGCCTACCACCTCGCACCCGGCGTCAATCGCCAAGCCCTTCGGGTGCCTTCGGCAGCATTGACACCGGGTCCCTGCTTACTGGTTTGCAGGCAGTGCCGCAGGTGGTGCGGGCAGCCGGACAAGTCCAGCTAAAAAGATCATGTTGGGCAATTACTCCGTTGGTATGCCTGAGATAGCCTGGAGACGGTTCAATTCTACGGCGCCTGTACTGCTTCGGCCATATTTCCTCGTGCGCATACAGCTTGTAGTCGGCTAAAATATCTCTAGTTATGTGCACTTTCATTACAGCAATTGTGCCTGCCGAGACTGCTTTGCTGCAGTTGCGTGAGCTTTGCGGAAAGCACGGTTTCAGCGCCGATCCCGTTGACAATGCTTCCCTGCGGACTCTGATGCCGCAAGGCTATCAGTTTCTGCCTGTGGGTGGTTCCTGTAACTGTGATACAGCCCTCGGTTTTGCGCATCGTCCTACGTCCCAATCGCACGACCTGGAAGGCGATATCTCCAAACTCAAGCGTAAGGGCTGGACGGCGGCCAAGATTGAACGTTGGAGGAAAGAAAAGGAGCAGGCACGGCAACAGAAACAACAGCAGCCATATATAGAATTGAGGCGATGGAAAGATTGGATCGCCGAGATTGTAAGGGCCCATTCTGCCAAACGCCTTACCATTGTGCTTCACTTCTATAAGGACGGAATTGACACCGACCGGATTCAGATAAAACGCCTCGAAAAAATTGACGTCGATACCCTAAACGTCGACCAGTTGGCACTTTTAGATTGGGATGTTTTGTATCAGTTCTCACGATGTTCGCTCTCTACCTCTGCTCCCAGTGCCTGAAAGTGGTGTCTGCGGATGTCGGCTGAGTGGCAGGCTAATGACTCGGCCCCACTGCATGACCGATTAATGTGACGGTGGCAAGAAAAAAGCAGATTATTAATGCAACAAGCGCCACCAGCAAGGCGAATTCGAAGGCTAATCGATTGTAATTGTTCTTAGTAGCCAACTGTGGCATAGATCCGCCCAATTCGCCATTATCATAGAGCACACGATGATCTTGCTCTCCTTCACGCACGTCGTCTGTCGTGAAAATGACGCTGCAAACAAACTTGTGTGATTGAAGCGAAGGTTCCAAAACGACCTCCACCATCATATGCTCGCCTTTCTGTGTTCGCAAAGCGGCCTGAAACAAAGATCCATACTGCCTATTTTTCAACAATTTCAAGAAATCTGAAGTGCAATCCTCAAGTAGCGCGGTGATGGATCTTCCTTGAAGCTGATCCGACGTAAAACCGAGCTTCAGCGCTGTCGATTCATCAATCGATTCAATGATCCCTTGCTCTGTTATTTCAATCAAACCAACCGGTAAAGGTTCGAGGGTGAGCCTTAGGTGCTGAGTGCTGGCTTGAGCAAGCAATTTAGTAAAAGCTAGGGATTGCGCGTCGAGCGACATGTAACACCACGGAGTATAAACTTGCTTAGCCTGACAAAAAGGTGTGTATTACTCGTGGCATAGAACGATATCCATGCGTCGGCCGACAACGGTCGGTAGACGAAAGGGAGATCCAACCGTTGGCTGAGTGACCGCCATCGCGCATCGTAGATCAGAACTTTGCCTGTTGAACTTCATCGCAATTAGATTGGAATTCGATCGATAACGACAAATGTCATAATGAAATAGACAGATACGTCGATGCTGAGATATAGAATCGACAAATCGGGCAGGAGGCGCTCAAAGTTCTTCTGCAATAATCGGATAGCGTCGTCCAGAGCGCAAAAAAATGTCTCTCGCAATACCATCAGACAATTCGCCAGATCCGCGTCTCCGCAAGTACAAAGCTGGGCAGAGCATCTTGTGCCTCGTTCTCCAAGCTGAGAAGGATGGTTATACCGCTTACGTAGATGGCTCTGTGCCTGCGTTCCTCCACACGAAGACTGAGTTAAAACCAGGCGATGAAGTATTTGCCAAGGTCGTCAGCATCAGCAATCGAGTATTGCTCACTGATCGTAATGAACCAACCAATGTCACTTTTTCTGATTCAGACAAGCTTCCCAAAACTAATTTTCCGAAATTCAGAGAACAGTTTGAGCAATACCTAACACAAACAGAGGCGGATCGCGGTGGATCCGGCCAGCCGCCACGCAAAACAGCGCTAGGTTACTCAGGTGATGGAGACGGCGACTTAAAGCCGGGACAATCGGTTGTTTGCGAAGTCGTGAGAGGCGAACCGGGTGGTTACGAAGTACTCATTTCAAAAAGAGGGCTTAAGGCATTCTTGCCAACCCAAGTTCTTTTGAGAACAGGCGAAAAGATACGAGCGCAATTTGTGTCCGTACACGAGGGACGTATCTTCGTGTCAGCCCGTTTCTCCGGTGACTCCGCGTTGACCAGTTCACCTTCTCATGAAGATGGATCATATCGACATTTCTACATTCCAGACGCATCGGCACCCAGAGCACAAAACGATTCTTTGAAATCGAGACGAGCTACTGACCTAATGGTGCCACCGATAAATCATAGATCGGTGAATGAATTCAAAATAGAAGACCACGATCTGGAATGGCTTATCACAGATTTGGAAGGACAAATGCTTACCGGTTGTCTGCAAGCAACATGTCAAAGCCGCTTGTCGAGATCGGCAATGTTGCTTTATCGAGGCCGTGCTATTGGCTGCATCGCCACTAGCCGATCAACGCCTGATAACCAGCCAACAGAAGTTAGTTTGCAGTCAATGCTTGCCGATCTTGAATGTCTGGACACCGAAGTACGGGTTTACGACCTTCCAGAAAATATAGTCTTGCCTATGTCAGCACTGTTCTTGGGTTACCCGGTTCAGCGCAATGATAATTATGATGGTCGAGCCTACACAGACTACATCTGCAATTGGTTTGAAGGCAAAAAGCAGACAGCCTGTTTAGTCATTAGCGGAAAAGCAATAAATCTCGCAGAACGTGGGAAGCTAATATTGGCTGAGATCGAATTTCAAAAAGCTTTGTCTGAAGCAGACGTATCGGCGTCTGATCCAAATTTGACAGAATTTATAGCAACGGAATATGCGAAGTTATTGCGCAAGAAAGGCGACACAACTGGTGCCGAAAAGCTTATCGCCAAGTACAAAGTTCCTGATGTGAAAACTGTCACCAAAATATCAAAATAAATAGAAGTCATCACTGGTGGCAATGATGTTGTCTAGGGCGAGATGATCAGCGTCACTCTAAGAATTTGAATGCAACACGCTTCGGTCTTTACTCCGAATCTCCGTTCGCATCATATTCGTCACATGGGTCTGGATCAAGTTTGGGCACTTTGGCGGGGATCCCATTAAGTAGTTGGCTTGCTGTGAGAAGCATTCTTCCGCGACTCCTGCAGTAGCATTGCGCAAACACCTCATCTCCCGGTTTTAATAGCGTCTTGGTTTCCAAGAATCCGTTGGTTGTTTCATTCCAAAGTGTGACGGAGTACCCTCCCGGTTCATCAGCGATGACCTTGCACACCACAAGCTCTCCGGCTCTGAATCTACGTCCGCCGCCACTGTCAGCTACAGTCATCAGTGTTCTTGCCTCATCGGCTCGTCTTCGAACGTCCTGGCTACAAAACCATCTTATCGCTTCCGCCACCTCCAGAAAATATCGACTCGGTAGTCTCAGCGGGCAAAGCCTGCGCATGTACGCGGCAATGGAGCCGAGCGAAAAGCCCGAGGCAGAAGCCCGGGCTGAACTGACCGTTCTACCATTCTCCAATCTTTGCTTAATTCTTGAGCTTGCACTACCAGCCATATCAGGTAATGATTCATCTAACCAGTGTCTGAGTATCGTCGTCATGTTTCAAACAAAGCTAGTCGACGGAGTAAAAAGGTATCTTCTTTGCAGTCGTAGGGCTGCTCTTGCCTCTGTTGCCTCTGCGGCACTTCTATTTGCGCTCCCGTTTATCGCTTTCGTTCCCTACGCGCAATCGGTATTTTTCCACTCTCTTGAGCTCAATCTTTACTGGATTTGCTTCTTTGTGGTTTTAGCTGTAGATGCCCGGAAACGGAACTTCGGTCGTTGTCTTGTTTATGGCGGCACGATTGCTGTCCTGTACATTGCGGTCATGATGTGCATGGTGTTCGGTCCTGTATTGGCTGATTACAGTCAGCGCGGACAGTTTGACTCAGCGTCCTGGAAAGCCGCGGCTTGGAAAACTGCTGTTGGACGGCACAGCCATGCTCGGCTTCGGATGGTAGATGACCTACTGCACCGGTACAACCTGGTTGGCATGTCGCGAGCCAAAATAGTTGATTTGCTTGGAGAACCAAGTTCTAACGAGTCCAAACAAACATCCTCAGAATATATCTATTACCTTGGACCGGAGCGCGGTTTCATAAGCATTGATGATGAATGGCTCGATATCAAATTTCAGGGAGATTTAGTTGTCTCTGCGTTAGATCGCACTGATTAGGCGAGCGTCCTATACTTCTGGCTGTGAGCTCCGATCCTCAGTACCGCACTTTGGTCATCCCTTCGCTAGGTACAAATTTCAATCTGTTTGAGCCAAAATCGCCCTCGTTTAGTCCAAAATCGCCTTCACCATAACCGCTCTCTGCGCCAGACTTATAGCTTTTTATAAACTGGGCTCGCACGAATTCATTCTCTGTCAAACTCTGTTTCATTGCTTGCTCTTTCTCAAATTCTCGCTTTGCCTCGGACGTTTTGCCAGCCGCCTTGTACGCGGTGCCTAAATACCAATGCACGGCAGGTACTTTGTCGTAAATCTTGATCGCTGCCAAATAATCAGCGATGGCTCCATTCAGGTCATTGCTAGCGTGTTTATGAACCGCAGAGCGAAATAGTTTTTCTGCCGTATATTTGCTACTGCTGCTGAGATGTTGACTATCGCCGTAGATGATCGACATTGAATTTACTCTGTCTTTTGCAGCCTGCTTTTTCGCTCGAAAATCGGCGGCGTTTGGCCAATTAACAGGGACTTCGACTGGTGCTATTGGCGGCAGATAGGGCGAGTTCAGTCGACCTCTACGAGGGCTTGGAGGATTTTGTTGGTTCTCTGCGGTAGCTACGGTGTGAGTGGAACTGAGCACCAGCAGTAAGGTCAAATACAATTGTAGTTCGGCGGTTGGGTGTCTCATAAGGTTCTCTATGTTTCAATCCAGCTCGGAATATCCCTTGGCGGCTGAGTCTGCAAACCTTTGCCACAGTAAACTTGTGTTGAAGTGACACGCATGGCCCAACATAAAGGGTGGCAGAAAGGCGTCTAACTCACCCACTCGTTTCAATTTAGCCCATAACCAGCCTCGTGCTGTAATAGCAGCCCAGAAAAACTCATGTTGATGAAAAGGTTGAAGGTATGCCCCTGGACGTACTGTCGAGAGCCCATTTCTTTCAATGCATTGCATGCCGTCAACGGCCGTTGGGATGTTTCTAAAATTAGCAGTCACGTTGTATCGGAGATAGGGAGCAGCACGAGCTTCAACGATTAATCGGCTTTCTCGGAAGTCTGGAATATAGCCGTCACCAAATTTCTTTTTAGCTGCATCCTTATCGTTATCCGTCTGCACCAAAACCAATTCGTCACAAGCATAATCCGTAGCGATGACTGGAGACTGAGCAAAAAGGGTGGCGATTATGAGTGACGCCGACAAAGAAGCTGCTAGTGCCTTATTTCTCATTCAAGTTCAAACTCTTGAAGTTGTGCGAGTGCGTTTTCGGACTCTTTTTTACGGTCCAGAGCTTGTTGTTCCAAATCGCCATTTCCCATTTGTCGAGCCATTGCAGCCCTGTTATTCCAAGTCTCAATTTGTTTCTTTATTTTCTGCAGTTTGGAGTCTTCTGGAATCGGCATTATTGTGTCCGAGTGTCTGATACCTTGTTTCCTTCCGTTCATTGCGAAATTGGCACCGAGCGCCACTTTCAGAATTCACTCCATGAATTACCGACTATTGGTGGACACCGCAGGCGGTGATTTCACCTCAGTCAACTACAGCTGATGGCTTGATGGCTCCCAATTTGTCTTGTCATTGAACATATGCCAAATATGAGCACCTGTATAGCCACACCAAATGGTTACTACTAGCCCTATCAAAATCCACCATCGCAGCCCAGCAAAATCTAGCAATGTTCGCGGTTTCTTCATAGCTCCAGTGTGACATAAGCAGGAGTTTCGGGAAGCTTGGTTAAGCTCGCCGTTAATCGAAGCTGTCGACAGGGCAGGCAAGTTTTGTGCGCTCGTGACCATATAGCTGTCGACACGGAGCAATCACTGTCGACAGCAAGTGTGCTAACGAGATACCTGTCGGTGTTGGTCTGTCGACAACCAGCCTGCGTTAGAACGAGATAAGCGTGCCGTGTCCAACGCCAAATTCTTTTCTATCAAAAGAAAATTGAATGTCCACGTATTCTTTGGCTCCGAATGGCAGCGGTCTGAACGGCGCGGCGCATTCTATGTGGGAGCGTTTAGCAACGCTCCCTGAGAAGTCGAAAAGGAGGGTGATCATCACCCTCCTTTCTCGTCGCTTTTGATTGACAGCGCTAACTTAAGATTTCAAGTTTCGACTGACGTTCTTCCTTTTAACAATCTCTTGTAGTGATCCACGAGCATAAGCTCATGTGAGCTATGCCTTCGCGCAACCTGAACACTATGTTGAATTCCCAGGTGGAAGGTCCAAGCGTATCTTCGTAAAAATAAGAAGGGCAACCGCGCCAGACACAACTAGATTCGGCAACACAAACAATGCGGTTAGCTCCCCCATCCCTGGATTGCTGTTGGGCGAGCGCAAGATCATCTGACTTGCGATGCAGGAAACCAAACCGGCACCAAACAACGCCAGCATCCACATAACTATTCGTTCGAATATAGCTATAAAATTCAGCTTTTTGTCCAGAACTCTATTTTTTCCTTTGGGGAGAACAATCAATCTTGTCCACATGACCAGTCTGACATAATCGACGTCAGAGATGAATGGGCAATATGCTCGCATAGATGCCAGCCGACGAGGGATTTGAACCTTGACGCAACCAGTGTCGGCTGTCAATGACGATTTCGCCATCTGTCCCACATCCTATTCGAGCGCTGGTTGATTGGTAGATAAAATCGATTTATTTCGAGGACAATCATTCTTTAATCTAGACTCTCGGGAAGACTCGAACTCCGAGCTGCACTTTCGAGCGTCACCACATCCGGTGCCACGCTATTGTTGACTTCAATTTGATTTAAATTCTCTATTGTTTCGCACTGTATATGGTGCTTATTGAACTGCCGGTTGAATTAAAGGGAGCGGCTTGGCTGCAAACTTTCGTCCAGCTTTACAATTGCAGAAGGACCAGAAGGTTGGAAAGTTAGACCCACCATGAGGTTCCGGCAACGTAGCCAAAACGTAGCAACGTAACAAAATAGCTACCCCAAAAAGAAAGTGGCTTAATTCTGCATTAAGCCACTCAGCCTTGTTTTTAAGATGGCGTGCCTGGAGAGATTCGAACTCCCGACCTCAT
>PLXC01000012.1 GCA_003151275.1 Candidatus Melainabacteria bacterium
AATTGCCACTAAGTGGCAGCATGATCCGAAGCCAAGGAATAGTGTTTTGGGGTCTAGTTCCGACTCTGGCAGAATCAGGATCTTCCATTCAACTCCTAACTTTGCCATTGTCGGCGCAACATGCCACCACCGGTAACATCACAAGAAATTATTTCGCTGTTCAAAACTGATCTGGTGAGGTTTGGGAAAAATTGCCTAAGTTCTTAAAAGTACCTACTTTCTAATGGGACATGAATGCACTGTAGTCACTACAATGAGCGCAGCAGCGGAAAAGCTCAATGCAGAGCCATTTGATCTGATAGTTGCTGGTTTTCACTTTGATGACTCTCAAATGTTTGAGTTTATCCGGGAAGTCAAGAAGAGCCAAAAGAACGCTGATAAGCCAATCATCTGCTTTTGTTCGCGCGATACAACAATGTCACGCCTTATCCACGAAAGCCTAGAACACAGCACCAAAGCACTCGGAGCATGGATGTATCTAGCCGAGCACTCGTACAATGTTTACCAAAATCCTGATGCAGAGCTACGGCGCGTCATGGAGCGTTGTTTCACCGAGGAATCACGCAAAGACATTCAGCAGCAACNNAGAATGGACACCAGAAATGCAAGAGTATTTGGACGGCTTGCAACGCGACCTTGAACTATTGCTGACAGTAATCCGCCGCAAGCTCACTTCCAAGTGGTAAAAACGCTTAAGGGTCCACCTGTCGGACCAGATTTGTTCGTGCGATACGAATTCAGAAGCACGTTTATCGATGACCAGTCACCAGAATTGATTTTTTCAACAGCCTTCATGCCGAAGGAAGGAACACAATTTTTGCTGTTCCTTGTACAAGCTGATCCAAAGGACCGCATCTATGAAACCTATCGTGGACCGGAAGGAAGGATCGAAATCAGCGATGCAGTCCTCGCCGCAACTGATCGCGTAAAACAGCATGGTGGGTTCAGCGCCAGCCTACCGCAGCCAACAACATTATCGCCTTAGTTCGCCTTCTCATTCGCTCGCACATATTCAGTCCTTTATTATCAAGAGACATCAGGATCAGTGGCACCAGATTTACCAGGCAAAAGGTCCTTTGGCACAAAATCCTCGATTTCCTTGTTCCTGCCTTGGTTCTTCAATTGACGAATTAATTCAGCATCGATTGCTTTCAAATCATCTCGATTTGCCACCAGTGATCTCGCGAATTTCTCAGCAGCATCGTAATTGAGCTGCTTCAGATACACATTCATCAACGAGCTAATCATTTGGCTTCGTTGTCCGCCCAAGGGAGGTGGCTGCATATGTCCTAAATCTAGATAATAAAAGTCATTGCCCATCGAAACAAATCTACGGGGCGCAGAACGAGGAATAAGATTCTGAGTTGTGCTGGATGGAATGAGCCTACGAATCATACTAGCTTGCTCATACAAATAGCCAGATTCTAGTATAGTCGTTAGCCGCAAGAGTTCGAGCTGGTCTGCATTATACGAAGCCGTATGCATTGTTGAGAGATTTGCACCAGTCACGAATAGATCATGATCCGCTACGAGCGTCGTCACTATCACTGCAGAAGTTGCCGATGAACCAGCAGGAAAGGCGAGGTCTTTCTTGTTTATCTGAGACAGTGCCGACTCAACCTCGGTAATAAATTTAGACTCGACATTCGCAATAACATTGTTCGTTGCGAATTTGCCGTTCTTGTCCTTTGCAGGCAGGAAGAAAAATTTTTGAGCAATTTTAATCGATCCATCTCTTCTTACTTCTAAGAGTACTTGTGATTGCCCGGGTATTTGAGCTTGCCAAACAGCCCCGATAACATTGGACAAGTGTCCGTACCAAGCTGGCCAGCCGCCACATGCTTCATTTGTATTGGAGAACAATCCAGACCCTCGCAGTATGAGTACTCCTGAGTCGTGTTTGGACGCGTCGCGACGAAGCATTTGGCTTCGTTCGTTGTAAACGTACAAATAATCACCAAGAGCAACGCCTTTAATGCCCACCGGTCCGGCTTGACAAAAGGATGAGGTTGCGTCGGCGAAATCAAACGTCTTTACTCGCGCAATTCCGCGCAAAATAACCGTTCCATCTGGAAGCAACCTATAGATTTGCTTGTCCTTCGAGTAAGCAGCGGGAAAGACGATGAGGGCTAGGAACACACAGAATAGATTCCGAATTTTCATGCATACCACCAACAGTTGTTTGAAGCATCGCATAAGCTGCCTGGACTTACGATGATGAGGACGAAACTTTCCGCAAAATATGCTGTAAGCGTATTGCAGTTGTCGACCATTCCTAAGCTAGGGCAGCTGTCAGTTTGTACATTGACCGGCGAAATCAGCAAGTTTTCGCCATGCATAACCGATCAGTGCACAGTAGCAGTTTGGCAAAGCGCTTAAACCCTACTTGACAGTGACCGGTGCAACAGGTAAATTGATGCTATGAATAACCGGTCAATGTATAAAAGTTCATGGTTTTTTGCACGAAACCCAGTTTTCAGAATGGATGAGTTTGCTGCCGTCAGGAAAGAGACCAAGCGGGTGTCTCAACATGCGTTACTTTCGCATCATGTTGAAATGGGTAGATTGCTTCACGTGCGCCGCGGCCTATACGCCGTGGTGCCCGATGGATTTGCTGCATACTCTTACAACGTTGATCCGTACCTAATTGCGGCAAAGGCGACTGATGATGCCATTGTCGCTTACCGATCAGCATTGTCGCTGCTTGGCTATAGTTACTCTGTGCATAACACGATGACGTATTTAACAGCCAAGCGCGAGTCAACAAAATTTGTGTTTCAAGGTACCGAATACATCGGCGTCACTCAACCGAAAGCACTACTTAGACAGGGACAAGAATCTACCAGTGTTGAATCAATTGATCGCGCTGGCATGCAGATTCGCGCAACCTCACTGGAACGTACATTGGTCGATTGTTTTGATCGCCTCGATCTTGCGGGCGGTATTGAAGAAGTCTGGCGTTCGTTGGAAGCCATTAGCTATCTCAATATCAAACTCTTGCTCGCCTATATTGCTCTATTGGGCAACGCGGTCACAACGGCTAAGGTAGGCTTCTTTCTGGATATGAATAAAGAGCGATTGCATGTCTCGGAAAAAGATTTCGATTTTCTGCGCAGCCATCGCCCGCAGCACCCTACGTATATGTTTCGCAGTGAGCGCACAGGAAAGCTAGTGCATGACTGGAACCTCATTGTTCCGACTCAGGTACTGGAGCGCTCTTGGGAGGAACCGTTTTGAAGCTTTCCAAAACAAGTCTAATGGATGAGGCAGCGGTAACTGGCTTCAGACCGGACACTCTTGAAAAAGTGATCCGTCTTTTGAATCTGCTTACGCAAATAAACCAAGATGAATTCCTTAAAGATCGCCTGGTGCTGAAAGGCGGAACGGCGCTCAACCTCTTTATCTTCGACGTGCCGAGGTTATCCGTGGATATTGATGTGAATTACATAGGTGCAATCGATCTTGCAACAATGCAAAAAGAGAGACCGCATGTCGAAGAACTCCTGACGGCAATTTGCCAACGCGCAGGCTACTCTATGAATAGGATCGCACCTGCACATGCCGGAGGGAAGTGGAGACTCGGTTATCAAAGCGCAATGGGAGAACAAGCAAATCTCGAACTTGATCTCAACTATATGTTCCGCTTGAATTTTCATCCGGTGATCAAAACGGACTCGAAAAAAGTGGGTTCTTTTCAGGCTCTACAAATTCCGATACTCGATACGAAGGAACTCACGGCGGGAAAGCTCTCGGCTTTGTTCACTAGAACTGCCAGTCGCGATCTCTTCGATACAAGCAATCTGCTGCAAAAGCTCGACCCATCGGATGAAGATCTGAGATTGGTATATGTCCTTTACGGCGCCATGAATCCGCGTGCCAATTGGTGTGATGTTTCGATTGAGGACATAAAACCTGATTTGAAAGACCTGAAAGAAAAGCTGATCCCGGTTCTGAAGACCACCGGTGCACCTGACGCAAAGCGACAACAAGACTATGCAGAAAACCTAGTCGAAGAGTGCAGGAAGCTGGTGGCGCCGCTGTTTCCGTTGAGGGGAAATGAACGCGAGTTTGTTTCGCTTCTGCGTGACAAAGGTGAAATAAAACCAGAGCTTCTCACAAAAAATAGCGAGATGATCGAGAAAGCAAAGGTACATCCAGGTCTATTGCGCAGGGCCGATATGTCAAAGAAGAAGTCAGTGTAAAACATCGAGTTTCCGCTTCTACGTGTCGGAAATCTAAATGCAAATCGGCGACGCACACTTAGGTCAAATACTGAGGGGAAACCTTCTCCTTTTGTCCGAACCAAATGTGACTAGTTTTTTTGCCTAGCATGATAGAGGAGTCGAGGATCGCGGTATTGCGGCACTCGATTTTGTTTTCTGATTTATAATCAATTTCGTCAGTTCTGCGCAAGAAGATTTCCAGATGTTGTTAAAACTACCTCTTATCCTAGCTGGGTTGATAGCAGTCACAAATTTCTGCCAAGCTAATGCAAAACAAGTAGATTCAATTGCACCAGGTCCTAACTCATCTTCAACCATAGAAGGACACTTTTCTTCAAAGGTCTGGAAAGACGAATTGACAAAATATGCTCCGGTTGNNAATGTCTCGAAAACAAATAAACGAACTACTAGGATTCGAGGATGTCAACGGAGCCTACACAATTGTTGCTGGTCCCATAGACACTTGGACTGGACTCTACTTTGAGTACGCAAACCAAAAAGTAAAACAGTGGAGATTTACTTCCGCACTTGGTAAACACGGGGAATGGATCTCTTCGAATGTTTTGTGGATACCTGGTAGTGGAACATTCCTCACTAAAACCAATCTTCGCAATAAAGACAACCGCAGAAGTTCTTGAGAAGCCACCACCGTTACTGGTGGCTTCTCCTTTTTCTTCTTTGTCGAACAAGTGAAAATTTTTGGTCAACTGTTAATAAGCTACAAACAGTGACCAGTGCTGTTTTGATTGGTGCCCGGACTCTTGTACTCATGCACCGAAACCATTACTTGCTCAAATAGTTGATCAAATCGAANNGATAGCCATTAATCGAAGCTGTCGATCCACGGATCAATGAGCTCAATCAAGGCTCTCGTCCTAGCCACGTTTTGCCAGCTTTTCTCGAATCTTTGCGACCACTCTCTCATTCTCGGTTGCTGGATTTTTCGCTAACCACATCTCGGACTTTTCTACTACGTATTCATCTGATTGAGCATCCAGAAGAGCCGACAGCACTTTCCCCTCATTGGTTAAAGAGGCTCTGGCTCCTCTTTCCGAATACACAATATTAGTATCAAGCCATGACTTTGCTTTGCTCACACAAAATGCATCCTTCGGAGAAACTTTTAAAAGAGATCGTATTAACCAGACAAACTGCTCATGTAATAGTGGTTTTTCTAGATAGATTTTTGTGAGATTTATTAGTTCGTCGTCCGGTCTGACTCTTACGTAGTACGAAAGTACTCCCGGCAAATTAGTATTATTTGGATTTGCCTTAAGCCAGATTTTCAGCCATTCAAATATCTCATCATCGTATGCTTGCTCAGAAAGGTGATTTAACAAAAATACGGTTTCGGGATTCTTACGATGCTTACTTATCCACCGCTTCGCAGCCGAAATTGTCTCGTTGTCTTTCACAGCTCGAAGAAGCACACACATGAGGCTGACATCATTAGGATCCGAACGCAGAGCTTGTTTTCCCAGTGCAATCGATTCTTGATCACCTCTAGCGTCCATTAGTCCAGTAATTATGTGTTTCGAAAATCTGTCATTCGGTTGATACTTCAAAATCTGTCTTGCAAAAGCAACAGCCTGATCATGAGTCTTTCTTCCAGGATTGAGCAAAGAAGAGCCGAGCATTACAAGTCCTCTGCCTTCAGCATTTTCATTGAGCCAGTCTTGCATCCATTTCGACTGGAATTCATCCGGGAAGGAGACTGCGATTGCCTTAA
The DNA here is from genome assembly GCA_003151275.1 of Candidatus Melainabacteria bacterium. The sequence goes on from PLXC01000012.1 coordinate 5,953, forward strand.
AAATGTCCATATAAAAAACATAACGCGTGTCGTAAATGGCTGTGGTCTTCTCACACTTCATTGCTAAGATATTCTTGGCCAAATCTAACGCAGACTGATCGCCAATTTTGATCAGAGCCGCGATTACATCTCTTCTCTCGTCAGAATTCTTGTGTGATTCCAACCAAGCATGCGCAAGTGGAACGTCTTCTGGGAAATGTTCAATTAGGAACGAAAGACTGTCGCCAACACCAAAGCGATCAGGATTTGCGTTTATCCAGTCCAAGCTCTTCCTTCTGGCGTCTTCCAGTGGTAGCTTGCAAACATATTCTTGGAATAAATAAAAACGTTCACGTTTGTTGCTTGGATTGTCTAAACGCTCTTCTACGGCTCTCAGAACGCGCTCTGTTGGGGAATAAAACAGAAGCTTATCCAGAACTGAGTCCGCTTGTTCTGGATGTCTTTGTGCCAACTCAATGCAGAAGTCGATTATATCTTCAGTTCCGGCGACTTCTAATAGGGTTCGAATCACACTCCTGAATTCCCGGTCGCTAGGATTACTTTCAAGCCATGACTTTGCTTCTTCGATGGCTGCCGGGGTCAAGTCCTCTTTCAACCTTGACTCCAGCCCCACTGCAGTTTTTCGCGATTTGCGTTCCTTAGGACTTTCAAAAAAATATCCCAGGACCTTATAGGCTAATCGCTGCGCGTTTTCTAATAGAGGCATTGTCTTCCGATAGTATCACTTGGCTGAAGACCTCAGTTAAAGCATGCTTACTCATTGTTGGCAAGTGCCAAGTCGACAAAATACCTAAAATGTCTAATCGTTTTCATTGGATGTTTCCGTTCAAGCACTGCTCGCACCACCTGCGACACTGCCTGCA
>PLXC01000060.1 GCA_003151275.1 Candidatus Melainabacteria bacterium
AGCAGCGCTAAAAAATCAACGACCAAAAAAGCTGCAGCCAAAAAACCAGCCGCTAAAAAGGCTACTCCAAAAAAAGCAGCAGCCAAAAAGACAACTGCTCGAAAAGCAGCTCCTAAAAAAGCAGCAGCTAAAAAAACAACCGCCAAAAAGACAACTGCGCGCAAAGCAGCTCCTAAAAAAGCAGCAGCGAAGCGAACGGTAGCAAAGAAGACCACTGCACGTAAAGCAGCTCCTAAAAAAGCAGCAGCCAAGCGTACAACGGCTAAGAAAGCGACAGGTGCACGCAAAGCAGCTCCTAAGAAAGCAGCAGCGAAGCGTACAACAGCGAAAAAGACAACTGCCAAAAAAGCAGCTCCACGCAAAACAGCCGCCAAAAAGACAACTGCTAAAAAAGCAGCTCCACGTAAAGCGGCTACAAAAAGATCACCAGCGAAAGCCGGCGCTACCAAAAAGAGAGCGACGAGAAAAGCTGGCGGATCCAAAAGAGCTAAATCCATGTCCGTCTCATCCAGCAATGGTGAGCAAGGTGGTGGCGAAGGTTCTGAAGGTTAATCGCTAAGGCGAAGCCAAAAACGTTGAAGCCCCGGTCACTGACCGGGGCTTTTACTTTGTGTCTGCTCGATGAACTCTTTTGTTGTCAGCCAAATGTGCTCCAGTGATTGTAAAAGCTGATGGTCGTCATCCAAAACTTCCAATCGAACCGTCTCAGGATTGTTCTTTCCAAACTCAAGGCTTTCTTCCAGCGGAACTGTCTCGTCATTTTTTCCATGGAACACAATCGTCGGTATCATTACTCTCAACCCATTAGTCGAGAACTTCTGAGCGTCGAGAATGAAGTCATAATTGAGCTTGGTGGTGATATTCAAGCCATGATGGAAAACGTCGATGGTGCCTTGTTCTCGCCAGTCTTCCAAGCCTTGTGCACCAAGCATCTGCGTCCATCTTCTCGGCAAACCAAATCCAGGAGCAAGCAGAACTAGTGCTTGCAGTGGTATCAATGTTTGGGCTACCAGCGTAGCAAGTAGTCCACCCATACTCGAACCAATTATCACCAAAGAAGTGTCCGCATCAATCGCCTCTAAGCAATGACCAGCAACAGCAAGTTGGCTGCTCAAAGTCATTTTTGCAAACGACGGTTGGTTCAGATCGGGCACGATTACATTGACGTTGATCGCAGCTAATCGATCAGCAAAAAATTTTGCCTTTGTGGAACTGGGTCCGGAAGCAAAACCGTGCAGGTACAAAACCGTAATAGACCCAGGATGCAATAGGTTTCTCACAATGTGGAATAGCTAATTGAAGCACTTATTCTCAAGATGGAAGTCAAGGACCACAACTGCGCCAAATTTTTACGTATATATAGGTACGACTCAATCATTACTTTGTCTGATAATATTCGCCAATCACAATCAAAATCACAGGAGAAAACCAATGCAACGAATTTCAAGAAATGAGCTGACTGCGCTGCTAACGATGCTCGGAATCACGGCTGGCACAATGGCCAACGCCGCACCAACAAGCACCGAAAAACCATTTTTAGTAGCAGAAAAACAAGGTGCCAAAAAACCAGCCGAGATGGCATGCGGTAAAGGCAGTTGTGGTGTGGATGTGAAAGGAGCGGCTGCTGCAAAAGAAAAAAGTGCGAAAAAAGCAGAAGAGAAGAAAACTGTTGCAAAGAAGAAATCCGCTAGCACGAAGTGAACCTTGTTTAAAGAAATGTTGAGGTCCAAGAGATAACTCTACAGTCCGTTAATTCGGTTTTTACACACTTATTACGTTTCAGCGGATGAGCCTTAATGCTGATGCCATAGGATGGTCCGCTAGTGCCCAGGTTGGAATTACTCCTTACTGGGTCGTGGTTAGAATGTAGGAGGACTACGGATGCAAAAGACTCAATTGGCAGCAGCACTTGTTGCGGTACTAGGTTTGACTTTCGGTGGTGCAGCTTTCGCAGCTGATGCCGAGAAAACAGCTACCGAAAAAGTAACCAAGACTGAAAAATCAGTCACAGTTGCTGAAAAGAAAAAAGAAGCTGCTGAAAAGGGCAAAGAAGGCGCTTGCAAGGGCAAAGATGCCTCATGCAAGGGCAAAGAAGGCGCCTGCAAGACCAAAGAAACCAAGAAATCAACCAAGAAATCAACCAAAGTAAAAAAAGACGGTAAGACAGAAAAGACCGAAACCAAAACAGAAGAGTCCAAAGAGGCTAAGTAGCTCTTTGGTGTTTTTTTTGGCTAGGACAAATCGCCAATTGCTCGCGATGTAGAATCACTTCATGACCACTCAGTTTCTCGACGCAAAAAAACGGTTGCCAAATCTGGGCATCGGATTAGGATTGCGAAGGGAGCTGGCAAATGAGACTTTCGACAACGCGAATACGATTGACTGGTTAGAACTGGTTCCTGAAAATTACATGGGACTTGGGGGGGCTGCGCGGCAGCGACTTGAAAAAGTTGCGTCACGTTTCCCCCTCGTTTCTCATGGAATAAATTTATCGCTCGGTTCAACTGATGACTTGAACGAAGAGTATCTAGCTTCGCTGAAAAAATTGTTGGATCGAGTTGACGCCCCCTGGTTCAGTGATCATCTCTGTTTCACTAGCGTCGATGGTGTCTATCTGCATGATTTGTTGCCCCTTCCGTTTTCCAAGGAAGCAGTGAAACATGCGGCCAAGCGAGCGCAGAAAGTACAAAACACGATTTCGCGCCCATTTCTGATCGAGAACATTTCCTTTTACATGCAGATGCCTGGAAGTGAGATGACGGAAGCACAATTTCTTTCGGAAGTATTGGAAGAAGGTGACTGTGGACTGCTTCTCGACGTCAACAATGTTTATGTGAACTCAAGAAATCACAACTTCGATCCATTCGAATTCATGAAACAAATTCCCCTCGAACGCACCGTGCAAATTCACGTAGCTGGACACTCGACAGGTCCAGGCGTGGTCATAGACACACATGGATCTAAAGTAATCGAACCGGTTTTCGAACTGCTTAAGTTTGTTCTTGCACGGACCGATGTTAAAGCAGTGATGATCGAACGCGACCAGAACTTTCCGGAGTTTTCTGAGCTTCTAGGCGAACTGGCCCGCATCCGTGCCATTGCCGCAGAAGTGCAGCCGACCCTCGCATCTGTGAACCGCTCGAATCTTACTTTCGAGAATACGGCACCAATAATCGAATCGACCAAAGGACGTGAACATGCCGGCGCCCTCTCTGCGTGAAATTGAGCAGAGCCTGTCATCTCTCTGGTTGAAAGAGTCTTGTCGGGAAAGCTTCATGAAGGGTGACAGCACGGTGTCACCGTCTTTCGCTGCAGAGATCGATCGAAGTGGTGTCGAACTTTATGCCACCTTGCTGCAATACGGTCAACAGGATTTGATGGTGTCGATTTACCCGTACTGCGCAAAAATTTTGAAGAAGAAATGGGAACCAACCGTTCGCGACTATTTTTTACACTATCCTGCCAATCACTACAATCTTAATCGGGCGGCGCAACGCTTTCCCACTTATCTGAAAAATGAAGGCAGTCAATTTTTGAGTAAGTATCCGTTTTTAGCCGAATTAGCTGAATACGAATGGTTGGAACTCGAACTGTTGGAGATGGATTATGTGGTTGCGCCGCAACTAAATTTGGTGCTCTCAAAACCTGAACAGTTCACTCAGTACGCGCCCCTCTTAAATCCCGTATTACTCTTGCGGCAGTATGATTATCCCGTTTCACTGATAGTTGATAAGCTGGAGAGCAAAAAGTCTGTCAGTGGCATCAAACCTCAAACATCACGGGTGGCAATCTACAGGCACCCCTCCACTAATCATTGCAAATTTTTGGACGTGGGCGAAATTGCCTTTGAAGTTATTCAAGCAAGCATCGACGTGCCGCATTCCTACGCTGACTTGATTAGTCTGGCGGTAGCGCGCGCAGCAAATGTCGATCCGCAAAAAACGGTTGTCGAGTTTCTCGACCTGATTGAGAAACTGCAGGAATTACAAGTGTTCATTGGCAGTACAAAACTTGAATGAGCCGCCCAGGTTGCTCTAGCGGCAATTCAATTGACTGCTTCGGCGAATCTCGAACTCGTTCTTCACATTAAGGAAAAAGTAAATGACTAAAGTCTTCAGAGCCTCAGTCTTAGTGGCACTAACAGGAACGTTTCTCTGCTCTACAAACGCCTTTGCCAAAGAGACAAAGTTTGAGATCAATGATCCAACTGGTCGAGACACTGTCACCTTTACGTCGAATGCACCGATTGAAGTAATTAACGGCCACACCCGTAAGATCACCGGTAGTGTCACTATGGACGACTCTTTAAATTTGGCCAAACAACCCATCGCAGCAGAAATGGACGTAGATTTAGCCAGCATTGATACGGGCATCCCATTGCGTAACGAGCATATGCGAGAGAAGTTTTTGGAGACTAAGAAATTCCCTACAGCGACATTCAAACTGAAATCGATAGTGAGCGGGGCTGGTGTGCTCAAGGATGGGCAAAAGCTCCACTTGAAAGCGACTGGTGATTTTACTTTGCATGGCAAGACTGTGCAAAAGGTAGTTCCGATCGACGTCACATACTTCAAGCAGCGCCCCATGACGGACGAAAAGTACAAGAATTGCGATCTGATTCAAATCAGCAGCACGTTTCCAGTTCCTTTTAAGGACCACGACATCCAACGTCCAGAGATTGTTTTTCAAAAGCTAGCAGATACAGTTTTCCTAACCGTAAACGTAACCGCTCATCGAGCAGCCAACGCAGCCGCCTCAACGACTTCCGCAACTAAGACCGTCAGTAAGTCGGAGACAAAGCCTGCAACTAAGCCTGCAACTAAGCCCGCAACAACGAAATAGAAACACTCTTTGCTCTGTAGAGCAGTCGAGGACAACTCTGCTATTCAGTTTTCAGCAGACCAGCGCATTAGCGGTGGGCAATAGTCGCGCTCTCGGGAATGATCAGTTGCGGACCCTTCTGAATTTGCGCATCAAACGCGGTCTGGAGGGTCAGTAATGGAAGCTTCGGCCACGGCTGTGATGATTCCATGCTGGCAAGTGCGACAATGAGAGAGAGACACGCAGACAAGCTAGCGCTACGAACGAAATGACAATAAATCAAGAACACCGACCTGGGCCATTCGACATCATTGGCGATGTTCACGGTTGCTTCGTTGAACTTCAACAGTTGCTTGAAAAGCTTGGTTATGTTGTGACCGAAACTGACACTGAGATGAAAGCATTCGACGTCAGCTGTCCAGACAGACGACAAGTCATTTTTCTCGGTGACCTTGTCGACAGAGGTCCCGACACTCCATCCGTTTTAGGCTTAGCAATGAGCATGGTTGAACAAGGACGGGCACTCTGCGTTCCAGGGAATCACGACGTCAAATTAGTCAAGAAATTGAAAGGGAGAGACGTGAAGATCTCACACGGATTAGCCGAATCGCTAGAGCAGATTGCTGGTTATTCAGAGCATTTTCGCCAACGTGTGATTGAATTTTTCGACGGGTTACCCAGTCATTACATTCTCGACGATGGCAAACTCGTTGTGGCGCATGCCGGCATTAAAGAGTCATTGCAAGGGAAAGACAATCACCGTGTCACAGCTTTCACTTTGTATGGAGATACAAGCGGTGACTCTGACGAATATGGCTTGCCTATACGAAATGATTGGGGCGCAAAATATCAGGGTACCGCTACCGTTGTTCATGGACACACGCCAATGCTTGAGCCGAGGCGAGTGAATCGAACAGTCTGCATCGATACTGGTTGCGTATTCGGTGGCAAATTAACGGCACTGCGCTATCCCGAAGATCAGTTTGTATCAGTGGTCGCCCATCGTCAGTACAGCGAATACATCAAGCCACTCGCCTGATCCTCTCAAGGCCGAATCCAACGACATACTTTCCATGGTGTTTGTGTATCGATTACGATTGAAGAGCTGGAGCAAGATTAAACAATGAAATTGACAAACGGGTTCGCGTGCGCAACGACGCTGTGTTTGATTTTTACGGCGAGTGCGCGCTCTTACGACATGAAATATCACCAGGACATCCCTGACCTTGTCATTGATGAAAAATTTGCGATGCTGCCCAATTACGAGCTAAAAATGTTGGCAAAAATTAACTCTCGGCTAAAGGGCAAACGACTAGCAGGAGATGGATTATTCGTGTTGATTCCGCTTCAGTCGACGTAAACAAAAGTCTCCTCGGTTCGATCGGCGATATTAATGAACTGAAGAGTCAGAGCTCTCACACCATCAGCAGTGCGCTTGCTGAATACGACTTATGGTTAACAAATGAGCCCTTTCCGATATCAACACCCGGTAAAGAAATGATTTGATTCTCGGAACGAATGTCAAGAACTCGCGTCTTCCAAGCAATCTAAACCGTAACGATCATTACCGGGAGTTTTACCATGACTAAACCAGATGACACCGATCTCCCGATTCCTTGGACCGTTATGCATCCCGATGCATCAGCCAAAGAATTCGCTACTCAGCGGGAAGCAACCGACCACGTTCAAGACCGACTTCAGTGTCAAGCTTGTCTAGTTGTAGTAGATTGGCAAGCATGCAATATAAACTTGGTTGCTGCCTTTCCTGAAATTGACGACCAGTATTATCTCTACTGAAACTCAAGCCAGATCCGAGTTTGCAGCAGTTACCAACTGAGCAAAATCAAAATCAACTTTTTCAGCACCCTTGCGAAGATGTGCTAAGAACTCGATATTGCCCGCCGGACCTTTGACTGGCGAAAATGTGAAGCCTACTGCGTGCAATTCGATTGATTGCGCAAAGTCGTTGATGTAGGTCAGCACCTGAATATGCGTGTCAGTCGACTTAACCACACCACCTTTGCCGACTGCGCCTCTGCCGGCCTCAAATTGTGGTTTGATTAAACAGACGAGTTCAAGTTGATCATCGTTGGTGGTCACGTTGATCATCACAGGCAGAATCTTCGTGATCGAAATGAACGACACATCCATTACTACGAAGTTCGCGAAAGGGTCAGTATCTTGATAGAGATCGAGAGGTTTCAAGCTTCGTGCATTCAATCGTTCTCTGACAACTACACGCGGATCCTTGCGCAATGACCAATCCAACTGTCCATAACCAACGTCGATCGCGTAAACTTTTGAGGCACCGCACTGCAAAAGGCAGTCGGTGAAGCCTCCTGTTGAGGCACCGATGTCTAAACATATTCTGTCGCTGACCGTAATATTGAAATAGGCAAGCGCCTTCTCAAGTTTCAGCCCACCACGACTGGCAAATTTTGGTTTCGCGAATCCTGGTATCAGTTCTACCACTGCGGATTCGGGTACGTTCATTCCGGGTTTAGTAATTTTTTGCCCATTTACAAGCACAGCACCATCCATGATGGCAGTACGCGCCACTTCACGCGAAGGTAAAAGTCCGCGATCGAGAATGATTTGATCTAGCCGCTGTCCCTTAGCCACCACAAGTTCCGGTTAACGACGTTAATATAGTTCAATTTCCCGCATAACCAACACAATTACCGTAGCACTGGGGAGTAAAATACTTAGACCTAGCTATGGAGCAGACCTGGCTGGATGAAGACACCGCCTTGAAAGCGGCTGCCCGAAAGGGTTGGGGGTTCGAGTCCCTCCTGCTCCGCCACTTTTAGTCGTATCAAGTTGCAACCTACCTCGCGGAGCGAAAGTGGTAAATAGACGCGGGTATTCTCGATTCTCTAGAATTTCGAGTTCAGGACCACAAGGGGGACCTCTTGCCGCCACCGCCTCTGCCTTACCTGAAAAGCGAGTCGGAAAAAGAGTTCGCTGAAAATCGGCAATCTCTCAGTGAAGATGATCTGAGATCGATTTGGAATAACCTTGGTTTTGTTTCGGCAGACTCATGGTCGCCGCATTTTCGATGGCACGTTGACATGCCCGCATCCGCAATTGAAGCGCATATGCATCACGAAATAGAAGTGTTGCGAGCTGATCCGGCCATGGCACCATTCATAGTGCCCCCAGAGTCTGGAAAATTTGGTCATATCAAATCTTTTAAGGTATCACAGCGCGGCAAATCCGGCACAGCAATAGAATTGTTGATCGAAACATCCACTGGAGTGTGGTCAGTCAAAAAAAGAATTGGTGATCCGCAGCGTGTTCAAAAACAGCGAGCTAAAAAATAGCGAGATTGAAAAGCGCGAAACTATTTTTCGACTTCAAAAGGGACTCACTTGGCCTGCTCTCGGTGGTAACTGTGTGCCTTTACGGGCAGCACCGCGGAAGTAGGCTGCTTCGCCGCAGCAAACGAACTGCTTCGCTGCTTGGGCGCTCCTAAGATAGTCTTTCTCGCGATAAATGGGTTTCCATTTCATAAGTTTGTCCCACTTAGCCAACAATAACGGGCGACCCGCTATATAATCGGCAATGGGAATTTAAAGGGTAGGAAATGGCAACAGAATACTGCAGACAAAACGTGCATCAAAAATCGCAAGTATGGTTTTTTCTCTTCTTGACGATTTGCTTCACCCTCTGCGGAGCGGGCGCCTGTAAACCTTTAGACATGGGTGGCGGCGGTCCTAAGAATTGGACAGAGGCTCTCACTGCCGGAAATAGTGCTATGAAAGCTGGCGACTATCCTGCAGCTGAAACCTCATTTGTAACCGCCGAAAAAATGTGTGCGAAAGAGTATGGAAAAGACGATCCTAGACGCGCTACCTGCCTTGGATATCTCGCCGAGATGTATAGAGCCCAACAAGAATATAGAAAAGCAGCCCTTATCTACAAAGAGCTTATCGAAATTAAAGAAAAAACGGATCCAAAGAGCTCTGATTTGACAAATTTCCGTGCTCAATACAGCGAAATTCAGCGCAAAATCAAAGACTACGGACTAGATGTGGATCCCAACTCGCCAAAAGCCAAGTCAGCTAAACCAGCAGTAGAAGGGAAGAATCATGCAGCTGGTAAAAAGAAAGAACACTAGTTCGCTCCACTAAATCTCGTTGTTTGTTGCTCAAACTATAGATTTCATTGACCCAAAAGATCTCGTTAATCCAAGAAGGATCTATTTTAGACAAGTATGTGTGTCTATAAACATCCAAGATGGATGCCCTCATTTCCGGCCAATCGCCCAGCATCGCGCGGCATTCGCCAATTGCTGTTTAATTAAGGACGTTCAACCTTTATCTTATTGCCATTCAGACGCACAAGGACGGTGACCATACCTTCTTTGGTATGTGGCACTGCTTCAAGCGGCGTGGAGGCATTCACAGCCTTAGTGAGAGCGTTTGTAGCAGAGTCGTATTCACTCGGATCAGTAATCTCGAGTTTCTTGACGTTCCCGTCTTCATCAACCACAACTGTCAATGACGTCTTGATCTTTGGTGGTTTCTTTTTCTTCAACAGCTCATCGATATCTTCAGGAATCTTCAATTTACTTTGTATGGCTTTCTCGAAACTAGCAATGAAATCGTCGACTTCCTTATCGGTAGCAATTGGCTTTTCGACTGGTGCGTCAACAGCTGGCTTTCCTGTAGTAATCAGCTTCTTATCCGTTGTGGATCTCGCCGAGTTACCATGCGCAGTGTAGTCTGACGCCATTTGATCGCATAACCAGAGAGTCGTTTTGTAGTCATAAGCCTTATCTGGTGCTAGCGACGTACCTTCAACAAGAATGGATTTTCCTTTCTCAGGTGATGGATAAGCACCAGTCAAAACATTTACGGGTTTCCCCTTAGGGTCCACATACCTACCTAAAAACCAATGCAAATTACCATCGCCAAGCAATTGGAAGTTTTCTTCAATTTTCGACTTTTCGACTCCTCCCTCCCCTTGATTGACTCCACTGAATGGAGGCCGTCCGACAAAATTTTCTAAACTCTGCACTGGCGACATATCGTCAAAAACGATAAACCAAACCTTCTGATTGCTTTGATCCGAATAGAGTCCAAACGACGGCGCCGGTTTTGTTATTTCAGACGTATCCTCATACCAATAGCCAGGAATTGCAGTACCTTTAAAGCCAGCATATTTGGTGGCAACTTGAACAGCCTTTTCAGAACTGTGGTGCACGGTTTCCGGGGGCGGGGCATTGGGGTCGACAACCGCAGGAGGAGGAGCCGTGCCACCACCTCCGCAGAACATCATGCCGAGAAGTGGGAAGCCAATCACCACAGCTGCAACAAGAGCTAATTGCATATTGGTGACGTTGTACTTCTTCTGAAGCTTAACAAGTTCCCCAACAGCTTTGTTTTTGGCGCCTACAGGTTCTTCTTCAGGAGGCGGCGGTTCGATCACGGTCCCACAATTGAAACATGGGCCCACTTTGGTATTTGTTGAATAACAATTTGGACAGACAAACTTCTCAAGCTTTTCTTGCGCTACTGCTCCAGCTTCGTCACTTTCCATCTTGACGCGGAGACCAGAAATAGCTCCTGCTGGCTCGGCGGTTCCGCCATCGTCAGAGCTAAGTTTGGGCTTCTTAGTGCTCATTTCGAGCAAGGCGCCCATCCACATCATTTGATAAAGCTTAACTGGTGGCGTTGGCGTTCCCGGTTTTGGCAGGTGAGGGCCGCTATGCACGCCGATCAGCTTGTAGTCTTTTAAAATCAGAGCGCCTGGAAGTTGGTTAGGTATCGCGATTGTGTGCAACATGTTCTTCGGTTGCAGCGCATTAGCTACCCCGAAAAAATTTCCCTGCATCCAGGTCGGCTTACCGGATAACGGATCCAAATAAAAAGCTTGCAGTGGATCCCAGGCGTTAATCTCAAAGTCCGTATGCGAAACGAGTGGTGCACCGACTTGCCCACTGCTGTGAAATGGAGTCGAGCGATTGATCATTGAAATCATGGCTCGGTTAACAAGTTCGCGCATGGCCTGGACAACGGTGTAGGTATCGGCGCCAACTCGCTCAGACATCTTATCCAAGGTCAAATAGCCGTCCACTGAAGCCCAAAGCCGCTCCAACAGCCATTGTATGTTTTCGCTGACCGCCGCTGGATCAATCGTTTCGACGCGTTTTTGGTAGCGAGCCTCAGCACCACCCAAATAAGTCAACATCTGCGGCAGTTCACTGACACGTCGTTGAGCTTCTTCAATGAGCGAATCAGCAGGAGCAGTCACATCTCTCACGTTGCCCCAATTAAACGGCACTGCTGTTTGGAAGGCATAACCTTCAGCCGACTTTTTGTAGAGCAACTCGAAAAATGCTAATTCACCCAGAAGACCCCGGAAATATACTTTCTGGATAGTTCCTGGACCGACTTGAATACGCGCGATCGGTATGTTGCGAGCATCCATCAGCGTTAACAAGCCTTCTTTTCCTGCCTGCAAAATGTTAGTCAGTATCGACAAAAATTCAATGCCGCGAATATTACCAGACGCTTCTACTCCTTCATTCGAGAAAGGAAGCGACAGCGCGCGTTGCAGCTCAGCGACTTTATCGGCCTGTAGATCGGCAATCTGAAAATCAAGACCAAGAGAAGCCATATCGTTCGCCAAAATCAGCTGATCGCCTGGATTGCCAGTTTGAGCTAAATACCATTTGCGAGCGGCGACTTTGTCAAAGTCACTATGCAATGTGATTGTCTTCACCCCATCAGTTACGTCTGGGTGAATAAAGTGCAAGCCAAGTGCCCAGGGCGCTTCGGCGTAGTTAAAGATGCAGCTCGCGCAGGTCACGGCTCGGCTCTTGGAGACCAGAAACGCTTGTCCCAATATTTTTGGAGGATTTACGGTTCGGTCGATTACAAAGCCAGTCGCATCCGAATAGTTCTGTTGAAGTGATTCAAGGCTCATATGTTATCCGAGGATAGTCTGTGCAGCTAGCTGCTCGACTTATGTCGCGTTAGAGTGTGCTTCTCGTGTCGTTATACCACCTTTGCTGGGTTAACCACCGGGTATAACGGCAGTGGTCACTCTCAATCAACAATAGCAAGGATCTGGCTCAACTTGCTCTTGGGTACGCTGTCTTTCTAATTTTAGTGCCTAACGGAAAATTCATCATCATCCAACTTGGCGTCGTGCGGCGTTTCTGGCGGTAAAAGCCGCTCCTGTACGGAATTGGATGGTTTTAAGAGTACCGCTTTAACCGTCGTCCAATTGGGCGGTAAGCAATATCGGCATGGAGCCTGACCAGCTTCCACAGCTTGCTTTCTGAAGTTAAAAAAGATGACGTGGTGTGCGCTCATCGCTTGGGCGAAGGGACAAGATGGACGATGAAATTTTAAGGAAAAAGTGTTGCCCCAATATTTAATGGGCAGCTCTGAAGGCGCAGATACGCTTTCAGTATGATTGCTGCTTGAAACCTCCTTCTTGTCTAACAAGCCCTGTTCACTTTTAAACTCGCCGTTCAGTTCATCTGATTCAGCCCGAAGGGTGACGGAAGAGAGATAGACGCACAAAAGTGAGAGGATCACGGCGAGCATATGTGAAAGACGGTGCAAGATCACAACCTGTTTGCGGCTATTAACTAGAACGTCGATCAGGCGAAAAAAGTTCAAATGAATATACCAATTGCCACAAGGAAGTCCCTAGTGCTGCACTGAATACGGTGCTAATCCGCTGACCGACGGCGCATTCGTATGATAAAGTTGGGAGCCCACTCAGGCTAAACGCTATGAAGCAGCCGCTTTGCGAACTATATAAAGACTCACTGAGTCTGCTCACTGATCTTTACGAATTGACGATGGCATATAGCTACTGGAAATCCGGTACTGCCGACAAAGAGGCTGTTTTCAATCTTTCCTTTCGGACCAACCCTTTCAAAGGTGGCTTTGCCATCGCCTGCGGTTTGTCACATTTGATTCAATATATTCAAAACGTTCGATTCAGTGAAAGTGACATTGACTACCTTGGCACCTTGAAGGGAAGCGACGGAAAAGCATTATTTGAAATTGCTTTTTTGGAATATCTTCTCGCCCTGAAATTTGATTGTGATGTCGACGCGGTCATGGAAGGTTCAGTTGTATTCGCGCACGAGCCAATCATTCGTGTCAAAGGCCCAATAATTCCATGCCAGATTCTCGAAACATCGCTCTTAAACATGATCAACTTTCAAACCTTGATTGCCACAAAAGCAGCACGTTTACGCCTGGCCGCAGGCGATAAATCCTTACTCGAATTCGGATTGCGTCGGGCCCAAGGTGCAGATGGTGGACTCTCCGCCACCTGGGCATCCTATATCGGTGGATGCGACGCCACTTCCAATGTGCTAGCCGGAAAACTTTACGGAATTCCAGTTAAAGGGACTCATGCACACAGTTGGGTGATGTCATTCGATGATGAGCTAGCCTCGTTTCGCGCCTACGCTGAAGCAATGCCGAACAATTCAATTTTCTTGGTCGATACTTACGACACTCTTGACGGCGTCAAAAAGGCAATCGAAGTTGGCAAATGGTTAAAACAGAATGGTCACTCCTTTCAGGGAATCAGACTGGACTCGGGTGACTTTGCCTATCTGAGCATCGAAGCGCGACGGATGCTAAATGAAGCTGGATTTGCCGACGCTCTAATTTTCGCCTCCAATGATTTGGACGAACACATCATTCAAAGTTTGAATGACCAAGGTGCACAAGTCGATGTCTGGGTTGTCGGTACAAAGCTTGTCACTGCCTATGATCAGCCGTCACTGGGCGGTGTTTACAAGTTAACAGCCGTGCGCCGTCCCGGCGAGAAATGGCAATACAAAGTAAAGCTCTCTGAGCAAGCTGTGAAAATTTCAAATCCTGGTCTTCAACAAATCCGCCGTTTTTACACGGATCATGGACAGGGAGAGTTGTTTATCGGCGATATGATTTATGACGAAGCAGCACCACCGCAGGAATCATTGATAATCGTAGATCCTGTCGACTTTACAAGACGAAAAGTCGTGCCACGAAAGACCCCATACGTTGATTTACTGCAACCCATTTTCAGAAGCGGTCAGTTAGTTTACAACAATCCAAGTGCAGTTGAAATCAAAGAGTATTCCAAAGAGCAGCTAAGACGCCTGCATCCGGGGATCAAGCGTTTGCTCAACCCCCACCAATATCCGGTCGGATTGGAACAATCACTGCATCAATTGAAGACCGATTTAATTATGATCGCCAGAAATGATCGAGATCAGCGCGCAACAAGTAGCGAACGACCATTTTTCGATTAACGCTTCTTTCGTCCAATGGAGACTACATTCGCCTCAAGCTGAGGTGCCTTCATGCGCTCTTCAATCGACTGCACCCAACCGGTCAACAGTTCGAGATGTTCGAGACCACGTTGAGGCAATCTATTTTTGTACAACTTCAATTGACGATAGTATTTTAGCAATGACGTAAACAGCCGAAACACTGCCTCTGTCTGTGATTTGCCATAGCAATGCAAACCGATTTCTGGAACACCGACAACAGTTCTCTCACCTACGAGCCACAATCGGGCTGAAAGAGTTCCATCGCTCCAGGGTAGCGAAACCTCATGAACTTCTTGCTGACTAAACTGCTTCATCAATCCTCGACACTCTAAATATATTCGGGCTCTGTTCAAAATGACGCTTCAGCAATATGTTGGTTTGCGTTGCTTGAATGCGTAGAACAGGCGAACTGAGAATCTTTGAATAACGTCGGGGAGATGTTTTGCAAACCTATACGAGTAGTATAGCTCCAATTTCTTTTACGTAAAGGGCTGGGATGAAAACCGCATCAGAAGCGTATTAATTGAATGCATTTTTAGTTGCGTAAATAACATTTTTTGTTTTCTCAATTCGCAAACAGGTTTTTCCTGCAACCTGCACGACTTCGCAATGCATTACAGGCTAATCCTTTTGAGAGATCATCCTTAAAACTGATTGCGAGAGCTGATCATCTTTATATTGATCAAAATCAAACCAATGAATTGCATCATTCGCTTTGAACCAGATCAACTGGCGACGAGAAAGTTGATTATTGTGAGTCAGGCAGTCTTCTTTTGCAGTTTGAAGATCTACTTTCCCATCTATGTATGCAATAAATTCAGTGTAGTTAACTGAGTTAAGCAGAGTTCGACACGGTCCAAATTTTTTGTATACAGCTTCGACTTCTTCCACCAGACCCAATCGTAATTGTTCCGCAAAGCGCCTGCCAATCGCCTCTCGCAGCAAATCACGATTACTGGGTCTGAGACCGATCCAAATTACTTGAAAGGGCAAATCGGTTTTGCTCACCATTTGCGAAAATGGTTTTCCGCAGACGAGTGAAACTTCAATCGCCCTAATTACACGCATCCGATCGTTCGGATTGAGGCGCTGAGAAGTGACTACGTCTAGATCGATTAGTCTTTGAAATAGTGCTTCATTACCAGAGCGATCTGCCAATGCGCGTAAATCTGCTCGCAATTCTTCCTGAGGAGCGACCTCAGGAATGACCAAGCCTTCTAGCAGGGCACGAGCGTAAAAGCCTGTCCCACCACAGACAATGGGAGTTAGTGAGCGTGAGAATATTCCGTTCATAAGCTCAGTCGCCTGCTGCTTATATTCGGCAACGGTATATGGCTCGTCTGGATCCACGACATCGAACATATAGTGGGGGATGCTGCAACGCTCTTCTAGTATTGGCTTCGCAGTTCCCACATCCATATGTCTGTAGATCGTTCGAGAATCGCAGGCAATAATTTCACCACCGATCTCCTGCGCCAATTTGATGCTGAGCGCAGTTTTTCCAGTGCATGTTGGACCGACAATCGCAATAACCGTTGGAAGTATCACATGAATTCTCAATAACGCTTGGAGTTTGTCACAGGCATCTCTTGTGATTACAGAATTACATTGATAGCAGAATTACAGAAGTGCTTGCACGATTGCTATGAAGGCGCAAGATAACCAAAAGAAATAGGTGAGTATAAAAAGGGGCGGTCCCAGTACGAGCAAGGCAAACATCCGAACCGGACCGACTTCAAGTGAGTGAGCGAATACAAGCCACTGCAAATAGAACATCCACAACACAGGTATGATCGCCAGAAAGTTATAAACCGATCCCAAGGCTCTGAAGCAACTCATCGGTCCAATGAAGATCAAAGGCATGAAAGCCCATCCCACACAAATCAATGCTGTGCGCAACGATACCTCGCGTTTGGAAACCCATCCACAGACGATGTGTAGAATCGCCGACAGTGCCAACCACATAACCAGCCCTTGAAAGACCGCGCTTAAAAGGATCGGTAATGAAGGCGATGTGCCAATCACACTGGCATCTACAGCCCCACTGATTGCGTTTGCAAGCACGACAATGATAAGCGCGCCATATACTGTCTGATTGTTGGCAGCAAGACTTTCGTCTTCACTTAAAACTCTCATGGTTCGATCTGGAGCAACAAGCAATCCATAAAAAATATCCGCCCATTGATTTACATCACTGGCGGCCGGCTGCAGCGTTACTTCAGACTCAGACATCTGCTATTGCATCATCCACAACGGAACTTGGATAAATTTAGGATTCATCGACTCTGGCAAAACTTGACCGATCAATCCACTATCGCTTTGCGAACGCAAGGCTGGAACAGAGACGGCAGATTCCATAAGCGAGCCGAGCAAACTGTCTGACGACTTGTCTTCAACCGGCAATTTTTCAGTCAGATGAAGCTTGTCTTTGCAAATTTTCTGCAAGGCATCAAGCGATTCATCATAACCGCCCAGCTCATCGACCAGATGCAATTTGAGCGCTTGCCGGCCTGAGTAAACGCGCCCATCACCGATGCGACGCACTTCGGCCAAATTCATTTTTCGACCTTCGGCAACAGCATCAACGAATTGATCGTAAGAGTCAGTGCATAGCAATTGCAGAATCGTTTTTTCTTCAGGCAACATCGCACGGTAGGGCGAAGCAATGTCTTTGAACTGACCAGACTTGATCACGTCTGATTGGACGCCGACTTTGTCAGCAAGTCCTTTGAAATTCATCAGGTGCATAATCACACCAATGGATCCAGTCAATGTGCCAGGTTCAGCGAGGATGCGATCGCTTGCTGAAGCAACATAGTAGCCACCAGATGCAGCAACGTCGCCCATCGACACTACGACCGGTCGGTTTGTTTTTCTGAACGCTTTCACTTCACTAGTAATTTCTTGTGATGCAGAAACGGTGCCACCAGGTGAATTGATCCGCAGAAGGATGCCCTTCACATGTTCGTTTTTAATCGCTTTTCTCAACTGTTTTAAAACAGATCCAGATGAATCATCAGATCCAAAAAACAAAGAGCGCTCTTCTTTATCCTGAATCATGCCTGTCAGATGAACCACTTGAATGTGATCCGTGAAGCGAGTCAAGATGCCGTCGCCGGTGCCGCCAGTTTTCTCCATATGCTTCGCCACTTGCGTGCTCAGAAGACCAACTGGGATAGCAATAATGCACAGCCCAAGAACAATCCAGACGAACCAGCGTTGATTGATTCGGATGGACATAAGTGTTAGTTGGGAACTGCTCCGTCTGGAGCGGCCATTTGAATTGGTCCGGCAGCTGTTGCGCTTGGATCAGGAGTGGCAACTTGCACTGGAGCGATAGCCGCTTCATTTATTCTCGCTTCATCAGCTTCGAATTGCTTGTCCAATTTCGCAACTGCATCGGCACCAGAGAGGTCAACCAAAGTCTGGCGATAGCGACCTACATCTTCGGCTGCTTTATCAGCATCGCGTTGGGCTTTCTTGAGCGTGTACTGCATTTCTATTTGTTTGGCAGCATCTTGAGTGCTGCGAGTTTCTTTGATCATCTCTTGAAGATCGGTTAAATCGCTGTTTGCCTTCTTCAAATAATTGGCGTTTGATTTGTAATCTCTAAAAGCCGCAACCACTTTTTCTGAGGTCGTGCGAACCATGTTATAGAGCATGATTGCTTCGGTTTGATTGAGACGAGCCTTCTTGTCCGCATTGCCCTGAACACCATTGAGCGCTTGCATCATCATGCCTGCTCCCATGTTCGAGCCCATTTGTGCACCCATGTTCGGTGCCATCATCGTCATCATGCTCATACCACCAAATACGGTGGCACTCAACATTTTCATCATTACGTTGGCCGTTTTTCCAGAGTTGGAATTAGGCATCAGCTTTTGCACGACAAATTGAATGTCTTGCGAACGAGCCAGGGTCGAATCCCACAAATCAGCTAACTCGAGTTTTTCAGCGTTAAGTCTTACATCGTCTTTGTTTTGTTCTTCATCAGCACTAGGCATCAAAGCTAAAGGGAGAACGTTCACTTGTTTGGCTTTGTCCGCAATGCTTCCACCAGGCTTCAATACCTTTTCGCCGGCAGATTGTTTGATGCTTGTCGGTGCCAAAATGTTGGCTTGTTCGATCGGTCCACTAGTCATGACGTTCTGTTTTTTGACTGTTACTTTAAAAACACCCTCTTCAGATGGTCCAAGCGAAGTGTCACTCTTGCTGCCCTCGTCCATAGTGACAGGGCTTAGATCAACAGGTTTTGCAGGTGTTTTATCTAAAGTCGCTTCTTGTTTTTGCAAGTCGTTTGTTTCAGGACCGGCACCGTTGCTGAGTTTTGAATAAACTTCGTATTGCAATGCAGTCTTCTTTTGCGAAGACAAATTGGGCAATCCCAACGCCAGACAAGGGCTGATCGCTACATGAACGATTAGTGATAACCCAAGCGCTATGAACGCAAGTTTGCTGATCTTACGGTCTTTGGATTGAGATGCCATATCCATCGATTACTAACCTTTCTAAAGTAGATGACGCCTATTAAGCCGTGCCAACTATAGCACGAGCCTACCTCTTTGAAAGTTACCTTTTGCCAATGTAAAAACGGCATAGATAGCGCCTGTATGCCTATCTGACCCATTAATAGTGCTATCTTTTCCCGCTCGTCATAGCAAAGATTATTAACGCAATAATGACAACAAGTTGCATCAATTGATCCGCTAAAAATGGCAGGCTATCCGTCAGAGTCTTGCCCATCAGGCTCATGTACCACAGTTTTGCGAACACGGCCAGGAAGCAAGGAACTATCAAGACCATCGGTGGCTTAGCCGGCGCTGCTTGTGAATTACGATAATTATTTATCGGCTGTTCATCGTCATCAGCGCTGCCTAAGAGCCCAGATCTTGACGACCGGCGCAAACTAGGCGCAGGTGAACTTTCTCTTATTGTTGGTGCCACCTCAGGTGGTGACGAAGGAGAAAGAGGTGAAGGCTGAGCTGCTCGCGGCTCTGGAACACGCGGTGTTTCCTGGAATCCCCTTTCACGCCACATGTCGCCTGGCGGCTGTGGATTAGGAAAAGCACGTTCGCGAAAATCCGGCTGAGTCGTTGGGCCAGGTGGTTCCGAGAAGGAATTTGTGGCTGGGAAACTAGCAGGCGGTTGCGCCTGTGGTGCAGCAGTTATTTTTTGGACTGGAACTGCCGGTGGCTCATGCGGTGCAATGTGTTTCGAGCGCGCCGCTAACAGGGGCGAACGCAAAACATTTGGATCGTCAATTTCTTCATAATAAGGTTCATCATTCTCGTATTCAAAATTCTGTGAACCAGGTCCATCCAAAGTAGGCGAATGCAACCGAGGTCTGCCACCGGTGCCGGATTTGTTGCCGCTATTACGAGGAGATGGGCTGTCATCATCACTGTCACCCAGAAGCGGTGACCGCAACCCCTTGTTAGGCGAACGTCCCGGAGATTGTTGATCCAGCGGATCCGCCGGTCTGTCTGCGGCATCTTTGTTTTGAGGTCTGCGAACATGAGGAAAGGCGGTCTTACCTGGAACTGGAGGCAAATCGTCGTCATCATCGCCTTCAAAATCATCCACACCACCTAACAAAGGTGAGCGTAAGTGGTTGCTGCTATTGCGGGCTGGCGGTAGACCTTTCGGCGCACGAGCCGGCTTCTGCGGACTCTGCGCAGGATAATCATCATCGGAGCCACCAAGCAAAGGAGAGCGCAAACCGCCCTTTCCTTTATTGATTTGGGCAGGCGGATCGTCATCATCATTGCGAAGCAACGGCGAACGCAGTCCACCTTTGCCTCTCGGGGCATGCGCATCAGGATCATCGTCACCGCGTAGCAGGGGCGATCTTAATCCGCCTCCACGTGGCTTAGGTGCTTCGTTCTCGCTGTCATCTTCGCCCAACAGAGGTGAGCGCAGACCTCTGGACTTATTCATTCCCCCAAAACCCGATTTGGGCGCCTGTTGCCTGCTTTCGTGCTCATCTGGTCCGTCAAATAACGGAGAATGCAACTTCGGTCTAGCCGGCAATGGTGGGGCAGCCGGTTCAGACGGAGCCTGAGGTTCGGGCGGAAATGTCTTGGACTGCACTTCTTGAGGCGCACTTGGTTGCGGCGCATTAAAAGAGGGCGGAGGCGAGTCAAGCGATGAACTAGATTGAGATTGTTGAGGTTGATCAAAACCGGGTTGAGATTGATGAGGCGCATCAAATGAAGGAGAAGGATTCGTATTCGGTTGAGGAGCATCAAACGGATTTGGCTTCGGAGCATCAAACGATGCCGTCGGAGTCGTAGCTGGAGCGCCGAATCCCGGAGCATCAAATTGATTTTGTGCAGGCGCAAAGCCGCTAGACTGCTGATAATCCTGCACCGGCTGCGGTTGTTGGAAAGCAGATTGATCAGCTGGCGGAAAGCTTGGAAAAACTGGTTCAGGAGCCTGAAAGGCTGGACTCTGGAAGGTTGGTTGCGGCGCGGCAGGAGCAAACCTTTGACCACATTCCGAACAAAAATGAGCTTGCTCTTCGTTCATCACGTGGCAGATGGGACATTCAATCACTTCGTCACCCCTCCCAACCTTTACTTCAAATGCATTTAACGTATATCGCTGTTACTACAGTACACAACTAGGACGCAGAATAGCTGGTAATTTCCCTACTAGTTTAATGCAATCACGCTTTCAAATGTCACACTTAACAGTTCGTCCTATTGATTTCTCAAAATCCGCTAATTGTTTAAGTAAATCGCCATGCTAGACTGGCGAGACAAAACCGCTTGACCTCTCGAACAATGCCGTATAGTCGGGCAGCTTGGTGCATATACGATCCTCGGACAGCTGGCTCGGACCATAGCCTGGACTAAAAGACCATAACGATTCAACGGTGAACTGGAGATAATAAATGACCCATGGCTTTCTTCCTATCGCATTGAGCGTCCTCCTGTCAGTCGGCACCATGCCACTGGCATTCTCAGCCGGCGAGCCTCAACAACTTAACTTCAAGATCTATAGTCCGGATGGAGCGTCAAATGCGCCAGCCAAGTCGGACGAGGCACCCGCCGCATCGGAAGAAAAAGCCAGCACTGCGCCGAGTGCCGAAGCAGCTAGCGCCGATTCCACTCCGGCGGAAAAAAGTAACGATTTAACAAGCAAAAAAGCGACCGCTGAGCCAGAAGCAAAATCGACTCAATTAACAAAAGAAGAGCCAGCCATGTCTCCGACTGCGGCTGCTAGCACCACTGCTGATACCGACACGGCACCAACAGTGACTCCCACAGCGAGTGAAACTAAGTCAACCGAGACGCCTGCAGCTTCGGCATTTGACACCAGCACTGGTGACAAACCGGCTGAAGCAGCATCAACAACAGGTACTGCCGAGGCGACAGAGACAGCTACTGCAGATAAGAAAGTACTGCAAGGATATATCCGTGAAGTACCAGCCCAGACGAAAATACCAATCATTATGGACACAGCAGTCGATAGTGACACCAGTCAGGAAGGCGACGAGTTCGCGGCGCGAACTTCAGAAGATTTGATGATCAACGGGGCAATAGTAGTGCCTGCCGGCTCAATCATTAAAGGCAGAATCGCCCAACTAAACGCACCCAAACACTTTACCAAAGGTGGCTCGGTAGCCTTAAAATTCGACACAGTCACAACTCCTGATAACAGACAGATTCCATTAGTTGCCAATCTGGTTGCACATGGCGGCGTGGTCCACGCTCGCAGGGGCGTCAAGGACATCGCCATAGACGCAGGCATCGTTAGTGCCCCATTCCTCGCCGGTATCTTAATTGGGGTTATGGCTGGCAAATCAACTACCAACAACAACACCACCACAACCACTACCACCAGCACAACTAAGAGCAGTGGCATTTCGAAAGGAGCCGCAGCAGCACTGGGTGCCGGAATAGGACTGGCAGTTGGTGTAGCAATCCTTTGCGCGAAGAAGGGCAAGAAGGTAGACGTTAGACCGGGTGACGAATTGAAAATCGAATTGGCCGAAGCTCTTCGCATGCCAATGATGTAGTTCAAAACCATTCATTTTTTCTTTTATTCTAACTATCAGTGAAAACCCTGAAGCTTAGATGGCTCAAAAGCGGTAAATTGATCCTGTGAAAGCTGGTTCTGCAAATCCACTTTTGACGTCATAGTTAGAGTGAGGCAGAAAATTGAATCTCCGTCGCCACAGAATTCATCTTTGGCGAGCTTGAGCAAAAACGCATCAATGACAGTCCCAGACCGAGCTAGACGATCCATCTATGATATACTTAACCAGATGTTAAGAAAGGAAGACAAGAATTCAACTTGTTTTCTACAACGGATTTACTAGAACTGAGCTGAGATGCCAAATTTGGTTAGTTTGGGCAGATGGTTGGAGAACGCGCTTCGCGAGACGCAGCGATTGGCCATTGTTTTCCATAATCACAATAGCGGGAAATCATCTCAGAAATGACTAGCACATCAGCAAAACCACCTGGTTTTCAGCAACAACCGTCCAAAGATCCGAACATGGCAGCCATGTTGTCGATCATTCCTGGATTCGGTCAGCTTTACAACGGCGAGCAACGCAAAGGTATGTTGTTCCTTGGTGTGGCGGCAATCAATTTTATAGTTTTCCTGATTCTGCTCTTTACAGAACCGATTTTGAGATCGCTTGTCGAATTCGGTATCGCCAATCACATGAAGCCCAATCGGGAACTGGTCACTTCGATTTCTCAAATCCACATGGGAAGCCCCGCTTCTCTAGTGGTTCTTGGACTATTTCTTTCCTTTGTAGCTTTTGCCATTCGTGACGCCTACGACCATGCAGCGCTTTTACAGCGCAGGCGGATATATCCAGAATATGTAATGGCCATGTCCGAAGCTACCAGTGGTAGCTATTTGCTGCACGTCTCATTCATGTTCTGCTTCTTCGTTCTGGCATTTTTCTTCTTGGTTCCGCCTCCGCCCAAGCAGCAAATTACTGACATCGAATTTATTCAAAACCAGCCTCCCACAGTAAAGAAGATTGTTGCTAAAAAGCACGCCCAGAAAGCTTCGGAGAACGCCGGCAAACATGACGTCACCAAGCCAGTAACGGCGCCATCTCCGGCACCGAAAGCGCCAAGTAAAGCAGCTCCAGCAGCCAAACCGACTCCGGAAAAGGCTACGCCGACGCCGAAACCAACTCCGGCGCCATCTCCTCATCCTACTCCGACGCCTTCACCGCATCCGACGCCTTCACCTTCTCCTCATCCTACCCCGACGCCGTCGCCGCATCCAAGTCCATCACCGTCGCCTCATCCAAGTCCAAGTCCGTCACCAACTCCAACACCAAGTCCGACGCCTAAACCGATGGCGATGCCTACGCCAACACCATTTGCTCATCCGTCCGCAACACCATCACCAAGTCCATCGCCGGCACCATCGCCTTTGTCTATGTCGCATGGCGGTCCATCTATTTCGCCAACTCCTAGAATCGGCGCCGGAGCCGGACACGGTTCATCATCTCCAGCACCAGCACCAATGACAACGGGCTCCGGCCCAGCCGGCGGAGGACCTCCTTCACCATCGCCAATTGCAGGCGGCGGCGCTCCCACCAGGGGCGGCGGTTCCGGACCGACATCCGCACCAGCTCCTAGTCGAGTTGGTCGCAGCGGCGGTGGCGGTGGATCTGCAGGCGGCGGTCCAATCGCAGTTGCTCCAAGCGTTCCGCGACCATCTGGCGGCGGCGGTGGAGAAGGTGTTAAGGGAAATCCAGACGCCAATAGCAACCCCAACGGCAGACCATCAGTAGCAGCCCAAGCCGATGTGGACTTCGGACCGTACATGGCCGACCTGCAAAGAAGAATCAAACGCGCATGGTTCCCACCGAAAGGAAATGAATCCAAGAGGGTGGTCGTCATATTTAAAGTTCACAGAGGCGGAGAGCTTTCCAACCTAAGGCTCGATCACTCATCCGGCGTAGCGATTGCCGACCAAGCAGCTCTTAAAGCTGTTGAAAACGCGGCACCGTTTAGACCGCTACCTGCAGGCGCCAGCGATGACGTCGACATTCAATTCACCTTCGATTACAACGTATTCGCGGGCGGCGGCCATGGCACGTTCCGCTCGTTCTGATAAACTCATTTCGATTGCCGCATTCAGGAGAAAAAATGGAAAGCAAATTTTTCACTTACTTTATTCAGTTCATGATGACTGACTGGTTCGCTTCCATTCCAATTACCCTGTGCTCCGTGGCTACAGCTGCAGTAATGATCGAGCGCTACCTGTACTACCAAAAGAATCGTCGGGATGTGACAACCTTCATTCACCAATTGCAGCGCGAATTGGAAAGCCAACAATTGCAGAAAGCGCAACAAACATGCAGCCGTTTGGGTGGTGTCGTCGGCGAAGTTGCCGAAGAAGGCGTGCGTTTGATGGCGGAGCAAAAGGAAGATTTCTCGAAAGCGTTTGATATCACAGTTGGTCTCGTGACAAGAAAGCTGGAAAGAAATTTGGTTATTCTCGGAACGATTGGTGCCACTTGCCCATTCATCGGATTGTTCGGAACAGTGGTTGGGGTTATTTTCACACTGGACCAATTAGGCGTCGCCGGTGGTGGCACGCCGGTTGTAGTAACTGGTGTTGCAAAAGCTCTGATTGCTACAGGTTATGGTCTGATTGTTTCGATTATCGCGGTTATTTTCAACAACTTCTATACCAACACCGTTAAAGGATTCAACGACGATTTCTTGCTTCTGAAGCTGCTCTTCCTGAGTTTCGTTGGCACAGAATCACCTACTCACGCTCGTTAAAATCGAATAAAATCGAGGAGGTGAAAAGCCATGTCTATGGGAGCCGCCGGTGAAGTTTTCACCGAAATCAACGTGACACCGTTAACGGACGTGTTTCTTGTGCTGCTCGTTATTATGATCTTGATCGCACCACTTATTGATAAGTCTGACTTGAAGATCAAACCGCCTGAAACAAAGAATGCTAAGAAAGTTGATGAGAGTAAAGGAATTTTTATAGACATCGATAAGCAAGGGCAAATCGCGATCAACGGAAACTTTGTCAGCAGCACCGACCCAACTGTGATTGGTGAAAAAATCAAAGAGATCATGGTCAAACTCGGTAATAAAGATGTGCCTTGTACAGTCAACGCCGATGGCGACTCGAAAGAGAAGGAAGTGGTGGCAGTGATGCAGGCCGCAGCAGGCGCGGGAATCAAACGAATGCGCGTTGCCACAATCCAGGCCAGCAGTTATTAGTAGAAATTGAAATGGACCGCACGCATCTTGCGTGCCAATACTACGCATCTACCGATGACTCGTATTTGCGAGACTAAACGTTCAAATTGAAATACCATCTGGCATTAATTGGACATCCGGTCTTGCACTCATTGTCGCCGCCGATGCACAACGCCGCTTTGAGATACTGCCATTTGGAAGGCTCATATGACCTTTTAGATATTGAACCGGCAGATCTAGAACGCGAAGTGCAACAACTCAAGCTGAAGGGCTATATGGGATTCAACGTAACCATTCCTCACAAGGATGCTATCTTCCGCATGGCTAGCGCACATACAAAGGAGGCAGCGCAAGCGCAGGCATCAAATACGGTGAAGTTTTTGACAGATGGATCAATGCTTGCTCACAACACAGATATTGAAGGGTTCAAAGAAGCCCTTGACGAGCTGATTACATTCCAGGAGGGCGATGCAGCTTGTGTGATCGGCACCGGCGGAGCAGCTAGAGCCGCATTGTTGGCACTCTCCGACTTCGGCTTCAAAACAATATCGATTCTTTCAAGAGACGCAGCACGAGCTAGTGCTTTTGCTCAAAGCATGAGTTCCGTTTTGCCCGAAGAAACAAAATTGATACCAGCCCACTGGAATGATTTCACAGCAACTCGCCAGGGCGTCATCGTCAACAGTACGCCTATGGGTCAAAATGCAGTGCCAGTGGCGGATTGGATGGACACATTCTTAAGCAAACTTGCAGACGACGTGTTGTTTTTCGATATGGTCTATTCCAGAACAAACAGCGATACGCCGTTAGTCGCTTTGGCCAAGAGCAAAGGCTTACAAGCAGTAGATGGAGCCGAAATGTTGATCCGCCAGGCGCATAAGGCATTTCTATTTTGGACGGGTGAATCACCGCCCGTGGAGATTTTTCGGACCGCTTTTGAACAATGCAAAACTCCATAAACCTGGGAGCGCCGGCACCCTTGCCGGCACCAAACATCACGTCGTCTATTGTCACAACGGGTGCACCGAATATAGTGCCAACGTATATGCGTTGCTATTAGCCACCAATAGTTATGGGCGGATTAGAAATCCGCTCTCCTAGCAAAAACAAAAGCCCAGTCTTGAGACTGAGCCTTGCTATTAGAATCGATTGCCGGGTGGCTAATCATGGTACAAACGCTGCGTTAGCAGCGTTCGACCAAGCTCGTCCTGCATTTGTAGAAGCCAAATACCGACCCTGCTGATTTGATCATATCCGAGGATGGACTATGCAACAAGGTCGTTCAAATTAGCTTATCTAGTTAAGCGGAGTTCATGAATCGAACGTACAAATCTATGCGCTAAATGAACGGCGCTTGACCTTCAAAAAATATTGGCACAAGTTGCATTGCCAATCCGAGTTCACCTTCGATTGAAAGCACTCCGGACAGTGCAGCAGTCATGGCTGACAAACGCCCAGCCATAATCAATTCCAAGTCCTCAGCATCCACAGAAATTAAGCAATCAGCTTGAGTTGGAGTTTCGGGAGTGTCTTGTTGGACCATCTCAAGTGACCCGTCTGAAATTTTAGTCAGCCAGGAGCCCCCACCTTGCCCTCTGATCGTGATCAGATATGTGGCGGATAGATTGCGAGCATTCTCCGGCTTGAAACGCTTACGGAGTTCTTCAATAGTCTCTGCGGCGGGCACAGAATTGTCCTCAAAGTATGTCGCGGTTTTCTGAAAACCGGCTAAGCAGGCTGATTATAACGCACGTACTCTCTAAAATGAGGAAATTTTCTTGCATTCAGACAGCCTAAAGCTGTTAAGTTTATGACACAGAGCGGGTTTTGCCGATGTTGCAAGAATGAATAACGACGATCTTCACAAACCTCAAGAATCTGAGGCTAGGCGCCGCTCGGCTCAAAGTTCTAAAGATGATCACTCAAACAGTGAGCAAGAATCAGCCAAGGCAGCCGGCACCAGACTGAAGCGTGGAAGACGTTCTTTGTCTTCAATCGACAGTGTCTTGAGCAAA
The DNA here is from genome assembly GCA_003151275.1 of Candidatus Melainabacteria bacterium. Next base: position 27,342 of record PLXC01000060.1, read on the forward strand.
CTAGTCAGCACAATGGGGCTTGATCGGCGCTTAAAAGAGCACGCCCTGCTGAACTTGTGGCCGATCATGATCGGACCTTTATTCTCAGAAAAATCGCGTCCTCTTTTCATTGATCATGAAGGCAATTTAGTAATTGCCGTAAAAGACGCATCAGTAGCCCAAGAACTTAGCTTACTCAAACCAGAAATCATCAAAAAAATGCGCGTCGCTGCTCACAGCATGGGACTGACAATCAACGGCATGCGTTTTGATTTGAAACATTTTTACGGCGGAACTCCAGCTCTTAGCGAAGGCGAAAGGTTTCCGCTCCACAAGCAGCCGCGCCAAGCAGAGCCAACGCCGGAGGAACTAGCTGATGTCAACCTTTCCGAGTCTGATCTTCAAGAACTTGCCGCACTAAAAGCTGAATTACCTTTAGATAATGCGAGCAGTGTCGAGATTTTAAAAAATTTCAAGGAGTCGGGAGTGTCCGGGGAAAGCCTGTGCATCAAGGTTCCCGCCTCATCTGCGGATATCTTAAACACTCCCGATTTAAACCACCGCATCTTTTGCATGTTTGAACAAGAGCTGAAACTCCGCCAATGGCGCCGAAAACAGGGTTTTCCGCTGTGTCCAAAATGTCAGATGCCAACACAATCTCTTCACGGAGCCCAATCCCTTTGCCCTGACTGCTATTTCACGACTTTAGCCAATGCTCGCGACATTTAACAAAATGCAAGGTTGGAAGCTTTCAAGGTTTCCTGCTGACTACTATGTTAGGATTTGGACCATCCGATTGTCGGCGTTTTAACAGATTGCGATCGCCTGTGTGAGGCGATTTTGAAAGGTAACCGAAGTGATCCGATTACAAAATGTTTGCAAAGAGTATGTTGGGAGACCAGCTCTGACCAACATAAACTTGCATGTTGCACTTGGAGAATTCGCCTTCTTGGTCGGTCCATCCGGCGCCGGTAAATCTACGTTGATGCGCCTGCTGTATCGAGAAGAAACGCCTACCAGAGGCAGTGTACTCATTGGTGGTGTCAATCTCACCAAAATTCAATTGGGACAAGTTCCACTATTGCGACGCAGACTGGGAATCATCTTTCAAGATTACAGACTGCTGCCTCGACAAACAGTTTTCGACAATGTTGCTTACATTTTACGAGCCCTCGGCTTGGACGAAAAACAAGTAGCCAAGCGCGTTAACAGCGCGTTGTGCGTTGTCAATTTGGACAACAAAGGTGACGCTTACCCAGACGAATTATCCGGCGGCGAGCAACAGCGCGTTGGTATCGCCAGAGCGATCGTCAACGGACCGCCGGTATTGCTGGCTGACGAACCGACGGGAAACCTTGACCCCGCCACATCTCTGGAAATTGTTCAACTCCTGGAAAGAATTAGTCAAAGAGGCACCACCGTGTTGATCTCAACGCACGATCAACCAATCGTAAATGCCATGCGCAAACGCGTTATTAGCTTACGGAACGGTGAAATTGTGTCGGACGTAGACAGTGGTGTTTACGACGACGGCGTTTACGAAGTCGAAAGCAAAGGATAATCCATGCGGCAACTACGCATACTTTTGAGAGTGGGAATTGAAACGCTGATTGGCATTCGTCAAAGCGGCTGGTCAAACTGGCTGGTCGTCAGCATTCTCGCCATTGCCTTAACCATATTCGGTGGCATCTTACAATTTACGATGACTCTGAAAAATGTTGTCACCGCCTGGGGATCGCAATTAGAAATTTCCGCCTACATCAAGGACGGTTCTGACCCTAAGAAAGTAGCCAAAGAGGTTAGTCAGTTCCCTGAGGTGCAGCTTGTAGAAATTGTGCCTAAAGAAGTCTCATGGGAAGAGATGCAACAAACTTTCAAGGTTGCGGCTTTATCAAATCCATTGCCCAACACGTTGCATATTCGCTTGAGCAACGCCGAGAATGTCGAGAAAGTGGCGCCCAAATTGAATCTGCTCAGCGGTATCGAGAACATTCGCTATCCGTTGAAAGTGGCTAGAAAGATCAATGAGTTCCGCCACTTTATAGAACTGGCAGGAGTTGTTGTCACTGCAGCTTTAACGACTGCGACTTTGACCGTGATCGGAAACACGATCCACCTTGTCATTCAATCTCGTCATCGAGAAATTGAAATCCTCAGTCTGATGGGCGTTAGTCACTTCTACATCAAAGGCCCCCTGATCTTGCAAGGCGCTCTCTATGGTGCCGGTTCAGCAGCGCTGGCCATCGCGGTGCTCTGGGGCATGCACTGGTATATCGATCCGTATGTGCGCGACCAATTAGTCAGCTTTGCACCACTGCTTCCGCAAAATCTTGAATATGGAATGCTTCAAACTTTTATGGCACTCCTCGTCCTTGGTGTCGCAGTTGGTGCAGGCGGAAGTGCTTGGACGTCTGGCCGTTATATCAAGATATAGCAGCGATAGATCTTAGACTGGCTCATCCATAGTAAAGCCATTTTGCACGTGATGGTTATCAGCACACAGGATGCGCGCGCTCCATTTCCTAATTCGTCGATAAGCAAGTAATTTGGGCTATGCATGGTATAGACCGGCAGGGTGAGCACGCTCCATTTTTCAATGAGAAAAAGGGACCCTCTTTCGAAGGTCCTTTAACTACTTGAACTCGGATCGTGTACTAGCGCTATTTTGCAACTTGCTCGAGCACTTGCACGTTTTTCATTACATCGCCAACTCGAAGACTTTTCACTACATCCAATCCTTCAGTCACTTTACCGAACACCGCATATTGCATGTCCAAAAAGTTGGCCGGATCGAGAGTGAAATAGAACTGAGAACTTGCTGAATTGGGATCATTTGATCGAGCCATGGCAATTACGCCCGCTTCACTGTGTTTAAGTTCTTTGCTTACTTCAAGCGGAATCCTTCTTTCCTTTTTCGTTTCAGGATCCATAAATCCACCTGTGCCAGTGCCTTTTGGGCATCCGCCCTGGATGCAGAAACCTGGCTCGTAACGATGGAAAGTCAATCCGTTATAAAATCCGCGTTTTACAAGATCAAGGAAGTTGGCCGCCGTTTTTGGAACTTCATCCTTGTAGATTCGTACTTTGATGGTCCCTTTAGTGGTGTCTAACACAACCACTGGATCGCTTGTTGTCATAAGTGCCTTCTGTTGTGGTGAATGCCGATATCAAATAGCTGTATATCATAACATCTAGAGATGGCATGATTGGCGCATTCCAGATTCATCCGCGCAAACTATTTTGGGCTCCGGGGTGTCTCTTCTTTTTTTTCTTTCGAAAATCACCTCATTCAGGTAAAGCAATATTACATCAGCCTCTTCGGCATCGCGCCAATCCGCAAAGGCATATTGCAACCCCTTTTTCAGGTTCGGCAAAACCCGCGTTTTTTCCTTAACATATTAAACGAGAAAAAAGGACCAGCCCTATAGCGAGCCGGTCCCTTCTAATATTTCTCTCCGAATTTACTGTTGGACGTACGAATTTACTGTGAACGTCTGAAGTTAAGTTGGTCGTGCGAGTCTACAGTTAGTCGTAAAAACTTACTGTCGGTCGTACAAGTCACCTGTCGGACGTACGACTCTACTGTTGGACGTAAACTTTGGTCATTTTGTCGCCCTGTCGGAGCGCCATTACCACATCAAGTCCTTCTTTGACTTTGCCGAATACCGCATATTTTCCATCAAGGGCATTGGCGGGTGCTAGTGTGAAATAGAACTGAGAACTGGCTGAATCAGGAGCATCTGTGCGCGCCATAGCTAATACACCAGACGAACTATGCTTGAGCTTCGGGTTTTTGGCGACCATCTCAGGACTGGTTTCAAGTGCTATTGTTCGCTCAACATGCGTCTTGGGATCAATAAAACCGCTGTGACCCGTGCCTGTCGGATCACCACCCTGTATGCAAAATCCTTGTACGTAGCGGTGAAAGACTACGCCGTTGTAAAAATTTCTACTGACGAGGTCTAAAAAATTGTCTGAAGTCTTTGGCACTTCGCTTTTGTAAATTTCGACTTTGATCTTACCTTTGGTGGTTTCCATAACTACAGTCGGGTCGACACCACCTTTTGCAGCTAATGCGGACAGTGCACAACTTAGCGATGACACCATGCACAGTACCAGTGAAAACACAGCCATTGACGTTTTCCGTGACAAACGCATTTTTACAACTCCTTTGCTATCGGACTCTAGAATTTGCATTTTAACAGCACTGCACAAATTAGTTTGAACCACTTTGAGCAACAGGCACAACTACGGAACCTGCAGGAATCGCTGCACGCGTGTAGGAGATTGGAATAACGAGACTCTTGACTGACTGATCACGCGGACATCTAAAAGCAATCCAACCAACTGTTTGATCTCCAGGCATTATTACTCGCACGCCGAAGTGACCGGCTTCAACCTCGTGTCGCGAGCCATCTCTGCCAATAGCTGTGCCGAGGTCGCGTTTTCGATGCTGTTCTGGAGTCAGATTCTCATAAAATATGGGCGCTGCCAGTCCAAAACCGAATGCTGCCACTACTCCTACTGCGAGTTTGCCTTTGCCATTCAAGCGAGGCAGGTCTGAATCTTCAGCCGCTGATGCAGGCGCAGCTGGTGTGTTTTCGGCGCTCACGTCTGCGTGTGCGCCGTTACCTAAAATAACGGCGATGTTTTGACCGTCGTTCCTGACAGTTACTTCAATATATTTCAAGCCTTGGTCATGATCCCGAGACAGAGGGCACCCGGTTAAATTACGCGCACTCACCGTGATATCAGTTAAATGCGCAGCGCCTTGCAGAGTGCTGCCTCCAGGGGTTGCGCTTGCACCATTTGTGAAGGTTGTTGTAGTTGAGGAATCAGTCGAAGTAGTGGTGGTTACCGTCGAAGGTGTAACTACAGATGGTGTTCCCGTCACAGGAAGCGCTCCGTGCAAAGCGGGCTCTGGTTCAGGCGATGAAGTAGATGTGCTCGGAGGAGGCGCGTCCCAATCAATTGACTTAGTCGCGGTGCTAGAAGCTTGAGCGAGCTGGTGCTTGCTGGTGCTTTTGGCAATACAGATCGTCGAACAAGCAATAGTAAGAACGCAAGCTAAAACAAACTTGTCCATGAGACCCCTGACTACCTCTGACTGCGGCTATCGAACGCAATCCTACCAGTTGATGATTACTTTAGTGCGGCGCTTTTAGTAATGTAATCGTCAAGGCAACCGAGGGACGAAGCGGTGCAGCGGACGCCTATCTAGCGCATCCTAGATCCTGCAAGTTGATACGTCACTTTAGCCCGAGGGGGACTGCCTTCTTTGACGATAGAGATGCGCTCTAGACCGTTGAATTGAACTCCACCAGGCACCAGACTCAAGACAATCGCCTCTTGAGCCATCGTCTTGCCAACTGGATGCTGATATCTAATGAACGCAGTCCCGCCTTCCACCTTGTCGACCCACAGTGGCGTATTCATTTCGCCATTGTTCATTGAATAGCTGCCCGGTTGTCCATTGATATTCCAGGTGTTGTTGGTATTGAGCTGGAATGCGGATTCAGCAGTACTCTGGAATTCCGGCAATGCTTCAACTTTGGAGCGCTGACCTTGCACTTTCCATGAGCCCATGAAACCTTGGGGCAAAACAACCTGTTGCTGAATTCGCATTTGGATCGGTGGTCGTTGTGGCACTGATTCATGGGCGCTGCCATTTAGCGGTGGGCGCTGAACCGGCGGTCGTGCTTGCACTGGCGTTTGAGGGCGCATAATCTGAGTTGGCATTGGTACGGCTGTTGGATAAGGGTAAGGGGAGTCACCGGCGCCCATATTCACTTGTTTGGTTTCGATTCCGCCTTTCAGAGGTTCGCCTGCCATCGCAGCACTCGACGCTTGGATGGCCAGTACAGCCAATAGCAATGTGTATCTCTTCCGCATTACTGCCTCCTTGCAAACCGCTGCACACTTAATGCCACGGCCACGGCGAAATTACCGTTCTCAGGACAAATGACCTCGACGAGCGACGAATCGCCTCAGGTCAGATTGTAGCGCCATGAGATTATTTTCACCAGCAAGTTTAATCCGAAAAGCTCCGATTCCCTGATTTTCACGGAAAAGAGGCTTATTTCGCTGGCATGGGCGGACAGGATGTCCGCGCTCCATTTTCGATTCGACTACAGAGCTGAGGATCCATTCTGAGTCATACCGACGTCCTCAGTCTTCTCGCTTGCTTTGGATAAGGATTGGGATGATTGTTGGGGTGAGGGCTGGGATGGGAGGGGATGGGCCACAAGATCAACAGCGTCATCGACAGACACCACCTTGCAGAATACTTTCTTGCCGGCCAATTTATTCGCACTCACTTTACAGAAATGGGATAACACTGTGTTTCCGGTGACTGATGCAAGATTGTAACTATTAACAGCCTGAGTGGCTTCTTGATTGATCATTTTATATCGGCACTCAATCCGACGATCCAGATACAACTCTTTCAGCAATTTGGCTTCTTCGGGACCACCAGTGGCCATGAGGAAGCCGATTAACAATAATTGTGCAGCCGGCGAAATGATCGTAGGCGTGAACATGGCGGCACTCAGTGTCGTGTTTACGACTTTAGCCGTACCTTGCATCAACTTGTTATGGTGATTGAATTTATGCAATTTCGTGCGGGTTTCCAGAACCACATCATCGTTCTGCAAACTTACCTCCGCCAACATTTTTGCCGCGGAGTCCAACTTGAGGATGCTTAGAGGTTCTTGAACGACTATTGGATTGCTTGATTCCACCGCAGCAGCCCAAGCAGTCATCTCCGCCAGAGCTCGGCTGGCCTCATGGGGGCCAACAAGAGCACCAAGCTGTTTCGTGCCGGCATCAATGTTCTTTTGTCGTTTGGCAACATCAGACATTCCCAAACCAGATGCAAGCTGCATTAAGCCTGACACTACCTTGCTGTGCAATTCATCGTGTTGCTTCTGCTTGATCCAATCCACAGAAGCTCTGCTTTTGAGTTTTTGCTTTTCCTCGAGAATGATATCAGCAGCCTCACTCGAGGCCTGGAAGCCCTTGTACGCCGTCATGAACTGGGCCATATCCGAAACTTTAGCAACAGTTCTACGAAACTTGCTCTTGTATTTATCTTCTTTGGCTGTAATAGCCATAGCGTGCTCATCACGGCTGTACGCCGAGCCGACAAGTTCATCAATTAGATGTTCTGGGGTGTTCGCAGTCTTGGTCACTCCCCCTCGAAGTCCGACAGCCCTTGGGGTAGGAGCAGGTAGAGCTTCGGTGCCATCAGGCAAAGCGAGCCCATGTGTCTGGATCAGAACCGGCATCCGATCAGCCGAGATCTCCGCAGCGACAACACCAACTTGAGCCCAGAGAATAGTTACGCACAGAGTCGCGCTGAGCACGTGAATCCGATTAATTAGCAAAACACAGACTCCTTTAGCGGCGGTCCGGAGGTTTTCAACAAACAACTGGACGGGCTAATGATATCTCTTTAAAAGCTACGACACCTTATTAAAGTCATTTATTGCAATAGATGTGAACATCCGAGAGCCTCGCTGGGTGCCAAATAGAATACTTTCTAATGAGATCTCCTTTTGTTTGTACTGGAATTTGTTCTAATAACTGCCTTTGAAACAGTTTTCGCGATCGGCTTGGACGGTTGCTTTACAGCGGCCTTGACCGTCGTCTGCACCACAGTGCTCGATGGTAGAGAGGAAATGTGAGGATCTGGTGAAGACGGGCTGCTACTACTAACACCATTGGCATCGACGTCATGCGAAAATCCCAAATCTTTTAAACGTTGATATGCAGTCTTACCAGTCGCCGAGGTTGGATCGGCAAGAACGATATCTACTAGGGGCCCTAACGCTTCGGGATAGCGCTTTTCAGCAATCAATAAATCAGCCTTAAGCAGTTGGGCATCACGTTTCAGTTGCCCAAATTTCAAGCCGATTTGTTTTTCGGCCATATACTGCGTCTTCAACTCATCGTGTTTTGAAAACGCATTCGCCATCTTGTTGTGGGCGTCGGCACTATCGCCTAGCCATTCGGATAGCTGATAAATAGGTTCTTGCAAATCATGCGGTCGTGTAACCGCCAGCGCAGTTCTCAATTCGACGAGACGATTTTTCGCGTCCTTCACGGTCAAAGGCAAGTGACCATATGCGGTGCGCCCAGTTCGTCCCGGAGTCGGGGCTTGCGTCTGTGCTGGCGCGGGTGCAGACAAGCGTTGTCCATTTTCCGGAAAGACAGCATTAGGCGGTCTGAGGTCCGCTCCAGGCAAAGGCGCGATCGAAGTCGCATCACCCGGACCAGGCAATGGTGAACCGCCTTGCGCATTGCAGGGCGCCAGTGACGACAGGCACACAAAGAATACCGAGAGAAATAATTTGGTTTGCATATTTGTCCTTACGACGAGTCGCGAGCCCGAGTGTCATTAATAATGACTGATTGCTCTGATCGTCCATGATTCTATCAAATAAGGACTGATGCCTGTGTTAGGATGAAATCCAGTTAGGCAGTTATCCTAGGATGTTCGACTTATCCGAGGATAGTCTAGGCAGCAAGCTGCTCGACTTATATCCGGCTATAACTCTGGCTCTCGGCAGAGAGTGTGTCCGCATATTTCTTTGCCGCTTTCCTACCAAGACCAACACTCCCGTCTGGAGGTAATTTGTTTCGTAAGCGAATCTCATCTGCGAGCTCTCGACTGACGGGTATGCTGGCTTCGGCTTTGTTGCTGAACAGCGTTTGCACGCCCATTCTTGCAATGGATCAACAAAACGCCGGCGCACCACTCACAGATGACTTCAGAAATTACACGACCTCAGAGCACACGTTTGTGCATCGGTTTTTGAAGTCGGGCGAATACATGCCTGTCTCCGATATCAAACAAGGAATGGAAGGCTATGGGCTCACCGTTTTTCAAGGCACCAAAATAGAACGTTTCAATGTAAAAGTGATCGGCACAGTCAAGAAAGTTCTGAATAACAGAGATGCAATTCTTGTGCGTTTATCTGGCGGTCAGATAGGTAAGAACAATGTCATCAAGGGAATGTCAGGCAGCCCGGTCTATATAGGCGGCAAATTAATCGGAGCCATATCTTATGGGTTCGATTTCTCCATGGAACCGATAGCTGGTATAACCCCAATTGTAGACATGCTGGATGCACTGGCTCAAGACACAGCTGACCATCCATCCACCCCAGACCGGATCAGCAAGTTGGACCTGCCGACACTGCCGCCAAGCGTTATGCAGACTGCAGGCGGTCAAATGCCGACCTCCGTCGCCGGTGCCGCACCTCATATGGTGCCCCTGATGGCTCCGGTCGCTCTGGCTGGTTTCTCTACTCGCGCCGAAAAGTTTTTGTCAGACAGATTCAACGAAGTTGGACTCTATTGCAGCTCTGGCGCATCAGGCGGAATGGATGAATCGCTCGCCAAAACTGCCAAGGCAACCTCAAAGGAAGTTGTGGCACCCGGAAGCGCTGTTGCGGTCATGCTTACCACCGGAGACTTCAACACCTCCGCGTGTGGCACGGCTACTGCGTCTTTCAATGGAAAGGTGCTGGCGTTTGGTCATCCGTTTCTGCAAGCCGGCTTTGTGGATTTTCCGATGGCCTCTGCCTATATCCATCAGGTAATGCCAAGTTTGGCGGTATCGTTCAAGGTTTCCTCACCGATGCAAGTGCTGGGCTCTATCGTCTCGGATAGACCCTGGGCGGTCGGTGGGCAAATCGGCAAAACAGCGCACATGATTCCTGCCACCTACAACGTCACCGATGAAACGCGTCACTTACAACATACCTATCATTGCAACATCGTCGATCATCCAGACTTGACGCCAGAATTGATGGCGGCCACAGCAATGTCCGCAATCGACGCCACGCACCAATCGCAGGCTCCTTACATTTTGAAAGTAGCAAGCACGATTGAGACCACAAGCGGTGCAGTAATTCAGCGCACTGACCGTTACCCGACAAATTTTTCGGCGCACAGTAGTTCGCTTGATGGGTTGTCCAAATTCAGATCTTCTATGGATCCCGTTGGTGGCTATCTCTTATCCACCGCCAACAAAATAATGGATAACGAGTTTCAGCGCGCCTCGATCAAAAGCATCAACCTGCAAATTGCTTTAGAAGATGGACATAAGGCCGCCAAACTGGAACGTATCTACGTGGACAATCCGATTGTCGAACCGGGAGATACTGTAAAAGTAAATTGTGTAATTCGTCCATATGATAAAGAACGAATTACCAAAACCATAGATTTGCAAATACCACGTGACGTGCCAGATGGAAATATTCTCCTGGCCGTTTCCAGCGGCGACGAAGTGGACATGCTGCGCAAGAGGCTTGGACTGGTGGATCCACCGCCAGAGAATTTGAATCAAGTCTTGAACAAAATTCGCAATCGAGGTCGCGGTGACACACTATGCGCGATGCTTGCTCTGCCAGAACAATCGATTAATCTCAACGGGGTCACGCTCCTAAATCCTCCCGCACACTGGAACAAGTTATTCTTCTCGGACAGATACACACGCGGTCCGGCCCTGACTCGTGGTGAAATCAGAGTGTCGTCTATACAAGACTACTTGATAGACGGCGCCCATGTCATGACCGTGGAAGTGCGTCGCAAAGACAAAGCGTCGGCTCGCGCACAACCATACATGCCCCAGGGCACATCGGCATCAAGCGCCACCGATCCAGTGTCAATGACCGATTTGGCTAGAAAGACACTCGGCAAAGTAGACACCACATCTACTACCACAACCACCTCAACTTCCACTAGCGCCACCACCGCGTCAACTCAAACTTCAACAACAGCAGCAACAACCGCGGACAAAACTCCTTCGACTGCAAATGCCGCGAATCCTTATTGGACGGCCAGCTCAAGCAAAGACTATCCGCACATGCGCTCGATCCAACTATGGAGACAAGAAAACGAATCAGAATTCAGAAACGGAAAAACAGACTCCACAACAATTGATAGTTGGGGTCGCATAATTCCTGGTTTCCAGAATCTGGATAAGAACCAAATCAAAAATGACATGCGGATTTGGTCATCAACGTGGGCTAACGGTAGTTTTTGGTTCTCAACCTCCAATAAAGTATATAAGTGGAATGGTGACCACTCAGCACCGGTTGTAGTGGCAAATCTGGATGGGGTAGCGATACCATCGCTGGTTTCTGACAGCAAAGGTAACCTTTATGCTGCGGTCATTCCAGGCAGCAATGTCTATTCAATCGACCCCAGTAAACCTATTGGTCAAAACACCAGACTGGTCGCTAAACTCGCCGAACCGCTTGTAACATCACTGGCGATCGACAACAAAGATAATCTATTCATCGGCGTTACAGGCAGCGGAAAAGTCTACAAACTTCCGGTGGCTAAAGGCGCAACGCCTGTTAGTGTGTTCGATTCGGGACAGGCGGACATCGTCTCAATGTTCTATTGCGTGCCTGAGGAAAAGTTATACGTCGGCACCGCTGAAAAGGGTGCAGTGTACAGTATAGATTCCGCCGGAAAAACGAAAGCCGAGTACCAGGCACCAGACCACATTGTGACTGGAATTGCCAAAGACAAGAAGGGAAATTTATTTGTCGCCACCGCGGGCTCAGGACATCTCGTCAAAGTAAACGGCGCCGGAGAAGTTGAAACCCTGGCTACAAGCGAGGCTTTCTACACACTTTATTACGACCCAAGCACAGATCATGTTTTCTCAGGTGACGCCGAAGGCGATATCACTGAAGCGCAATTTGACTCATTATCCCAACAGTCTTACTTCATTCCGGTCTGTCACACTGAGCAGGATGCCGTCGTAGCATTGTGCTCCGACGGCAAGGGACGATTGTTCGCGGGCACATGCAATCTTGCCGTTGCTCAAGTTTTCGAAATGAAACCTGCGCTAAAGGCGTCCTACACATCCGAGGTGCATGATGGCTTACGCTCTTCCCGATGGAGTCGCTTGCGCGCTTACGGAGGCTACGACGAAGTCAGCGAGGCGATTAGAAAAGCTGTTGGTGTAGAAACCAGAACCGGACAAACGAGCCAGCCGGACTCTAGTTGGTCAGAATGGGCAGCGGCAAATTCCGCACCGGATGCCTATGAATTGAAATCCCCTCCCGGAAGGTACTTACAATATCGGCTCGTCTGGAAATCTGAGCCTAGACTATCCTCGGATAACTCGAAAGCTCGACCAGTGGCGATCGGCAAAGTCGATGTAACCTATTTGCCGAATAACACGGCTCCCCAATTCACCGCAGTTTCTCTAAAATCCGGAACCGCCGTCAATGGCAAGGAAGAGATTTCGGTAACTGGTTCGGACAGTGATGGCGACAATCTAATGCTCGCAATGCAAATCTCTCCTGATGGTGGCAAAACTTGGCAGTCCATTGTGAGCGATTTGAGAAGCAAACATGCAGCCGCTAAGGAAGATGCCGCACCGATAGTGACTGCCTCCAGTAAGGCTGAAACTAGCACGACGGTTGACAAAGCCGATCCAAAAGCAAAGTCGACTCCATTGGCAGTACCAAAAACTGATGATGCACTTCCGTCTCAAGTGCAGCCTCCTGGCGGACCTCCGAAGCGTTGGGATCCAGAACAAGCAGTTGACACACAGCGGCGCAATCTTGACGACAAAGTTGTCGATGACAAAACAAAAGATGAAGCAAACAGTGCCGCCAAGTCTGAGCCCGCAAAACCTGAACAGAACTCGGGTGGTTCGCCGCATAGACTAGCCTCGGACAAAGCTGACGCGGTCTCAAAGAAAAAATCTAAATCCAAAGCAAAACCAGGACCATTAGCTAAAGCCAGTGCGGTCAGTACCTCCTCCGACGTTTCCACTACCGGAGAGAAGTTCACAGTCAAATGGGATACCGCCAAAATCAAAGAAGGAAATTACATCGTCAAGTTCACTCTAGACGACAAGCTTTCCAATGCTGACACGAGCGAGCAATCATCAGTGTTTCGAACGATTGACGTAGACAATTCGCCACCACAAATCATTTCGGTAAAGTGGAGCAATGCAGGAAGCGGTGCTGCCAAACTTCGCATTGAAGCAAAAGATCAGTACACACCGATTATGAATGGCACTTACAAACTAGATGATGGAGAGCCACTTGCGCTCGCCGGCATAAACGACGCCGGAGATGGGCTCAACGTTTTACTTGGAGCCGACAACGTAACTTTTGCCAAACACCCTAAGAAGGTGGAAATCCGAATATCAGACCGGGCTGGAAACACCGTAACAAAGACGGTAGATGTTAACTAGGCTGCGAATTAGCTTGAGCGCTCTTGTTCTTTCGCTGATCGACGCTGATTCTGAACTCTGTTCTTGGTTAAGCCCTTCAATTACAACTTTGTCCATTTTTGACCTCACTCTTGGCCTAAGTGCCAAGGCAACGTTTTCAGTAGTTGAGTAGTTGTATACGAGAAACAGTGATTTCCGTGTGAAATACGTACGAATTTAGATTAAATCTACAAGTCGGGCGGCTTGCCGCATAGACTGTCCTAGGACAAGTCGAGCAGCTTGCTGCATAGACCAATCCTGGGAGCGCCGGCATCCTTGTCGGCATCGGACTTCTCAGCGACAAACACATTGATCGCGCTCTTGGTCATTGGTAGGCAAGTTGCCTGCCTACGATAAATTTCCAGAATCAGAACTCCAGAATCAGAGCTCTACTGACTCCAAGCCGAATTGGCCATAGGTCTTGATCAAACATTTGATCTGGGAAATAGTTTTAGTTCTTTTTTCCAAACCTGCATATGCTTCTCTCAACCTTTCTACCGAACACCCCGCGATCATGTCCGCCGCGGTAATTAAAGAGATGGTGTCCGTGTTGAGTTTAACCATAGACTGTCTCCAGGATGGTGCATCGTCAGGATTTAAAAAAAGCACGCTTTCTGTAATTCATACTCATACTGTCAAATCAAACGTGACAATCTTGTGAGTTTCCAGATTCCATCTTTTTTATGCAACAATTCACGCTGCTACTAACGCTGAAAAGGTGCATCTTTGCAAGCGCGACGCTTATTTCGACGCAAATCGGCAACTCTCTTAATCGATGAAGCATACGGCGAAAGTCGTTTGATGAAGAAGAGTCTAACCGCGTTTGACCTGATCGCATTTGGAGTGGGAGCAACGATTGGATCTGGAATATTTGCCCTCACAGGCACTGCTGCTGCTGGGCAGGCATCGGCTGCAAAAGATTGGATTTCAACTCCACTGATCAACTTTATGCTCGGTTCACCGATGGGGCGTGAAGGCGCGGGTCCGGCTATTGTCATCTCGTTTCTGATTGCCGCAATTGCCTGTGGTTTTGCAGCGTTATGTTACGCGGAACTAGCAGCGATGATTCCTGTATCCGGGTCCGCTTACACATTTGCTCAAGCCGCTTTGGGCGAGCTTATTGCCTGGGTGATCGGATGGGATCTGATCCTCGAATACGCGGTCGGCAATGTGGCAATTGCCGTCAGTTGGTCTGATTATTTTCTTCATCTCTTTCATGGTTTAACCGGTCTTCAGCTGCCGCTTTGGCTGACTACGGACACGGGAACCGCACTAACTAGGATCAAAGATATGGGCTTAGACAGCCCGCAGAGAGCCTTCTATTCTTCTTTGACTCTTCCCGATCTATTCGGTCACCCTTTTGCCATCAACGCACCGGCCTTCTTCATCGTAGCGGCAGTGACCTGGGTACTCGTAGTTGGCATCAAGGAGAGCGCTTGGGTAAACACATTAGCCGTGGCAATTAAAGTCGTCATCGTCCTCTTTTTCATCATCTATGGTGCCATGTTCGTGCATCCTGAAAATTGGGTGCCTTTTGCCCCGCACGGCTTGTCCGGTATCATGGGCGGTGCAGCAATAGTCTTCTTCAGCTTTATCGGATTTGATGCGATCAGCAGCACCGCAGAGGAAACGAAAAATCCGCAGCGTGATATGCCAATCGGCATGATTGGCAGTTTGCTCATCTGCACAGTGCTCTACGCAGCTGTTTCCATGGTTTTGACCGGCATTTTGCCATATCAAAGATACGCAGATGACGCCGCTCCAGTAGCAACTGCGCTGCAAGTTGCCGGCAACCCATGGGCCCATTTAATCGTTAGCGTCGGGGCCCTGGCAGGGATGACATCAGTTTTGCTTGTTTTTCAATTAGGTCAACCGAGAATATTTATGGCCATGGCTCGAGATGGACTGTTGCCGAAATTTTTCTCCAACTTGCACCCGAAATACAGAACACCCTACATTCCAACCATCCTAACGGGCGTAATTGTCGGTGTGTCCTGCTTGTGCATCGACATCGGCCAGGCCGCAGAACTGACAAACATCGGCACGTTGGCAGCATTCATAATCGTTTGCGCGGGTGTGACAGTGTTGCGGAAAAGCGATCCAGATCGAGTGCGACCATTTCTCTGTCCGCTCGTTCCGCTCATACCGATATTAGGCATCGTCTCTTGCTTTATTTTGATGCTCAGTTTGCCTGTAATCACCTGGCTGCGATTCTTCATTTGGATGGCCGTGGGCGTAGTCATTTATTTTTGCTATGGATACAAGCGCGGTCATGAAGAGACGCCTTACGTGCCAAAAGAAGACTTTCCGGATAACAACATCCCGATGCCCTAGGTTCAGAATGTAGACGCTTGCAGAACGCGTTGAATGGACTTGACACTTCGCTGAGTGGTGGCTTGATTGCTATGAGTACAATAATTTTGCTGAACGGCTGCACAAGGTTTCCTTAGTATCACAAAATACATACTCACAAGAAACAACGCCACCATATTCGCATGGCCAACGGATCGCCCGCCGCTGATGCAAAGAGGCGACAAGGCAAGCTTAGCCCGCTACCATGTTGAATCGATATCTTGAAGTCAAAACAATTTCGATTTGTTGCAAACTAGTCCAGGCTAATTTAACAGCGACAAATCTATGCTAATTTGGGCACCTTGGCAGGTAATTTAACGAAGCAATAGTTCATGTTTAAACGATTGTGGACTTTTATATCACGTCACTAGCCACCATCGATCTATCCGTATAGCCCCACGGCGCTGAGTTAGGCGACCTCACAATTCAAAAAACTGATTGTTTGGATGAATATGAAAATATATAGATTCGATAACGAGCAACTGGCCTGACATGGAATCTGACTCAATATTCGAAGACATGGCTACAAAAATGTTAACCACCATGGTTAAAGTAGAAAAACTTAAGCGCGATGCAGAGAAAGCATTTAACGATCGCGATTATCAGATTTCAATCGACAAACTAAAAGAAGCTAGTTCTATTGTTGAAGGTCAGCCAGGAACTGCAGCGCGTATCGAGCTTGCTAGCATTCTTCTGCCCATGGCCACCGTATATCGATCAGTAGGTGATGCGAACGAATGCGAAACTTTGTACAAACGAATTATCGGGTTGTGTACACAACCAATTGAAACTTCCGAGAAAGCAAAGTTCGGAAACACCCAGGTGGATAGCTTCATGGAGCAAATGATGCCGGGTATGGAAGACATGCTAGTGGAAGCGCACCACACTACAACAATTAATATCTTGAGCATATGCGGAGAGAATTATCATAGGTTACTGATTGAAAATGGACGAACTAATGAAGCAATTGCACTTAAAGAACAACTCAGAAGTTACCTTGAATAGCCTATCGAGTGCTACATTGGCAACGGTGCTGTAAGCCTAAATAAACAGTACGAAATCTAACTGATACCGGATGCAGTGGCGCCGACCAACGAACGAACCAGAGGTTGAAGAAACTTGTTGAAACATTCCCCCGACACCTTTTCCTATCTAGTCCCAAAGACGGAGATTCCGATGGCCCATAATACGGACGACCTCAGGATCCAAGAGATCAAAGAGCTGTCTCCACCTTCACACCTCACTCGTGAATTTCCTTGCACCGAACAAGCATCAGCTACTGCATATAATGCTCGGCAGTCTATTCATCGTATATTGCATGCTGCAGATGATCGCCTGCTCGTCGTGATCGGACCTTGTTCGATCCACGACCCCATCGCGGCTACTGAATACGCCGCTCTTCTTGCGGTGCAGCGTGAGCGACTTGGCAAAGATCTGGAAATCGTCATGCGCGTTTATTTCGAAAAACCGCGCACGACCGTAGGCTGGAAAGGTTTGATCAATGATCCTGATGTCGATGGCAGCTTCCAAATCAACAAAGGTCTGCGTATAGCTCGTCAACTATTGTTAGATATCAACGAATTTGGCGTGCCGGCGGCTTGCGAATATCTGGATATGATCACGCCTCAATACATTGCTGACCTGGTCAGCTGGGGTGCAATTGGGGCGCGAACAACTGAGTCACAAACGCATCGCGAACTGGCGTCAGGTCTTTCCTGCCCGGTCGGATTTAAGAATGGCACAGACGGCAATATCAAAATTGCCATCGACGCGATCAAAGCTGCCTCGCAGCCGCATCATTTTTTATCGGTAACGAAAGGTGGCCACTCAGCGATTTTCTCCACGAATGGAAATGAAGACTGCCACATCATTTTACGTGGTGGCAAAGCGCCAAACTTCGATGCCGCCAGCGTTGAAGCCGCATCTCAAGAAATGAGCAAAGCCGGTCTCAGACAACATTTGATGATCGATGCCAGCCATGCAAACAGCAGCAAGAAGGCGGAAAATCAGGTACCAGTTTGTGCGGACATTTCCAAACAAATTGCCGGCGGTGACACCAGAATTATTGGCGTAATGATCGAAAGTTTCCTGATCGCCGGTAGGCAAGATTATTGCGGTCTACGAAAGGCAGGCAAACCAATCACTTACGGACAGAGCATTACTGATGGCTGCCTCGGTTGGGAAGAAAGTGTTCAGGTTCTGGACGAATTAGCCGCCGCTGTTCGAACACGTCGATTAGAGACTGAACGCAGCAGCTTCCATCCTTAAGCCGAGCAGCTTGCGGAGTCGGGCAGCTTGCGGAGTCGGGCAGCTTGCTGCACAGACCCCACTAGTGTGCCTAGACCCCACTAGTGTGCCTAGACTATCCTCGGATAACTGTCACAGGGTATAAGTACCTAGTAAGTCTACTTCCGCCACTGATGACAGAAATCGAAAGCACCCCACTCAAGACCACGACTGTGCCTTGCCCGAAGTGTGGGCTCGAGCTCGATGCTGGGGTACCTGTGTGCCCCAACGACGGTACAACGGTCTTGGTCACACCAGACGTGGGTGAATTATTTGAAAACAAATATGAGTTTTTAGAACGCCGAGCTGCTGGTGGCATGGGTGTCGTATTTAAAGCGAATCAAAAAGCACTGAACCGTATCGTAGCTATCAAAGTCTTGAATTCGCAGAATCTGACTGAAACGTCAGTGCGTAGATTTCAGCAAGAAGCAACAGCGCTGGCAAAGCTTGAAAATCCAAACCTGGTAAAGGTTTTTGAGTTAGGCGTAACGGATTACGGACAGATTTACTCTGTCATGGAATTCGTCGATGGGAAGGGACTTGATGAAGTCCTAAAGGAACGCGGAATTCCTTCTTTAACGAAGATACTCAATATTTTCATCCAGGTCTGCGAGGCGCTTGAGTATGTACATAACTACGGAATTTATCATCGGGATTTGAAACCCAGCAACATCATGCTGATCAATCCATATGACGAAAATCCCAAAGTCAAACTAGTAGATTTCGGTATCGCCAAAGTGCTTGACCAATCCGAAGGGCACAGCCTTACCAAAACCGGTGATCTATTTGGCAGCCCGCTCTACATGAGCCCCGAGCAGGCAAAAGGTGGTTTGATCGATCGACGTTCTGATCTCTACTCACTTGGCTGCGTTATGTACGAGGTACTGACCTCTGAGCCGCCATTCACAGGTAATTCCATCATCGAAGTTTTGATGAAGCATGCAGGTGAGCGACACAAGCCTCTAAACGTCGTTGCGCCCAACCACAAATATCCAAACGCGTTGGAGACGATGCTCAGCACGCTGCTGGCTAAGGATCCAACGGACCGATATCAATCAGCCGAAGCCGTGCGAGCCGAATTGAAAGCATTGTCTAGTCAGCAAAAGAGCTGGTACAACATTTCCTTACCAGGCATCGAGCACAGCGATGAAACGAATCGCATGGGACGAGCCGCCATCATATTTGGTGCGCTTTCAGTGGTGGCAATCGCAGGCTGCCTGATTTTCTTTTTGTTTGCAGACAAGCCAATCGTAAACCATAAACCCGCACCTACTGAGGATATATCAACGGCCGCTACTCCTTTGACTGAGTTGGAAGGGGATAAGCTGGCGGAAATGAATAAGTATCCCCAAAAGAACTTCGCCTCAACCTACGCAATCATGGCGCAAAAGAACAAACTAGATTTGAGACTTGCAGATCCTGCGTCTTTCAAATTCTTGCGCGATCGAAAAGATTATCAAGTCAGCGAGCTTCGCGCCTATCAAATCGATGACAAGGCCGTGGAGAACATCCCTGATTTTCCGCTACACGTTTTGGACATAGGCACGTCGAAGGCGACAAGAAAATCGATAAAGCGCATCGTGCAATTTCCTTCTCTGGTTGAACTGAACCTGAAGGAGATCAAGCTAAACCGCGAGGACTGTCGGGAGCTTCTCAAACTGAACCGAATTAATGACCTTACACTTGCTGATTGCGGCTTGAACGATGATTGCGTAAAAGAGCTGGCGCGGTTTAAGCATTTGAACATTTTGGAAATCGACCAAAACCCTCTAATAACAGACATCGGTGTCCAGTATCTAGCGGCGAATCATTCACCGGTTTACTCACTAGAGCTTGATAGAACTGGTATTACAGACAAATGCGGCTCGTCGCTGGCAAAACTTTCGGACTTGGAAGAGCTCACTCTTTCCAAAACAAAAGTATCAAATGCAATTCTCCCTCAGCTTGCCCAACTTAAGCGACTACGCAAGCTGGATTTGAAAGACTCAAAGGTGGACGAAGAAGGGCTCGTTACGTTTAACCCCTTCAAGCTCTATCGATTGACGCTGCGTTCTCCTATGTCAGCGTCTGGCTTAGCGCAGTTTAAGAAAAACAATCCGCATTGTCTGGTTTTACCAAACGACGAATCATTGATGGAACATAAATGACGTGTAGACTGTTTACACAAGACATTCACATCTCCTATGTAAGATGTCCGCACACAAGGGATTCATGCATGAGACTTTGGAGCACTGTAAAAGTGTTGATATTGATGGCAGCCGTTGTCGGCGGCACAAGCGCTCGTGCATCTAACTTGATTGACGAAGGTAAGGAACACTTCAAAGCGAAGCGTTTCTATGCGGCTGAAGATTGCTTCAATAGAGCTTCCCAGACCGATCCGCAAAATCAACTAATCCATTATTATTTGGGTCAAACTCTAGAGCAGCTATACGACGCGAAAGCGGCAAAAGCGGCTTACACGGATTGCTTCCGAATAAATCCTTTCAATGAACAGGGCGTAGCTGCAAAACAAGCGCTAATCCACTTGAATGGACGCGTGGAAGCCGAGGCGCATGCACC
Source organism: Candidatus Melainabacteria bacterium (assembly GCA_003151275.1). The sequence continues at coordinate 47,770 of PLXC01000060.1, forward strand.
AGCAGACGACGTGAACGTGACCGCAAAAACAATTGAGATGATTAATCGACAAGTTGCTGACGGACAAGCCCGATACGTTCGCTGGGGAAATTCAAATTCTGCACACGCGATAAGCATCGGCAACATGTCTGCAGCGAGTATGGGCTACAATGCGCAAATGTCTTTACGAGGTGTCCGCAGAGGCGGGCGCTTTTACGACTACAGTGGTGCCGGTGATGTCAGCAATAGAGCAGAGATTCGCAGCAGTTGGATTAGAGCCGATGCACAACGCGAAGCATTGAAGCATCAAATTGCCGCGGTGCAGAGCTGCCGCGAACTTGCCGCCTCTGCGGCTAACCTAGAGGCATTGATTGCCGAAAAGAAGAGACCCGGTGAAGCAAAACTGCGAGCCCTGGGTACGCAGCTTTATGTTCGATACTATGGAGATGAGGACCATGAAGCGCCAACGCCACCTCAAGATCCGCCGATAGAGTTGAGAGCCACTGAGCTAAGTTTGAAGGGATTGTCCCATCCGTCAAGGATTGCCACGAAATTTGTGCATACTGATCAGCCCGTTAGTCTTTCACAAGCTGCAGGGTTAGTGTTGCGCTCAGGCTATTAGTGAAAGAGGAGGGAGCCAATGATTCGAACTGCACTAGTCATCGCGGCCACTTTTAGCATCGTCAGTGCGCAATTTGCATTCGCTGAAACACGAGAAGAGAACGCTTTGAGGTTAATAGCCCAAGCAAACAACTTCAAGACACAAGCATCTAAACTTCATGGCAAAGCAGAAACTAGCATTAACGGCGCCAATCGATTGTCCGGTGAAGCACACAGCCTGTTGCTCAAAATTGGCTCGCCACAATTTAAGAGCGCAGTGGCGCAGTACAGTGGCGACTTATCTCAATTTCGTGAGCACGCAAATCAATACAATGCACACTTGGTTGATTTTCAAAAGACGATTGGTGAATGTCACGCAGGCGAAGCAGCGTATGAGAACAGCCTAAAGGATTATCAACTGCACGTGAACCTATTTCACATACCAGATTTGGCTAACATCAGACCGCCACACGTATGCGGACAGCTCCATTTATCGCAGTTTCAATCAGCCAAAGTTGCTAATTCACTTAGAAATGATCAGGTGAAAATTCTCGCGGCTGAACAACAGTTGAACAACGAAGAGTTGAAACTCAGAGCCGCACAATCAGCTGAACTTCTCAACTCAAAGAAAGCTGTCAATGCGTCCATTCGCGAAAAACATGAACAAGAGCTAGCCGCAGAATTTGGCAAACTGAAAGAGGAATACGATTTGCTTAAGATCGAAAACCAGGCAATCGGTGGTGCCAATTCGAAAATCGTCGCGGGGATAGGCGCTTCAACCAGCGTCCAAGCTAAGATCCGAACTCCGGAAACGCACTAGTCGTCAGTTGTTCGATACATCAACATCATTTGATTGAGGCTTCTTTGGAATTCCGGGCGTGGACTCGTCAAACGATGCCAGAGTGTCACGAAATTTTTTGACACATTGATCGCAAATAAAAGCGTCTTCCGCGCGAAAAAGCTTTTTCACTTGCTTCTGGTCCTTCTTGCAGAAAGAACAAACTTCATCCAACATTATGTAAACCTCGTGATGTTTAGTTCAAGGGCTTGCTGATGCGCAACATCTTTTCAGCACCGATGATGTCTCGCTGTTTGACAGGAATAAGCTCACAAACAAATCCCTGGTCATTGAGATCGTCCATAGACTGTTTAAGGTAAAGGTGTTCGGTCACATTTGGACCTTGAAGAGGATAGAGTCGCAAGTCCCTCTTTGTGACACGCAATAACTCCTGCAGCGCTTGCAAATGGAATTCGTAATCCATCGGTGAATTTTGAAGCATGCCACCAGATGCAATATCACTATAAAGAAACAACAGATTTCCACATAAAGCTGTATCAAATTGGTTATCAGAGAACGGAAGAGAAGGTAACCGCCCAGGAACGTAACGTCCAGAGGATTTCCCTTGCACAAAATCCTGGAGAAATATTTCCATAGCTTTGCGCCGTTCCGGAGTTGGAACGACCTCAGCATAAAAGAGATCCATCGCAGCTTGCTGCTTTGCATATACGCGGGCTGCATGTTCGTCAACCACAGCTCTGAGTGTAGCCACGTCTTGGTCGTAAAGCGGGTCGCAAGCCGTTACGGCGACGCCGAATACTTCCGCCTCGAACGCAAAGGCTGCTGGACCTCCACTGCAATCCAGGACGCGTTGCCCGCGCATGCTGGTCAAATCCAAATCGAACATAATCACGTATTCATCGAGACAACGCCCGAAGAAGACAACTTCGTTAAAATCAAATCTCGTAGGCTGGCTCATACTCAAGATCCACCAATCAACACTTTGAAGTATACAACCCGTGGATACCATAAGAGCCTGAATGAGAGTTGAGACCAACAAAACCTGATTTCATCTTTGTGTTCCGCAATTTGCGCACCTTGAAAACGAAAGTGCGCTATCTTTCGAACACAGTGACAGTCGTTCAAGGTGACTGCATCGCAATCGAGGGAGATGGATGGCAAACGAAGCAAGTGCTAAGGCAACTGACCAGCCAAAAATCGCTGGAGCGATGGCAGTCACTATAACTATTAATAAGAAGATGCATTTCTAAAACTTGATCCACGCACTAGCTTATTAGACTGCATCCGTGAGAATCTTGCGATCACTGGCACCAAAAAAGGCTGCGATCACGGACAATGTGGTGCCTGTACAGTGCTGGTAAACGGACGAAGAATCAATTCGTGCCTAACTTTAGCTGTGATGCACAACGGTGATGAAGTAACCACGGTTGAAGGGTTAGGTGAAATCGGTCATCTGCATCCTCTTCAAGCCGCCTTCGTCGACTGCGATGCCTATCAGTGCGGTTACTGCACATCCGGCCAGCTCATGTCTGCAGCAGCGCTTCTGCATGAGCCCTGTGGACATACAGACGATGACGTGCGTGAAGCGATGAGCGGCAATATTTGTCGTTGTGGTGCTTACGCCAACATTGTTTCAGCAATTCAACAAGTTCGTAGCAAAGCCTGAGACTGCCACCATGAAAGAATTTGTATACACAAAATCGTCCAACGTCGGCGACGCCATCGAAGCCTCATTATCAGCCAAAACTGCTCAACAAGGCGCAGACATCCGTTTTGTCGCTGGTGGCACGACCCTTCTCGACCTGATGAAATTGAATGTCGAAACGCCTGACAAATTGATCGATATCAATGGTTTGGTCGATAACGAAGGTTCGCCCCTCGATAAAATTGAAGAAGACTTTGAAGGCGGAGTAAGGATAGGGGCATTGGTTCGCAACTCAGATTTGGCTCAACATCCATTCATCCGCACTCAATATCAGGTTTTGTCGGAAGCGCTGCTGTCTGGCGCTTCGACTCAGTTACGCAACATGGCGACAACTGGTGGCAACTTGTTGCAGCGCACCCGCTGCGTTTATTTCCGTGATCCAGAGTTTCCTTGCAACAAAGGAAACCGTGAAGCGGCTGTCCCGCAATTGCCGGAGACAATCGCACAATGGCGATTTTAGGAACTAGCGATCATTGCATAGCCACCAATCCTTCGGATATGAATGTGGCGCTAATGGCTTTGGAAGCCACTATTCGCATATGGGGCAAGGACGGTGAATGGGAGCCGCCAATTAGCGAATTCTATCGTCTGCCGGGCACCACTCCAGAAATCGAAAACATGCTTAAACCCGGCGATGTGATTACACGGATAAACCTGAAGAAACTCCCGACCGGAAGCAAGTCAACGTATGTGAAACTGCGAGATCGTGCATCATACGAATTCGCACTCTCATCCGCTGCAGTAATTGCCAACCTTCAAGATAGAAAGATTTCGCACATTCGAGTTACCCTCGGGGGAGTGGGGACGATCCCTTGGCGATCGCCAGAAGCGGAAGAATTCTTACTCGGCAAGGAGCCAACTATGGACGCCTTCCGCAAAGCTGCCGAACATGCTTTAAAGGATGCCAAAGCGCAAACTCAGAACAAATTCAAAATCGAGCTTTTTAAGCGCTGCCTTGTCCACGCGCTAAAAACTGTCACCACTATCTAGGCAACCGGAAGAATCATGAGCAGTAGCAAAGAATCACAACAGGACTCGAACAAAGATTCGAAAAGCGGCTCAGGACAAACGATGTTCAAAGAAGTTAGAAATTCAGCTATCGGTCGCGAGACAAAGCGTATAGAGGGACCGTTAAAAGTCACAGGTGGAGCGGTTTATACATCAGACCATAACTTTCCTGGAATGCTTTATGCGGTGCCCGTCGGTGCCACCATCGCCAATGGCACAATAGCTAAGCTTGAAACCGCCGAGGCAGAAGCAATGCCTCGTGTGCATGCTATCTATCATCGCGCCAATATAGGAAAATTGTTTCGCGTTGCCCCAAATGAAGATTTCAGCGCCCACTCGGATGAACCGAGACCACCTTTTGAAGATGACACTATTCGATATTACGGTCAGTACGTTGCAGTAGCTGTAGCCGACACCTTCGAGCAGGCTAAGGCCGCCGCAGACAAAGTGAAGGTGGGCTACAAAGAAGATAAACCTAACGTTGACCCTAAACTAACAGCCGACACAAAAGTCGAAGTCGAAAGCGAACGCGGCGATGCACAAAACGCATTCAACGGCGCCTCTATCAAATTAGACGAAACATACACAACGCCGGCTGAAACGCACAATGTTATCGAGTTGCACGCAACCGTGGCAGTTTTCGATGGCACCAAATTTACTCTATATGAAACAACTCAAGGTGTGGTCAACCACAAGAACGTTTTGATGCAAGTACTAGGAGTGGCGCCAGAAAATATTCAAGTAATTTCCAAATTTCTCGGCTCAGGTTTCGGCGGTAAAATTACACCATGGTCGCACTGCGCTATAGCAGCCGCAGCCGCGCGCCATCTTAATCGGCCGGTCAAGTTAGTAATTAGCAGAAAGATGTCATTCCACACAGTTGGACATCGTCCGCGCACTCAACAGCGGATAAGACTTAGTGCGACTGCAGATGGAAAATTGACTTCCATACAACACGATTATTTCAATCACACATCATTACTCGACGATTACAAGGAAGGTTGTGGAGAGTGCACATCATATCTCTACAGCTGTCCAAATCTAAAAGTAACCTCAGCGCTTTCTCGCCGCAACATTGGCACACCAACCTCCATGCGAGGACCGGGCGCCGTGCCTGGATTATTTGCAACGGAATCGGCGATGGACGAACTAGCAGTAAAGCTGAATATCGATCCCTTGCAGCTGCGTATAATCAACGAACCGAACATCGATGAGGGATTAAATCTTCCTTGCATCGCGCCATCTGATCGGCTGCTACAAACAAGGGGCAGATATCTTCGGCTGGTCGAAACGCGATGCGCGCGTTGGATCAATGAAGAGAGATGGTTTGGTTCTTGGTTGGGGCACAGCAGGAGCTTCCTGGATCGCCGAGCGTTTCGCGGCTGAGTCCACAGTCCAATTGCACAACGATGGAACGGCTCGAGTGGCATGTGGAACTCAAGACATCGGCACCGGTACATACACAGTACTCGCACAAATATTGAGCGACAAACTTGGGATACCAATCGAAAAAATCGAAGTGGTGCTGGGAGATTCTTCGCTGCCAGCAGGCCCAATGTCAGGCGGTTCTATGGGCGTGGCTTCAGTAATTCCGGCGGTGAGTAAGGCTGCAGAACACGCGATGCAAACAATACTAAAGACAGCGGGAAAGACGTTAGGTTCAAAATTTCAGGGACTGAACAAAGAGGAGTTAGCATTCACAAACGGCAAGGTCCACAAGAAGGATCAACCGATCAGTGATGGGGTGCGCTTTGAAGAGATCATGAATCTGGCAAATCTCAATAATGTACTCGGTAAAGGCTCCTCAAAGGCAACATTTTTCGACAAGAAACAAACATCTGTGCACTCTTATGGTGCGCATTTCGTTGAAGTGACCTGGCAAGAAGAAATTGCGAGATTGAGGGTCAGCCGCGTTGTGACAGTAATCGACGGTGGCAAAATCATCAACCCGAAGACGGGGCGCAACCAAATAGAAGGTGCCATTGTCATGGGAATGGGCATGGCGCTTTTTGAAGGCACCGACTATGAACCAACCAAAGGTGCTCCAATAAACAGCAACTTGGCAGATTACATCCTCCCGGTCCATGCGGACATGCCAAAAATGGACGTGCATTTTCTCGAGGTTCCGAACACTGAACTAAATGAGTACGGAGCCAGAGGAATTGGGGAAATAGGATTAGCGGGATTGGCACCGGCGCTGGCTAACGCTGTTTATCACGCCACCGGTATACGAATGCGCAATTTGCCGATCCGCATTGAAGATCTGCTTGGCGAAGTGACCACATGAGTGAGATAGACGATATACTTTGCCTGCACGATCAGGTTTCAAAAGGGAAAGAGAAATTCGCTCTGGCCACGGTGATAAGCACAGATGGACCTTCATATAGAAGTCCAGGAGCGCGTTCGCTGATAACAGAAAATGGAATTTTTCGCGGCGGATTATCTGCAGGGTGTCTCGAAGGCGACATCGCTTGCAGGCTAGATGGCAGCGTCAAGCCATTTATCGTTGAATATGATTTGTCGACTGAAGATGATATTCGAGGTTTTCCGTTCGGTTGTGGCGGTACCGTCGAGATTTTTGTTGAGCCACTGCCCAATGTTTCAGCACTGAATGCGGTGCAATGGCTTTCTGAATTGCATGAGCCGGCAGTGCTGTTTACTGCAGTCAAAATTCAGGAGCTTGTGACAATCCAAGACAACTCTGCCTTGATTGTAGGCGCACGGTTTGGAATAACTGCCTCAGGAGTTAGCGAATTTCAAGGTGGGCTTTCCTTTTCGGACGTTGAACAGCTTTGTTTTGCGATGTTTGACTGTAAGAAAAACAAAGTTGAAGACGTACAACTAAACAATCAGCTCGTCCGAATATTCGCTGAATATTATGAACCTGCTATCGACATCTGCCTATTTGGCGATGGTGAAGACGCAAGATTTTTGGAATCGTTTGCGACGAATGTTGGCATGAATGTTCGTCGTTTCTCAAGACAACAAATTCGCTCAAGCACCTCTCTTCTTGCCGAGATACCCAGTCTGCAGAGTGCATTCACGATAGTCATGACACACGATTTGAATCTTGATGCCAAAGTGCTTGGACAAGTGGCCACAGCGATGCCACCGTATGTGGGCGTGATGGGCCCACGTGCACGTACAGAGCGGATTTGCACAGGGCTTGGTCTGGAGTGCCAACAACTACTGGAGCATCCAAATTTGTATTCGCCGGTCGGATTGGACATGACTGCAGAAACTCCTGGAGAGATTGCGCTTTCAATTTTGGCCGAAATACAAATCGTCGCTCGCAGCCGAAAACCCGGTCATTTACGTGATTCGGTAGGAGCCATTCACGAGCGTGGGCAGTCGCCCGTTGCTAATCTCTTGTTGAACGCCAAATGCGGAGCCGAGGATTGCATGGACACTGAAAGTAAAGAGCCGCGCATGGACATTGAAAGCACAGAGACGCCAGTCGTTGTCTAGAAAGTCGTCGTCTAGAAAAGTTGTCGCAGCAATACTAGCAGCTGGTGCGTCTTCACGCTTTGGTAGTCCAAAACAATTGGCCAGGATTGGCGACAAGACACTAATCGAAACTGCGCTTGTTACTTTGATCCAGTCTGATGTAAATGACATTTGCGTTGTATTGGGTTGTGCTTTTGACGCCATATACAAGCATCTAGAAACTCACATGAAATCTGCAGCTGACGAATTTACAGTGTTGAACAATCCGAACTGGGAAAAAGGGTTATCATCTTCGATCCGCACAGCAACAGAGTATGCCATCACGTGCGAAGCCACTGACCTGCTTCTGATGGTGTGTGACCAGCCCTATGTAACATCAGAATTGATAAATAAGTTGCTCGCAACTTCAGAATGTACCTACATCCAATCAAATTCCACATCTATGCCAGAACAAGCGTCTAACTCGATAATTGCCTGTGAATACGGAAACAGTGTGGGCATTCCAGCAATCTTTCCCCAAAACTATTTCACCCAGCTACTAGCCCTCCAAGGTGATAAAGGCGCCAAGTCAGTAATTCTTGCAAGCACTGATCCAATCTATGTTGCTTTTGCGAAAGGTAATGTAGATATCGACAGGCCCAGTGATTTGGAGTTTAAGATTTAACCGGCTTCGCTTGTAGCCTTGATCTCACTTTTTCATCGTGTCGCCGGCGTTCCTGCTTCGCTCTTTAGAAGATACATTTTAATAGTCGCAGATAGCCAACCCAGGAAGAATCCCGCACAGACCAGAGCTGCAGTTTCTAAATGTGTACCACCCTTGAGCCACCAGGTAAGAATCAGAACAATTGCCCAAGCTATAAACAGGCCAACACTGTAGACCATCCACGATTTGTGCCAGCTATTCATCTTTCCTTTCTCCGTTTGCTCTCGCCCCTATACTAACTACGTTAGCAAGAGAAAAGGCAAATTGCCGTGAATAGGAGTCGCATAAGCTAGACCTTCTTGAAGCAGGTAAAGCGGCATCAGCAGCTGACGAATTTATAGTGTTGAACAATTAGAACTGGCCTACTCTCGTCTGTCGATCACCTATGATAGATAAGCGCGTAGGAGAATTTAAAATGACTTGCGGAAAACACACCACCCAGCAGTGGATCCTAGTCCCACTTTTATTTCTCGCGACACAAACTCAGGTGCAGGCTGAAGGAGCCAGTTGTTCTGACTTATCTGAGCACCAGAGCGTGCTCAACGAAGGACAAAGCTTCGTTCAAAGAAGCGGTGGTGGGATTATTGATCCTACTATGGGTTTCGATCGTATTCCGAATGATCTTGATTTCGTCTTCTATTCAACAGAGCAAGGCGAAAGGATGTTCATTTCAAATGCTTTGTCAAATGTACAGATCGATAAACTGCGCATCACGACAGCGAGTGACATCAATTCAGCTGAGTGGTACGCGCGGGTCAGCGAACGTGCTGGGAGATACGACAATGCTCGCAGAATATACCAACGCATTTTGACATTTGAACGGTCCAATAAAATTGCAAATAAAGACGCAATCGCACACACACTCAAGGATCTCGAGCGGATTAGCCTCGTGCAAACAGCTCAAACGTTGGATGCCAGGTTTCAATACACGGCAGCGGCATTTACGTACAAGAGATTGATTGAATTTATCGATGAGACTGACTATCTGGACGTTAGAACAAAATTTCAAATGCTGCAAAGAATTTTCGGGATGATGACGAATTCTGAAATCAGGCCAATGGGATCGCTGTTATCGAATCTTCCAGAAACGAAAAAAGTGGTGACTCAAGCGGCATCCCAATTGGATGGGTATCGAAACGCTTTGCAGTGTCTTGATTTAGCCGATCAGTTAAATGCAGTAGGTTGGAAGTTAGAGCAACAAGCTCTCTATCCAAAAGCAGAAAAGATGTATAGAGAAGCGCTGATGATTAGGACAAAAAATCTAGGAGCAAATGACCCTGAAACAATTTCTGAGTATGGTGAGCTGGCTCGCCTCGAGGCGGCGCAAAAACGTTATCCACAGGCACAAGCACTGTATGAACAATCATTGGCTGACTATCGCAAATTACCTGTGCCTGGTAGCGCATACGGTGCGATGTTGCAAAGTTATGGAGATCTGCTCACCCAATTGAAGCAACAGAAAAAGGCGGATGCAGTGTATGAAGAGGCGCGCGCCTACTACAGACAAAATGCTGCGCCTTTGAAGAAGTAGTCAATAAACACTTTTCAGCCAAAGCTAATAGACTAGTGCTTGCTACTAAAATTGCGATGCTTAAAAGGTGAGCCCATGAACAAGAATTTCTGCATGTCTTTGGCACTGGCTCTTGCGGTCTCCACGACACAAGTTCACGGTGAACAGCATTCAGAGTCCGCGAATCATCAATCCGCACTTGTCACTTCAGCTGTCAACTGGACGCCTGTCATTGTCAAGCCAACAACAAGCCCTGCTCTTGTTCGCGGTGATGACGGTAAGTACAACCTTGTTTATGAGTTGTCACTGTCGAATTTAACAAGATCGGACGCTAATATTCAGAAGCTGGATATCATCGACGCTGATAGCGAACAAATAGTGCAAAGTTTTGCTGGTGATTCACTCGCCAAAATACTGGTTGTGCTAACGCCAGACAGCATTCCAACTAATCTGAAAGCAGCGAGCAACGCGATTGTGTTTGTTAATCTGACATTTGACAAAGCAACTGGTATTCCGAAAAACCTAAAACATCGCATAAAACTGGAGACGAAATATCCGCGCAATAAACAAGTATCACAGGAATACACAAGCGTTCCACTGGTCGTCAGTGAACTTCCTGCAGTCGTAATCAGTCCTCCTTTGGGCGGAGAAGGCTGGCTTGCCTCTGGCGGTTACTCCGGAGACGTGGGGCACCGACGGGCTTTGATGCCGATAGGCAATGAATTAAAGCTTGCGCAAAGATACGCAATTGATTGGATCAAAGTGAACGACAAAAATCTTCTATTGGTCGGTGACCTCACGAAATGCGAAAATTATTTTTGCTATGGAGAGCCCATTCATGCTGTGGCCGATGGCACTATCCTTGGTACTATGGATCGGTTTGGCGATCAAGTACCGGGGAAAGCAGAGGGCGATGATGTTACTTCCTATCCCGGCGGTAACATCGTTGTTATCGACATTGGGCAGGGAAATTATGCGTTTTACGCGCACATGAAGCCGGGCAGTATTAAGGTAAAAGCGGGAGACAAAGTTTCGAAGGGACAAATTATCGGTGAAGTCGGTAATTCGGGAAATACTTCAAGCCCGCACTTACACATGCATATTTCAGACAGTCCTTCGCCACTGGGCGCTGATGGCAAGCCTTACGTTTTTGATTCTTTCAAAGTGACTGCATACGTTCCTAACATGCGAACCGCTGTCGAGCTGCTGGAAGCAGGTAAAACGGTGCCCTCGGAGCCAGTTACAGCAGATCAAAATCACAAACAAGAACTTATAAGAGAAGGAACAATCGTCACGTTTCCAAATTGAAAACCTTGTGGGACTCTTTCACAGTAGCATTATGAAAAGCTCGCACCGGGAGTGGTGTCCTGTCCTTTTTTATTCGATTAATATGTTAAGCGAAAAACGCGGCTTTTCACGATGCTTAAAAGCTTGAACCAACAGTTGTTTCCAGGAACGTCAAAGTCTGAAAACCTTGATGTAATATCGCTTTACTTAACATTGAACCAAAGAAAAGAAAGGGGGTACCCAGGTTTTAATGTTCAGTGTGCGGCGCCAAACTATAAAACGGAAATCTGTGACTCGGCGATTCTTCCATGATCAGCCAACCTTATAAATTAGGATCGCTGGACCAAGTTGCTAACACTTTTCCGTCTTTGTAAGCCTTGCCTTCGGCTTTTCGATAAGTGACACGTTCATCAGGATATTCAATGACATCGTTTGGATCAGGAATGCCGACATCAAGAATTTCCAGCATCTCATCAGAATCGTTGATAAATTGATGCGCGATGCCCTTGCCAGCAGGTTTACTAAAACATGAACCTTCGCATATTTGATATGTCTTCTCGCCAAGTCTAAGTATGCCGCGTCCACGAATGACGATGAAAAATTCCTCTTGCAAAGAATGGCTGTGAAATTTGCAGGATTTGGCGCCCGGTCGCAATCGATCAATGTTGGAGTACAGTCGCTCCGACCCACCCGCTTTTCCAAGGAGAAGCGTGGTCATCAATTGATCTGACGCATCAATGCAATCATCCGGCAGCAAATCTTTGTTGAGCAATACTGATGTTGCGAGCATGTATGTTCCACCTATTTGCGAGATCGGCCGATCAGTGACGCCGCGAAGCTTTTATTCGCTAACACCTGATTCAGGTAAGTATAAAAGAAAGGAAGAGGCTTTCGCCCCTCCCAATTCCTCCAAATTATGGATAAACTCGAAATCTATTTGATTGAAATTTCTTTGTTGCTGCGCATTTCGTGTTGCTGCTTAGTTACGCGAGTCTTCATTCCATTGAAGTGCGTATCGAGATTACCAGCAGATACTGGAATGCGAAGTGCTACTTCTTCTTTAGGGATGCTGACGTAGAGGATACCGCGATCCATGCGAGCTTCAATTTGCTCGTGAAGGATTTCAGTTTCGAATTCGAATTCGCGTACGAGATAGCCGGCTGGCAATTCTTTGCTCAGGATGGCGGCTTTTTCGTGGAACATGTTAGGTGTGCGCTTAGCTACTACGATCAATGTGTAGCCTTCAACTTTGAGTTCGACATCGTCTAGAACAACGCCTGGAAGAGCGATTTCGAGGATGAATTGATCGTCCAATTCAAGGATGTCAGTTTCAGGTGTCGCGTAGGTCATGTTTTGGCATGCCCATGGTGCAAGGGTTTCCCCGCCGAAGTTCGTGTTCCATTGATGATGTCTTTGATTCATCATTGGACGACGACGCATCGAATTGAACTGGTTTTCTTTGATTGTTCTGCTGTACAACATCGGATATTCTCCTTGGATTTTATCCTTCGGTATTTACACTGATCTCCATGAACAACGACCGTCGGCGCTCGAAACTGTGTTGTGATGCGCTTTCCGTTGATGTCCGAGTTCTTTGTTGCGAAAATAATATCGCTGAAAGTGGCATTCGGAGCCACCTTTCAAGATCTATTCCGCTTTAGTCTTGGCCACCTGAAAAGTAACTCATCGAGACACTTTGCAGGTTTTAATTATTGGAGCAAGGTAACAAGAAACTCATGGAAAGCGCTTCTTGATATGAGCCGCCTCACATTAAACGCGTTAGCCTTGCTGAATATCAAGGTTGCCATCAGCTTAACTTAGCGATATTAAAGCTCAACGCATTCATTCCGAAGATAAATTCTTGATCTTGACGCGCATTTCGGTCAGGAAAATAAGGTTGCGCAATTCGAGTTCAAAACTCGGCGTCCCGAGTCATGGAACCAACTCCACACTCGATAATGCCTAGTGCTTCAAATCAGCCTGAGTTGGAGATTTGGTGGAGGTCGCGCTCAACTCGCTATCCATGTTTTCCGATGAGTGCACAACTGGCGCTCCTGAGTCCTTTGCCGTGTCTTTCACGCTGACCACAGAACTTGTCTTGCCTGCAGGAACTGAAGATGAGCCAGCGACTTTTACGGATGGTTTCAGAGCGGCCTTTGTTTTTCCTTTCACCTTCTTCTTGGAAGAAGAGGCAAGAGACTTGGGTTTTAAGCGATCATCCAAACGAGCAAGAGTATTTTGCAACGACATGGTCTGCGTTTTTGAGTCATTCAACTCGGCAGCCGTTGAATCCGATTCTTTTTGTGTAGTTTCAAGTTCTCTTCGACTGATTACACCTTCCGAATAAAGCGATTGAAATTGAATGACCTTATCTTTCAGCTCTTTCGTGCGCTGCTCTTTATCCGCCAAAAGCTTCTTGGCACTCACCAACTGAGAAGCAATGTCTTTGCGACGTGCAGCTAGAGCGGCAGGGTTGCTGAAATCAGAAGCACCAATCCCAGGAAACATGCCATCGCCTGCAAATATCGTCGGAGTATCAGGCGGTGGCGGAGGCACTAAACCAAGACGGGGGCTCGAAGTATGTTTCACTTGCACTACTTTTTCTTTTGTCTTTTCGGACTTTGACGCACCCTGAGCAGGTTCTGTCTTCGCAGAATTTGATGCACTCTGAGCTGGTTCTGTTTTCGCAGACTTTGATGTACCCTGACCAGGTTCTGTTTTCGCAGACTTTGATGCACCCTGACCAGGTTCTGTTTTCGCAGACTTTGGTGCACCAAGCTCTGTCTTCGCCGGACTGACTACACCTTTGGCAGGCGTATTGGCGGATTGAACGGACTTTGAAGGAATAGACACAACTGTGGTTTTGACAGTAGCGGTCGCTGCTTGGCTAGGCTTTGCCTTTGTGGTCAGTGTAATGGACTTCGAGCTGGACGTAGTCCCGGTTGTCGATGTCGGCTTGGATGTACTGATGGCTGGCTGGTTTGACTTTGCCGTTGATGTCACTGGCGTAGGTTTGATGTTGGGCTTGGAAGTGACAGAATTCTGCTGAGCTTGAACCGCTGTGCCGAGTTGGAGCACAGTAGCTAGGCAAAGATAATTACGGAAGAGTCTTAACATGGAATGCGCAAGGTGGTTCTGTTTTGCATTGTAAGGTATTCTCTAGCGATGGATCCTCAAAATAACATCAGCGTCTTATTTTTAGGCGACGTGATTGGGAAACCAGGTCGTCGCGTGATCAAGCAATATCTTGCTGAACACGCACCAAAAGCCCACTTGATTATCGCTAACGCCGAAAATGCGGCTCACGGTTTCGGCACAACTGAAAGTAATCTGCAGGAATTGCGAGACGCCGGTGTGCACGCCTTTACAGGCGGAAATCATACGTTTGATCGCAAAGAAATTTTTGAATTCATCGATCAGCAACAAAACGTAATTCGACCAGCAAATTATCCAGATGGCACTCCAGGTCAAGGCGCCTGCATTGTAGAACTTGAGGATGGCGTCAAAGTCGGCATGATCAATTTGCTCGGCCGTGTCTTCATGGAACCGCTTGAATCGCCGTTCCTAGTCGCTGAAAAACTCGTTGAAAAAATGTCAGAAGAGACCAACATAATTATTGTTGATATGCACGCTGAAGCAACAGCCGAAAAGATTGCGCTTGGATTATATCTAGACGGTCGGGTGTCCGCAGTTGTAGGCACGCACACGCATGTTCAAACTGCAGACGAAAGAATTCTGCCAGGTGGCACCGCATTTTTAACCGATGCTGGTTGTTGCGGACCAATTAACGGTGTGATCGGAATGGACAAAGCAGCCGTCTTCCGCCGTATGGTCAAACAACTGCCAAGCCGCTTTGAAGTGGCTGAAGGTCCTGCAATGGTGAACGGTGTCTTGTTTGAAATTGATAAGGTGACCGGGAAAGCAACGAGCATTCGGAGAATCCAATTCAAAGAAGAAGACGAGCAAAGGGATCAAACCGCCTCAGCTGATTCTTCTGAACTTTCACAAATTGTATGAGCATCGATTTGCATCTTCATACGCATCACTCAGACGGAACGTGGTCGCCAACTGACCTCGTCAATCATGCCATCGCGATCAAAATGAAACACATTGCGATCACTGACCATGACACAGTGAAGGGCATTAGTGAGGCTCAGGAAGCGGCGTGCGGCAAGTTGGAAATAATTCCAGCCATTGAAATAAACACTATTTACATACATGACTCGGGCAAACGCGAGGACGTTCACATACTTGGATATTTTATTGACCCAAGCAGCACGGAACTAACCGAGGTGTTGAACAGACAGCAGGAAGCACGCGCACAACATCTCATCGACTCAATCAATGCTGTTGCAGCATTAGGAATTGACATCGACATAGATTCTGTTCAACGGCACGCTGGCAT
The DNA here is from genome assembly GCA_003151275.1 of Candidatus Melainabacteria bacterium. The sequence continues at coordinate 63,213 of PLXC01000060.1, forward strand.
CGGATCGATAGGGCGGGCCCACATTACTATGGCGATTGTGGAAGCAGGTGGTGCCAAAGACGTCAATGAAGCCTGGGAAAAATTCATGACCAGAAAGTCGGAGCACTATGTGCCACGCAACAGCGTTACACCTGTGGATGCAATTCGAGCCATCAATGCCGCGGGCGGCATCGCATCAATAGCTCACCCCGGTAAAGAAGAACATATGGATGCATTGATCTTGCAGCTTCGAGAAGCGGGACTGAAAGCAATTGAAGCTTTTCATCGCATTCACTCAGTGCACCTCGTGCGTCACTTTATCAAGCTTGCAAACCGCAACAACATGTTGATTACAGGCGGTTCTGACTGCCATGGACCATTCGGATCTTATGCACCGACAGTAGGATCAATTTCTGTTCCGCAAGAAATTTTGCGGAACATGCGCAATAGCTCAGGAGGCTAGCTGCCGGCAAGCAATTTATTGCTGATCGTGGGCTTTTTTGTTGTCCCGAAACTCTTTTGCTTGTTCTAGAAGCTCGAGGTCGGTAGAGTAGACAATTTCCTTGTGATGCCGCCCCTGTCGCTGATGCCTGTATTCATCTACCTCTTTTAGCTTCTCGACCAGACTTGGAGCCGGGTTGGCCAGCGCCTGCGCGTATTCTTCAGTAGTATTTTTTCTTTGATCGTTATCACTACTAATGGCATTGAACCGATACCATCGCAGCAGCCCCACGGCAGTCATAACTAAGGACAGACCGAACCAAAAACGAACCAGAATTGCGGCGGGGTGAACACCCAATCTGTTGAAGGCAGCTAAAAGAATGAACGAGAGGAACAGATTCACCACAACTGCAACCTTGAAATACCAAAAGGCATTTGTGTCCAAATGATCACCGGCACGCTTTAGAGCAGGAGCAGGTAAGCGAGGCTTCTTAGGCTCTTTGGCGGTGGCAATCAGATCGGGGAAAACATAAAAAATGCTTCCTGAAGGGGAAACTTCTGGTCGTCCATTGAAACGAATCAGGATAGGCAGCATTTGCTCTTCTCGACTCGGGTCAATGTAAGCATGCGGTGCCAATTCTTCAATCGCCAGAACCCCTTTTCGCTGTCTGATGAATGTGGCGATTGATGCCCATTGATCTCCATTATCTTTTCTACCTGGAGCCACTGGCGCCAACATCAGGGCCAGACCAAGAAAACACAATGGTGACAAGATCAATAGAAAACAGGCTAAATAGTAAATCCAATACTCTAAATTCTTAGCAAGCTGAATCGCTTGCCTAATCGCTTGTCTAGTCGCTGCTAACGACCTAGTTCGTGATTGCCTGGCTATTCCATGGGGAAACTTGTAAACGATTTTACCTAAATCATTTACTGAAATGATACCGAATTTGGTGGCGGCGATTTTATTCAATTCAGAGACGGCTTCGTTGTAAGACATCCCTGTGGCAATGACCAAATCTGCCGCGGTTATTCGGTAATCCGTTTTTTCGATCGCTGCAATAATTTTGTCTTGATTCGGTTTTTCAGGCATAATTTAGTCCAGACCAAAGATGCAGACTCCTCGATCGAAATAATACCCGAGAATAGGAGGCGTCAATTGCCCGGCAAAGCTTACTTTAGTTTATCCAGCTGGCCTTTGACGACTGAAATTTCCACTTCGCCAATTTGGCTCCAAGCGGCTTTTCCGTTCTTATCCAAAATCACTTCGAATGGGATGTAGCCTGTTTTTCCAGGCGGGTTGTAATACGTTTTGATTAGTTTTCGGGCGTCATCGTTAACCGGATGATCAACATCGATGACGATAAATTTGACTTCGCCTTTCGGGGTTTTGTGATAGATGTCCACCAGTCGTTTAGCCTGACGATTGGTGTTCAAGTCACAGGCAGCACCGAAAAAAATCAGTGTCGGAATCCCGGGATCTAGTTGGGCGTCGTCGATATTGGTAGCAACTATGGGGAATCCAGAATCGATATCTTGAGTAAACGAGATACCCGGTCGCAACTTCAAATCTTCAGCTGCAAGAATCTTGCCTCCGCTGACTGCAAGCGCCACGACAGCGACCGAAGAGACAATCATTTTTTTGGATCTAATAAATTCCATTGAGTATTTCATTACAGTAGTCAACTAACGAGACAAAGCTATTGTCTCAAATTAGACCTCCAGTTTTACTAAGCGCTCCGTCGCATATTCTCTCGCATAAGCGCTCCACATTTTCTCCTATGCAAGGAGACAATGTCCATAAACTTATCCCGACTTATGTTCTTAGAATCTAATTGCCAACTGATCGACGATTAAAGTCGCTAGCTTTGAGGTTGTGGACAAATCGAGACCACTTCTGCTGGTCGTAACTCAAGCAATATTCGTAGAGGCTGCGCAAGAGTCGTCTACCTGAATCTGACTTTCCCTTGAAACTATAAGCGGATAAATCGGCTGGCTCATTTGCCACGTCCATGAGTTTGCGCTTCACCTGCTTCTTGCCAGATCTCAACATAGCCATCTCGCAATGCACCACGCGATCAACGTTGTTAAGCGGCGCTGAACTGAGCCGCTCAATTAGCCATTGAGCCAGCACTTCAGTGGACGGCGTCCTTGGGTCAGCGGCATGAAGATATTCGGCGAATGCTTCCAGAATCACGTTGACTTCCTTTCGGTCAAGAGGTGTAGAGCTTCCTGTTAAGAGCTATCTTAATCCAAGGATAGCGTTCTCTTGCGACTATAGCACAGGTAGACAAGAGGGTTAATCCCTGCATGCGCCTTAAATTCGAACTTCTTGTCAAATTCTCTGAAGCGACTGTATGACGCCCGAAACGGCGTAGTTATCGGACGTCTGTTACGAAGCAAATTAAAGTTTTGAAAGTGAATCTACTTAAGCTTTCAAAGCGCTATAATATGGCCACTTGAGGGCGTTCTAGCTCAAGATTCTTTTCTTAAACCGTATCTTGTTTTGCTGATCTCCGGAAGACCTGCCGATCGGGTCTGGCCTGAGATGAACCCTCTAAGATTGTCATCGGCAGCGGCTTTCCCGACTCGCTGATTGCAGGCGTTGCGCAGGTCATCAGACCACCCTTCGTGTCGCAATCTTTGCGGAAAGCCCAATAGGTGGAACCTAAAGCATTCTTTCGTGAAAATTTTTCGGAGCAGAGACAATCGTTAAATCGTTCGTGGGTCAACAAAACCCGCAGGTCAAGCCATCGTTAGCAACTGAAGCCAGCAACTCGGAATTTTCGAGATTGCTGACTGAAGAGCTGCTTGAGCAAGTCAATCGTCCCGGCCAATACCTTGGAAACGAGTGGGGCGCAGCAAGGAAAGATTTCGACCAAGCATCTGTACGACTTGCTTTGGCTTTCCCCGATTTGTACGAACTTGGCATGTCCAATTTCGGTTTAAAAATCCTCTATCAGATTGTCAATTCCACTGACGGACTACTTGTTGATCGCACTTACGCGCCTGGATCCGATCTCGAAGCGCTTCTGCGAGCGAACAAAGTGCCGCTCTGGGGCTGGGAATCACGTCGACCATTGAAAGATTTCGAATTGGTTGGCTTCTCACTGCAGTACGAGCTCTGTTATTCCAACGTTCTAAACATGTTGGATTTGGCGCAGGTGCCAGTTTTAGCACAAGATAGAACAGACTTGTTCCCGCTGGCGTTCGGCGGCGGCCCAGCTTCGGTCAATCCTGAACCAATGGCCCACTTCATGGACTTTTTCATCATTGGTGATGGAGAAGCGGCGATACCAAATGTGATGAACGTCGTACGCGAATTCAAAGCTCGCTATCCAAACGGGCAAGGAAAGTGTTTCCGACGAAGGCTTTTAGTTGAACTTGCCACCATAGTGGCTGGTGTTTATGTTCCTTCTTTATATGTATATGGAAACGACAACAAAGCGCCTAAGCAAATTGACTTAGAAAAATTCGATTTGGCGAAAGACTGTGACATCGATCACGAGCACTGTTCGATGGAAGGGTGCCAAACCAGTTTGCCCGAGCGCGTGTTGCGACAGACAATACCGCTGACAGACAGCAATCAACCGACCACATCGCTGGTTCCCTACCTGTCACTGGTGCACGATCGAGAAGTGTTGGAAGTGCGACGCGGATGCGATCGCGGCTGCCGTTTTTGCCAGCCCGGTTACACGTTTTTACCGGTTCGGGAACGTTCCACTGAAGATCTGCTGAAACTATCAACGGAAGCTCTGTCAAAAAGTGGGCATCAGGAATACTCGATGTTGTCTTTGTGTGTAAGCGATTACACAAGTTTGCATGAGTCAGTTCGTGCTCTCAATCAAGAACATGCGGCCAGACGATCCTCTCTATCATTTCCTAGTCAGCGTGCCGATCGGATGAACTTAGAACTGGCTGAGGAACTCAAGGCTGTTCGTAAAAGTGGTATCACTTTGGCACCGGAAGCTGGCTCTGAAAGACTGCGCGCTATCATCAACAAAGGTCTTTCACACCAACAAATTATTTCTGCCATTGAAGCTGCATATCAGTCAGGTTGGACATCGGTCAAACTCTACTTCATGTGCGGGCTACCGCTGGAAGAAGACTCAGATCTGGCTGGTATCGTAGAAATCCTCAAGGAAGCAACTACGCACTGTCGAGTGATCAAGAAAACAGATCCGACTAAATACAAAAAAGATATCGAGTTTACCTGCACAATCTCTAACTTCGTGCCCAAGCCGTTTACGCCGTTCCAATGGTTCGGTCAGGTGACGCCGGATGAAACTGTTCGTCGGCACAAGGTGCTCAAACAAAAGCTGAGAGAGTCAGGTCTTCGACATGTTCAGCTCAATTTGACAGACACAGCAATCAGTCTTTTAGAAGCAGTAATCTCGCGCGGCGATCGCAACATCAGCACAATGATTTACGAAGCCTGGAAAGCCGGGGCGGTTTTTGATGCCTGGGATGAACACTTCAAACCGCAAATCTGGCACGACGTTGCCGCGAAGATGGGCACCTCACTTGAAGAACTTGCTTGTTCAGATCGCGAGGTAGGTTCGGAACAGCCTTGGGACACTATTCACGTTGGCTTGAACACTTGGTGGCTCGTCAAAGAATGGGAGAAAGCAGTTGTCGCTGTAGAGACAGCTCCTTGCACCGAGAATGTTTGTCATGCCTGCGGCGTCTGTACTGAGCTTGATACCACTCATTTACTGGCAGCGCCCAAACCAGAAGTAATGAAAAAGAATCCGTTTGTCAAAGAATTGGCTGTCACAACTGATGAAGACAGTCACCCATCACTGTTCTTCACCAAGCCCCCGGCGGCTCCGGAAAATGAAGTTCTGCAGAGAATTAGATTCAGATTCACAAAATTTGGCGATTTGCGTTTCATTTCTCACCTCGATTTGCAGCATCTTTTTGCTCGTGCCTCGCGCCGAGCGTTTCTGAATGTTGCCTACACAAAGGGATTCAATCCTGCTCCACGTCTAAATCTTGCGGCGCCCCTAGCGCTGTTTCAAGAATCTGAAAGTGAAGTCGGCGAAGTGGATCTTTCCATGATCGTCTCAACAGACGATTTCATTGCGCGATTCAACGCACAATTACCTCCAGAAATCCAGATCATAGAAGCTAGAGAAATTCCAGTTTCGAACATCTCACTGGCATCAATCTTGGGCTCTGCCACCTACAGAGCAACTATTGTGCGATTGGCGGATAGCAACGCTGAGCGCGCCCAACTGGACAGCTTTCCTAGGATAGCCTATGCACCCGAAGGGGGTCTATGCACACTAGTGGGGTCTATGCAGCAAGCTGCCCGACTCCGCAAGCTGCCCGACTCCGCAAGCTGCTCGGCTTATAGAACAGTTCTGGACAAGCTTGTCCAAGACTTACTAGCAAAAGAAGAACTCTTCTTACAGTTGCCTGATTCCTCGGAAAAGGCGGGCAGCTTGCTGCACAGCCTTCCCTCGGGTAAGACAACCACTACTGAACTCGCGGCGTCAAACGCTGCAAAACGAAAAAATATTCGCCCTGGAGTCCTATCTCTCAAACTGGTTGATCCCTCAACTGGCACTCTTGAAATGGAATTGGCACACGGACCAGCAATGCATGTGAAGCCAAACGACGTTTTGAAATGCCTGCAACCAGAAGACCAGCCTCTGCCTGAAATTGTTTGGCGGATTACCCGCACTCAATTAAAGGGACAGGGCGGTGCACCTTTGTTTAACGTGTAAACCCAAAAATGTTGAAATCAAAATCCAACAAATTTCCAAGCCTCGGGCAATTAACTGCGAAGACAGATTCGCACCCGAGTCGATCAATTTGCGCCCCACATTCGGTGCGCACCATCTCTAGACTTTTAGACCAATAAGAGGAGCCTTATGAAAAAGTCACTTGTAATCTCCGAGCATGACAGCATCGCGGCGATACTCGAGAACGAACGCGTTGTTGAGTTCTTCGTTAACCGCGGCGAGTTGTTGCTAGGTGACATTTATTCCGCAACAGTGGAGAACATACTTCCTGGTATCGACGCAGCATTCGTCAACTTAGGAAAAGACAAAATGGGATTCCTGCATGCTAATGACGTGCCGGGACAAGGGCTGCTCAAAGAGCGCCTGGTACCCAAACAAAAATTGCTGGTTCAGATAACTAAAGAACCAACCGGACATAAAGGACCACGCGTTTCAACGGCGATTAGTTTGCCTGGCCGATTTCTTGTTCTGGTGCCTGAAGAACGCGGCGTTTCGATATCACGCAGAATCAGCGAAGCCAGAGAAAGAGCGCGTTTGAAATCGGTCGTCAACTTGATGAAGCCTCCGGGCGTCGGTCTAATTATTCGTACCGAAGCTAAAAGCCAGGGCGAAGGTGAGCTATTCGAAGATTTCGAGCAACTATGGGATCGCTGGCAAACAGTGGTTTCCGAAGGTGAAGCCTCAATCGGACCAACTCTGATTTATAGAGATCAAGATCTTCTCTATCGCGTAATTCGTGACGCTTATTCCAATGACGTCAGCGAAATTATTTGTGATAGTCCAGATGGACAAAAGCGAGCCCAAGAGTATTTGCAGGGATGGGCGGGGCGCACAACGCGAGTCACCTATCACACAGGCGAAGACAGCTTGCTCGTTTCAAAAGGCGTTGATAAAGAAATCGAAGCGGCACTTTCGGATCGTGTTGAGCTGCCGAGCGGCGGTCACTTGAATATTCAACCAACCGAAGCGCTGACTGTAATCGACGTCAACTCTGGTCGTTTCACAAGCTCGCGCACTCAAGCTGAAACAGTACGCAGAACAAATGTAGAGGCGGCACAAGAGATTCCTCGCCAGCTGCGTTTGCGAAATATTGGTGGCATGGTGATCGTCGACTTTATCGATATGGATAGTCGTAAGGATCAACAGCAGGTTCTGGAAGTCTTCCAGAGAGTGTTGGAAGAAGACCGCGCCAAGCCACAATGCGGTCAACTGTCTGATTTAGGTCTGGTTGAATTGACCCGCAGACGACAGGGACAAAGTTTGCGAGAACTGTTCACAGTGCATTGCACTGGTTGCTCCGGACTGGGAGTAGTGCCCACTCTTGAAATTGGCACAGCCGAAAATCGGCGCGTGATCAGCTTCAAGAGTCAGGAAGAAGCTGCCAAAAATCGGGGCAATCGCAGACCGCTGCGCCAACAAGGCGGCGGGCAACTCCGTGCTGCCACCGCGCACAATGGCAGAATAATGCCCACTGTCGATGAAGAAGTGGAGGATTTTTCAGACGTACCTGAAGATATTCTCGATCAAATGCCGGATGACTTGCTCGTGGATCCGGCTACTCGCGAGCTGAAAGGCGGCGTCAAACGCGCCCCGTTCGGTAGTGAAACTGAGTCTGACGATGATGACGAAACGGATCACCTGACCTTCGAAGTGCAAAATGAAGACTTCGCGCCTAAGGCTAATCTTTTTGAAGAAAGTTTCGCTGAAGATGATGATGATGACGAAACACTTTCAAGCGGTTTAGTTGAAAACATCACTGCTGTTGAACATGTGTTCAATGACATGGGAACACGCTCTAGATTCGAACAACCAGCTGAACAAGAAGTTGCAGTCGAGGTCTTAGAGGTGCACCAACACGGAACTCCATCGGCAAATTCGATTGTCATCGACCATCCGGAGATCGAAACAGCACCTGAAGTTGCATCTGAAACAGAAGACGAAGCTGACGTGGAAGTTGAAGTGGAAGAAGAACTGGTGTCATTTGCCAGCAGTCCTTTTGAAACTGAATACGATCCAATCACCGGTGTGTATCGGCTAAAAGCGCGCAATGTACCTTCTGAGGATACCGAAAACGGTCAGACGGAAGGTCACACCCATGACCAGCAAGGGCATGAACATGGTCACGACCACGGACATGAACAGGCTCATGATCACAGTCAACAACAAGGTCATGAACAAAATCATGAACATGTTCATGAACAAAGCCATGAGCATGGTGCCGCCCACACTACTGAGTCGCACCAGACTCACCATACTGGTGAGTCAGATGCACACGCAAGCGGTGATCATTCGGAATCAGGTCGCGGTGAGCAGTTGCATCTGTTTACCGATTCTGCAAATGATGCAGAAAAACAGCATGAACATCTGCAACACGAACACTCTGCCAACCAACAAGAGCAAGGTGCTGACACTACCAACGATGCCGAGCAAAACCAGCAAGGCGCAGCTGAACAAGAGTCAGAGCACAAAGATCAGAACGTCTACTCCGGAACGGGACAGCACTGGGGCGAGGACAACGGTTAAGTCCGACTCTAGACCCGATCCAAACACTTGATTGGCCAGAATGCTGCATCGCATTCTGGTTAATCGTTAGGAGCCAGAAACATTTCAGAAATAGTTTGGCACTAACATCTGGCTTATACGCGTTACCGAGCGGCTGGAAGTGCTCAAATTTTGCTCAAATAATGCTCGATGATGTCCATACTAATACAATGGAGGACTATTCAAATTGACCCGGGCAAGACGTTTGATGTCGATTTGACGTAAGGTTACTTATTCTTTGAGCCTGATTAACTCAGCAGCAAGCCTGCTGCTTGTGCGGGATATTACGTTTGATGTGTCACAGAAAATGCCTACAGAACTACCCTCCGCCTCACCATAACGTACTTCTACGCATTGACGGAAGCACATTAACAATCGATAATAATCATGACGGGATACGCAGAAGTCTCACCTATGCGTTTTCTAACTTACATTGAGTAGCCCAGAGGCTGCTTACTTGGTAGTCTTTTTAGCAATACGGACACACATAGACTTAAGTCTACATCCACATTTCGCGAGGTTTTTATGCGACGACATCATGGTAAGCGCGGTGCAACGCTATCTCTAGTGGTCGTAACCACTCTGGTTATCATGGTAATAGGCATGGGGATCTTCTTCCTCTCCAAGTTACTAGGCGGCGCAAGAGAACTGCAGAACGCAACTGACTCAGGCAATCTTAACGTTGCCAAACAAAGCCTTCGCTATCCATCGCTAAAGTTATTCGGTGCAAGTGGGCCATACGACATGTCAGGTCCAAGATTGGCGCTGGCACGACAAAACTTTGGTCAATTGAAAGACCCTACCACTAGTGAACTTGACCTGCTCGTATACAACAGAGCAGTAGGCCAAGCGATGCTCGTGGCGATGAACGCCAGTTCGGATTTCGGTCTCAATTCGCCAAATCCACTCGGACTGGCCGATGCCAAGACTCTCATCGACCTACTCGCCAACCCCAATGATGGCTTGGGCAGAGCACTCGCCAACAAACTAGACGGCGATAGCCAGATGGATACAAGTTTCACAAATTTGGCTCAATTGGCTTCTATAAGGATGCTCAACAAACCTGGCACCTCAGCCGGCAATACGAGTTCTGCCAAAGAAATTTCGTACATGGCGCCTTTAACCGCTACCAATTTGCAGCTAAATCCTGCCTCAATTCCGCCAGGCTTCTTGAGCAACAATACGAACTTTCTTGCCAACAATCTGGTTAGCCAAGCTGGTTCTACATATCTCAAAGGCTACTCCTTCATTGATATCCCAACTATTACCGACAGCAGCAGCTTCCCCTTGATGGGCGTCCCTTTGCGACCAATGAGTAATCCGCATCTAGTTAGCGAATTCGATTTCAAAAAATTGAAAACCACACCTCTTGCCGGTCAAGCTAACATCGCTGCCGCAAGTCGCATACCTCCGAATGCCTTCAAATCTGGTGGCTGGGGCGGCGAATCGTATCAAGGCAATCCAGTTAACGCTAGGTCTTGCGCTATCGCTGGCACTGTCGCCTTGCAGGGTCAATTTACAGCCAGCATTCCTTGCGGCTTTATCGTTGTCGCTAACGGACCAGGCAACACACCTATAAACTCAGCAGGTGCTGTGAACACGGTTCCTCCTGCGGCGGGATTGACCGACAATGCTTATGGCGGCGGTTCAGGAGACATCTTTTCAGACGTCCTGATGTACAACACTGTCTATGTCACCAACAATGGTGCCATGTCCACAGATCCGCAGAAAATTGTGGACATTCAAAACTGGAAAAAAGCCCAAACCAATGCGGGTCTTCCAACTACACCAGTGCCGACCGCTCTTGCTGATGGTCTGAATGGACCGAGCCCTAAGCAAAGTTTTGCTGATGGCATCCAGGCTAACGAAACTCCAGCAGCTTGCACACAGTACAATTCGGCAAGCGGAGAACCTGGTTTTAGTCAGAAGTGCGTCGACAGTTTGCCTTCCATGGCTTCTGTATATAACACCAATCTGCCATCGCAAGGTGGCGCAGGGTCGCTTTCTGGCCTGATGGCTCTTGAAAAAGAAAAAGCCGTCGTGATCAATGCGCGTCCAGGTGGCGGACCAGCAGTTGTGAGTGGACTGGCCGGACCGACAGGGAACTGTACTGGTCTCAAAACATTCCCCACTTCAATTGGACCAATGGTTCAAATTCAATTTGGACAGACCGGGACGATCGGCGCATTATTGGGAAGCTTCTCAGCCTATCCTCAAGCTAGTGCTAATGAATCAATCATCTATAACTCGCTCACATTGAAACTTAAGCAGATCAAGCCATCAGCTAGTGCTTCTGAGATTCAAGGTGTATTAAACGCTTCCCTGCCGATGGGCGCCCTGCGCTACATTTGGTTGGATGACAACGGAAACTTCAAAGTCACAGATTCGGGAAGTTTGCCTACCTGGATTAATCCAAGCAGCATCTTGCCTGATGGTTCTGAGGTAATCGCTAGCACTGGAAACCTAGACGTGGTGCCGGCATTTGTGAACATACCTGGTGAGCAACACTTCCCCAATCCGTGGGATTGCCATAACGGCATGTCTACATATCAAAACACAGCGGACTGGACTAACTCATCTGGCTTCAATTGCCTTCAAGGCGTATTGCGTTTCTCAAATTGCGCAACAGATGCTGGACAGCCATGGCACTGCCCCTGCTAAGCGGGAGCTTGAAAGTGACAAGGCTAATTCAGACATCTATTGCTCTCTGCTTCGTTGCAACTGCATCGATCACAGCGGCGTCGGCCGATACATACTCAAAAGCGGCTCAGCCGCGTCAGTTCAGACCAGTCACAGCTGATCGAGAATACGCTAGCGAGATTTTGACTCAACCAGTGGACATACCGGGCGTGCCCCCGTTTACTGGTCGATCCAAGTTCTTATCCGGTTTGCGCTATCCAAACGATCGCTTGGGCTATCGAATCGGCTTGACCTATGCCGCTACTGAAGACGAAAACCAAGTACTGGAATGGTACAAGACATCTCTCACTGCCTACTCGTGGAAGCTATTAGACATTTCGCCAGATGCAAAAACGATCACTGCGGTAAAAGACGGAAATACTTTTACGGTTCGCATCAGTCCCAATCACGTTGCCGGCTACCGTACGGTTATGGTTTTGTCGTTTAAGTCTGTCAGCAGGTAACAACATGCGAGCTGCTGGTGGAATTGCTCTAGCGACTCTGCTGGCAATATCAATGACACCATATACGGTGCTAGCATTTGAAAGCGGGCGCGATGATCGTCCACTGTCAGAGGAAAAGCCCGACCAAAAACTTCTTAATCGCCTGGCCGAAGCGGTTGAGAAAAATCCGAACGACGTGGCGGCTCGCTGTGAACTCGGTGCTTGTTATGACAAATTGGGCTTGCCGGATTTAGCCCGTGAACAATTTTCTCTCGCCGTAAAGATTGCACCAAATAATCCTCATCTCTGGATAAACAGAGTTAAGCAAGAGCTCAAAAGCGGTCGTTCGGAATTAGCTATGCACTTGATAGAATCAGCTCACGAGCGATTCGCCAACGATCCAGAGGTGCTTTTTTGGTATGGCAATTATTCCGCCGCCAAACAACGCATTGACGAAGCCGCCTTCGCTTACCAGCTGGCGCTGAAACAGAACGCGAATGTGGAAGGGCTTAGATCGGCCCTAGGCGAGATCTGCCTCGAAAAAATGCGTTATGGCGACGCGCTGACGTTGGCTAATGAAGAAATCAAAACTCACCCCAACTTTTGGCTAGCCTACAAAGTTAAAGCGTTTGCCCTTATGGGTTTGAGAAGACCGGCTCAAGCCTTGGCACCACTGAGAGTGGCCTATGCAAACTACCCGACAAAGGCCACAGTGGCGCGCACTTACGCGCAGGCTTGCATCTGGTGCGGCAACTATCAAGAAGGATTGGAGCCGGCTTTGACTTTTCTAGACGCCACGTCCAGTCTGACCACAAATGACGTTGGCGCAAAAAAAATGCTTTCCACAATTTTGGAGAAGCTGCCCAAATCAGTAGTGGAACAGGAATTACCGACTCTATCCAAAAAGGTTCAGGCCGCCAAGCCGAACGCGGCGTACTATTTTGCGCTGGGAGACACGTTGGACAATTTGGGTCTATATGAGCTGGCGATCGGGCAGTACACCAGCGGTCTAAAGATGGAGCCTGAATTCGCACGCGCCTTGTTCAGATTGGGCAAAGACTATGAGACGGCCAGGCGCGACTATCGCACGGCGCTGCTCCTCTATGCAGCCGCCAATCGCTTGGCTCCTGATGATCCAGAAATTCTCAGCCATCTGTGGCGTCTAAACTACCGATATAAAACTAGATACAATGACTTAGCCTGGCAACTGAAAGATTGGATGCTGCCGGCAATACCATCAGCGATGGACATCAATGCGAAATAGTAAAATGGTATGGCTGATCGTTATTATGTGCTGGTGCGCCCTCACTAAAGCTTATACGGCGGACAAACCAAACGGCGTGGAAGCGCCTATTTTGAGAGGACCATTCCTACCGCGGGCCAAAGAATTTGAAGTGACAGGCGAGGTCGTTGACACATGGTGTTTTACTTCGCAAACAATGGGACCTGGTCGGGGCCCTCGTCATCAAGCCTGCAGTCTTGCCTGCGCAGCAGGGGGCGTTACGCTGGGCATTGTTGACGATAAAGGCACACTCTATATCGCCGCCAAGCACAAAGGCTACCAGGGCTGCAAGGAACTGCTAATGCCGTTTATGGCCAAACGAGTTCACGTCGTCGGCTGGCTTGCTCAAGCCGGTGGCTGCAACATTCTCAAAATCAATTCAGTGAAACTAGCCAAATAATACGAAATCGCGGATCCTAACGAGTCGCGCATCCTAACTGGTCGCGCATCCTAACGAGTCGCGCATCCTAACGGATCAAAGATCCTGCCGAACGCAGCTTGCACTACATCCGATACCAGGACAATGCTTCTTCAAATTCTATCGACTATCTTGGCGTTTTTTGGCCATGCTCAAACTAAATCCAAAACGCACCGCTGATGATGTCATTTCAGGCGGCAGGATACTGGCCTCAACATTCGCCCTGGGGTCATTTCTCAAAAGTTCGTAAACGAAGTCTTTATCGGTTCTAAACTGTTGGTCCTCGACGTAGAAGGCACCACAGAATTGACCTTTATAGACATAACCCAAACAGGTGGCTGCATTGGATGGCAAAGTGATAGCAAGACAGGCAGTATTGCCTTTGCTCTCAAACCAACCGCAGATGTAGTCCATGTAAGCACGAGCATCATAGTCGTCGTTGCGCTGCACCGGATAGCCAAGGAACAAGGCGGACATTGCCAGGGTAACGTTCTCGGGCAAGTCATAAATTTTGACGTCAGTATCGGGCACTTCCAAATCAGAAAGCATGTTTTGTAGTGACTGTTCGGTAGGCAGCGTGTCGGGCATGGACTTGCATCCATATATACAACCGACGGCTCGGCCACGATAAAGCAACATAGCGGATCTGGACAACTTACTTTCGCAAGCCGCTTTGACGCAACCGGTTCTCATGCCTCCTTCCAAATCTGTTATTAGCCACTCGAGATCGTAATCCTGGATTTTGAACTCATTAAGCGATTCACGATCTATTGGTGGCAAGATCAGGTCAGTGGCGCGCTTGAGGTGGAATTTCCGCGGCGTTGTCGCAGCCCATACGCCAAAAGCGGCCTCAGCCTCAGTTTGCCCTTCAAGGGGAATCGAGTGCTGCGCCGGAATAGAAATCAGCCGTCCGCCACTGCTGTTGTCTGACGGCGATGTAGTCAGCGGTTGTGCCGGTGTCGCATATGCAGCTGCTGCTGGTGGCGCTTGTGTGGTTGGTGGCACCGATGCAGCTGCTTGTGGTGGCATCTGTGTGGCAGGCACCGTCTGCACAGAACTGCTGTTGTAATTCTTGTACATCTCTTCTTCAGGGCGTGGCGGGATTGGATGCTCTTCAACAGGGTACTGTTCCAATTCTTGGTAAGCGCCAGCCTCCGTGCTCTGATCGATTTCGTCCAAATGTTCTTCCCAGCGCACAGAGGTGTGCGCCTGCACCTTTGGGCTGTTGTTGGAAAAACGAGCCGACAATAAAATTCGATGATTATGCACGCACACGAACTGAGCAAGAATTTCTTCACCCGCTCGCAAAATCGCTTGGGTAGGAAGAAATCCAGGTAGATTGTCTTTCGGAATAATTACAGCGTAGCCGCCAGGCTCATCTTTAACGACCTTGCAGACAACATTCTGGCCAGCTTTATATCCCGATAATTTCCAGGGATTCAACGGACTCATCGAGAACCCTATGCTTACCTCTTAGTGACCGTATCAGCGTAGCTGGAACAATTCATAATTCACCTTTATCTTACAGGAAAGAACTTGCTCCAAACTGCTTTCCAGGCTTGTGCAAGTGACCTGCTGGATCTTGAAGCACCAGCCCACTCCTCTCTCTGTACCACATTTGAATGGGAATTCTCGCTGGCGCAGCTCGATTTTGCCTCAACTGGCTCAACACAGCTTGTTGACTCGGTCTGAAGGGTTTTATGACAAGCCATGCAACTTCCTGCGCATTTGGGATCGATGTCTAACCACGTGTTGCAACGAGGGCAAGTCATACCCGTGCTTTGCCCTGATGGTGGGCTTAAAGGGCAGTTGCAATTGGGACAAATGAGGCGGTTTTGTAGCATGTCATCTCTTAGTCTTGCCATCATTATCACTATGCGACACTTCGATGAAATTGGCTAGCTGTCTGCCTATCGCGATTTCCAATTGGTTCTTAGAAATAATTATCGGACCGCCTGGGATGTTCTTTTGAACTTGGATGCAAGAGCCCTGCCCGATGCCGAAACGCAGGGCCTGGTAGGTAATTTCATCGTTCAGAGTTCTTTCGACGACCAACCATTGACCATCTTTTCCATCACTTAACGTCAAACTGTCACCTCAAAAAAACAACGTGAACTTTATCTAATCAAGTCGGAGTTTTACCAACTCGACTGGCCGCTTTTCTCGTTTCGTTGCTGCTGCGAGTAGTTTGGGGCGGCGCCTTCTTTAGTTCACGACAGGTGGGGCAGAGCCCAAAAATCTTGAATTGTGCGTCAATGACTTCAAAGTTGTGGCGGGCCCCGATTTTTTGCCCCGCCTCCTCAAGGAAGTGATCCTCAAACTCCAGTGTCATATTGCAGCCAATGCAAATAATATGCTGATGCGGCAACGTGTCTTGCTTAAGTTCGTAATGTTTGTGACCCTCGGCAAAATCTAGTTCCCTCAGTAATCCAAGCGATGAGAGCAGCTTGAGGGTTCGATAAGCTGTGGCAAGACTGACATTAGAGCCAAGTTCGAGCAATTTAGCGTGCAATTCTTCAGCCGACAAGTGATTGCCGTGCGGCAGGTCGCGAAAAATCTGCAAGATCGTCTCACGCTGGGCGGTTATACGATGACCGCGTTTGCGCAGCGAGTCAAAAACAGGATCAGAGGGATTGCTCTGTCCGTCTGCCTGCAGCGCTTTGACGTCTGATGGATTCCTATCTGTCACAAAAAGCTCCTGGCTTTGCGAGAACATATTCTAGGAGATGTCCGCATACATCATAAAACACCAATGAAGCCAGAACAACCAAAAGAAGGTTTAGACCAGCGCTTTGTTCAATTTAAGACAGTCCCTGAGGAAATGACCGGTGTGAGATTCCTTGCTTGTCGCCAATTTCTCAGGTGTGCCTTCAGCCACAATCGTGCCACCGCGATCGCCACCTTCCGGTCCAAGATCGATAATCCAGTCGGCCTGCTTAATTACATCTAGATTATGTTCGATAATCAACACAGTGTTGCCGGCGTCAACAAGACGATTGAGTACATGCAGAAGTTTGTCCACATCAGCAAAGGAAAGCCCTGTGGTGGGCTCGTCCAAAATGAAAATTGTCTTTCCAGTCGAGCGCTTCGAAAGCTGTTCTGCAAGTTTGACTCTTTGCGCTTCGCCACCAGATAAGGTGGTAGCGGATTGACCGAGCTTGATGTAGTTCAGTCCAACTTCTTGCATCGTCGTCAATTTAGCTTCAGCCTTGGGCACGTTCGCAAAGAAAACCAAAGCGTCTTCTACCGTCATTTCCAAAACATCGCCGATCGACTTGCTTTTGAATTTGACTTCCAAAGTCTCGCGATTGTAGCGAGCTCCTTTGCAAACGTCACAAGTGACAAATACCGAAGGCAGGAAATTCATTTCAATCTCGTTCATTCCCTCGCCGCGGCAGGCCTCACAACGACCGCCTTTGACGTTGAAAGAGAATCTGCCGGGCAGATAACCTCGCGCTTTGGCTTCGTTCGTCATGGAGAATATGTCGCGCACCACATCGAACAATCCGGTGTAAGTTGCTGGATTTGAACGAGGCGTTCTGCCAATTGGTGATTGATCTATATCGATCACTTTATCGAGATTTTCTACACCAGTTACGCTCGTCACTCCTTTTGGAATTGGAACAGGGCTGCCCAGCTCGTGTTTGAGATACTGGTAGAGCAAATCGTTGACAAAACTGGACTTTCCAGAGCCGCTCACACCGGTAACGGCAACAAACTTATTGAGCGGAATATTGACGCTGATGTCTTTCAGATTGTTTAACTTGGCACCGACAACTTTCAAATATTGACTGTTACCCGGGCGTCTTTTCTTTGGCACCTCGATGGACTTGCGACCTGATAGGTACGCTCCTGTCGATGAAGTTTTGGATTTACAAATATCGTCAATCGTTCCTTGTGCCACCAAATGGCCACCATGCACACCGGCACCCGGGCCGATGTCGATCAGCCAATCTGCTTGCCGCATCGTGTCTTCGTCATGTTCAACAACGAGAAGAGTGTTGCCGAGGTCACGCAATTTTTTCAGGGTCTGGATCAGTCGATTATTATCTCGCTGGTGCAAACCAACTGACGGTTCATCCAAAACGTAAAGCACTCCGGACAGCCCCGATCCAATTTGAGTAGCTAAGCGAATGCGTTGTGCCTCGCCACCAGATAAGGTATTAGCTTGTCTGTCCAAAGTAAGATAATCCAGTCCCACATCTGACAAAAACTTGAGTCGGGCACTGATTTCAATCAACACCTGGTGTGCGATCGTTTGTTGACGAGTGGTCAACTGATCCGGCAACTTCTCGAAAAAGGTTAGAGCTTTGACTACTGAGAGGGCGCAGACTTGAGCGATGGAAAGATCACCTGTGCGAATAGCCAGACTTTCAGGCTTTAGTCGGGAACCCTTGCAAGCGGTGCATGGCATTTGAGTCATGTAATTTTCAATATCGGCGCGAGCTCGATCCGATTGAGTTTCATCATGACGTCGAGTCAAATTAGGAATAATGCCTTCAAACGGTTTGCGATATTCCCAGAACTCGCGGCCATCATAAGAATCGTGAGCAAGCTTGATTTTTTCTTCTCCGGATCCGTAAAGAATGACATGCTGAGCAGCTTTCGGTAGCTTTTCGAAGGGAACGTCTGTTTTGAATTTATAGTGCTTGGCCAGGGAAGAAAGAATCTGGTCATAATATGGATTGCCGGTTTTGGCCCAGGGATAAATTGCTCCTTCAGCCAAAGTTTTATTTGCGTCAGGCACCACCAGTGATGGATCCACTTCAAATACCGATCCCAGTCCATGACAGTCAGGACAAGCGCCGTACGGGCTATTGAAGCTGAAGATACGCGGAGAGATTTCTGCAAAGCTGATGTTGCAATTAGCGCAAGCAAAGTTTTCGGAGAATAAAAGTTCCTGTTTAGCACCATCCGGAGCATCGACTAGATCGACAAGAATGTTGGATTTGCCCCACTTCAAGCCAAGGGAGAGGCTGTCTGCAAGTCGAGATTGAATAGTGGCGCGCACAACTAATCGATCTATCACCAATTCAATTGTGTGCTTCTTTTGCTTATCCAATTCGATATCGTCTTCAAGCTGATGAACGACTCCATCAATGCGCACCCGCACAAATCCTTCTTTGCGCAAATCTTGAAAAAGCGACTGGTATTCCCCTTTTCGCCCCGAGATGAGGGGAGCTAATATTTGAATCTTCGTACCTTCCGGCAAGGCCAAAACACCATCAACAATTTGATCGATTGTCTGCGGATTGATCAGGCGATCGCACTGCGGGCAGTGCGGAGTGCCGCAGCGAGCATAAAGCAAACGCAGATAGTCATATATTTCAGTCACTGTCCCAACAGTTGAGCGCGGATTATGACTGGTTGACTTTTGATCGATGGAAATCGCCGGACTCAGTCCCTCGATGGCATCAACATCAGGCTTATCCAATTGACCAAGAAACTGACGCGCATACGCCGAAAGCGATTCAACGTATCGCCTCTGACCTTCGGCAAATATGGTGTCAAAGGCGAGAGAAGATTTTCCCGAGCCACTAACCCCGGTGACAACCACCAGCTTGTTTCGCGGAATGGCAATATCGATATTTTTGAGATTGTGCTGACGAGCGCCGCGAACAACAATCTCGTCTCCTGTGGCTGAGCTTTTGGCCCCATTCTTTGCGCCGTTTTTTTCGCCTACCATTACGTCCTTTGCCGAGCTAAAACGCGCTCAGATGCCACCATTAGGGGTCGATTTAAATAATATCCCGTTTCCAAGCGTTCTTGCATCATTTTGGAAAAAGGTGTTACGTTCCTCAAAGCGCAGCTTAAGGAAATTTCGATGCGTAAAAGGTCAGGTTGGCGGCATTTTTATCTGCCGATTGTTTAGTAGGTTGTTACCCTCGGGTAGATATCTAACAGGAAGCTGTCGCATCATCACACCGCTGCCTCAATCGAAGTCCTCTGGCTGGCGTCCAGGAGACAATATAAGTTTTAAAAGAGCTAGGAAACCTTGGGGTACTTGGAAATGTCGCAAAAAGACAGCTCATCGAAGATAAAGGCCCAACAAGGCGGTACTCCCTCTCCAGCACGAAAAGCCGGCAATACTAAGTACAAAATGCAAGCTGCTCAGCTTGCTCAAGAAGCAGCAAAAATCACAGCTGAGCAAGAAGCTCAAGCAAATGCCCAAGCTGCCTCTCAGTCCGAAGATACTGTGCGAGGGCTGTGGAAAAGCCGAGTGCTTGCCTCATACAAGGGCAAAGGTTCGAAAGATTCAAATACTTTGCTCGCCAAAATTTCAGACGGTAAAGCGTCTCTTGAGGTCGGCGATCACTATAAGAGTGTCAACATCCAAGAAGTGATGGTTCACACCGTCGACAAAATGTTCGACATCTTCCAAAACTGCGCTTACGAATTTAACAAAGTGGCAGCGGGCAGCGAGCTTGAGGTCAATTGGATTCGCCCATTTTTGTCCAAAGAGGTTACCAACAGCTGGCATCAACAGGAAAACGCCAACCTGATTTTCAGCGGCAGAGTTTCGACGCGTCGTTGGACCATGGTTATCAAAGGGACGACTGAAGAGGTCGCAGTTTTCATCCTACCGGCAGACAAGCTGATTGGTTTTGCCCTCAGTCATAACAATTTTAAGCCATATTTTACGATGACGCCAATCAGCGACACGCTTGATGTGCACTGGAGAATCGAAGAGCACAACATGCCGCCTGAGCTCTTCCCAACAATTTATAAGGAACTGTTTGATGGACTGATTAGGTTTGCCCGGGAAGAGGCTCGTCTGGACGAGACCTTTACGCTCAGGCAAATCGGCATCGTGCCTGCCGTTGAGCCTGAAAAGGAAGCTGAAGAAGACCAGGCGCGCCAGAAATTTTATCAGGAGCAGTTCTTTCAAGACATGCACTCAAGAGACCACGACTTTAAACCGGCCGAGCCGGTGCCAGATTTCGCCAAACCAGAGGCGCACAATGCCGCAGTTAGTTCAGGCGGCTGGAAACAAGTGCCGGACATAAACGTGCACAACGCTGATGCTGCGCGCGCCCTGGCCGAACGTTCTGCCGCCTCGCTGCGCCAGCACACGCCGGCGATGGCGCCTCAATTGCCTGTTCATCAAGTGCCTCCCCAGCCGCACACCCCGCCGGCTATGCCTCCACCGATGCCGCCGCAAATGCCGCACCAACCTCAGGCGCCCCAGATGCCGCAGCAGATGCAGCAGATGCCGCACCAGCCTCAGGCGCCGCAGATGCAGCCTCAAATGCCGCACCAGCCTCAAGCTCCGCACATGCAACCGCAGATGCCGCACCAGCCTCAAGCGCCGCACATGCAGCCGCCAATGCCGCACCAGGCTCAAGCACCGCAAATGCCAACGCCAATGCCGCTTCATATGCCGCAAATGCAACCGCAATGGCCGGCACTACAGCCACAAAATCCCCCACAGCCGCAAGCGCAGCAACAGTCTCAGCAGCCCCAACGCGCCCCCCAGGCGCCGCCACCGCAATATCAACAACAGCAACCGCAAAGGCCGGCTAATTTCACAGAGGCATTGTCGGCACTTCTGTCGTGTCTCGATCAAGAGCTCGAAATTGTGGCGCGAGCTGGCTCGGATGCTTTCGCCCAACGAGATCTAGCGAGAGCCGATGCGGCTTTGAAATTCTCCGGAAGATTGACGGAGTTCCGCACTTTGGCTAGAGAACTTTATGAATACTATGGCGGCGGCAAAGCTTAGTCACTTCTGGATTTGGTAAGTCTGCGCGGCCTGCTTACCTTTATTCATCGTTTCGTTCCAACGCTGCCAGCAAAAGATAACAGCGAACAGAAGCACCACCATTAGTACCACACTAGAAATCGTGTTTTTAAGTTCGGACCATTTCTCTTGTTTGATCGCTTTTTCGCGCATGGACCGAGTATTCTTCGGAACAGGAACTGCAGTCAACCCGGAAAATGACTTCTCAATTTCTAAAGGACGTGGAACGGCCTTTTCAATTTCATCGCGCAATTCAGCCATGGTTTGAAACCGTGCATCCGGTTCTTTGGCTAGTGCCTTGAGAACAATGCTGTCAACTTTTGCGGGAATCTTCAGATCAGGACGCACGTCCAAAAGAGGGCGAGCCGCCTCGCCGATTTGCTTAGTCATCGTGTCCACGTAATTTCTGCCTAAGAAAGGAACCGCACCGGTCAGAGCTTCGTACATAACAACACCGATCGAATAAATGTCGGATCTGACATCCAAAGGTGCGCCCATGCATTGCTCCGGGCTCATGTAGATTGGACTTCCCCATACTTCTCCAAGCCGCGTCAGGCGCTGCGCTTCCTCCTCGAACCTGGCGATGCCGAAGTCAACGACTTTGACAAAATCGTTTTGTCCGCCCTGTCGCGAGAGCATGATGTTGCCTGGTTTCAAATCTCTGTGAATAACTCCACAGCGATGCGCATGATCAACGGCCCCGCAGACCTGGGCGAAAATATCTCGAAAGCGTTCGACGCTGAGAGGTCCCTGAGTTTTCAAAACGGTGGCGAGGTTCGTTCCGGTCAGATAATCCATCACAAAATATGGCTGACCGCGCACTGTCGTGCCGTAGTCATAGACTTGCACAATCCGAGGATGGTTGAGGTGGCTTAACAGCTCGGCTTCTCGCTGGAACCGCTTGACGATCAACTCGTCGTTCAGACCCTGTGTGCGCAATGTCTTGAGAGCGACAATCTTGCTTTTGCCCAGCACCTTAGCTTTGTAGACGACGCTCATACCGCCGTGTCCGAGAACGGATAAGACGTAGTATCGATTAGCAACCCTGGCACCGACCAGCAAATCTTTGGCGTTTGATGGAATGAAAACCCGGTAACGGGGCAAGCGACCGCTCGCCATAGGCACAGGAGTGCCAGCCGGTGACTTAAGTAGTGGTTTAGACAGAAGCCGCTTTAGTTGACGGGATTTCATCCTTAACCTTCGCTGTCCAATCAAATATTACTTCAAAAAGTTCAATTAGGCAGACCTAATTCAACTCTTTGTCCTGCCGCACCGAGCGTGATACCACGTTAGGGCACACAGGCGTTGATGACAATCTGAATCAAGCCCATTCCCAATCCAATGCCACCACCGAGCCACTCTAACAAAGTGAGCTCTTTTGAACAAATTCTTTTGACAAGATTCTCCAACTGCTGTGAGCTGAACTGATCGATCTTGCGAGCGATTAAAGCGTACATTCCCAAAGCCGGAATCGCCTTCCCAAGCAGCTCTCCCAGTTCCCGCTTCAGGTACGAATAGGCAAAAGTGGAAATATCCAGTTTCGCTCTTTTCAGCCAAACTTCTGGGATGGACTCTGGATTGAAGCGCACGATAGCCGAGCGCACAGTGCCCATGGCCTCCACTTCAACGCGTTTGACGGATTCAAGCAAATCATCCTTGTGCTCAACGATAAAAGTCTCAACAAATTTGACCAGATCCTGCTTGAAACGCGCGATCGTTTGCAAGGGTAGCGAACGCATATCGAAGTTAGCGATTTGAATAGCGATTTGATCCCTTATGCCAAATCGCTTGACCAAGTCGTTGATGATTTTCTGCGATTCCTCCGGCTCTTTTTCGAGGAAGGTGCGCCACTCGTAGCAGACTCGTTTGACACCAATGATCCGGGCCAGAATTTTATAAGGTCCACCGGCGTGAGCTTGAATCGATTCATCAATAGCATTGATGTTTTGAGGACTGAGCACTGCAACCAGCATGTTTCTTACTTTCACAGGAGTGAGAAACGCTTCGATGATGTAGGAGGCAATCTCATTGGACTGGTCGAGTTTGATGCGCGTGCTGAGAATAACTTGATCGAATATCTTTTCGGTAATCGCCGCAACTTTCTGTTCACGACCTTGCTCAACGCTTTCGATCGTCGATTCGACCAGATGCTGCAGCAAGGTTGGACTGAGTTCGGCGATGTCCGAGGCCAGTCGATGCAACTTCGTGGTATCACGGAATTCTTTCAGCACCGAATCAACAAACATATCTACTGAGACATAGATATTTTGCTCCGTGACAAGCGTTTCAGCCTGGGCCTTGATGTCTGTGGCCGTGAGCAAAGTATCCGTCACTGTGGCGGCAACGGCTGTGGCCAGTTTCGATCTGCGTTTAGGGAATATGCCTGGCGTTAGAGGCAGCTGATAAGAGCCGATCATGATCGCATCGTACGGTCTGAAAAGAGCGGCAATTGCCATTCGCGTCGCAAACCAACCATGAAATGAATAAACCAATGGCGGAAAGAAGACTTTCCAAAACATTATCTGCGGATTTACGAATAGGGCTTCCAGACTCATTTAGTCTTATCCAAGGATGGTCTATGCAGCGGGGCTGCTCGACTTATGACAACCAACATTACGAGTGACGACGGTGTTCCGTATGCAAGAAGTTTACTAGGATATGCAACTTAAGATGGTTTTATTTTGCCATTGCTCCTGCAAAAAACTTTGAATTGCCCTGTGCATCACGATTTACTCTTCCTGGCCGGCAACTTAAATTGGCTTACTAATAGATGAGCCATTAAAGTGAATGCCGCTCCCATATAATGACTTCGTGCAAACACGCTCACGATTCTCATTACAATTGTTCGCCTCCGTGCTGATTTCGCTGCTTGGCGGCGCGTTTACCGCAAACGTTGCAAACGCTGTGCCGCTTGGCAATTTTGCGCAACTAATGCAATCTGGCAAAACCTTCACCAGTGAAAAATCCTACTCTCAAGCAATCTCGACGTTTCAACAAGCGGTCGAGTTGAAGCCGGACAGCTGGGATGCGCATCTTGAATTGGGCAAAGCTTATTCTCGCGCCGGTGACTCAGATCGAGCCATGTCGGCCTTGTTTGATTCTTTGAAGTTGAACTCGAAGAATGCTGAAACGCGCGCCGAATTGGCGGTAATTATGATGAAGCATGGCAGCTGGGACGAAGCAGGCGGACAATTGAAACAGGTACTTGATATGGTGCCTACCGATCACGCCGTGCGGGGCAACTACGGCATCTGTCTCGAGCAACTTGGCTACATAGACGCAGCCGCAGAGCAATTCGCGATCATCGTCAAGGCGCAACCGAAAAGCGTAGAGGCCATATACAATCTGGCGGTGGCCTTGCAGTTGAAAGGTCAAACTGAACAAGCGGCAGATGCATATAAGAAGACGATCGGCTTAGCTCCTAGTAACTCTCTTGCATATATGGGACTCGGTAAGTGCTTCTTAGCCAGGAAAGATTTTAAGAATGCTGCTTTAATAGAAAAGCGCGCCATTCAATTGTTTCCTAACAACCACTGGGCGTATCTGGCATTGGGAGACGCTTACAACGGTCTCGGGCAAAAGGGTGAGTCACTTGAGGCCTATCGCAAGGCAATTCAAATCAGTCCCAAAGATCCTACTTGCCGCGCCGTGCTGACCAATCTTCTCAAACAAAAGACGGCTGCTTTACCAAGCGCGTTCACAACGAGGTAGTGTGCAAATGAAATTAGGTTCGGTAAAAGCGCTGTTAGGGGCTCTTATTGTTTTGGCAATGGCAACACCAATTGCGATGGCAGCCAATGCCCAAGATGAAAACGATATACAAAACGCGATCATCAGATTCAAAGCCGGCATCGCCGCCAATCCGAACAATCCCCAAACCCGACTAAGTCTTGGTCGCGCCTATCTCACGTCTGGCGACATTGATGGTGCGGCAGAACAATTCAAACAAGCAATAAAACTGAGTCCTGAAAATTCAGAAGGATATATGGGTTTAGCGCGCACTTTGATTCGCAAGAACGACGTCAAAGGATCTTTGGATGCTTTGAATAAAGCGGTGAAACTGGATCCTGAAAATTCCGATGTGCATTACAAACTTGGTCAGGTGCTAAACAGAGCGCAGCAAGTCGATGAATCTATTGCTGAATTCAGACAAGCAATCAAGCTCAATGGGCAGAATGCTGCGGCTCATCGTGACCTCGGCTCCTCGCTTGGAATGAAAGGCGATCTAGACGGACAGATAGTAGAAGAGAAGAAAGCACTCGCTCTGGCACCAAATGACTCTGATGCCCTCTTTTATATAGGCACTGCATATGCGATGAAGGGTGATCAAAAAAATGCTCTGCCTAATTTGCAACGGAGTGTTGAGCTGGACAAAAAAAATCCTGAAGCATTTCGCATTTTGGCAGGCGTCACTGCCTCCGATGGGAAATTTCCTGAGGCTATCAAGTACGCGCAGACGGCCTGTGATCTAGCGCCCGACAACAAGCAATGTAAGACAACTTTGCAGAAGATCAAAGCTGCCTCCGATAAAGCTAAGTAGCAACCTTCAACAAATTCTTATATGTATGCGCAGAACATTATGGGGTATCTTTTGGCAGGAGCAGCTGGGGTACTGGCAACCCTTCTCAGTAATCATGGGCTGGCTCTATTACTGTAAAAAGCTTAAAGACATAAGGCGTTTAGTACCTTGCAAATAGAGTAGATACGCTCTAACATTACCGGAACGATGACAAAAGGACCACTTGTAGTGGCGCAAGTTCGCTTCGTTAAGCGCTTTCACGAGCAAGTCCTGTTTCCATCGATTGTATATACAAACATTTAAAGACCTACATACGAGGTTCACGAGCTGTGCTTGACCGATCGGAAAAAACCGACAAGAACAACAGATTGGATGTAAAAGCCAACATCAAAGTAATTGGCGTCGGCGGTGCTGGCTCCAATGCTACTAATAGGATGATTGCGGCCGGGTTGAATGGAGTTGAGTTTTGGTCTTGCAATACAGACGCTCAAGCTCTCGATCTGGCGTCTGCAAAAAACCGCTTGCAGATCGGAAGCAAGCTCACTCGGGGACTCGGAGCCGGCGGCAATCCAAGCATTGGCACCAAAGCAGCGGAAGAAAGTCGCGAAGAGATCGCAGCAGCACTGCAAGGTGCTGACATGGTCTTCATCGCAGCTGGCATGGGTGGTGGTACCGGAACCGGTGCTGCACCAATCGTTGCTGAAATTGCCAGAGAGCAAGGTGCACTGACAGTAGGCGTAGTTTCTCGACCATTTCTTTTCGAGGGCAAACGCCGCAGCAATCAAGCTGACCATGGCATCAACGAAATCAAGTCACGAGTCGATACGCTAATCGTTATTCCAAACCAACGATTACTCGAAGTTGTTGACCATCGCGCTTCCATGCAAGAAGCATTCGTCGAAGCTGACAAAGTATTGATGCAAGGTGTGCAGGGTATCTCAGATATCATCACAGTGCCTGGATTGATCAACGTCGACTTTGCCGACGTCAAAGCGGTCATGCAAACAGCAGGATCAGCATTGATGGGCGTAGGCAGAGCAACTGGTGAAGGCAGAGCTGTAGAAGCAGCTCGCAATGCCATCAACAGCCCATTGCTTGAGACCACCATAGATGGTGCCTCCGGAGTGATCTTCAGTGTTACCGGTGGACCAGACCTGACATTGCACGAAGTGCAAGAAGCTGCCAATGTGATCTACTCCGCGGTTTCCGACGATGCCAACATCATCTTCGGCGCTGTTCTCGATGATAGATTGCATGGTGAAGTGCTGATCACTGTGATCGCCACTGGGTTCGACATGATTTCCCAAAACCCGCCCTTTCCCAGGCAATCCCAAGTAGCAACACCACCTGTGGTTAGACAACAAATTCAACAAGACCGTCCTCCAGCCGCAAGTAACACCAACGCAAACGGCAAGGATGAATACAAAAAGATCGCCAGCGATCTTCTAGATATTCCGGAATTTTTGAGAGCAAGAAACGGACGCTAAGTCCGACTCCAATCGAAAAAAAATAATTGATGGCGCTGTAAGCTTTTGCTCGCAGCGCCATTATCCTAGGATATGCTTTAAGCACTACATCCCTAATGTCCAGCCGAATACAACCACTTCGTGCCGAGAAAACAATGACAGTTAAATCGTCCGAACAACTTGACATAGGTGTTCTGCCTCTAGTCCTGGTAGGCGAGAAAGTGATGCTGGTCGACCAGCGGCATTTGCCAAACAAATTCGAGATGTTTGATGCAACATCGTTGGATAACATGTGTTTTGCTATCACTGATATGGTCGTAAGAGGCGCGCCGTCTATTGGAGTTGCGGCTGCTTTCGGTTTAGGATGCGAGGCAGTCCGGTTGAGTAAAAAGAGCCGCAATAAGGCTGACTTTCTAAAACGGTTGGACGAGGCGCGCTTACGCTTGCAACAGACTCGACCTACGGCAGTCAATCTGCGCTGGGCGACTGACAAATTATTCGACGAAGTAGTAGAGAACAGCAAAACATATCCGGATGTTCACACCATGGCAGAAACTGCCATGAATTGCGCCAAAAGAATATTGGAAGAACATATCGACACCAATCGCATACTTAGTGAATTTGGCGCCGAGCTGATTCAACCAAACTCGGCGATCATGACCCACTGCAATGCCGGGTCACTCGCCACTTGTGGATGGGGCACCGCTCTTGGTGTCATTCGCTCAGCCGCTAAAAATGGTTTAAACCCCTCAGTCTATGTGGACGAGACTAGACCTCGCAATCAAGGCTCCAAGCTGACCGTTTGGGAATTGCATCAGGACAAGATTCCGGCCACCTTAGTTTGCGATTCGATGTCCGGACATTTGATGTCCGACGGCAAAGTGCAAATAGTGATTACCGGCGCGGATCGCATCGCAGCCAATGGGGATTCAGCAAACAAGATTGGCACCTATAATTTGGCGGTGGTTGCCAATTACCACGACGTGCCTTTCTACATTGCTGCCCCTATTTCGACAATAGACGCCAGCATTCAAACAGGCAAAAGTATTCCGATAGAGGAAAGACATCCTTCCGAAGTCACCAGTTTCGGTGGCGTCAGCACAAGTATGGAAGGTGTGAATGTCTATAATCCCGCTTTCGATGTCACGCCAGCAAAACTCATTGCCGGTATCATTACGGAGTGCGGCGTGCTTCGCCCACCTTATGAGCAGTCAATCGCGCTTGCGCTGAAGCAAAAAGATGCAACTCTTTAGTGGGAAATTGGGGACTATCCAGGGCGCAGCGCTTGGAGCCGGAGAGTGGAAGTTGCGATAAACTAAAATCGTAGCCTTGAGAAGGAAGTTGAAAATGAGACATTTCAAGTTATCCGAGGATAGTCTAGGCAGCATGCTGCCCGACTTATCCGAGCATAGTTTATTCAGCAAGCTGCTCGACTTAAGCAAATTACTCTTTGTCACTGTGATCTGTGTCACGGGAATCAGCATCGTTCAGGCAAACGCAGCTCCAACTGCCGCATCGGTAAAGTCCAAAACGGGGACAACGGTGACCAAGACAGGCTCGAACATTCTTTCAACTACGACAGAATCGAAAACCGCGTCTTATAACGCAAAGGCGCTTCACAGGCTCGATTTCAAGGTGGTGGGTAAGAGTTGCGCAGTCTGCCTTTTAAATATTCAAAAACGAGTTAGCACCGTACCAGGTGCCATTAAGGCAGCAGTTCAATTGCAGTCGCCATACGCCGCTGTAATTCTCTTCGATTCATCCAAGACTAGCCAGAAAATATTGCTGGACAAAGCGAAGGAAGGCCTGCCCGAGGTCAAATTCGAAGCGATCGAAGACACCCCGATCGAGAAGCTACCGGGAGTATTGGTGCCAAAAATTGGCAATACAGTTTTGACTAATTGAAGGCTGATTAGCGCACGCGAGTTTAGCCACAGCCCATGCCAAAGTCCGCCTTATGTCTTGATTGCTAGCTTAAGCAATTAGGACGCCTCGCATCTGCGCAATTCGGACGCAATCAAACAGATCGCCATGCAATCAGGCAGTTGGCGTACGAAATCAGGATAATTCGCCTACGAAATCAGGGCAGTTCATCTGGCAATTATGGCAGTTCGCCTACGATTGGCTCGGTTGCTTGCGCATTGAAAGCGACAGCTGAATTTCCGATAAATGGAACCGGCACAGGCAACGTACAGGTGATCGTTGTTTTGCAGGTCACCATTCCAGGGTTGAGGTATAGGGGGCTTCCGCTGGCAGCACTAAATGCGGCTTTCGTGAGCAGGTTAGAACTTTTCTGATTTGTGTAAACGCTTTGGGCAGCTGCGGTGGCTAGTGCGCCCTGAGGATATTCAGCCGCTGCTCTGGCGCATGCTTTTGCCAATTTATCGTTTTCAGTTTGGGCAACAACCATGGCGGCAACATCTACCAGAAATAAAACGATTGGGATAAGCAGAATCAAACCCGCAGCCGTTTCAACAATGCTGCTGCCTTTTCGTCTTCTTAAATCAACGAGCCTGGACATTTCCCTCATTACCTCTTATTAAAAACTATTGGATGCCCTTCTCTTCTTGCGGCCGTTCAGCAGAATAAGTGAAAATCACTGGTTTGTTCAGCCCTTCCACCTTCATAAAGAACGGGATTGGAAGAAACGGTTGGACCAGAACGCTGGTGGAGACTGTGGTGGAGCTCGCCCCATTAGGAGGGACAGGGACAGGGTTAGGGGGAGGGATAGGGTACGCGAACGTGATGGTGTTGGTGACGCTGCCGGAATTGGCGCCGATAAACTTGGCTAAGCCCGTGTTGGCCCAAGCAGCGGTTGCGTCACCTGCTGCCGAACCCGCACCACTGGCAACGCTTGGGATGCGGCAAGCGACTTCCCGCACGACAAGGTGGTTGCAATACCAACCTGCGGCATACGCAAGTCCAAGGTAGAGCAAGTCGAGCATCGGAATCAAGATGACGATAAAGATGACTACCAATGCCGGAGCTAGTTCGACGGTTCCAGAACCGCCCTTTCTATTTCGGTAAAACTTCATCTTGCACTCCCACCGATTGTCTTTAATTGCTCTGTCACAGGTTACCGGTTTGCTCCGTTCATCCCTTGAGAGCTCTGTTGCTTCTGAAGATGTGAAGAAATCTAAAGGTATTTTCATTATACCCATGGCAAATGGGGTTAAGCACCCACTGCATTATGATGTCAAACAAACTAAGTGCATGTGCAACAGTGCAAGAGGCTAGAATTGAGGTCTTGTTTGTGGCCCATCCACGGCGCCGTCAGCAAATTATTAACGTATTATAATTAAGCTCATCAGTGAGAACAAGAGACCCGCCTTGAAACATAACATTTTTCCATTCGGCGCCATTTTTCTTTCCCTCTTCGCGGCAGCATCATGCGCCTACCCAGTCTGTAGTCAGAACGCGACATCGAACGGCGAAATTTTGACTAGGATTCTCAAGGACAACGAGACAAAACACCCAACAGACACCACGATAGCTCAGATCCAAGCGATCCTGGACAAAGATCCGAAGAACTATTACGCCCGGCTGGTCATGGGTAATACGCTCGATCGAGTTGGATTGCCGATGCAGGCGATCGAGCAGTATCAGTTAGCGGTGCAATATGGACCCAACAGTTCAAAGGCGATCATCGTGTTGGTCAAAGCGCAAATCAGCGTCGGTCAGAAAGAAGCCGCGATGCGGCTCTTGCAAGAAGCGAACAAAAGATTTCCTCACGATCGAGAAATAACATATTGGGTCGGAAATTATTTTCTCTCTAAAGGTGACATCAGAGCAGCAGAGGAATATTTCAACAAAGCGCAGGTTGGTGGCAGCAGAATTTTCGGCATGTCCACTGCCCGAGCAGAGATCAAAATAAGGCAGAGAATTTGGCCGGCGGCAATCGTACTTGCTAATGTGGATCTGGCAGAGAATCCGAACTATCCACTAGCTAACGCGGTCAAAGGTCTGGCCTTATTCGGCATGCACAAATTCAAAGAAGCAAACCCCTATTTGAAAGTGGCCTTCGAAAATTATCCTTTGAAAGAAGAGTATGCAAAGGAATTCGCAGAGACATGTTTGTTTTATGGAGACACCAAGTCAGCGTTGGAACCAGCTATGGTGGCAGTTGCAGTCTCTAGCAAGAACGGTGGCGTCGATGCGGAAAGCAAATGGTTATTGAATTACATCATCGGGCGGTTGCCGTTCAGTTACGTCAAACAGCAAGTGCCAACAATTATGGACAAGGTTGAAAAACCCATAAATAATGCGGCAATGCACTTGGCCTTCGGTGAGGTCTTTGACGCCAACGGTTATCACGATTTAGCCGTCACCCAGTTTTATCGCTCTTATCAACTTGACCCAGCTCAAGCTTCTGTTGCCTATAAACTGGCAAACGATTTAGAACTGTATTTTCAGAAATATGATGATGCGATTTTTTATCTGTCAAAAGCACATGCGCTCAGTCCGAAGGATTCAGAAATTGCCGACAGATTGGAAAGATTGCAAAACAGACTACCGGGACGCAATGCTGATTTAGCGTGGCAGTTGAAAGACTTACTGAGATCACAACGTTCTCCGATCTAAGCGGCTGAACATCGGAGTGTCTTGTGTTAGAACAAAAAGATATTCGTGCTGCTTACACAATATCGGCCGATTTCTACCGAAATGAAAAATTTTTCGCCCTCGTTAAGGAAAATATTTTCGCGCGCAGTTGGCAATTCATTACTGACAGTGGTCGACTAAAAGCGCCCGGACATGCGCTTCCGGTCACAATGCTGGATGGTTTCCTGACTGAGCCGATTCTTTTCACTCGTGACGCCAACGATGAGCTGCATTGCCTCTCTAACGTCTGTACGCACCGGGGCAATCTGCTTGCGGAAGGCGAATGTCACGTCACCTCTTTGCGCTGCAGGTATCACGGAAGACGGTTTAATTTGGATGGTTCATTTTCATCGGCACCAGGGTTCGAGGAGGCAACTGACTTTCCATCGAAAACTGACGATTTGCCTGGTGTGCCGTTTGGTCAGTGGAAAACAATGCTGTTCGCCAACGCCTCTACAACCGACCAAATTTTTGCATTACCTGAACTGATCGAAGAAATGGATCGTAGAGTTGGCTGGTTGCCGCTGGAGAATTTCATTTTCGACTCAGCCGGCTCGCGAGAATATCTCGTCAAAGCTAACTGGGCTCTCTATTGTGAGAACTATCTAGAAGGCATGCATATTCCTTATGTCCATCCCGACCTTGCCACCACCCTTGATATCAAAGATTATCGCTCTGAAGTCTTCAAATACTCCAATTTACAAGTTGGTATCGCATCCAGTGCACAAGAATGTTTCGATTTACCTGAATCATCTCCGGATTATGGTTCTAGAATTGGCGGCTATTATTTCTGGTTGTTTCCAAACATGATGTTCAACTTCTATCCCTGGGGATTGTCGATCAATGTCGTCCAACCACTGGGTCAGGAATTAACTAAGGTGCACTTTTTGCCATATGTTTGGGATGCTTCTAAGCAGACTCTGGGAGCCGGAGCCGGTCTAGATCGCGTGGAAAGAGAAGATGAAGAGATCGTCGAGAAAGTCCAAAAGGGCGTAAAATCCCGCTTTTATAAACGAGGACGCTACGCTCCCAGATGGGAACAAGGGGTCAGCCATTTTCACGAATTATTGAAGTGCTACGTCCCCGAAATCGAATAGTTTTCGAGGTCTGAGCGAACGAAGCCAGGCATGACGTGCGCAGTGAGCGGGTTTGAGCGAGGACGCGCCCTCGGGTGGCTTATCCTAGGAGTGCCTATGCACACTAGTGGGGTCTGGGCAGCAAGCTGCCCGACTCCGCAAGCTGCTCGGCTACTGCAGGCAAGCTGCTCAGCCGAAGGGACGAAGGTCCAGAGCGATTAAAACCAGACTCAAGCACCAGTCTGAATAGCGTTGTATTCAGATGTGTGTAAAACCATATCTTTCAATTTAGCGTCAATATTTTTGATTTCAGCTGGATTGGCATTGGCTCGGAGATCGGCGTAAAACCTCTTGGAGAAAGTAATATGCTCTTCAATGACTTTCAGCAGATTTGAGAGATATTCCTCATAGCCAGGCTCGTCGACGTGCACCATGACAAGCTGACCGATTTCTTCTTCAACTTTGGCCCGATCTGCCTGACACTCTTTCATGAGCGGCATTAGATCTTCTGTTTTAGTCAAGTTGTTCAGTAAAATATTTTCTTGTTTTTTCAAGTGGCCCATAATGGCGTCACAGACTACCTTTACACGATCGAACACTTGCTCACGAGACCAAACAGTGTAGTTGTCAGTCAGTTCGATTAACTTCTCTTCGATATCTTTATGCTCTTCAACCAAATATTCAAAAATGTCCATACTTCGAACCTCTTTACTGTTGCGTTCCTTGCGACGGATGCTCGCCTCAGTTAGTTTCATTATTTATGCTCATCAATAAATTGAAATAGTTCGAAAGAGGCACTATTCGGGAACTGGTTTAGCGATCAGCCGTCAACGAAGAGGTAGATTAGTTGGCTGATCTACTCCCGTCCGCGCCCACGCCTTACAATCAGCGAGTCACTACCCCAAAATGAGATCAGACAAGATCAAATTAGCCCTTATCAGCTGTGGACTCGGCAATGTTAATCGAGGCTTTGAAGTCTCGACCGCGCGTTTGTACAAGACACTCAAAGAAAGCAGCACTTTCGATGTGCGGCTTTTCAGCGGCGGCAAACATGAGGGCGCTAAGTTCATTTGGAACATCCCCAGAGACGAGGTGCAGCGCTCTCCCCTTAATATCTTTAGTCGATTCAATGATCGGCGATTTTGGGAATTTTGCTATGGCGTTGAGCAAATCTCATTTGCCCTTTCGCTTTTACCGGACCTTTTCAGCTTTCAACCGGACGTGATTTGGACCAAAGAAGTCCCTTTTGGGTATTTCCTCGACGCCTATCGGAAAATGTTCGGCTTTAAATACAAAGTCATTTTTGCAAACGGTGGTGCATTTCGGCCACCAACTTATAAAGACTTTGATTTTATCCAGCATCTGCAATCTGAATCTTATAAAGACGCGATCGATTATGGTTTGCCATCAGAAAAGATGGCCACTCTGACGAACTTTCTTTATTTTCAAAAGTCTTCGCAGCCGAGAAAAGAATTGCGCTCATCGTTTGGTTATTCGGATAATGACTGGGTGGTCATCTGTGTGGCAGCCTGGAACCGTTATCACAAGCGCATTGATTACTTGATTGAGGAGGTGGCTCAGATACCTGATCCGCGAATCAAGTTGATGTTGTGCGGTCATCCAGAACCAGACATAACTTATTTACGCAAACTTGCCGATGAGAAATTACCCGGTCGTGTGCAGTGGCTGACTTTGTCAGAGGCAAAGGTGCACGAGGCCCTGCAAGCTGCAGATGCATTTGTTCTCCCCAGCCTCAACGAGGGACTCGGCAACGCCATGGCCGAGGCTGCTTTAGCTGAGGTGCCGATAGTCTGCCACAGTCATCCGGCCAGTAGGTTCGTTTTGAAGGACGAAAAGTGGATAAGCGATCTGTCTCGACCTGGTGGATTAGCAGCCAAGTTGATGGAACTGCAAGTAAATCCTCCGGACAAGGAATCTTTAGCCTCATTAGCAAAGTCCGTCCACAATGTTTTTAGCGCAGAAGCTCTGTTGCCGCGCTTTTGTGAAATGGTGCAAACAGCTCAAGGCACAAAACCGACTACAGGTGGGCCGCGCGCGCTTGGAAAATATGATCTCAGAGCCGAAAACTGACGTTGTGACGCACAACGTTCCTAGACAAATTACAAAAAAAAATACTGCAGCAATAATTCTGGGGCTGCAGCTCATGCTTCTGCTTGCGGCAATCGATCAGACAATTATCAGCACGGCAATGCCGAAAATCGTCACCAACTTGGGCGGCTTTGATCGTTACGCCTGGGCGACAACCGCCTATTTACTCACGTCTACAATTTCTATCCCCGTTTTTGGCCGACTATCTGATATTTATGGACGCAAACAACTTTTGATTACAGGCGTATTGTTGTTTGTTTTTGCTTCCACGCTTTGCGGGTGCTCGGGACTGGTTGCACTGGGAGCTTTGATCGATCCGATGAACCAATTTATTGTCTCCAGAGCCTTCCAAGGATTGGGGGCGGGAATTGTTCTTGGTTTGTGCTTCTCTGTGGTTGGAGACTTATTTCCGGCGGCACAAAGAGGCAAATATCAAGGTCACTTTGCCGCTGTATTTGCCTTAGCATCCGTTGTTGGACCAACTCTCGGTGGTTACGTAAGCGACCACCACAGTTGGCGCTGGCTATTTTTCATGAACATACCGATTGGACTTTTGGCAATTTTTGTTTTCAATCAGGCTTTCCCATCCGACCGCAAAATCGCCCCGAGCGCAAACCTGGACTATCCAGGCGTGATGCTCTTCATCGGCTCGTTCGTGCCACTACTTTTGGGACTTAGTTGGACCGGCAGCGCGGGATGGACGAGTCTTCTTGTATTGGCATCACTGCTGACGGCATCAGCAATGTCGGTGCGCTTTGTGATGCGTGAACTGAGAACGCCAGACCCATTTATGAACGTCAGATTGTTTACCAATCCAGTTGTCTCGATCTCTTGCATTTCAGTTTTTGTCACCGGTATCGGCATGTTCGGCTCAGTGATGTTGTTGCCCATCTTCTTCCAAAGTGTTGTCGGCATGACCGCTGCAAAATCAGGCACATTGTTGACTCCGCTCATAGTGGTAGTGGCGGTAGCCAGCATCGTTGGTGGTTACTGGATGTCGAAATCGAAGAAATACAAAGCGATAATATTCTCCGGACTGAGCTGCATGACCGCAGGCACATTCCTTTTGGCGCGCATACAGCCGCACTCGTCGATCACATACATGCTCTCTAATATGTTGCTAGTGGGCGCTGGACTAGGGCTTCTTTTACCGATCTACACAGTCGTGATTCAAAACGCTGTCGCGGAAAAAGACATTGGTGCTGTGACCGGCTTCAGTCAATTCTTTCGCTCAGTTGGTGGCACTACTGGTGTGGCAGTGTTTGGCACACTGATGCTAAGTTTGTACGAACAGGGATTGAAACAGAGCTCCCTGCTTCATGATAACAATTCGGCTATGCAAGCGCTTCTTAACAACCCTCTCGAACCAACTAAACTGCGCCGGGGTCTGGAACTACTAACTTTGTCAGGCTCGCAATTGGATGCTGTAATCACAGCGGTTAAAGAAACGCTGGTGCATTCTATCGACATCATTTTTTTCCTTTACGGACTTTTGCTTGCTGCGACTCTGGTGGCTACTCTCTTCCTGGCAGAATTACCGCTTCGTGAGAAGCCGAATGCTGCTGTCTGAGAAAGTTTTTTACTCTGGCAAAGGCACTAGTCAACGCTGAAAATGTATCTTTGGCGTCGTGCCAATCTCTCAATCCGGCAGCTCTCTCCAGATATAAGCCTAACTTGGCCAAACCTTTTGCTCCCACAGAAGCGCTGGAGCCCTTCAGCTCGTGCGCCATGTGAGCTAAGTTCGAGTCTTTATGATCCAGAATCGCCTGGTTAATTTCTACAAGTAACTTCTCAGTAGTTTCTACAAAAGTTGCTAACACATCTTGTAAGTCGTCAGCATAAAAGTCCTCGAGTTCTTCCAGATCAATTGGATCTTCTTCAATCGCTAAGGTGGTCTCAGGTTGTGCATACTTTCTTGCCAACTCCTGATTTTTCAAGACAAAATCTTTCTGCAACCAATGGTTCAATTTGATTTTCAGCATTTGTCGATCAATTGGTTTGGAGATGTAATCGTCCATGCCAACCGCAATGCAGCGCTCTTTATCGCCTACCATAGCCAGCGCGGTCACGGCCACGATCGGTGTGTAAGTGCCACGCAATGCCTCCAATTTTCTTATCACCTTAGTCGCTTCAAAGCCATCCATCTCAGGCATCTGGCAATCCATGAGAATCATCGCGTAGAGCTCTTTCTGGACGGCGTGAATAGCTTTCTGTCCACTATCTACAACCTCTACCGCCAGACCCAATTGTTGCAACAGAAGAGTGGCCAACTTCTGGTTGACTACATTGTCTTCGACGAGCAAAACTTTCCTGTGTTCTTCACTCATTCAGCAATCAACCTTTGAGCAGTCATCTTGTGATCTAACATATTTGGCTTTTGTAATCGAAATCTCTTGAAAAATCAATGAACGATCTAGCGGGCAGTGCCAACTCATGAACTTTGCGCACTTACCTAACGATGTAAGGTATCTACAGTATAGCTTCTACAATTGGCTGTTAAGCGCAGCGAGTGTGTCGCACCATGACCGAACGCAAATGTCGGTTGTCTTTTGCTTCCCGTTGACTAGAAAAATTCCTTGACAATTTTTCCTTAAGTTCAATGCGATAACTTTCCATTTTGACCGCGATATTGCTTAGCTGAGCAGATGCCCACTTATCGGCCTGTTTGAAGAGACTTTCGTCTTTCTTGACGTGTTGCTCAAATCGCTCTGCCAATAACGTCAACGTAGATTCAAGTGGTTCAGAGCTGGCATAAATGTTTTCCAATTCAAGCATCAGGGCTAACATGAAATAAAAGTCTTTACCGGATTCTGCCAGTTGCTTTGCGTCTACAAGGCGAGAAAGACTGGGATAAAATACCTGCTGCTCGAGAACCGAGTGGATGCGCAAGTCTAAAAACAGATCAGCGA
Source organism: Candidatus Melainabacteria bacterium (assembly GCA_003151275.1). Next base: position 101,162 of record PLXC01000060.1, read on the forward strand.
GGACGCGGTCTTGCTCAGTCTTGTCCGCTTTTTCCAAACGTGACAATAACTCTTTGATGTGTCCGTGATCGGCACGCAATATGCCAATGGCTTGTTCACTATCAGGAGCAACGTCCCTCATAGTCCTAACTCCTCGAGCTTTCTTAATATGTGTTCACTAATGTTGTCGATCAAAAGCCGGAAAAGTTCCCGCTTTGGCTATATCGCACCCGGGCAAAACGGCAATCTACGTGGGTTTTAACTGGCGGCCGGTAACCAGCGATCCAACAGCTCACGTAGCTGACCAAGCATCACCGGCTTGAATATAAAGTCGTCCATGCCAGCGTCTAGGCAACGTTGTTTATCTGGATTTGCCGTCATGGCAATGATCGGGACGCGCTGGTTTTTCCTTTTGGTCTCCAGTTGGCGGATTGCACTCGTGGCCTCGATGCCGTCCATTCGTGGCATTTGGATATCCATCAAAATCAATAAGTAATCAACAACTGCTGCTTTCTCAACCGCTTCGCTGCCGTCAGAGACGGCGTGTCCCTCAAAACCGAGTTTAGCCAATTGCTTTGTAGCCAATAGCCGCAATGTCTCATCGTCTTCAACGACAAGAATCATCTTTGCTTTACTGCTCATGATTCTTTTTCTCAACAACCTCAAGTGGAACTTCAAACCAAAAATCAGACCCCTGGCCTGCTACTGACGATACACCAATATCACCGGACATAAGTTTGACTAGCCTTCTGCAAATCGACAAACCTAGACCAACGCCGCCATATTTTCTGGTATTAGAACCGTCTGCTTGAACAAATGGTTGAAATAAAGTGTCCTGTAGCGCTTGTGGCACGCCAATGCCGGTGTCACTGATCGTGAAGCGCACCATCATGCCACCGACAAAGTAACGGGCGACGCGGGCGTGAATTTTGATCTGCCCCTTCTCGGTGAATTTGAGTGCGTTAGAGGTGAAATTAGTGAGCACCTGCTTTATTCTCAATTTGTCGCCAATTAAACTGCTTGGAATCTCCTCATCGACGCTGCATTCAACGGCGATCTTTTTGTGGGCTGCCGATTGAGAGAGATTTTGCACGCAGTCTTCCAGAAGATCACGCACTTCCAGAATAGTTTTTTCAACGCGCAGTTTCCCAGCTTCTAATCTTGAAAAATCCAAGAGTTCATTTACTACCTTCAGCAAATTCTGCGCAGACTCGTAGATATAAGTAGCCAGTTCTTTTTGCTCGCGCTCGAGCCCCATCTCTAATAACAACTCGGTCATGCCCAACACGCCGCTCATTGGCGTGCGTAATTCATGGCTGATATTCGAAACGAATTGAGACTTCAGTTCTGAAGCCGCTAGGGCCTCATCACGAGCCGCCAATAGAGCTTCTTCAACTTGTTTGCGTGGTGTTATGTCTCTTAAAACAGCAGCGCCACCCCGTAGTTTGCCCTCTTTGTCACGTAGCGGCTGAGCACTGGCGCTGACAGTGATTCCTTCGTTGTGATAAGGAGTGCGAACAAAAAGTTCTAAATCGCGCACCTCTTCACCTTTAATCGCACGAGCCAAAGGCAGCTGGTCCTGCGCGTAGCGTGTGACTTTGTCCGGCATAAACAGCCCGTATTTGCCGCGCGCGTTATCTAGCCCATGCAATTTTATCGCGGCTGGATTGAAGAGCAGCAGCCCACCCACCTCATCAACGGCAATGACGGGATCGCCAATATTGTTCAAAATCAATTCAAGAAGTTCACCTTTTTCGCGCAGCTGCTCTTCTTTCTGCTGCTCGGCAGTGACATCAAATGCAATACCACCGAGAAGGCATCGCCCGAGGGAATCGATGATTGGGAATTTATGCACCATCCAACGTCCATTAACGCCTTGAGCATTCGGTAACTCCTCTCTGGCTGACGAAGTCACCTGGTCCTTAAAAATTCCAATTTCTTGAGCGCGAATTTTTTTGGCCACATCAGCAGGAAGCCAAGCAGAGTCCGTTTTGCCGATAAAGCTGGTGCGCTCAATGCCGAACTGTTTCTCGAATGCGGCGTTGATAAAGACGTAACGTCCCTGTTCGTCTTTGACGAAACAAGGCGCCGAGCAGTCGCTAATGAAAGTTTTGAACAGTCCAAAATCTCGTGACAGTTCAACAACACCGTGATCTTCGTTTGCTTCGCTCTTAATTGAGATGGCCTCGATGCTTTTTGCTCGTTCCCTATGTGCGATAGAATTTACCCGCCGGCCAGGTTTAATTTTTTCAGCCTGTTTAAGTTCTTCCACTGAAATCACCCAACCAACTGTCGACTAAATATCAACCTAATAAAGATGCCATGTTCGTCGACTATCAGTGACTATCTTAGATCCTATCCCAGCTGATTGGAAGTGGAGATAAGGCGCCGATAATTAATATTGTGCGATTACCGAGCGCTGGCTGTGGATGCGCCTCGATGTTCGTTGGCAAATCGTTTCCGGACAAAAGATTTGACCGATTCATTCATAACTTCTCGCTCAAGCACCGCATGTTCGGAAAGATGGACTCCCGCACCGACTACAGAGTCGCCGTGACATCTCCAGATAACTACTGGAGAAACAATTTCTAAAGAAACAAAGACTTCTACGCTCGATTTGAAGCGGTTTTAGAATTGTTGTTCGTAGAGCGTCCCGATTTGCGGAACCCATCAACAGCAATTTTCAACTCCCTGACGGCGATAATCAACGTTGTAACGAGCGTGACAAAAGATATCACCTTTCGAATAGTTCCAAACATATCTTCAGTCTCCATTAACTAAGAGTGAGCTTTGGCTGCATGACGGTTCTGCCAGCGGGTAGTTCCCGAGTTGGAGAACAGCGCCCTGAGCAGAGGGCAATTGTTTCGTGTGGACTGGGCGCAAGGGTGGGAACTATCGAGCCTTATTGCTAGTCGAAAAATACATAGAGTAAGGATTGCAACCTGATTACGTCCAAGAGCTAGAGACAGGATTTATACTGTAGGACTCACCGGTAACGCGGTGCCTGAGGATTTTCTTTGATAGACCTGCAAAAGCAATCTAGCGAACGCGCAGTCCGTTCGCCCCGCAAGTCATGGGGGTGGGTGATCGGGATCACGGCAGTTTTGGCTGTTGCACTTTATCTTACCTGTCATTTTTATCTTCAAAAAATTCTCAGCACCTGGTCGAAAACCAAACTCGAATATGTGATTGGGCAGAACATGCATCGCCAGGTGCAACTCGGAAGTGTCAGATGGAGCGTTGGTCTGCCAGGAATTATTTTTCATGCCGACCGAATCACAGTAAACGAACTGAGTGGCAAGCCTTTCGTGATTGCCGGTCCGACAGAGATCGCTGTTGCTCTAATTCCCCTAATTCATAGCAAAGAATTGATGGTCACTAATGTCAATTTCAACACGCCTGAAATCTGGGCAACACGCCTGACCAACACAAAATGGAACTTCTCTGATCTGCCGCAAATGCCAGCCTTAAAGGATTTATCACATCTCAGTGTGCACGGCGGCAAACTCCACGTCACTGACGCCAGAAAAGCGAAAGTGAAACTTGATTTTGATGCAATCGAAGCAAAGCTGGATCGTCCTTTCTATCGAAAAGGTTGGCCGTTTGCTCTTTCGACAGACCTTAAGCATCCGACTTTTACAACTCACATTGAAGTTGATGGCACAGGGCATGGTGATCCCAGTGACTGGAAGGATAACGAAGTTACTTTCAATACCAACCTAAAAAAACTGGTATTGGCTGATTTTGTTGATTTCACGGGGCCGCTGGCCTTGCCTGATATTGGCAACCCGATCAATGCCAGCTTTTCAGGAGAAGGAACGCCAAGCAAAGGCTTTACAGCAAAAGCTTCCATAGAAGCGCCAAAGTTTACCTTTTCAGCCCAAAAAATCGAACATCTCGGTCCGTTACCCTTCTTGCCTGATAAAGAGGGCGTCTCAGCGCCTTTTGACAAGTCGGATCTGAAGCTGACTAATGTTCACTTCGAATATCCGCAAGGCAAGCTAGCGATTAAGTCATTCAACGGCGAAGTCCATCTGACCAAACAAAAACTCTCCTTCGAAAAAGCAAAAGGCAGGTTTGGCCACAGCGAGTTCGAAGCGGATGGTTGGATCGACAGCAACCATAAAGCTGATATTCGCTACCATGGCAAACACATTTACTTGGATGAATTCAGGCAAACACTCGAAGCCTTGAAACTACCGGCACCATCGGTGGTGCACCAACCTCTATACGGCACGGTAAAGGAAGCCTTCCTGACATTGAAGGGCGACTTGAATGGTCCCGCCGTCACAGTTAACGCTACACCTGACAGACTCTACTACATGCCCAATCAACCCAAGCGACTGTTCGAGTTGGGCGGTGGCAAAGTGAACTACGACGGCACCACAGCTACCTTTGAAAATTTAACTGGACGACTAGGCAAAGGCACATTCTCGCTTGACGGAAAGTCTGAACTAGGCGCCTCAGGCAAGGTCGATGTTCGCTTGAATAGTGACAATATCGATTTGGCTGACGTGAAATCTTTGATCAAAGAATTGAAAGTCGATAGTCCTCTCGTCAAAGAGGAAGCCTTATATGGCGAGATAAGAAGCGCTCGTGGGGAAATTAAGGGCACCATTAAAAACCCATCTATCACCTTGAAAGTGGTGCCAATTAATTTGTACTATCAACCGACTGACTCGAAGTCACGCGTATTCGAAGTGAATGGCGGAGAAATAGGCATTGTCAATCAAACACTGGATTTCCACGATGCAACTGGCAACTTGGGAAGTGGGCGCTTCTGGCTGAATGGCACCGCCGGTCCCACGCCTTCATCTGCATTGAACCTGAAGATTCGCGCTGAAAATATCGATCTTTCCAACGTAAAAATGTCTCTCCAGTCGATGAAGGTGCAGTCTCCTCTTCTGGCTGAACAACTACTTTACGGCATTGTCAAAAAAGTGGACATGTCTATTCAGGGCAGCGCAAAATCTCCATTGATCACCATGGTGGCGTATCCCAAAGACCTGACTTATCAACCGCTTGGTTCTAGCCGAGCCGTTCACCTGACTTCGGGCAAAGTCACTTTTGATCACGACTCGTTAGCCTTGCAAGATGTTGATGTAGCCAGCCCGAGAAGCAAACTACGCACCAGTTTGACGATCAACAACTTGTCGAAGACAAGCACGATTTCTTCACTGAGCGTTGATACGCCCGGATTGGACCTAAGTGACTTGCACTCATACCTGGCTGCGCCTCGCACACCAAAAGTGGTGCGCGATCGCTATCTACAAGAAATGAAGTACTTCAACATTACCCCGCCGAAAGGCAAGGCTCATGGACATTTTACGGCGACAAGCAAGGGAAGCAATTTTACCATCTTAGGCGATATGTCTTTCGAAGAGGTCGCTGCTCGAGTGGCTGGATTTCCTATGAACCACGTCAAAGGAAGATTCTTGACGGCCGGTAACAATCTTCGCATCGATAATCTCAGTGGCAATCTAGGCAAAACAGACTTTGCTGCGTCCGGTGAAGTTGACAATTTTGCCGATCGTCTGGCCAAATCGTATAACATCAAAGTCACTGCTCATGTTGATCTGAATGATTTTTTGAATGTCGTGGGTCAGCATGAAAATTCAACCCGCCAACTTATTTCATCAGGACCGGTGCCGATCACTGCCCAACTTAGTGGCACCGACAAAATGCTTACTGCAGTGTTCCAGGGTTCCGTTCCTGCTGATCAGGAATTCAGTTTTGTCGGTCCGTTTGGTGTGCTGTCGAAACCGAAAGGGGAGCCTGCCACTGCCTCAGGATCATTGGTACTTCAGGACAACAAAATAAGTCTGCAAAATGTGCAACTACAAGCAGGAATCGCCATCATTCGCATTAACGGCACATATTCCTCGCCAACGACTGCCGATGGCGCTCCTGAAATCGATATCACTCTGGATTTGCCCAATCCAATTCAAGCTAAGAGCCTGGTGGCATTTTTGCCCGCCGGCACCATCGATAGTGGCTTGAAAAACCTCACCGGCAACATAAGCGGCAGCATCCAAATGAAAGGTCCAACCACAGCACCAGCAGTGCGAGGCTCCGTCCACATCAACGATTTTGGAGTGCCAACATATAAACTAGGTCATGTGACTGGCGCAGTAAGCTCGACCGATTGGGTGACGGGCAACTCATCTGTAGCTGACGAAAGACAGTCCACTCCGTTTGATATAGACATCCAGTCCATGACGTTGAACAAATTATCCGTCAAAAATATCAAAGGAAAACTTGTAGCCGGATATTACACAAGCAAAACCAACGAGAAAGTGCGAAATATTTCATTAAAGGATATTACCGCCGACATTGCAAAAGGAAAGTTGAAGATGCGCGGTTGGACGGCGCAGGACAAGCCGCTGTTCGGTGGATCAGCAGATATAAGTGGCGTCGACGCCAATCAACTATTCACCGAACTATTCGACCAGCCTAATGAAATTACCGGCACGATGCAAGCACACATTCGCTTCCGCGCCGACATAGGCCCAGGAAAAAATGTCTATGACACGCTCGAAGTGCCGGCACCCGACGCAACTGACCCAAGCCCTAATGCGCACCTACCAAGCAGTTTTAAATTGGAAAATGGTCGAGTGGCGAGATTTAGTTTGCTGCAACGAAGAATAGATCAGGCTAACTTGCTTAAAGGCGGCATTCTTGATTTCAATATAAACAACTTCTTGCAGAGTGTGGCACCGGTTACAGAAGGCAATTACAAATCAATTATCGGTACCTTCGTTTTGAAACCAGGTTTGAAAGCAGCCTTTGGCAATGCGGATCCAGACATGGCCAGGTTTGGACCCGTTGAATTTAATGGGGAAGAACTGAGAATGCGGTCTTCTGGAACGATCGACTTCAAGCAAAATACAATGAAGATTGAAGTGGTCGGAAACATTCCCCGTACCTCAACCAGAGGATTCTTTGGCAAAGCGGGGTCGCTATTTAGTATTAATGGTTTACTTGGCGTTCTGGATGGATTGCCGATTATGCCAAAGATCTGGCCGGAAAATAAACCACGCACCTTCCAATTCAAAATCGCAGCGGCGTTGGATAAGCCACAGCAAATGAACAAATCAATTTACGACACATTCAAGTGGTTGCCGAATCAAAAAGACGCCACTGCTCACCCGACCTTGGCTGGCAGTCCTTCCCCGTCTGCTAACGGATAGAAGGAGCGCGCATCTGGCATCCCAGGTTAGCCCAAGCAGCTTCGTTGCATGGCACCAAGCATGGTATCCAAATGGTGCCCTTGGCAAACATTTAGATTTCATTGTGAATTGTCGTGATCGGCAGGCATTCCGAAACACAATCAGTCTGTCGGCGTCTTTGTACATATCCCTTTGCAGACGCAGGAGCTTGAAATGAAGAACTTATTTATGGCAGCAGTATGTGGAGCATTGCTCCTTGGCGGTTGTTCAAGCTCGGCTGAGGAGAAAGTTGGTCATGTGGCAAATTCTGTCCAAGAAACCTCCGACAAGACCTTCAAAAAAGATGTTCTCTCGTCCACTGAGCCAGTACTGGTAGACTTCTACGCCACGTGGTGCCCGCCGTGCAGAAAAATGTCGCCAATCGTTGATCAAGTGGCTGAACAGTTCGATGGGAAAATAAAAGTGTTCAAAGTCGATGTGGACAAAAATCCTCTTGTCTCTCAAGCCCTGGCAATTGAATCTATCCCGACCTTGGTTGTGTTCAAAAACGGCCAACCTGTGACTGCCTCGGCCGGTGCAATAGCAAAATCCGAGTTGGTTGCGTTGCTCCAAGAAGCATTGCCTGCGACCGTTGCAGGTCACAAGGACAAGAACGCACTCTAATTTCTCAACTAGAAGGGAAAAATTTATTTACAGTCGACCCCATATTTCGTATTTTTACGTCATCCTAAACAAAGAACCCTAGGAGGTGTCTATGACCGAAAGTGATAAAGGAACAAAGACTGCTGAAAAAGAAGACGTCAAAAAAGATGACAAACAGCAAGTCAATGACAAACAGAACGAACAGAACAAACAGAACAAAGAAGAGCAAACTAAGAAGCCAAGCTCCGGTGGATGCTGCGGCGGTCACTAAGTTCTGAAGTCGCAACAACAACAAACATAAGATCAGAGGCGCGGTTGTAAGACTGCGCCTCTCGTCATTTAGATCTAAAGGCGCAGGCAGGGCAGGGCTGCGCCTTGTCTTATATGAGCATCAAAACTGATTTCATCTTCAAAACTTATTTCATTGACGACAATTGTTATCAATGCGGCATTGAATAAAAGGCTCGCTCTAGGCAGCTTCTCTATTGTGACCGGCTCGATCAACATTTCCGTTTGGCGAGTAAAAATAGATTTTGTCTTGTGCATCTTCAACGAAGTGAATGAATTCACGGAATTGAACCTTCAGCACTCTTTTCAGATCCTTAGGCAATTCGTTGACATCTGTTGTGTATGTCTCTGATTGCGATGTATACATGGCACTTACCTCAAATTCTTCACTACGAACGACGCCGTGAAAAACGACATAGTTCCAAAGGGGCACAGGGGTTTTATCATTTTTGCTGTGGATAACCATATAGCTTTAATAGGAAACTCATTTGCGGTCGCTTGCGTCACCATGCTCGGTGCAAAAGTAAATCACAAAAATACAGTCGTTAGGGAAAGAGTTCTCGGCGATCATTGGAGGAATGTTTTATGGCAAAGCTGTTAACGGGTATATTCCGCAGTCGCGCGAGCGCTATGACGGCAGTAGAAGACCTAATTCGTCATGGTTTTTCACAAGATGACATCAGTCTCTTGATGTCAGAAACAACTCGCGGACGCGAGTTCATGGTTGACGAATCAACTAAAGCTCCAGAAGGCTTAGCCGCTGGCGCAGCAATCGGGGGCGCCTTGGGCGCCATCGCACTTGGTTTGACCGCTACCGGTTTGTTAGCAGCCCCAGCTATTGGCTTGTTCGCGGCAGGACAATGGTTGGCTATGCTAGCTGGATTCGGCGCCGGCGCTTTAGGCGGTGGCTTGATTGGTGGTCTGGTCGGCTTAGGTATTCCTGAGCACGAAGCAGAGCTGTACCGTGGAGAAATTGAAAAGGGCGGCATCCTTTTGGGAATATACGCCGACGAAGACGAGAAAGTGAAAGAAGCTCATAGACTTCTTGAAGCCAATGGCGCAGAACACGTGAAATCTGAAAACGTCAAAGACGAAGTCAGAAAGATCGAAAAAGTTCGCTAAATTTCAAAGCGCAATAACAAGAGAAGCCGCCTTTTCAGGCGGCTTCTCTTATGCTTTTTGGGTTTCCGAGGCAGCCTATCTGGCAACCCCTTAGGATTTCTCTTGTGGTTGAGGAATCTTTGCCACGATCTTGCCGCGTACATGGCGCATTGAGAGTCGGACTAAAGCATCAGGAATGTCTTCCAGATTTACCACTTCTTCAACCATCGGTTTGACTAACCCTTTCGCGGCTAGCGCACCAAATTCCATGCCGATCCTGGCTAGATCGTCTTGGGCTGTAATGTCTCCGCAAGTGTAAGCACCGCCTAAAGCGACTTCGTGTACAGAGATCGCTTTCTCTCCTGGGCTTAGCTTGGAGATATCAGGCATTCCTGCCACACAAGCGATAGCGCCATTGAAGGCCAACATATCAAGAGCGGCAGTAGCACTCTCGCTGCTCACTGTATCAATGATGTAATCGACACCACGATTCTGAGTGATTTCGTCAATCGCTTGCTTCACGTTTTCAGTTTGATAGTCAATAATCTCAGTGGCACCAAGGTTTTTAACGAAGTTGACGTTGTGCTTAGAGCAGGTAGTGATGATCCTCAAACCGGCTACTTTTGACAGTTGAATGGCAAACCCACCCACTCCGCCAGCGCCGCCAAGGATCAAAATTGTTTTGTCTTTCTGCACATGCAACTTTCTGTGCAGCGCTTGATATGCGGTGAAACCAGCACAGGGCAGGGCAGCCGCATCAGTATAGGACAGACCATCAGGTAGCCAGGCTAATGTGCGTGTAGTGACGATAGCGTATTGACTGTATCCACCTTGCTTGGAGTGATCACCGTGGTAATAAACGGGATCTCCAACTTGCCATTCGTCCACTCCCTTACCAACGCTATCGATGACTCCGGCTACATCGAGCCCGAGGATCATTGGATAGTCCCAGCCTGGGTAGCCTGACGCCGCAAGTTTGTAGTCAACGGGATTTAAACCGACGGCAAAGACCTTGACACGAACCTCGCCAGCAGCTGGCTTGGGCTGTTCAACATCTGACGTATAAAGTGATTCCGGCGTACCGGGCTTATCTAGGACAAGTGCTTTCATCTAAGAACTCCGAATCCATGTGAGGAAATCCATTCTAACTGCAACTATTGGAACGACATGCAGCAGTTGTTCTTTCTTTATTATGCTGTGCATTAGGAAACTTGCACTAATCAAGACTTTCGAACAAGAGCTGCATAGATACCTGGTTACGACAGTTTTCGTAAAAAAAATAGAAGTTCGATTTGTTAAGAGATAAGAACTGACAACCTCCACGGCTAAACTAGAAAATCTGTTCACTATATGGTTTAAGGGCGTTGTCACTGCAAGAAACACTCGTCGTGTATGAGCAATTGACTGGGTTTGCGCGGAGTTGCAAGGGCGCAGAAGCCAACGAGCACTTTTATAACATCGGTCTTTGGAGACGTCTTTAGTGCAGTACGTAGCTTACGAGCAATCAAAATCTATAGCAAATATCGTTGTCGATGGCTCAGCAAACGCATGCACTGAGCTAGTTCTCTCACACTGGCAAAATAGTGCAAGTCCAGACGATTTGCGTGCCGACTTGTCGGCCGAAATTGTTTTCAACTATTTAGCCCGTCCTGATTTGCATGTGTCAGCTCAAGCGACAACGAACAATCACTTCGACGCTGACGGCTTAGTTGGCATCTATACCTTGATCAATCCACTGGAAGCAGCGGAAATGCGCGGTCTTCTGATCGATATTGCCGGCGCCGGAGATTTTGACGTGTATCAAGACAGGGATGCGGCGAGAGTTAGTTTCGTTCTTGATGCATGGACGCAGCCAGCTAATTCTCCCCTCAATAAAAACGTCTTCGCTCAGGATTATCCCAGTGTGGCCAACGTTCTCTACGAAGAATTGCTACCGCGATTTTCAAAAATCATTGAGAAGATTGATAGTCTGGAACACTTTTGGATCGCCCAAGATGAACATCTTGATGCCAGCGAAGAAGCATTTAGCAAGGGACGTTTCAAGCTCAAAGAAATTGCCCAAAATGATTTAGCAATCGTTACCATGCCTGACTCTAACACTACTCCTGCCAACGCAGTTCATCGCATGGCAATCCACAATCAAACCAACTGCATGAGAATTCTTTTGATGCAGGAAAATAATTACGAACTCTACTTTCGATACGAGACATGGGTGCAATATCACTCACGGGTTTTGACGCAGCGTAAGGATCTGAAGCCCTTGGCGGAGAAACTTACTAAACAAGAGTCAATGGATGGTGTGTGGTCCTTCGGTGGTATAAATGACCTCACTCCAGCGTTGAAATTGACCGGCGCACCACTGAGCAAGATCCCGTTTGACAGTTTCAAGAGTCAGGTATTGGAATTTCTGACAGAGGAGTAGACTAAAGACGACTAAGTGGTGCCTATCTTAGGTAAGAAAGCTGTATTGCTGCCATGGAAAGTAAGGTTAGGTGCCGGCAGGATACTGGCGCTGCCAGGTTAGGGACAGATGCCGGCAACGATGCCGGCAACGATGCCGGCGCTCCCAGGTGCCGGCTAGGATGACGCTCCAAGATGAGGATAGTGAGTAGATGAATTTAGAAATAGTTCGATCAGCAAAAGAGAGCGAAGTTATTCAACGCACTGAAGAATTTGTGCGCGAAACATTGAAGGCAGATTCAACCGGGCATGATTGGTGGCACATCAATCGGGTGCGAAACGTTGCCGTGCGACTGGCAAAGTCAGAAGGCGCGGATCAATATGTAGTTGAACTTGCCGCGCTGCTGCATGATATAGCTGATTGGAAGTTTAATGACGGTGACATCACAGTTGGTGCCACGAAATCACGCGAGTGGTTGGCTTCTCTTGACGTTGAAGAATCGATACGAGAACGTGTCGCCCAAATCATCTTAACTGTCTCATTCAAAGGCGCAGACGTGAAGAACGAAGTAGATACACTGGAAGGGCAAGTCGTTCAAGACGCGGATCGCATTGACGCTCTTGGCGCTATCGGTATCGCCCGCACATTTGCTTATGGAGGGCATTTCAATCGCTCCATGTACGATCCAGATGAAGCGCCAGTTCAGCATGAAACCTTCGAACAATATAAAAGCAGCAAAGGTACGACGATCAACCACTTCTACGAAAAGCTGCTGCTGCTAAAAGACAGGCTAAATACAAAATCCGCAAAACAGTTCGCCGAAAGTAGACACCGGTTCGTGGAGGAGTTTCTTCAAGAGTTCTATGATGAATGGGACGGGCGCAAGTAGCTGAATTATTCTAATTTTATTTGCCGAATCGTAAGCGTGCATGCCGAAAACCGCAATAATCTAGTTACTTCACGAGGCCTGAATGTCACCTTCACCAGATAAGTCGTCGAATTGGTTCATGCGAGTTTTCGAACCGAAGACAGACTTTTTCGCTTTGCTCAACATTCAAGCATCCACCACTCTCGAAGGCATGATTGCGCTCGAGGAGTGGATAAATGAAGGTGCATTTGAACGCTGCCAGAAAGTGCGAGATTTGGAAAACGAAGCAGATGAACATAAGCTCGAACTAGAGCGCAGATTGGTCGAGTCCTTTATCACTCCGTTTGACCGCGAAGATATTTATGATCTTTCGATCAAGTTAGACGAAGTGATTAACTCAGCCAAAACTACAGCTCGCGAAATAGAAGCTCTCGAAATTCATAGTTCGGATTCGTTTCTGAAAGAAATGGCAGCTACTCTTGTCGAGGGTACGAGATGTCTAACTCAGTCCTTTTATCACCTTCAATCAAATCCTGTTGAAGCGGCTAATCAGGCTACTCTCGCCCGCAAATCCGAAAACCGATTTGCGAAAACCTATCGTGTTGCTATGAAATCACTTTTCACTCTTGATGATTTTAAGACATTGCTTAAAACGCGCGAGGTTTATAGCTGTATGGTCGCAGCTGCTGGAAAAATCGATGTGGTTGGTGAGAAACTAGTGCATGTGATCGTCAAAATCAGCTGACCAGCGGGGGATGATGCTTGTCGATTCTAGCTCTGACGATTCTGGTTTTCGTCCTTAGTCTGATTTTTACGTACACGAACGGCTTCCAAGACGGCAGTTCTGTAGCCGCAGGTGCAATAGCGTCGAGAGCGCTATCACGATTACAAACAATTATTCTTGTGGCAATTTGCGAATTTCTGGGCGCTCTGTTTGGCGGATCCGCAGTTTCGCACACAATCCAATCCATCACCAATTGGCCGCATGTGCCCAGCCTTTTGCCTGTTTTGGCATCAGGTTTGTTTGCCGCCATTCTCTGGAACTACATCACTAAGATCTGTCGTTTTCCATCAAGCTCCACTCACGCTCTTGTCGGTGGCATCCTCGGTGCTGTCTTCGCAGGTAGTGGCGGACTGCAACATATTGTTTGGGGAGATCCGGATCACGTTCTTCATTCCACAGGCATATGGAAAGTGGTTTTCAGCCTGTTGTTATCACCGTTGATTGGATTTATAGCTGGCTATCTTGTTTTATACATAACAATATTTTGTTTGCTGCGTGCGTCATCGCGTGCGAACAAAACTTTGAAGCACTTGCAAGTGCCAACCACAGCTGTACTGGCTTTCGCACACGGAGCAAATGATACTCAAAAAGCCATGGGGATTCTGGTTCTAACTTTAAACGCTGGTGGGTTTATGACCGGCGACGATATACCACTGTGGGTGCGAGTGCTGACCGGCTCAGCCATGGCCGTAGGTGTTGCTTCATTGGCTCCGGGCATTGTCAAACGTGTAGGTTTAGGAATTTACAGGCTGAGGCCATTGCACGGTTTTGTTACTGAATTTGCATCAGCGGGTGTTGTACTTGCTGGCTCGATTACAGGAGGGCCCGTGTCGGCGTCGCAAGTGATTGCTTCTGCCGTGATGGGACTGGGAACTGCTCAGAGAAGAAAAGGCGTGCACTGGTTGGTGGCAAGGGATATGTTGATCGCTTGGTTCCTAACGATTCCCTGTTCAGCACTGCTGGCCTGCGTGTTGCACATAGCGATCTTTCAATGGCTGAACAGATTTATCGCCAATGTGGGATCTTGATTCAAGACTTATCTAAATTGTGAACTAGGGGAGGATTGTAATGGCGCATGATGTCTACGACAAGCTTGAAGAAGTACTATCCAGGGAGGATTTGGTGGATTACATAAACACTCTGTCGGAGGATTTTCGTAATTGCCCGGATGATTGGGAGCAAGGAACTCTGAGTGACTATTTTGAGGCAATGGCAGCTTGGTTGGAATCAAATATGGGTGGGTCTGTGTCTGTGCCTGAATTTGAGTCCACCACGTGGAAATTCATCGCGAAATTGCTGTTCATTCCAAAAATTTACGAATAAAATTCGGTGTCTGTGTTTATTCTGACTGATCACGTTCAAATTCTGTTCGGTGCCGGCAAGGATGCCGGCGCTCCCAGGCTTAAGGCACCATATGTGGTGCACGACTTAACCGTCTTTGCGAGTTCTGCTATTGGATGGACGTTTTGCTCCTGAGCCTCCGGACCGACTCGCGCCACCGCTCGACGGCTTGCGGGCGGCTGAGCCAAAGCGTTTGGCGCCACCACTGGCTGCCGGTCTGCCTGCGCCTGAAGGTCTGCCTGCGCCTGACGGTCTGCCAGCACCTGACGGTCTGCCAGCTCCTGATGGTCTGCCAGCACCCGACGGTCTGCCAGCGCTCGACGGTCTACCAGCACCACCTGCGGGCCGACTATAAGATCTCGTGCCATCACTCGAAGTGCTGCGACCAGCTGACGAAGAACTGCGGGTACGTGGAGCGCCTGATGCTCCTTCACCCGAAGGACGTCGTCCATAAGATGAACGACCTTCGGCGGGTTTGCCATATCTAGATTGGCCACTAGAGGTTCCATAAGAACCACCCTCGGCTGGTTTACGTCCATATCGTGACAGGGATCCACCTTCGGCGGGCTTACGTCCATAACGTGATTCGGATCCGCCTTCGGCCGGCTTGCGTCCATAACGCGACTCGTTTCCACCTTCAGTTGGCTTGCGTGGCTCGCTGCCACCGTAGGAACGACCTTCAGTTGGCTTGCCACGATAGCCTGCTCCCGAGCTGGAAGAAGAAGCGCCTTCAGCTCGATTGTACGAACGTCCTGCACCTGCTCCGCCACCAAACCTTGAGGAGCCACCACCGGATGGTCGTCCACGATCGCCAGTTGGACGAGGTCCACGGTCTCCACTTGGGCGAGCTCCACGATCAAAACTTGGACGCGCTCCGCGGTCTTCATCGGAACCAGCAACGAAATCTTCCTCATCAACGGGGGGTCCGAGTGTATAACTTGGGCGTGCTACTCGGTCAGTGCGTGAACGCGCAGCGGCATCACGATCAACTGGTGGGCCAAGCTTGTAGCTTGGACGTGATTCGCGATCGTCATCGGCATCTAAATCTTCTTCTTGCTCCGCGCCGTCGTCAGTTGCAGGCTGAGGACCATCACTTCTCCAGGTGCCAATTTTCTTGTCATTTTGGCTGACAAATTCACTCACATATTTTTCGGTGGCACCGAGGCGTTTGCCGTGAGCTAACAAAATGTATTTCAATGCTTCAGTCAAATATTGCCGCAAATTCATCTTTTCGGCTTGAGCTAATTCTTCAGCCAGTTCAAGCATTCGTGGACTGAGAAACAAGTTGACGTTATCTTCCTGTCTTGGTCGCTCCGCTCTCTTTCCTGCTGAATGTTCACGTGGTCGGGGTGAATCAGATGGCTGGGACGCATCGCGATCGCGTCGCACCTTGAATGCTCTTTGACTGTCGTCGGACGCTCTTTGCACGCGCGGTTTGCGTGGTTCGACCCTGTCGCTGTTGCTACTGCGTGCGCGGCTGCTGCCTTCTTTCTTATTCATTGAGCTGTGTGATCCATAAGTAGTGAGTATGCAAGCATACTCTATTAATAGGCTAAATGTCTCTGTTTCAGTGGCCCCATGTATACTCGGTTACACCGACAGTTCTGCGTACGGCTACACCGCCATCGGGATTGGATAGCCCATGACCGGAGAAGACACGAGCACCGTACTTGTGAGTTGATTTGTTGTGATGCCGACTGAAAGATTTTTTCGATCCATTCTGATCGGACTCGGACTTTTTGGGATCAACGGCTGCTTGATCGTCATATTTACCAGCCAGGAATGTGCCCGGCGCAACAGGATTCCTAGCGTAATAAAGCTTGTTGTACTGACGCCACAGACGTGCCATTACTGTTCCACCAGTGACATGCTTATTAGCAATTGGTAAGTTTTGATCGTTGCCGCCCCAAACTGCTGTCACCATATCTGGTGTAAAGCCGACGAACCACAAATCCGTAGCTTTGTCAGCCGTTCCGGTTTTACCGGCCGCGGGACGATCGCCTAGCCGGGCCTGCGTACCGGTTCCGGACTTGACCACGTCTTGAAGAACGGCGACGAGCCAGGCCACTTCCTCTTCTGGAAAGACCCGATGTGAGTCGGATTCATACGATTCGAGCACCTCACCAGTCATCGTTTCGACCCGTCGCAGTGCACGGGGAGTGATCGCAACTCCACATCTTGCAAAAGTGCCATAAGCTCCCGCCAAATCAAGCGGAGAGAGCGCTGAGCTTCCCAGAGCAGACGATATGTTAGGGGCAATCTCACCCTTAACTCCGGCAGTTCTGGCAGTTTCGATGACGTGGTCCATACCTACCATTTGAGCAACCTTAACAGCACATACATTTCGAGATTGAGCCAGAGCCTGGCGAACAGTAATCTTGCCAAGGAATTTGCCGTCGTAGTTCTTTGGACTGTAATCGGCGCTATCAATTTGGTGCACCGTCAGCGGTGCGTCCTCAATTTCAGAATTCGGGCTCAGAGAGTGGTTCAAAAAAGCGGTCAGATAAACGAACGGCTTAAAGACAGAGCCAACTGTATGTGGGTTAGTGGCGCAGTTCCATTGCTTAGCCCAATAATCACCAGCACCACCAACGATGGCACGAACACCGCCATCCTTCACCGATATCGAAACCAAAGCCTCTTGCGTAATCCCTGCTGGAGCACGTTTGAATTCTTGAGCCAGAACTCTTTCGCCACATTGTTGTGCGATTTGATCCATGTTCGTGAAGACCTTGAGCCCCTGCCTTCTCGCGATAGATTCACTATAGCGAGCCTTGATCAGATCCAAAACATAACTAACGTAATACGGATAAATGGAGAATGCGTGCTGTGGCTTCGGCTCTAGCGCACTTCGAAAATTCAAAGGATAAAACTTAGCGTGCTGACCCTCAACATGAGTGATGAAACCGCAAGCAACCATGGCATCCAGAACCTGCCTCTGTCTAGACACGGCATCGGCGCGATGTTCTGGGCTGCCGGAGGTCGACGGTGAACGAATCAGACCGGCAATGAAAGCTGATTCAGGAAGGGTAAGGTCCCAAACGTTCTTTGCAAAATATTTGAGTGCCGCTTGTTGAATTCCATTTGCACCATTGCCGAAATAAATTTCGTTCAAATACATCTGCAAAATTTCCGGCTTTGTGTAGCGTCTCTCCAGCTCAGTCGCCACTAACGCTTCGGCAATTTTTCGATCCATAGATCTGCCACTGTCAACAAAAAACAGATTTTTGACAAGCTGCTGAGTAATCGTTGATCCACCCTCTACCACCTGATGGGCTTGAAGATTAGCCACCGCAGCTCGGATCATGCTTTTCGGATTGACTCCACTATGTTCATAAAAATGGCGATCCTCAGCAGCAAGAACAGCTTGTTGCAAAACCAGTGGAATCTTCTTCATTGGCACAACCACACGGTTTACATCCTGCTCCACAGCACAAACTAATCGATCCTTGTAATCAAAAATCTGAATGGTGCTATTCGGATGATAGTCTTTTAGAAAGGCGAGATCCGGTACCTGGTGCAGATCTACGCAAACCAATATAGCCAGCACCGCAGCGATGACGGTGAGGATCAAAACTGAGAATCCGACTGCTAGACTAACGATGCGAAAGATGTACGCGATTCCATCTCGCGTGCTAACAAGCAAATTTGTTTTTCTAAGATCGGGCATGCAGAAGCCTTTCGCACAACCATATAGCATCTTAGGATAGTTTATCCGAAGACCGATGATCCGCGGGTTAGCCCTACCGATGCGCAAGTGCTGAACTGACTCGGTAGTCCAAGACTTAGCAACGCTGAAGTCGAACTGTTGCTGTTACGTGTTGCCGGATTAGGTATGCGTTAGTGACTAGCTGGATATATCCAAGGCGCGTCATAAGTTTGAACCGGTGTTCTGTGCATCCAGGTGGGCGAAAAGGCAATCAGCAACCCAAGCATTACTCCAAGGTATAGGCTTCTCATCGGCGGGTTTTGCATGACATTCTCCAGCGTGGCGCTGACCAACTAATGACACGATTCTGAAGGTTATGTTCCCCTGGCTTAGATCTACCAACCATTCTTGACATCAAAAAAATAAAGCCTGGCGACGCAAACGTGCACAGGCTCGAAAAAACAAACCGCTGACGGTTGATTTTTCAGTTTTATGGACTGGTGGAACTGTGCACTAATACAGAGATCAGTAGAAGGGAAACGATGTTCAAAATCTTGATCATCGGATTGATAGCAGGTCCAGCAGTATCCTTGTATGGGTCGCCAACGGTATCGCCTGTGACAGCCGCTTTGTGCGCTTCTGAACCTTTGCCACCGTGATTCCCTTCTTCGATATACTTCTTTGCATTGTCCCATGCACCACCGCCTGAAGTCATTGAGACTGCGACGAAGATACCGGTGACGATTGAACCCACAAGCACACCACCCAGCATTTTTGCGGCTGCGTACTCACCAGGCAAAGCGTTGTTCAGATAGAAATAGCCAAGCGCTGCAATTGCAACCGGAGTGAGAACTGGAATCAGTGCAGGCACAATCATCAATTTGATCGCGGCTGTAGTGACGATGTCCACACATTTTGCATAGTCCGGCTTACCGGTGCCTTCCATGATGCCTGGAATCTCTCTGAACTGTCGGCGAACTTCTTCAACAACCAATCCACCTGCATAACCAACGGCTTCCATTGCCATGGCGGCAAAGAGAAACGGAATCAAACCGCCGAGGAACAGTCCAGCCAACACATAAGGACTGGAAAGGTCGAAGGTGAGGCTGGCAGCTGGATTGATTTTATGAATTGCACCTTGCAATTCTGTCGTGTATGAACTGAAGAGAACAATTGCCGCAAGACCGGCTGAGCCAATCGCATAGCCCTTGGTAACAGCCTTGGTGGTGTTACCCACAGCGTCCAGAGGATCGGTGACCTCGCGTACTTCTTTTGGCATGTCGGCCATTTCGGCGATACCACCGGCGTTATCAGTAATTGGACCGTATGAGTCAATTGCAACGATAATGCCGGACATGCTCAACATGGCCATCGCGGCAAGCGCGACACCGAAAATTCCAGCGAAGCCATAAGAGGCAAGAATACCTACGACGATCACAATCACGGGCAGTGCTGTTGATCGCATAGACACTGCCAATCCGGCAATGATGTTTGTGGCGTGACCGGTTTCAGACGCTTTGGCAATCCCGCGCACCGGACCATAAGCTGTTGAAGTGTAGTATTCCGTAATCCAAACAATCAAACCAGTCACAACCAGTCCAACCATCGAGGCCAGGAAGTAATCCAATGGCTCGCGGTTGAGACCGCTCATCATCAAGTTTGTGAAGTAATAGAAACCGCCCGCGGCGAGCACACCGGCTACGATCAGTCCTTTGTACAAAGCGCCCATGATGTTTTTGCTGCCACCGAGGCGGACAAAAAATGTACCTATGATAGAGGCGATGATCGACACCGCCCCTAGTACCAGTGGATAGAGAAGAATTTCTGGTCTTGTGCCAATCACGGTGATGAATGTTTCATGAGCGAGCAACATGGTGGCAATGGCGGTGACTGCATAAGTTTCAAACAAGTCAGCAGCCATACCGGCGCAGTCGCCAACGTTGTCGCCGACGTTGTCGGCAATGACGGCTGGGTTTCTCGGGTCATCTTCAGGAATGCCGGCTTCGACTTTCCCAACCAAGTCTGCGCCTACGTCTGCAGCCTTCGTGTAAATGCCACCACCCAGTCTAGCGAAGACTGAGATAAGACTGGCACCGAAGCCCAATCCAATCAAAGCTTGCACATCTTTGGTGAAGTAATAGAAGCCTGAGACACCGAGTAGTCCCAAGCCGACGACTAGTAATCCTGTCACAGAGCCTCCGCGAAAGGCAACGCCCAACGCTTTTTCGAGACCTTCACGAGCTGCCTCTGCTGTTCTCACGTTCGCTCTTACAGATACGAACATGCCGACATAGCCTGCCAATGAACTAAGCAAGGCACCAACCACGAAACCAATCGCGGTAGTAACGTTGATTGCAAGTCCGATAATAATTGCCAGGACAATGCCCACACCGGCGATTGTCGTGTACTGACGGTTCATGTAAGCGCTGGCGCCTTCTTGAATGGCCGTGGCGATTTCAACCATGCGCGGGTTGCCAGGGCTCAGCTTTAGAACGCTCCAACTGGCGAGAATACCGTAAATAATTGCACCTGCAGCGCAGGCAAATACTAAAGGGAAACCAGCTTCGTTCATGCCAAATAACTCCCGAAAAACTACGCCACGAGTTAGCCGTAAACCAACACTTGGTAAGCGATGGGGGCTGAAAACACGCAGCTAAGAGTATCAGCTTACTAATAGAGATAACAGAATCTGAATTTTATTTACGCCTCATATGTGGTGGCAGTGGATATCAAGAGCATATACACGGCAAGCGAAGATGGGCTGCTGGCGTGTTAAAATTGGGATCTCACGGGAAAGTTAAGGTGGCTTCATGTCGCTGAAATCAAGCCGGGTAGCTGGATTTCTCTCAGGTCTCTTATCAATAGCAACTTCGGTCTCTGCCGGCTACGCGCAGACGGCCTGGAATTACGATCGGATTGTATCTTGCACAGATGATGCAAATGCCAATTCGATCACCATGAACACTATGAAGGGTGCGCCGATCGCACCACCGACGATTCAGTATTTGCCGGGTCCCAATGGTCACACGATGATGGTCGCTGACTTTGCTGGACTGAGTTACATGATGCCCCCGCACATCATTCATCCAGCTTTAAATCCCATCAAACCTGGAATCGAAGAGATTAGAATCGGTCAGTTTCAGGCCAATCCGCCAATCTGCAGAGTAGCGGCAATGTCGCAGAACCCTTCTTCTTTAAAAGGACTTTCTTTTAGTTCTACATCAGGAGTGCTGGTGGTCAAGTGGACCGGTCCCAGGGGATTAGCTCCTGAGCCCGAAGAAGTTACCGCGGCTCCCGAGAAGACTAATGCCAACACGCCGACAGCTGACGTGGTGAGAGAAGATCGGGGAGCCGATACAAAGGCCAGAGCGGTGGCAGCCGCCCGCCAAGGCTCCGTCAAAACTGCAAAAATGCCACAAAGTGCACCGCCACGAGTTTTGCCAACGGAGAGCGCCTATTCAAAAGAGCTAACGGACGAACAATTAGCCGACGCAAGAATGCAACATATTCAAGAGTTGCTGGATGCGGCCCGTCGGTCGAATACCGGTAAGGGGAAATCTCCGTCAACGCCTGCAAAACGGTTGCAGGCTCGTGCTGTTCCGGCCATCGCACCGCTGGATCAAAATAACAAACTCCTAACAACCCCTTCACAAGACCAAGCAGATGGGACAGATACAATCAAAAAGTCAGCCCCTCCCCTAGCTAAGGCTCGCTCAAAAGGTTCGCAGGACGAGGCAGGAGAGGCGGGCGAAAATCCAGATTTACCGGCAAAGGAAAAATCTGACAACTTTCGCTCTGATAAGAAAAATGAAAAACCACCTGGAGTGCCGATGGCGCGTTTATCAGTAGTAAGTGACACAGGTGCAAGCGAGCCCAACGCCGCTGTGCAGCTTCTGTCCGAGCGCAACATCATCTACAAGAGCTTTCGCCTGCACGCCCCTGAGCGCTACGTGATCGATTTGGAAAAGCCTGATGATTTAGACGAAGCTACAGTTTCACTCTTCCAAGATAATGCTCTGTGTCGCTCAGTGAGAATTGGCTTGACTGACAAAAAGACGTGCCGTCTTGTCTTTGACCTGGCAAGCGAAGCTGTGCAAGTGCAAGAAAAAACGTACGCCGAGGACGGAAAAGTTTTGACGCTCAAAATCACGTCTCAACCAGCATCTGTCACAACCAAGTCGGGTCGACCACTGGAAGGAGTTAGCCTTGTTCTTGATGCCGGCCATGGTGGCAGTGATCCAGGCGCGCAACGTGGCGATGCACAGGAAAAAGAAATGACGTTAGGCATCGTCAATCAGCTAAAGAAGCGCCTTGAGGCCAATGGTGCATTCATTACAATGACACGAAGTGACGATACTTTTGTATCGCTCGAAGACCGCGTCAAAGTGACGAATCTTGTTATGCCCAAAGCTTTCGTTAGCGTTCATATCAACGCATTAGAAAACCCGTCGGAGATCAAAGGCATCGAAACCTATTTCCAAACCGAGCAGAGCAGACCGCTTGCAGAAGCGATTCACAACTGCTTGTTTACGACCCTGGGGGTGCCCAATCGGGGCATTCGTAAAGCTCGTTTTTACGTGATTAACCACACCTCAGTGCCGGCGATCCTTGCAGAGGTCGGTTATATATCGAATAAGGATGAACGTGAGAAATTAATATCATCTGATTACCAAGGCAAGGTAGCGGACGCTCTGGCTCAGGGTGTTATTCTCTATGTCGGCAAAAATCCGGAAATGCCAGCAAGCACTGTCAGAACGGCTCCTGCGATAAACGTTAATCAGCGATTAGAGCGGGGAACATCTTCAGGACCGGTCAAGTCTGTTGCTGCAAGTCTGTCAGGAAGCGAAGCTAGCTCACTTCGGGCAGTGAAATGAGCGTTTATAGGGGTAATCGGCACATGGCAAACGGACAGCTAAAAGACTTTAACCGCATCGGATTGTTTGATTCCGGCGTCGGTGGTCTGTCTGTCCTGAGGGAAATGGCTAAGTTACCAGCGCTGAACAAAGGTCGAAAATTTTCATACGTTGGTGACACAGCTCGGTGCCCCTATGGTAATCGCGACTCATCAGAGATCGTCCGTTACGTCGATGAGATTGTTGATTTCCTCGTCGGCAAAAACGTCGATGCCATAGTCATGGCTTGCAATACAAGCGCAGCCTGCGCCTTTGAAACTGCAAAGAAACGGTCTCCTGTACCGGTTTTTGATTTGATTACTACTACCGCAGAATATGCCTCTGGGCTGAACAAAAAAGTGGGCGTAATGGCCACAGCATCAACGGTTCGCAGTCACGTTTTCTCACGTTTGATCAAGTCGCATCAGCCCGGAATGGACGTTTTTGAATTAGCCTGCCCCGAGTTTGTACCGATCGTCGAAAGCGGATATATCGACCGGGCAAAGACGATGCAGGTCGTCGAACAGCATGTGAAGACACTACTTAAGCAAGAAGTTGAAGTGTTGATCCTGGGCTGCACTCACTTTCCCTTCCTGCGATCGCAGCTCGAATATCTTCTGCAGGGACGTGTGCAAATTATCGACCCTGCTGTTGTTCTACGCGAGCATTTGACTGCTGGTCTGAACGGCAATAACGGTCGTTCCGGCGCTCAAGACGAATTCAATTTCTATGTTACAGGCAGCGCTGATGCGTTTGCCCGCTCCGCTACAAGTTGTCTAGGCACTCTGCCTGGTCCTGTGCACGCGATCTCTGTTGAACAAATTTCTGAGCAAAGTCTCATGGAAAAAATAACGGATGTCGTAATCGCCGCAGCAGAGTCAATGACGTCACCTGTGGTGCCGACCACTGTCGCTCCGTAAAGATACATACGTTTCATATCGTATAAATATGTCAGTCGTCACAGCCAATCTGGCTGCTGTCGACGTTAAGGAACGTATAAGTAAAAACGAGCGAATGGTTGTAAGGGAAAAACGATGCTACAGTAATCTCAACAATGTATCCGTGACCAGGACATTTTGAGAGGGCGCCCATGGGCTGTAAGACAGATTCATTTTACGCAGAAGTGCTGAACCAAGAAATTGTCGAAGCAATCAACAATGATTTCGGTAAGGCAGTGCTGCGGCTTCCCAATCAAGGCAGAGGTGAAGTTAGAGAGGAAGTGCTAGTCTACTTCTCCGCAATCGCCATGCAGCAAGTAAACTCTATCGCCGAAAAGCACGGCATCAATGATCAAGAAGCTTTGCACGAGTTGTATCAACTGATGCGCGTCAATTTGGTGCAGGGATTTAGAATCGGGCAAAACATGAAGCAGACGTGGTCACCTAGTTAGCGACACGTGGTCCTCATCCTACTTAAGCGATCACTAGTTTCCGAACACCCGGCGCTAACCTAATTAGGATTACCTGGATAGCGATCAGCTAGTGCACCATCTATAGTGTCATTCGTCGGCTCCGCTGAATTTTTTCCGTCGAAGCGGCAGGATTTGGTCCAACTTTTACCTTGTCTTCAATACAGCAAAGGGTTGGTTCGATCCTGAGCTGCAATCCGGGGAGAAGAACGCTAGATTAGAATTTCAACACAATGCAATAAACTACCATTCGGAATCGGGTAGCCCTACGGGCTCTTCTTGCGCACGAAATACGGCGATTTTGAGTCGATCGCCGCCCACTTACTATAGGCTGACAGGGAATAATTGTTTAAGATTGACGCATTGAGACCCCTATTAAGGATACGTTCAGCTGGTGGGTTTAGAAGAGATCAAATCGGCAGTGAAGATGAGTTGTATGAGGTGCCAGGAAGAATTTCCTGAAGGCACTCAAATTTGTCCGCACGACGGCACGCGGTTGATCCTGGCGCTACCTGACCCACTGATTGGCAAAACCTTCGCCGAGCGCTATGAAATTATCGAAGTGCTTGGGCGCGGTGGCATGAGTGTGGTTTATAAGGCGCAGCAAAAGTTCATGCAGAACTTTGTTGCGATCAAAGTTTTGCATCCACAGTTTGATTCGGATCCATCTAATTTTGAAAGATTTAAGCAGGAAGCGATCGCGGCGATTTCTATTAGAGACAAGAACGTTATCCAAGTTCTCGATTTTGGCATCAGCGATGGACAATCGTTTTTGATTATGGAATATCTTGAGGGGCAAGATCTTGCTGATTGGCTGCAAAAAAATGGTGACATGCCTGTTGAACGAGCGTTAAACATTTTCATTCAAGCTTGCGATGGATTGGCACATGCCCACGCGAAAGGCGTTATTCACCGCGATCTGAAGCCTGGCAACTTGTTTTTGATTAAGGAATCAGGCCAGGCCGAGTTGGTCAAAATAGTCGATTTTGGCATCGCGAAAATTCAACCGTTAGATGGAACTGCGGCGCAAAATTTGACACAGCCTGGAGAAGTATTCGGAAGTCCACTCTACATGAGCCCTGAGCAATGTCAGGGAAAGAAGCTGGACCCCCGCTCAGATATCTACTCACTGGGTTGCGTGCTCTATGAGACGCTCACTGGCATGCCACCACTGATGGGGATGAATTCTTTCGAGACAATGAATAAACATGTAGGTGAACAGCCACTGCCTCTGCGTGGAGTGGCACCAGGTAAGGATATTCCAGAGCTTCTCGATGCATGTGTTTTGAAAGCGATGAGGAAAGATCCGGATCAACGCCAACAATCAATGCTGGATTTCAAAAAGGAACTGATCGAGTCCGTAAAAAGTTCCAGAATTTATCTTGGAGCATCCGAAGGTTATGCACCAAAAATGTTCACAGGAGAAGAGAAAGGAGCAGATGCCATAACGATTTTGCAGCCGGCTGAGGGAACAGATACAAGAGCTTCTGAGGCACTGCAGCAGCTAGTGCTTGATGCAGTCCATCTCACCCAGAAACAAGACACACGCAACAAGCAATTGCGTCAGATGATCTTCGTGCTCTACGGAATGCTCGGCACATTCGTTCTTGCCGGCGTGTATTTTGCGACTGCTCCTGGACCTGCCTCAGATCCAGCTCCTCTGTACCAGAAACAACTTTACCTCTGGAAGATTGCTGATGGAGAACAAGCGATACGTGAAGGCAAGTACAAAGAGGGGATACAAAGCTACCAATCAGCAGTTGATATGTCAGCCGATTTTGGTGAAGGCACTGAAAAGAAAACAAAAGCATTATTTGGACTGCTGGTCTGCTTGCAACGCGGTGGAGGCAGCCCTGAGCTAATTAACTCTACACGCCATAAGTTGCTCAATTCGAACGTGAAACATATGGAATACATTTACGGACTCGATGGTCACGACCTTGTTCAAATCGTAGATATGGATGCGGGTCTGTTGCAACGAATTGGTGGCGACAGAGTTGATGTCCCCTACGCTGAATCTTTAGCAAAAGAGTACGTTAATGATGCCAGAGCAGAATTCGAAAAACATAATTACATCAAAGCGATCAGCTGGCTGCAAGAAGGGCTCGAAATTGAGGAGCAGTCACACTGCAAAGCAGGAGTCTCGGCAGCGGCGGCTGAGTTTGCTGAAAACAGCGAAGCTAGAGATCATCTAGAAACAATCAAAAAACTACTTGAGCGCGCCCGTGTCGCCGAAAAAGAAGCCAAGGGCTAATCCATTCTTGCTACTTCTTTTCGACTCGAGCCACCATTTTGCTGATCGTGCTCATGAGCGAGTCGTTGTGTATCGCAGCCCAAAAGCCATATCCAATCAAAACAATCAAGACGAATGTTAGCAAAGTCTGGACCTGTCCAAGCGGGCTAGATTTGCTCATCGCCACTTTTGCTTTGGAACTAAATCCTTTCGTCTGACCATCGACTCGATTGGGACGAGTGGCGCTGTATGCACCTACAGGACCGGTCAATTGGTGATTGCATTTGACGCAAAATTTGATGCCTGACTGCACGGAGGCATGGCAGTAAGGACAAGTATCCATTTGTTCAATTGAGCTACTGTCTTGCTCGTCGTCATTGCCCTTGCGCTGAAACCGGCTCATCCAGCCACTGTCTGACAGAATCTTGTTGCTCTTGGAAGTCCGCTGTTCGTTCGAAGACTCTTTGTTGCGCATGAATTGAACGCCGTCTAATTCAGCCGCAGCCTTGGCAACTTGCATAGTTAAAGACTTGGTGGCTTCATCTTCGAGCGTGGCTTTATGCAATGCCTCTGCTTCACTGACAAGATCTTTAAAATTCGCGACTTCGATGCGATGCTTGAATGTGCGCAATTTGAGCGAGTCTCGCGAGAGTGCATCATGCAGTTCTGTGCCAAACTCTTGGATCGTCTGATGACGAGTTTCCGGATCTTTCAACAAAGCTTTATTCAAAACGTGAGTAACTTCTGAGCACACTTTCAGCTCGGGAAGAGCTTGATTGAAGGGGATTGGGGTGGCGTATAAATGCGCATCCAACATCTCAATTGCAGACTTCGCGGCGAAAGGAAGTTTGCCTGTAAGTGTTTCATAAACGCAAATGGCGAGAGAATAAATATCGCTGCGCGGGTCGACAACGGTTGATGATAGGCATTGTTCGGGACTCATGTAAGGTGGGCTGCCGCACACGTCACCAACTTTGGTGATTTGATAAGTGTCCTCCTGTTTCGGATCTCGCAATTTAGATAATCCAAAATCGACCAGCGTTACCCAGTCATCGTCGTTGGCATTTCTGCTTAACATGATGTTTTCCGGCTTCAGATCGCGGTGCACCAGATCCATCTCGTGGGCGGTTGCCAGTCCATCGATGACTTGCTGAAAAATGTGATCGGCGCGTTCAAAGGGCACCAAGCCATCCTGTTTGATGACGCTCTTGAGACTAGTACCCTCGAGATAATCCATGACGATGTAAGGTTGGCGTTGCGCGCTCATGCCGAAATCGTAAAGGGTGATGATGTGGTGATGTTTGACTTGGGAGACGGTTTTTGCTTCACGGTGAAAGCGTTTGACGGCTTCAGGCTCGGCAACAAGATGCGAGTGGAGCATTTTCACTGCCATAAACCGATCCATCAGCTCGTGGCGGACCTTATAAACAACTCCCATGCCGCCTCGTCCGACGACACCTAGAACTTCATAGCGGTCGGCCAAACGGGTGCCGACTAAGGGATCTTTGTCTATCGATTTGAGCGTCGCCGAATCATCCGGACAACGCTCGACCGAGTCCTCATACTCTGAAAAGCATTCAGGGCAGGATTTCAACTGATTTTGGACTCCCGAAGCATCGCCGTCTCCCGAGAGCGCAGGCGCTAATAGACGTTATCTCCATACCCGTGCCGTCCGAGCGCTAAACTGAGCTGGAGGAGCCCAACCCAGCTCACGGCACCGGTGAAGGCACGTCTGAGTTCTGATAATCCCTAATTTAATCTGCGATGTGCCGAGCGGCATATCCTCGATCCTCGAATGGTCTATCCAGAAGCGCCTGTCGCAGGACTGAGCGGCTGATTTCCGGATGGTCTATCAGAACAGGCCTCAAAACAGCTCTGCAATTATCGAATTACTTACAAGCACCCCGCGATCTGTAATTCTCAAGAAGTCATTTGCCACCTCGACGAACCCGCCTTCAGTCAGCCTCTCTATTGGCTCTTCAAACTTATCCAGCAAATTGACACCAAAACAGGTTTCAAAATCGACTAAGTCCAAACCTTTGCGCAGCCTGAGCCCTAGCATAATCGCTTCTCGCATTCGTGTTTCTCGATCGATTTTTTCTGACGTTTCACAGCCGAGATAGTCTTTCATGTATGCGGAGATAGAACGCCAGTTGGAACTGCGCACGCCTCCTAAATATCGATGCGCGCTGACCCCATAGGCCAAATATTCACTGTTATTCCAATAGGAAAGATTATGACGAGACTGGTGTCCGGGCTTGCAGAAGTTCGAAACTTCGTAGTGCTGAAAGCCGGCTGTATGGGACATTTCCAATAGTAATAAAAACATATCCTCATGTGATTGGTCGCCTGGATACTGAGAAGAATCCTTTGGAAACTTGGAGTACAGTGGTGAGTTACTTGCCAGATGCAGACTATATGACGAAAAGTGCTTGATCTGAGGGTGAGTCGCACTGAGCTCAAATAGCTGATTGAGCGAGTTTCTCCACGAATCCAGCGACTGAGTCGGCAAACCGTACATCAAATCCAAGCTAATATTTTCGACGCCATTTTCCAGAGCTGTAGCAATTCCATCATAAGCTTGCTCTCTAGTGTGATCTCGTCCGATTGCTTTCAGTTCGTCATCTTGAAAGGACTCAACTCCGATAGATAGTCGATTAATGCCAAGATCAATCCACCCTTTAACCTTCTCTGATGTAATCGCATGTGGTGTCGTCTCTAAATTGACTTCACAATTTTCGTTTGTACCAAATTTCTCTACCAGACAACTGTGAATCAGTGAAAGATTGGAGATGCTGATTAAACCCGGTGTTCCACCGCCATAAAAGATAGAGTCCAACTTTCGATTTGATCGGTCGGTAGTGTCCCTCTGATTAATTTCTTGGCAAACAATTTCGCAATACTGAGTTTCAAGATGAGACAAACCAGCGAAGGCCGCGAAATCGCAGAACTCGCATTTATGAGTGCAGAAGGGTATATGAACGTATGCGCTTAATGACATGAGTAAGGCTATTATGCGGCAAAAGTTTAACTAAAAAACGGCAGCCCAACGAAGCTAGTCATACGAAATGGTAGGTCGCGCTCTTAGACCGACCTTGATAGTAGTAGGTCGGCGCTGAAACGCGGCGGACAGCAGCGCTCTCATTCGTCTTCGAATAGAATAACGTCGGCTAACATAATAGGAGTTGAACACAACCTTGCTAGGATTGAATAACTTCGAGCACCGTGAACATTTTGCTTAACAGTAGTCGCAAGACATCCTTTTGGCCATCGCTGGTAGTCATTGGGCTGCTCTACTCAAGCGCCAACGCATATGCGACGGCACAAACTTCTTCGGTGAGCAACTCTGGAAGCCTGACGCCCGCGACCGATCTGCTCAGGCAAAAGTCTGCCGAAACCCTGATTCAAAAGACGCCATTGAACGGCGCGTTGAAAAACAATGCGGGACCGAGCGTGACGCGCAAACCGCCCGTAAGTAGACCAGCCAGGAAACCCATCGAACTTACGTCAGAGGAAAGGGCTCAAGACTTTCTGGGCGACTTTGATTCAGTCGTCAAGGTCGTGAAGCAGGATAGTGCTTCCGGTGACCTGAAAGCGATCGGAGATCTGCTGATCAGCTTTAGGCGCCAAGTCACCGACCATCCTGCCGACCCAATGCTGCGCAGAAAATTAGGTGCTTATCTTTTTCTGGCTGGCGACTATGAAGGGGCTTCCACGGAGATCAAAAGAGCGATTTCGCTCAGTCCTGATGATTATGTTTCTCACACTTTGTTAGCTTGCATTTACGACGACGTGGGCGCACGGGAATTAGCTACGGCTGAATTTCGCCGAGCCATGGAATTATCTCCTGATGCCCCAGATGTTCATGTTTTGTATGCTGACAGTCTGGCTTACCATGGCGATGTCTCTGAATCAATTGCCGAATATCGAAAAGCGATCGCCATCAAACCTACTGCTGAAGCTTACGCGGGTCTCGCTGAAGCCTTGCTTAGCGCACACGACGAGATTGGTGCAGTAAAGGCCGCACGTCAGGGAGTTTCAGTCGAACCGAGTTCGGCTAAAGCGCACGTGGCTCTAACCAAAGCTTTGCTGCTGTCAGGTAATCCGCAGTCCGCTATTCGCACGGCGCGGCAGGCCGTTTTGCTTAGCCCAGCCTCGGCCGACAGTCATATTGCCTTGGGTCGTGCACTGCATGCAAAAAACAATTTGAATGGTGCCGTGGAGGAATTTAAGCAAGCTGTGGCCCTGGATCCACTTAACGCGCAAGCTAGAAACGACCTTGGCTATGCGCTTTACGGCAAAGGAGATATCTTTTTGGCCATCTCCGAGCTGCGTCTTGCATTGCGGATCAATCCACATTTGAGCGAAGCCAGAAACAATCTGGAAATAGCTATCCATGGGCTTTCCGGCAAGAAGCACTAATAACCGCATTTGGTGCGCATTTGGTACCACTTGGTTGAAAAGCGGTTTAACTTAGCTAATAATTGCTACAAAACGGCACCAGATACGGCGACAATGCTCTGTGTAAGAGTGGCCACGTTGCAATTTGGTATCGTGGGGGTAAAATTATGTTGGTGGCAATTCTGGAAACGCCTGTAAGGGCACGATGAATCAAAGAAAAAATCGACGTAGATCCAGACAACTAAACAAGCTGAACGGTGCCGCTGTAGCACTAAGCGTGGTGTCAGTACTATTATCCTCACTGCCGGTTGAAGCTCAAACTGTAAATCCAAGCAGTCCAATCGCTCAAGGCACTCCTACAGTTGACACTACTCCCGGTGCAACAAATCCTACTGTTCCACCAAATCCACCGCCTGTAGTTGCAAACACAACTACCTCAACGACTATTAACGGCGGCTCCTCGACGCTTTCCTTTAGCTCGACGGACGCTTCACCCAAAGCAAATCCTCCTAGCCTCCCAGCAAAGCAACCAGCGAAGGAAGCAATAGACCCACCCGTGACACCAAGCCCGGTTGCGTCCAATGAAAAGGATAGCTCCGCGAGTGGAATCTCCATCGCCCAGAGCAGTCCTAAACCAGCGCCATCTCGACGAAATCCTATTCCCGGTGTTGTGGGCACGGTTAATATCCGCAAGTCATTTAAATTGTTTGCCAACGAACAACTTATCCACAACATGAGTTTCAGGGATACTCCCGTCAGAGAAGTGGTGGCGGAGCTCGCCCGCCGCGGCAATTTGAATATCCTTATCGATAAATCTGTTATCGGCAAGATAACAGGTGAATTGCGCGATGTTACTCTGAACGAAGCTATGGATAGCGTGCTAGCTGCGGCTGGTTTGCAAAGCCGCACTCTCGACAACAATACGGTGATCGTAGCCACGCTGCAGGCGATGGTGCAACTGGGATTGAATCGCCCCATGGCTAGAGCGTTCAAGCTCAGCTATGCGCACCCATATGACGTAGCAATGATCCTGCACGCTTCGATTTTCAACAAAGGCATGCTTCCAGATTACAATTCGCAATTCAGAAGAAGAAGTAGTAACGAAACGACTGATACCAGTGAAGGCGGTAGAGCTCGTAAGGCTGGTGGACTGCAGGCGGAGGGTGACGTCTCCACAGAAAACCACAATACGAACGGAGAGAGTGACAAATCCAGCAGTGAAATCGACAGCTCACAAATCAATAGACCGGATGTGAATCGCACCGTTCGTGGTTCTAGTCGAAGTCAGACCCAAGAAGGCGTGGGCTTCAACAACGCAGCTACCGATCCCGGTTCCCAGCAGATTCGTTCTTTCCAAGAAATCAATTCTGATTACATCGTTGAACAAAACGGCGGCGGTGCCATCGTAATACCAGATTCGAAAAACAGACAAATCCTGGTCGTCGGCACCCAGGAAGACATCAATATCGCCGAAGAATCGATTAAGTTGCTGGATCGTCGACCGAAGCAAGTGCACATCCAAGCTTCATTGATCGAATTGACGAATCAAGGTATCCGTCAGCTAGGCGCTACTCTAAATGTCCAGGGTCAAGGGGCCTCTTCGTCAATCCTAGGCAACGCCAGAGCACCACTTATCCAATACTTACCTGGTCTGGGAAGCACCTTCCCATCGCCGGCTGCACCATTTGGAACGACACTGCCAAGCACCAATCCAACACCTGTGACTCCGACTAGCCCGGGCACAGCGTTTACGGGATTGGTCGGATCGTTGTTACCGGTTGCCCCTGCGATCGCTGGGATTCAAGCCTCGCAGTTTGCGCAAAGCGCGTTCAACTTCCTAACTGGCGGTAGAGGTACCGGCGGAAAGGCAAACATCGCGACTGTGCCGAGCGCGCTCAACTTAGATTTGCAGCTCTTACTGCAAACAAACAAGGCAAAAATTGTCGCCAATCCAAGTGTTGTAGTTGTGGATGACACCGAGACGCTGATCACAATCGCCAGTGAAGTTGTCCATAAAGTGACATCCACAGTCAGCTTAGGGGTGGTCACAACAAACGTTGAATTGACCAAAGCAGGAATTTTCTTAAACGTATTGCCTAAGGTCACCGAGGATGGTTTTGTCACCATGCGCTTGCGTCCACAAGTTTCGACTCCTTTAGGACCTCCGCAAACGTTTGGATCAAGCACCAGTCCAACGATCGTAACGCTTTTGAACGTGCGAGAAATCATGTCTCAGGAGGTGCGGATCAAGGATGGACAAACACTTGTTTTGGGCGGCTTGTTCTCCGAACAGGAAGCAGCTCAATTGGCAAAAGTGCCATACCTGGCTGAGGCACCGATTCTCGGAGCGCTGTTTCGGAATAGCTTGAAGGGACGAAATCGATCCGAGTTGATGTTACTGCTGACACCAAAAATCGTAGAAGACGAACCAACTTCAATTACCGACTCACAGACTTCACCGACGATGTAATCAGACCAGGCTTCAGCATCTACCCGGCATTAGACTGCCCGAAAGTTCCTATCTGAGCACTCGTTTCATGATTACAAAACAATTGGGAAAAGTGGTTGCGATGTCGCTCGGGAGCTCAAGGGGGAGATTAGCCGTTTGCATTATGCATTTGTCGAACAACTCGGCGAATGTTTCAGATGATCCCGTATTGCCTGCCTGTAGATAGTATTTATACTTTTGAAGCTGCAGATCAGTGAGTCTTCTGGAATCAGCTTCGTAGGCGGCTCGAAAGGCAGGATCACGAGAATAGTAATTGAGCACTTTGTCGTAGGCATGACCGGTTTCATGCAAAGTCGTCTCCAGGCGGTGACTACGCACTGACAGCACTCCGTCGGATGTGCGCAGGGCTCGCTCCGCGATCAGGATTTTATTGTGTTTCGGAGAATAGGTACCGGCCACATATCTGAAGTCCAACCCCGGTCCCCAGCCGCGCGCTTTTACGTCAGCCAGGGAGGGATCATAGTCAACCAGAGTCGAACAGATTATCCAGCGGATCCCGGCTTGGTCTATCTGCTGTTTTATCCTCAACGGTATGGCTGCCACCGCTTTCGATACCGCCTCATAGACATTGTCAGTTTCTGCACTTCTTTGCTGGATAGTAATCAAAGACAAATCATACGGAGTCGGCTGAAGCATCGGGCCAGGTTCGAAACTTCCGCGAGTAGCGGTTTGGTTCAATTTTGCTTGACTAGGATCCGCTTGAACTGGATTACCTTGATTTGACTGGGCGGTCGCTGAGTTAGCTTGTGCAGCCCTCGCTTTCAGAGATTTGGTCAGCCAAGCGATCGCTTGATCACACTCCTCGGCGATGACAGCATCCTTAGCGAGTGCCCTGGCCATCTGGTAATGCTCAAGAGCCCAGCGCTTGCGATCCAGTTTCAAAAAGGCATTGGCGCGATAATACATCGCTTCGCAATCGCCGGACAACTCCTTGTGGAGCTTCTCATCGAGCAAATGAGCAGCTCTCCGATAATCTCCGCTTTTGTATGCAGCAATTCCGGCGGTAGCAGCTTCATTGTAAGACCATACTGGTGCGTTGAAAACAGCAAGACAAAAGATTGAAGCAGACAAACTAAATTGTCTCAATCTTGCACCCAGCTACTCTACAGTGACCGATTTGGCTAGGTTTCGCGGTTGGTCCACATCCTTACCGAGATAGTCAGCGATGTAATAAGACATCAACTGCATCGGCAATACCGTCAAGAGTGGGCTAAACAATTCTTCCACTGGCGGAATCGTGAACACGGTGTCGAACATCTTTGCCACTTGTTCATCACCTTCAACTGCAACAGCGATCATCTGCGCGTTCCTTGCTCGTGCTTCCTGGGCATTTGAAAGTGTTTTCTCGTAGACAACGCCCGGCACCACAATAGTCACAACTGGCACATTTGCATCCAGAACCGCGATTGGTCCATGCTTCAACTCACCAGCGGCGTAGCCGGAAGCGTGAATGTAAGACAACTCCTTCAATTTCAACGCCCCTTCAAGAGCGGTTGGGAAATTAAGACCTCGACCAATAAACACTACGTCATGAGCTTCGGCGTACTTCAGTGAGGACTTACGGATCTCAGTTTCCTTGGCCAGGATTCTTTCTTGCAACATAGGGATAGTGTTCAAGGTAGTTTTCAGTTGTTTCGCACGCTCAGGCGTGACTGCGCCTCGAATTTCAGCTAGATAAATTGCCAGCAAGTAAAAACTAGTCAGCTGAGCGACATAAGTCTTAGTCGCTGCCACCGAAACTTCGATACCGCATTCGGTAACGATTAAATTCGGAGTGATTTGACCAAGATGCGAATCTGGTCGGTTTGTAATACCGAGCGTGTAAGAGCCCCGCAACTTGGCTTCAGTCAAAGCGGCGATAGTATCGGCGGTTTCTCCGGATTGACTGACAGCGATAGTGAGAGTTCGCTCGTTTACCAACATTCTGCGACCACGAATCTCAGAGGCGATTTCAACATCGACTGGAATCGAGCAAAGATCTTCGAGCAAATACTTACCAACAAGACCTGCATGATAAGCGGTTCCGCAAGCAACGATGTGGATGCGCTCAATGGCTTTAATTTCGTCATTAGTGAAGTTGAACCCGTAACTCGGATTTTCGTCACCATTATGAGTGACAACGAAATTTACCGGCTTTGTAGCATGAGATAGATACTTACCGATTGTCTTGCGCAGAACGAGCGGTTGTTCGTGAATTTCTTTGAGCAAGAAATGCTTGTAGCCGCCTTTGTCGATGATATATGGATTGCTTTCCATAGACACCGGTTTGCGGAACACTTCCTTGCCGTCAAAGTCGAAAAGTCGGGCACCGCTTGCGGAAATTTCAGCTACTTCGCTTTGTTCGAGTTTGAGAATTTTGTTTGTGTATTGACGAACAGCCATGCTGTCCGATGCGAGAAAACTTTCATGTTCGCCAAGTCCAATCGCTAGAGAATAGTGACGATTTACCGCGTAAATCTTGTCTGGGTACCGTTGACAGACGATTCCCAATGCATACGCACCTTGCAATTTAGCTACTGATCGCAAGATTGCTTGAAGCAAATCCTGATCTACTTTGTATTCGTGTGACACCAAATGTGCCACTACTTCAGTGTCCGTTTCAGAATTAAAAACGTAACCTTTTTTGATCAGTTCTTCGCGAAGCTCTTCGTGGTTTTCGATAATACCGTTATGAACAACGGCAATGGTGCCAGTGGAATCCATGTGTGGATGGGCGTTTTGATCGTTGGGAACACCGTGCGTTGCCCAACGTGTGTGACCGATGCCTACGGTTGCCGCAGGCTTTTTGGTCAAAAGTAAAGCTTCCAAATTCGAAAGTTTGCCTGCCGCTTTCATCACAGAAAGTTGCCCGTCTTCGATTACAGCAACTCCGGCTGAGTCATAACCGCGGTATTCCAAACATCTAAGTTCGGATAATAGTACCGGTGCCGCCTGGGCTGGTCCAAGATAACCAACTATTCCACACATTGTTAGAACCTCCTAGACGTCCATGACTTCAGTTTCTTTTTCGTGGATGAGCTTATCAATTTCTTTGATGTTCTTATCAGTGACTTTCTGCAGAGATTCCTCTTTGCGCTTAACCTCGTCTTCCGACACACCTTCGCCTTTCTGTTTCTTCACATGATCAGCGCTGTCGCGACGAATGTTGCGAACTGCCACTCGGCATTCTTCACCGTACTTTTTAACTACCTTAACCAACTCTTTACGCCTATCTTCAGTCAACGTCGGAATTGAAATCCTAATGACGGAACCATCGCTATTTGGTGTCAAGCCTAACCCTGATTTATGTATAGCTTGCTCTATATCTTTGAGTCCGCTCTTGTCGTAAGGTTGAATCAAGAGCGAGCGACCGTCTGGAGTAGAAATATTGGCCAGACCTTTTAGAGCAGTCGGCGTTCCGTAGTAATCAACCTCAACTCGATCCAGTAACGCTGGATTAGCCCGCCCAGTACGGATCGTCTGCAGCTCTTGCTGCAAGTTAGCGATCGCCTTTTTCATTCGCTCTTCAGCGTCAGCAATAAAATCACCGCTGGTCATTTCTTTCCTCCAACAGCAGAACCAACTAACGTGCCTATTTTTTGTCCCAAAACAATTCTTTCAATGCTGCCCGATTTGGCAAAATCGAAAACGACAATTGGAATAGAGTTATCCTGGCAAACTGAGACAGCTGCAGGATCCATTACCTTCAATCCTCGTTGTATCACTTCTCCAAAACTGATGTAGTCAATTTTCTTGGCATTGGTGTTAGATTTGGGATCGTCATCGTAAACACCATCAACATTGTTCTTAGCCATGAGAATTACGTCGGCTTTGATCTCAGCAGCTCGCAGTGCGGCTGCGGTATCTGTGGTGAAAAGTGGATTGCCGGTGCCACCACCGAAGATGACTATGCGATCTTTTTCCAGGTGTCGAATCGCCCGCTGGCGGATGAATGGTTCTGCTACTGTCGGCATGGCGATGGCGGTCTGAACGCGCGTATCCACCTTCTTGGACTTCAATACTTCCTGCAAAATCAAGCAGTTCATAATCGTGGCCAGCATGCCGACATAGTCCGCAGCCGCCTTATCCATTCCCCAGGCGCTGCCTTGACTGCCTCGAAAATAATTGCCGCCACCAACAACGATGGCAATCTGCACACCGAGTTTGTGAGCCGATGCGACTTCGTTGGCGATTCGATCGATCACTTCTGGATCGATGTTGCCACGACTGGCAATCGACGCAGCGTTGACCGTGAGGTGCGAGCCCATCAGGGCTTCACCACTTAGCTTTAACAGTACACGTTTGTATTTTATGTCGCCCACGATAGTCATTGAACCCTTGACAGTATAGTGCAATTTGGTTCCCCGACATAATACCCTGTCAGCCCAAAGGCTGTCATGTCGGCATTCTCACGAACGATCGGTCGTACAGAAATAGACGAGATGTATATCGAATCAGTCTTTCGGGGAAAGTGTGAGGTGCCGGGTCGATAGCGTCTTATTTAGGATGAGAGAAGAATCCTGTCAAAAAGAAAGGGCGATGCTTTCGCTTCGCCCTTTTCATTATTCTTCTTTGCCGTTTGTCTCAGCAGCTTGTTCACCGAGGATGAAAAGCGCGAACCTAACTGGTTTGAGCTCGGTACCGAGTTCGGTACCTTTCAACTGCAGATACTTGCCAACTGAATTATTTGGATCTTTGACGAACATTTGTTCTTGTAAAGAGCGCTCATTCAGCAACTTATCAACACGTCCAGTGACAATCTTTTCTCTCATCTCTGGTTTCTTCTCAGCCAGATCAGCCTTGCCGGCTTCAATACGTCTTTCGTTCTCGATTACATCAGCTGGAATTTCTTCCTTGGAGATGAACTGAGGTTTTGCCGAAACAACGTGCATGGCGATTTCACGCGCGATGGCAGCGAGTTTTTCGCGGTCAACACTTTTGCTTGATGACAACTCGAGCAACGCACCCATTTTGCCACCAAGGGCGTGAATGTAGAGACCGACGATGCCATCGCCGCTTGCTTCGAACACCGCCAGACGGCGGATGATGATGTTCTCGCCGATCTTGGCAACAACCTCTGTGACCAAGTCTTTAACTGTTTTGCTGCCTGCACTTTGTTCAAGAAAAACTTCCGCATTGGCAGGCTTGTTCTTCATAACAAGTTCGGTGACTGATTTAGTCAGGTCAATGAAGTGATCGTTTCGAGCCACGAAATCGGTTTCGCAATTTATCTCAACAATCGCGCCCGACTTACCATCGGCAGCAATCTGACCAACCACTAATCCTTCCGAAGCAGCACGACCTGATTTCTTGTTGGCCACGGCAATTCCTTTTTGACGTAGTCCTTCGAAGGCTTTCTCAACATCACCTTCGGCTTCCACTAGCGCCTTTTTGCAATCCATCATCGGAGCGCCGGATTTGTCCCTCAACTCCTTGACCATGGAAGCAGAAATATCAACCATTTCAATCATCTCCTGATTTATCTAGGATTGTCCACGCAGCCAAGCTGCCCGACTTATTACAACTTCTGTGCTCGGATTTCTCCTTGAGCTCCTTGACCATTGAAGCGGTAATTTCAACCACCTCAACGATTTTCCGATTTTTTACACTCGAACTTTTGTGCCAGGAAAACCAATCTCCCGGACAAGTTAGATAGCTGGAATCCGGTTCTAGGCTGGTTCTTCTGCAGGTTGATCTTCGACTGCGGGAGTGCCGGCGCCCACCAGAGCATGCTCCGGTGTATGAACTTCGGCTTCCGGTGCCTCAGGTGCTTTCTCAACTGGCGCTTGTTCTGGCTCGACTCGGCCTTGTTTGCCTTCGAGAATGGAGTCAGCAACCTTACCTGTAATCAACTTGATCGATCGAATTGAATCATCATTGCCTGGAATTACATAATCGATGCCAGCTGGATCGCAGTTGGTGTCAATGATTCCGACAACAGTGAGACCGATCTTCTTGGCTTCCGCCACGGCGATCAGTTCTCGCTTTTGATCGATGATGAAGAGAATGTCGGGCTTACCGCGCATGTTCTTGATGCCACCGAGTGACTTTTCAAGCTTAAAGAGCTCACGGTTGAGAACTGCCAATTCTTTCTTGGGACGGCGATAAAGCTCACCAGTCTCTTTCATCTCTTCCAACTCTTTGAGTCGGTTGATACGCAAACGAATAGTTTCAAAGTTAGTGAGCATGCCACCCAACCAACGTCGATTGACGAAGTGGGCTCCGCAGCGTCTGGCTTCTTCTTCAACAATTTCAGCAGCCTGTTTCTTGGTGCCGACGAAGATTATGTTCT